>NZ_JACCFW010000001.1:717877-1435754 GCF_013410455.1 Allobranchiibius huperziae | reverse complement strand
CGTCATCTTGGTGAAGATCTGCCAGGTGTTCGCGCCGTCCACCTGCGCCGCCTCGATGATGTCCATCGGTCGGCCCTGCAGCCCGGCGAGCATGATCAGCATCATGAACGGCGTCCACTGCCAGACCAGGGCCGTGACGATGGTGCCCAACGGGTGGCTGGTGATCCAGTCCGGTTGCGGCGGGTTCTTCAGGCCGAACCAGTTGTAGAACTGCGTGATCAGGCCGTTGAACAAGCCGGACTGCACGTTGAACAGCGCGTGCTTCCAGACCAGTGCGGCCGCCTCCGGGACGATCAGGAACGGCGCGATCATCATCGTCCGGACGATGCCGCGCCCCCTGAACGTCCGGTCGAGCAGCAGCGCGATCCCGATGCCGAACACGAGGCTGATCAGCACCACGAGCACGGTCAGCTCGATGGTGGTGATCACCGCCGAGCGGGCGTCGGAGTCCTGGAAGACCGTCTTGAAGTTGTCCAGTCCCGCGAACCCCTTGTTACCGCTGAAGGCGGTCCAGTTGCTGAAGGAGATGAAGATGGTCGCGAGGAACGGCAGCTGCGTCATGATGACGACGAAGATGAACGCCGGCATCAGCGGCAGACGGCGCTTCCATCCCTCCCGGCGTGCCCGACGCTTGGTCTCGGGGTCCGCTCCCGGCGGCGCCGTGGGGGCCGCCACGGCGCCGCTGGGGTCAAGACTGGCGGTAGTCATTACTTCTTGTACGCCTTCACGCCGTCCTGCGCGATCGACTGGCTCGCGTTCAGCGCGCTGGAGACGGACGTGCTACCGGCGATCGCATTCGAGATCTCCTGGCTCACCTTCTGTCCGAAATCGGTGAACTCGGCCACGTCGACGAACTGGATCCCCGGAACCGGCGGGTGGTTGGTGCGGCCCGTGTTGTTCGGGTCGGCGGAGTTGATGGCCGCCAGGGTGGGCTGCGCGAAGCTGCTCGCGACCTTCAGGTAGTTCGGGTTGCTGTAGAGCGAGGTCCGAGCGCCGGCAGGAACGTTGGCCCAGCCCATCCCGGTACCGGTGCGGCCACCGACGGTGCTGAGGTAGTCCTTGCCACTGGCCCACGAGATGAACTTCCACGCCGCGTCCTTCTTCTTGGACGCCGACTCCACGCCCCAGGCCCAGGTGTAGAGCCATCCGGAGCTCTTCGTCTGGTCGACGGGCGCGGGCGCGTACCCGATGTCCGAGCCGTACTTGGAGCTGACGAGCGTGCCGGCGGCCGACGTCGCGTCGTACCACATGGCGGCCTGGCCCTGGATCATCGCGTTGTCGCACTCGGTGAAGCCGGCCTGGGCCGCGCCCGGCTCGCCGTACTTCTTCACCAGGTCGACGTAGAAGTTCGTGGCCTTGGCGAATCCGCCGGTGTTCACCTGGGCGTTCCAGTCCTTGTCGAACCAGGTGCCTCCGAAGGTGTTCACCACCGTGGTGAGCGGGGCCATGACCTCACCCCAGCCGACCGCCCCGCGCAGGCAGATGCCGGCGGTGCTGCCCTTCTTCAGCTTCGCCGCGAACCCGGCGACCTGCTGCCAGGTCGGATTGGCCGGCATGGTCAGCCCGGCGGCCTTGAAGAGGTCCTTGCGGTACATGAGGAAGGAGGACTCGCCGTAGAACGGTTCGCCGTAGATCTTGTTGTTGACCGTCAGCGACTCCGCCATCGGCTTCAGGATGTCGCTCTGGTCGAAGCTCTGGCCGTTCCAGGTCGACTTGGCGTCGGTGGTGTCCTTCGTCAGGTCCGCGACCCACCCCTTCTTGGCGTAGATGGGGATCTCGAAGTTGGACAGGGTGGCCAGGTCGTACTGACCGGCCTGCTGAGCGAACTCGGTCGCTGCCGTGGACCGCAGGTCGTTCTCCGGCAGGTCCTTGAAGTTCACCTTGATGCCGGTCGCCTTCGTGAACTCCGGCGTGACCTTCTTCAACGCTTCCATCTGGGGGTTGTTGACCATCAGGACGTTGAGGGTCTTGCTACCTCCGCTCGACCCTCCACTACTCGCGGAACAGGAGGACAGTCCGGCCGTGACCAGCCCGACGACCGCAACGCTGATGGCGACTCGTTGTGTGGATCGCATATGAACTCATTCTCCTCGAGAGCGCTCATATGAGCGCTCCCCGCTCATATGCATGTAGTGTCGCAGATCACATTCTTGATGGCGAGCACTCCAGGTCGCGTTTTGGTAACGACGGGGAAGAGGATCGATGAGCGATGGCAACGACGAGGGTCATGCGCCGGTCAGGCCCCACCCTTCAGCGGTGCGTGCCCTGCAGATCGAGGCCGCCCGGCGGTTCTATCTCGAGGACGCCAGCAAGATCGAGATCGGCCGTGAACTCGGCATCTCCCGTTTCCAGGTGGCGCGACTCCTGCAGTCCGCGCGCGCGTCCGGCGTCGTTCGGATCCACATCGACGAGGTGTACGCCACCCGCGACGACCTGGCGCAGGACCTTTCCCGGGCCTTCAACCTGCAGATGACCGCGGTCCTGGACAGCGCTCCGGAGGAGACGGTCGACCAGCGGCGGGGCAGCCTCGGAGCATTGGCCGCGCAGCAGTTGCAGTCGTTGCTCTCCCCCGACGACGTCCTCGGCCTGCCCTGGTCACGGTCGGTGTCGGCGACCGTGACGGCCCTCTCCGGCCTGCCTCCGGTGGACGTGGTCCAGCTGAGTGGTGCGCGATGGGAACCGGACCACAGCTCGGCGCCGGCCGATGTGGTGCGCGATGCCGCGTCCCTCGGCAGGGGGCGGCCCTACCGGTTCCACGCACCGTTCGTGGCCTCCGACGCCGCCGCGGCCGTCTCGCTGCGGCGCGACCCCGCGTTCCTGGCAGCACAGGCTCGCGTGCCGGCCATCACGGTCGCCGTGGTCGGGGTCGGCGCCTTCGACCCCGAGTTCTCGACGCTGTACACGGCTGCGACGGCCGCCGAGATCGACGAACTGCGCGTCGCCGGCGCCGTCGGGGAGGTGAGCGGGGTGTTCATCGACGTCGACGGATACCCGCTGTCGGGGTCCTTCGCGCGCCGACTGATCACGGTGAGCGCGCAGCAGCTGCGCGGCATACCGGATGTGATCGGCGTCTGCATGGGCGACGAGCGTGCCGGGGCCGTCGCGGCGGCGTGCCGGGGCGGTCTGCTGAACTCCCTGGTGGTGGACGTCCCGCTCGCACAGGCCCTGCTGCGGGGGGACTAAAGTTCCCCGTCGTGGCTGATCACTTTGACGTCGTTGTTCTCGGTGCCGGTCCCGGTGGGTACGTCGCGGCGATCCGCGCCAGCCAGCTGGGCCTGAAGACCGCGGTGGTGGAGAAGAAGTACTGGGGCGGTGTCTGCCTCAACGTCGGGTGCATCCCGTCCAAGGCGTTGCTGCGCAACGCCGAGCTCGCCCACGTGATCACCAAGGAGAAGTCCGTCTTCGGTATCACCGGTGACGCGACCATGGCGTACGACGTGACGCACGCCCGTAGCCGCAAGGTGTCCGAGGGCATCGTCAAGGGCGTGCACTTCCTGATGAAGAAGAACAAGATCACCGAGATCGACGGCTGGGGCACCCTCAAGGACGGCACGACGCTGTCGGTGGAGCTGAACGACGGAGGCACGCAGGAGGTCACCTGCGACAACCTCATCATCGCGACGGGCGCGACGACCCGACTCGTCCCCGGCACGACACTGTCGAAGCGCGTCGTGACCTACGAGGAGCAGATCCTCGACCCCGAGCTGCCCGACTCGATCGTGATCGCCGGGTCCGGCGCCATCGGTGTCGAGTTCGCCTACGTGATGAGCAACTTCGGCGTCGACGTGACGATCGTTGAGTTCCTGGACCGGATGGTGCCCACCGAGGACGCGGCGGTGTCCAAGGAGCTGCTGAAGCAGTACAAGAAGCTCGGCGTGAAGGTCATGCTGTCGACGAAGGTCGAGAGCATCGAGGACCCCGACGACCCGAACCAGAAGGTCAAGGTCACCGTCTCCCCCGCCGCCGGCGGCGACTCGCAGGTCATCGAGACCGACAAGGTGCTGCAGGCCATCGGCTTCGCACCGCGCACCCAGGGCTACGGCCTGGAGGAGATCGGCGTCGAGCTCACCGAGCGCGGCGCCATCGCGATCGACGGCCGCGGGCGCACCAACCTCGACGGCGTCTACGCGATCGGCGACGTCACCGGCAAGCTGATGCTCGCCCATACCGCCGAGGCCATGGGCGTCGTGGCCGCGGAGACGATCGCCGGCGCCGAGACGGTCGAGATCGACTACGACATGATCCCGCGGGCGACGTTCTGCCAGCCGCAGATCGCCTCCTTCGGCTACACCGAGGAGCAGGCGAAGGACAAGGGCTACGACGTCAAGGTCGCCCAGTTCCCCTACTCCGCCAACGGCAAGGCCCAGGGCCTCGGCGAGGCCGTCGGCTTCGTGAAGGTCGTCGCCGACTCCGAGCACAACGAGATCATCGGCGCCCACCTGATCGGCCCCGATGTCACCGAGCTGCTGCCCGTGCTGACGCTGGCCCAGAAGTGGGACCTGACGGCCGACGAGGTCGCACGGAACGTGTTCGCCCACCCGACGCTGGGCGAGGCCGTCAAGGAGGCCGTCGAAGGCCTCGCCGGCCACATGATCAACCTCTGACACGGGACGCCTGAACGGGTAGGTGACCGTCTCGGTCACCTACCCGTTCGACGTACGTCGGTGTGCGGACGCCCATCGAAGGGGCTTGCTGGAAACACAGGCCGCACAACGCAACCGGCTGCGTGAGCCACCTCATAGGGCGGCGATTCGAGATACCCGGTGCAGGCAAGCTAAGGTAAGCCTCACCTTCTCTCGACGGCCCCCTCAAGGAAGTTCATCCACGTGCTCGCGACATTCGTGATCGGCCTGCGTGAGGGCCTCGAAGCGGCGTTGATCGTCGGCATCATCGCGGCCTTCCTGCGGCAGAACGGTCGATCGCTCCGCCCCCTGTGGATCGGCGTGACCCTGGCCCTCCTGCTCAGCGCGGCGGTCGGCATAGCCCTCAAGGTCGTCGAGTCCAGCCTGCCGCAGGCCGCCCAGGAGGGCATGGAGACCGTCATCGGCGCCGTCGCCGTGGTCTTCGTGACGGGGATGGTGCTGTGGATGATGACCCACGCCCGCGGTCTGAAGAAGGAGCTGGAGAGCTCGGCGCGCGAGGCCCTGGGGGCGGGCTCCAGCCGCGCGCTGGCCGTGATGGCCTTCCTCGCGGTGCTCAAGGAGGGCTTCGAGACCTCCGTCTTCCTGCTCGCGACGTTCCAGGCGTCCACGAACCCCGCGCTGGCGGCGACGGGGGCCGTGCTGGGCGTCCTGGCTGCGGTCGCGGTCGGCATCGGCATCTACCGCGGCGGCGTCCGGCTCAACCTCGCGAAGTTCTTCAAGTTCACCGGCGCGTTCCTGCTCCTGGTGGCCGCCGGCCTGGTCGTGACCGCGCTGCGCACCGCCCACGAGGCAGGTTGGCTGAACGCCGGCCAGCAGCGCACGCTCGACCTCACCTGGCTGGCTCCGGCGGGATCGGTGCGTGGTGCGCTGCTCACCGGTGTGCTGGGCATCCCGACCGGGCCACGCCTGATCGAGGTCCTCGGGTGGTGCGCCTACCTGGTGCCGATGGCCCTGCTCGTCTACTGGCCTGTGAAGCACCGCGCCGGTGCCGTCGCAGGCGGCCGTATCCGGCTCGGTGCCGCCGCGGCGCTGGTGCTGGCGGCCGCCGTCCTCGCCACGGCCTACCCCACAGCCGGTGTCGACGCGCCGCGTAGCGCGCCCCTGACCAGCGACGGCAGCTCGGCAGGCACCGCGCGGCTGGCGGGCGACACGCTCGTCCGGACCACCGCGGGCACACGATCGACGTACTCGCTCGGCGCGTCCCGGCCGGCCGAGCACCAGGGCATCTCGACCGCCCAGCACACGTCCTCCCTCACCGGGCCGCTTCCCGGTCGACCGTCCTCCCTCACGTCGACACAGTTGCTCAGCCTGAACGGCGGCCGGATGCCGGTCGGCGTCAACGCCTCACAGAGCCCCGGCCCGTACACCGCGCAATGGACCCGGGTCGGCGAGCGCGACGTGTGGGTCAGCAACGGGGTGCTGGTCGATGCGACGCAGAGCGTGCGCACGGTGCTGAGCCTGCGCGGAGGCGGGCTCGCCGGCAGCCGCACCCTGACCCTGAACGACCCGGGTACCGCTTCCGAGAGCTGGTCGGTGCGACCGGCGTACGCGTCGAAGGTCGCCTCCTCGATCCGCGCGCTCGACGCTCGCAGCACCGAAGCCCGCTTCTGGTCGCGCACCCTCCCCGTCGCCCTGGTCGTCGCCGCCGCGCTGGTGTTGCTCACCTGGTGGCGCCGACGCCCGCACCCCCTCGAATCCTCCGACCAGACCCCGACCACCACCGCACCCCGATCCAGGAGCTCCGTCGATGTCCGTTAGGCACCCTGCAATCCTCAGCGCCGTGGCCGGCGTCGCAACGCTCGCGTTGGCCGCATGCGGCACCAACGGTGGGGGCACCGGCTCCTCGGGCACCGGCGCCGGTGGCACCGGGTCGGCGAACGCCGCTCCCGTGAGCAACGGCGCCGCGCAGGTGCACATCACCCTGGCGAACAGCCCCTCCGGCGACTCGTGCACGATCGACCACCCGCAGGCGAAGGCCGGCCCGGTCACCTTCACCGTCGTGAACACCAGCGCCACCGCGATCACCGAGCTGGAGCTGCAGAGCAACCAGCGCATCATCGGCGAGAAGGAGAACCTCGCGCCCGGCCTCGGCGCCGTGAAGTTCACCACGACCCTCGGCGGCGGCAGCTACCAGATCTACTGCCCGGGCGCGACGAAGGAGATGCAGAACTTCACCGTCACCGGCAAGGCGGCGACCTCGACCGGCGGCAGCGCGTCGGCCCTGCTGGCGAGCGGCACCGCCGGCTACGCCACCTTCGTCGACACCCAGCTGTCCGCGATGAAGACGGCCACCGGCCAGCTGCGCACGGCGGTGGACTCCGGGAACGTGGCGCAGGCGAAGGCGAAGTACGCCGCCGCCCGCCCCTACTACGAGAAGATCGAGTCCGACGTCGACGGGTTCGTGCTGCCCGGACACTCGGCCACCGACAACGCGGGCAACCTGGACTACCTGATCGACATGCGCGCCTCCAACCTCGATCCGAAGGTCGGGTGGCACGGCTTCCACGCGGTCGAGCGCGACCTATGGCAGAGCGGCAAGATCACCGCCAACACCAAGAAGCTGGCCGCGGAGCTGGACAGCAACGTCGGCAAACTCGTGACGCTGGCCAAGACGCTGAAGTACAAGCCGGAGGACCTGGCGAACGGCGCCGCGGGACTGCTGGAGGAGGTGCAGTCCAACAAGATCAAGGGCGAGGAGGAGTACTACAGCCACCTGGACCTGATGGACTTCAACGGCAACCTCGAGGGTGCGCAGCAGGCGTTCGCCTACCTCAAGCCCGGCCTGACCGTGCTCGACCCGGCCCTGACCGCGCAGATCAGCGCCGAGTTCTCGAAGGTGAGCGGCCAGCTGAACACCTTCCGCAGCTCCAAGGACCTCGGCGGGTTCGTGCCGTGGACACCGGCGCAGCGCACCAAGAGCGCGGCCAACCTGAGCCAGACCGTGCAGGGCCTGCAGGACCCGCTGTCCCGCATCGCGGAGAAGGTCGCCACCCAGGGATGACCGACGCAGATCAGCCACGTCACCACGTCGGCCGCCGGCGTCTCGTCCAGGGTGCCGCCGGCGGGCTGGCCGCGGGTGCCGCCATCGGGCTGGGGGCCGGGTGGGGTGCCGGTTCGGCGTCCGCCGCGGGGGCGCCCGACGACCACGACACCGTCGACCTCAGCACCCAGCACCCGTTCTACGACGAAGCGCGGCCCGCGGGGATCAAGACCCCCCAGCAGCGGTACGCGGTCTACATGACCTTCGATCTCGCTCAGGGTGCCCTGCGTTCAGACCTGCAGGTACTGCTCGCCCGCTGGACCGCGGCGATCGCGCAGCTGATGAAGGGCGCACCCATCGGCCAGGTCGACTCCGTGCGCCCCGGCGCCATCGGCCAGGACACCGGTGAGGCGGCCGGTCTCGATGCCGCCAGTCTCACCGTCACGGTCGGTCTGGGGCCCGGCCTGTTCGACGAGCGGTTCGGCCTCTCTTCGAAGAAGCCTGCACTGCTCGCGGACCTGCCCGCTCTCCCGAGCGACAACCTGGTCGCCGCGTCCTCCGGAGGCGACCTGTCACTGCAGGCCTGCGCCGACGATCCCCAGGTCGCCTACCACGCGGTGCGCAACCTCGCCCGGATGGTGCGCGGGACCGCCACGACCCGCTGGGCCGTCCTCGGCTTCGGACGCGCGTCCGCCGGGAAGGGGCAGGAGACCCCGCGCAACCTGCTGGGCTTCAAGGACGGCACCCGCAACCTACGCTCCGACGCCGACTACGACGAGTTCGTGTGGGTCGACGACGCGTCCGAGCAGGCCTGGCTGCGCGGTGGCACCTACCAGGTCGTGCGCAAGATCTCGATGAACATCGAGGTGTGGGACGCCGATCCGATCAACGACCAGCAGTCGATCTTCGGGCGCACCAAGAACGTCGGGGCCCCGCTGACGGGCCACGGAGAGTTCGACACCCCGAACTTCCACAGCAGGAACGCGACCGGCAAGACCGTCATACCCGCCGACTCCCACGTGGCACTCGCCGCGCACGAGAACAACGGCGGAGTGAAGATCATGCGCCGCGGCTACAACTACACCGAGGGCATCAATGGTTTCGGCCAGTTGGATGCCGGGCTGCTGTTCATCGCGTACATGAGCACCCCGCAGCACTTCGTCACGCTGCAGTCGAAGCTCGGCGCGTCGGACCGGTTGAACGAATACATCTCCCACATCGGGTCCGGCCTCTTCGCGGTGCCGCCCGCACCGAAGTCGGGGCACTACATCGGTGAGCAGCTCTTCGCCTGACGCCGCGGTGGCTGCGCCACGCTGGTGACCGTCGTACTCCCCTGACGCGACGCGACACGTAGGTAGTGTCGGCACGTGAATCCCTCTGGTACGTCGCCCACCTGCGCCTTCGTGCTCGGCGGCGGCGGCGTGCTCGGCGCCACGCAGATCGGCATGCTGCGCGCCCTCCTGGAGCGCGACATCCGGCCCGACCTCGTGGTCGGCACGAGCATCGGCGCGGTCAATGGCGCGGCGATCGCCGCCGACCCCGGAGAAGCGGCCCTGGAGCGGCTGACGGAGCTCTGGTCGTCGATGTCGGTGCTGCCGAGCCTGCAGGACGCGCTGCCCCGCCCGCGACTGCGGGTGCCGGGCCGTCGGGCCGACTCCGACTCCTCGGAGTCCAGGTCGCGCCGCCGCGTGCCGCGCACGCATCTGTCACCCGCCGGGCCGTTCCTGCGGCTGATCCGGGACAACCTGCCGGTCGCGAACATCGAGGACATGCAGGTGCCGTTCCAGTGCGTGGCGGCGAATCTCGAGCGTTCGGTGGCTCATTGGTTCAGCGAGGGCCCAGCGGCGCCGGCGATCATGGCGTCCTGCGCCGTGCCCGGACTCTTCCCGCCCATCGAGATCGACGGGAAGCACTACTGGGACGGCGGCCTGGTCCACTCGATCCCCGTCTCCCGGGCGATCGCCCTCGGCGCCACCCGGATCTACGTGATGCACGTCGGGCGCGTGGAGCAGCAGCTGCGGCTGCCTCGCTGGCCGTGGGAGGTGGCGTCGGTGACGTTCGAGATCGCCCGCCGCCACCGGTACGTGGAGGAGATGGCCAACATCCCGCCGGGCATCGAGGTGCACGAGCTCCCGAGCGGCGCGGAGGACGCGCCGATGGTCTCGCTGCTGCACCGGAACCCGGCCTACATCACCGGCCGGATCGCGGCGGCGTACACCTCGTCCAGCGCGTACCTGGCGTCCGTGGACGCGGGCTGAGGTGGAGCTTCCGGTCCTGCCTCTACCGCTGCGCCGGGTGGTGCGCGACCCGATCTACGTCGTCGCCGTGCCTGTACTGCTGGTCGTGCTGGCGATCCTCGCAGTACCCGCATGGTTGCTGGGGCTGGTCGCGCGTCGACGAAGGCCGTTGCGGTTGATCGTGATCGGGATGGCCGCGGTGGTGCTGGACTTCTCGATCTTCGCGCGCTGCACCAGCCTGTGGGTGGCCCACCGCGCCGGGCGTCGGCGGCCGGAGGATTGGAAGACCGATCACATCGAGGTCGTGGCGCACGCTTTGGACGTCTTCGTAGGCCGGGCCC
Source organism: Allobranchiibius huperziae (assembly GCF_013410455.1). Classification (NCBI taxonomy): domain Bacteria; kingdom Bacillati; phylum Actinomycetota; class Actinomycetes; order Micrococcales; family Dermacoccaceae; genus Allobranchiibius; species Allobranchiibius huperziae. The sequence goes on along the minus strand of NZ_JACCFW010000001.1, from coordinate 1,425,553 downwards.
GTCGCGTGGTCGGTTTCGAGGTGCACATCACCGGTGGGACGGACCTGGACCACGGTCTTCCCACGGTGCTCCTGGCTCGACACGCCGGCATCGGTGACTCGCTGATGATGGTCTGGGTGATGACCCGGCATCTGGGGTGCGTGCCGCGCGTCGTGCTGAAGCGGATGCTGCTGTGGGATCCGGCGATGGATCTCGCGTTGCGCCGCCTTGGTGCGTTCTTCCTGCCGCCACCGCGCGTGCCGGACGATGAAAGAGACTCCCAACTGGCCGCTTTCGCGAAGTCTGCGGGACCCGGCGAGGTGATTCTGCTCTTCCCGGAAGGGCGCAACTGGACGCCGGGCCGATGGGAGGCCGAGGTCGAGCAGGCGCGGGATGACGGTGACCTGGTCGCGCTCGATTGGATGGAGTCGCACCCGACCGTGCTGGACCCGCACACCGGCGCGATGCGCACCATCCTGGCCGCGGTGCCGGACCCGCAGGTGCTGGTCGGCGCCCACCGCGGCGTCGAGCGACTGTCCTCGATCGCCGCGATCTGGGCTGCCGTGCCTCTCACCCACCGCGTCGACGTCTCCCTGCGACGCACGAGGGTGAGACCGGACGATCTGGTCGGATGGTTGCGCGATGAGTGGGCCGCGATCGACGACTGGACACCGCCCGAGAACGAGACGGTCGGCTGAGGCCGTCGTTCTTCCTCTCCGCTCGCGTCGGAACCCGCCCGGACGGCGTTCGCGTTCGTTGACGGTCTTTGAACGCCGTCAACGAACGTGAACGCCGTCAGCGTCATGCCGCGTGTCCGGTGCCGGGTCGCTGGGGCATGAGTCCGGGGGTGAGGTCCCAGGTGACGCCGGTGGTGGTGACGGTGGCGGTGAGCAGGTCGCGGTGCACGATGGTGTGGTGGCGTGCGCACAGCAGGGCTGCGTTGCTCAGGGTTGTCTGTCCGCCGGCCCACCAGGGGGTGATGTGGTGGGCGTCGCACCAGTCGGGTGGTCGGTCGCAGCCGGGGAACGTGCAGTGCCGGTCGCGGTGGATGATCGCGGTGCGCAGGCCGCCGGTGAACAGGCGTCTGGTGCGGCCGACATCGAGGGCTTCTGACTCGCCGCCCAACACCATCGGGATCACGTTGGCGTCACAGGCCAATCGCCGTAGGGTCCCGGCGTCGAGCAGGTCGCCGTTGATCGTCCGCCCGATCCCGGGTAGGTGGCCGGCAGTGGTGAGCTGGTCGATCAGGGTCTGATGATCGAGGGTGATCACGATCTTCGCCGACCCGCCGACGGTGCCGCTGCTGTGCGAGCGGTCCCCGTCCAACAGCCGGGCCGCCACCTCGGCGAGCTCGGTCAGTGCGTCCGCACGCCGCTTGCTCGGGGTGCGGGTGTCCCGCTCCGTCACTGCGCCAGGAGCACTGGGGGCCGCGCTCGGCGTCGGGTCGGCCGCGGCATCAGCAGTGTTCCCGTCAGAGCGGGGTGCGGAAAGAGCCTGAATGGCGTGTCTGATGACCGCGGCGTGACCGGCCGAGAGGTCTGCGGTCAACCGGGTCAGCCCGTTGGGCAGGTCGGCCCAGGTCAACGTCTCGCACGCCTGCTGGTGCTCCTCCTGCGCGACCAGCACCTCGGGGGCGAACCGGCCGATGATCCGCGCCGACAGGTCCCGCAACGTGCGGGTCCCGGTGTGCGACAACGCCAGGTACCAGGACAGCACCTCATCCCGATCCGCACCGGGAATCACCGGCAACACCTTCGGGACCTCCCGCAACGCCACCCGCGCACAGCTCACGCTCACCACCCCAGCGGCCAGCGCATCCGCCACCACCCGGTTGCGCGGGTCGGCGCACCCGGTGGCGACCGAGCCGATCCGGCGGAAGACAGCCGGCTCGGCTGTCACGGGCGCACCCGCCATACCGGCGGCGTTGGCTTGGGTGATACACGCACCGACCCATCCGCCCGCATCGGTCGCCGTGGAGCTCGCGACCACTCCGCGGGTGACCGCCTCGGTCGTGGCGACCGCCGCCAAGGACTCCGCCCGGGAGACCAACCCCACCATCGTCGCGACGAACCCACCCAACTCCGCCTCACCGAGTTGGTACAACGCACCGTGCCAGTCCTGCAGATCCGTCACCAACTCGGCCAGCCGATCCAGCAACCCAGCCGCAGCACCCGGCCCGGCTGACACCAGCCCTGAAGCGGGCGGAAGCTGTGCATCAGGCACCCGGGAGATCCCCTCGACACCCATCCGCACCCACCCCCTCCCTGGTTGTCTGGCGGGTCTGCGATCTACCCCTCATCGTACGCGCGTTCGAAGTTAGACGCAAGGGTTATCGAGGCGAATCTTCATACTTCTCAATGTGATTCGCCTGTACGTGATCCACATTCCCCGCCGAATGCCGGTGTTGTCCACACCGGGGTGGGTCTGCTTGTCAACTCGCGGTGAGCATCCGGAGGGAGAGTGCGTCGATGCGCGCGCGGGTCTCGCCATCAGTCGCGATCTGCGCGCACAGCCCCTGCACCTCGCCGAATCGGATCGATCCCCGGACGGCAGTCCGCACGTGCGGATCGTTCGCTCGCCAGCCCGCGATCGGGCACGGGCGATCCGACTGTCGGTAGCGCCGGCAGTCTCGCGTCGCACGCCCGCAGGTCGCTGAAGCGCACCAAAGCCCGCACCGCATCCGAGGCACGTCCGATGCGGTGCGCCCAACATCGCCCCTCCCTGGGACCTGCTTGTCAGCGCGCGGTGAGCACCCGGAACGAGAGCGCGTCGATGCGCGCGCGGGTCTCGCCATCGGTCGCGATCTGCTCGCCCATCCGCGCGCACAGCCCCTGCACCTCGCCGGAAGCGAGCCCGGGAATCAGCCTCAGCACCACCCGCAGCTGACCGTCGTCATCGCTCTCGCAGTCGGCCGACACCACCGCCGGCTCGTCCCGGACGGCGCGGGCGATGGCATCGCGGACGAACGGGTCGGCGTACGCCGGGAGCCACGCACGCTGAGTGGCCAATGCCCACACCATGCTGGGGCGCACGATGCGCAGGTGCTCCGAGCCGAGGTCGAGCACCAGGACATCGCACCCTTCGGCCACCGCCGCCTGAGCGGCCTGTGCGGACGGGACCGGACGGGGCCGTGCGTCAGCATTCCAGGCGTGCAGTGCCTGCACCCCGGAGAACACCGGCAGGGCCCGTTCGCCGTCCGGGGCCGTCAGCGTCACGACGGCCATCTGCGTCGATTTCTCGACGGTGAGCCCGTCGTCGGTGTCCTCCGTGTCGTCCGCCGTCGCGACGATCGGCACCAGCAGCCGGACTGCCGACAGTGCCGACATGAACGTCGTGTCGTCGGCATCGATGGCGGCCATCAGCGCCGTGTCCGCCTCGCCGGTGTCCTGCTCGAAGCCGGTCGCAGGAAGCTGCCTGCCCTCCCACGGCTGATCGGCGGAGTCGTGGTGGTCGCTCACGGCCGCCCCGCCGCGTCGAGCGCCTGACCGAGTGTGAAAGCCCCTCGATAGAGCGCGGATCCGACGATCGCGCCCTCGACACCGTCGGGCACCAGGGCCCGCAGAGCCTCGATGTCGGCGACGGTCGACACCCCGCCGGACGCGACGATCGGGCGGTCGGTCCGCGCACAGACGTCGCGCAGCAGCGGCACGTTCGGCCCCTGCAGCATCCCGTCCTTGGCGACATCGGTCACGACATACCGAGCGCACCCCTCGGAGTCGAGTCTCGCCAGCGTCTCCCAGAGGTCACCACCCTCGCGGGTCCACCCGCGAGCCGCCAGCGTCGTGCCGCGAACGTCGAGCCCGACCGCGATCCGATCGCCATGCTCGGCAATGGCTTTCGCAGTCCATTCCGGATTCTCCAGCGCAGCTGTGCCGAGATTAACCCGACGGCACCCACTGGACAGTGCGGCAGCGAGTGTCGCCTTGTCACGAATTCCGCCAGACAGCTCGACCTTCATGTCGAGGCGACCGACGATCGAGGCCAGCAACTCACGGTTGTCACCCCGTCCGAACGCGGCATCGAGGTCGACCAGGTGCAACCATTCGGCGCCCTGCTCCTGCCACGCCAGCGCCGCCTGCCACGGATCGCCGAACTCCCCTCCCGAGCCGGCCACTCCCTGCACGAGCTGCACGGCCCTGCCGTCGACCACGTCGACCGCAGGCAACAACTCCAGCCGCGGACTGGTGCCTTGCTCGGAAACCACTGTCATTCCTTTCGATTCGTTCTTGCACGGGCTCGGTCAGAACGACGCGAGCCAGTTCTCAATGAGTGCCGCTCCGGCGTCTCCGGACTTCTCGGGGTGGAACTGGGTGCCCCAGAGTGCGCCGTCCTCCACGGCTGCCACGAAGACCTCTCCGTGCTCAGCGGTGCTTACAAGGGGCGCATGACCCGCACCCGAGATGCCGGAGCCGAGAGGCTGCGACGCGGCGTAGGAGTGCACGAAGTAGAACCATTCGTCCTCGATGCCGCGGAACAGCGCCGAACCCGACGCTGTCCGCACCTGGGACCATCCCATGTGCGGTACGACGGGAGCCTCCAGGCGGGTGATCGTGCCGGGCCACACACCGATGCCGTCGAGACCGTCGGTGGCGTAGTGCTCGGTCGACCCCTCGAAGAGCACCTGGAAACCGACGCACACCCCCAGCACCGGGAGACGCGCGGCGAGCCGCTCCGCGATCAGATCCGGGCCGCCCACCTGACGTAATCCCGCGACGCACGCGTGGAAATTGCCCACGCCCGGCACGTAGAGACCGTCCGCACGGCGTACCGACTCCGGATCGGCGGTGAGTTCCACCTGTGCACCCACCCGCTCGAGCATCCGCACGACCGAGCGGATATTGCCGCTGCCGTAGTCGAGGACGACGACCTGCTTCACGACGACCCGGTGACCGTGTCGCGAATCTCCGTGCGTTCCAGCACTAGCCGCTCATACTGGCGAACCGACCGCTCCTCGGGTTCGACAAGCGTCGAGCCCTCCGCGCTCTTGACCCCTCGGCCGAACACCAGCCGTTCGCCCGGCAGCGCGAGCAGCTCGACGAGGTCGCCGAGTACGTCGGTCACGGCGGCCGATCGTTCGGCCAGGACGGCGCGCACCTCCCGCTCGACCTCGGGCGCCACACCGGCGGCTCGTACGAGGTCCATGGGCGACGCGGCAGGCAGCGACGGCACCCGCGCGGTGCCTCGACCGGACTCCCAGACGAGCCACCGGGGCACGGCTCGCCAGCCCGCGGGATGCACGGTCACCACGGCGCGGCCGTCGATGTCGAAGAGCCCGAGCGCGCTGCGAAGGTTGGACGGCACACCGCGGGAGGCGAGGACGAGGTGCCCGGCGTCGTACGGCGCGGGAGCGGGTGCGGCGCCGGCGGGCACGACCGCGATCCACCCCGAGAGCGGCACGACGAAACAGGGGGCCTGCCCGCGGCGCACCCAGGTGTCGACACGCTGGCGGTCACCGTGCAGGTAGAGCACCCCGGTCGCGGGTCGCGTGACCGTCATGGCGGGTTAGAGCGCACCCTTGGCGCTCGGGATGCCGACCACCCGCGGGTCGCGCGCGACCGCGGCTCGCAGCGCTCGCGCCACCGCCTTGAACTGGGCCTCGACGATGTGGTGCGGGTCGCGGCCGGACAGCACGCGCACGTGCAGGGCGATGCCGGCGTGGAAGGCGAAGGACTCCAGCACGTGGCGGGTGAGCGCGCCGGTGTACGTGCCGCCGATGATCGCGTAGACCTGACCCTCCGGCTCTCCCTCGTGCACGACGTACGGGCGGCCCGCGACGTCGACGACGGCCTGCGCGAGCGCCTCGTCCAGCGGCACCATCGCGTCGCCGAAGCGGGAGATGCCCGACTTGTCGCCCAGCGCCTCACGCAGAGCGTCACCGAGCACGATCGCGGTGTCCTCGACCGTGTGGTGCGCGTCCACGTCGATGTCACCGGTCGCGGCGACGGTCAGGTCGATCAGGCTGTGCTTGGCGAAGCTCTCGAGCATGTGGTCGTAGAACCGCACGCCCGTGCTGACCTGCGCCTCGCCGGTGCCGTCGAGGTCGAGGAAGAGGTCGACGCCGCTCTCCTTGGTGGCGCGCTGGACATGAGCCGTGCGGTGTCCCGCGCGCGCAACCGTGCCTTCGTCGTACGCCGTCATGCGGTGCCCTTCCCGTCCTGATCGAGCGTGAGTGCCAGCGCGTCGAGCACCGACTGCGTCTCCTGCATCGTGCCCGCGGTGATCCGCAGATGGTGCGGCAGACCGACGTCGCGCACGAGCACACCACGGTCGAGCAGGTGCTGCCAGGAGGCTCGCGCGTCGGCGAATCCTCCCACGAGGACGAAATTGGCGTCGCTGGGCACGGGATCGAGGCCGAGCCGGGTGCAGCCCTGCACCAGCGCGTCCCGCGAGGCCTTGATCTGCTCGACCATCGACAGCATCGTGCGCGCGTGCGTCAGCGCCGCCAGCGCGACCGCCTGCGTCACCGACGACAGGTGGTAGGGCAGGCGGACCAGCCGCAGCAGCTCGGTCAGCTGGGGGTCGGCCGCCAGGTAGCCGAGCCGCACGCCGGCGAAGGCGAACGCCTTGGACATGGTGCGGGTGACCACCAGCCGATCGCGGCCGGGCAGCAACGTGAGCGCGCTGGGGGTGCCCGGGCGGGCGAATTCGGCGTACGCCTCGTCCACCACCACGATGGCCCGTGGTGCGGCGTCGTACACCGCGGTCACCGTCTCAAGCCGCAGCGCGGTGCCCGTCGGGTTGTTGGGCGAGCACAGGAATACCACGTGCGGGTCGTGCTCGCGCACCTGGGCGACCGCGAGGTCGGTGTCGATGTCGAAGCGGTCCGGAGAGGCGTCGCGCAGTCCGTCGACCCAGGTCGTGCCGACACCGCGGCTGATGATCGGGTGCATGGAGTACGACGGGGTGAAGCCCAGCGCAATACGGCCCGGCCCGCCGAACGCCTGCACCAGATGCTGCAGCACCTCGTTCGAGCCGTTGCCCGCCCAGACCTGCTCACGGTCGATCTCGCAGCCGGTGGTCACCGACAGGTAGCCGGCCAATGCCGTTCGCAGCTCGACAAATTCGCGATCCGGATACCTGTTGAGACCGGGGGCGACGCGAGTGACGGCGGCCGCGATCGCCTCCACCACGTCGTGCGGCACCGGGTGGGAGGACTCGTTGGTGTTGACGGCGACCGGTACGTCGAGCTGCGGCGCGCCGTACGGGCTGCCGCCGCGCAGGTCCGCGCGCAGCATCGCCTGGAAATCGGTCACGACGAGGCGCTCACGCGTCCGGGAAGCGCGCGGTGACGGCCTCACCGTGCGCGGGCAGGTCCTCGGCGTTCGCCAGCGTCACCACCTGCGCCGCGACCTCCTGCAGTGCCTCCCGGGAGTAGTCAACGACGTGGATGCCGCGCAGGAACGACTGCACCGACAACCCGCTGCTGTGGCAGGCGCAGCCACCGGTCGGCAGGACGTGGTTGGAGCCGGCGCAGTAGTCGCCCAGGCTGACCGGGGCGTACGCGCCCACGAAGATGGCGCCCGCGTTGCGGATCCGCGCGGCCACCGCCGCGGCGTCACGGGTCTGGATCTCCAGGTGCTCGGCCGCGTAGGCGTCGACGACCCGGATGCCGTCGTCGAGCGAGTCGACCAGCACGATCCCGGACTGCCGCCCGCCGAGGGCGGTCTTGACGCGCACGGCGTGCCGAGTCGCGCCCGCACGGGTGTCGAGCGCGCGCTCCACCTGCTCGGCCAGTTCCGGGCTGTCGGTGACGAGCACGGCGGCCGCCAGCTCGTCGTGCTCGGCCTGGCTGATCATGTCGGCGGCGACCAGGTCGGCGTCGGCGGCGTCGTCGGCGAGGATCGCGATCTCGGTGGGACCGGCCTCGGCGTCGATCCCGATCAGACCCTTGAGCAGGCGTTTGGCGGCTGCCACGTAGATGTTGCCCGGGCCGGTGACCAGCGTGACCGGCTCGCACACCGTGGTGCCGTCCTCGTCCGACGCGCCGTACGCGAACATCGCCACGGCCTGGGCCCCACCGACCGCATAGACCTCGTCGACGCCGAGCAACTCGCACGCCGCCAGGATCGTCGGGTGCGGGTACCCGTGGAAGACACCGGTGTTGGTGGACTGCGGCGGGCTGGCCACCGCCAGCGACGGCACCTCGGCAGCCTGCGCGGGCACGACGTTCATCACGACGCTGCTGGGGTAGACCGCGATGCCGCCGGGCACGTAGAGACCCACTCGATCCACGGGCACCCAGCGCTCGGTCACCACACCGCCGTCGGTGACCGTGGTCGAGGTGTCGGTGCGGCGCTGGTCGGCGTGCACCAGGCGGGCGCGCCGGATCGACTCCAGCAGAGCGCCGCGGATCGCGGGGTCGAGCTGCTCGACCGCGGCCCGCAGCACCTCGCGAGGCACCCGCAGCGAGGTCGGCCGCGCCCCGTCGAAGCGCTCCCCCAGCTCGAGCAGCGCCTGCACGCCACGCGCCTGCACGTCGGCGCAGAGGGGACGTACGACGTCGAGTGCCGCGTCGACGTCGAACTCGGCACGCGGCAGCGCGTCACGCAGGCCGCGGGCGTCCAACGACGACAGAGCGGTACCGCGCAGGTCCAGACGGGATATCACGAGACCAGTTTAGTAGCCGGTCCCGGGGCGCTCCGCGCTCGTCCACGACCCGGGCGCCGTCGTACACCGCGCTTCGTCGGAGGCGGCCCGCGACCCTGACACAGGTCGGTCCGAGAGCCACAGGCCGGCCTGTGGCTCTCGGTCCTGGCTGTGCCGCCGTCAGCCGGGGTGCGAGACGGCACAGGCGATGCAGGTTCGCGCGAACGGCCGGGCCTCCAGCCGTTCCGGTGCGATCGGACCGCCACAGACCTCGCACACGACGTAGGTCCCCTCGCGCACCCGGTCCAGCGCGGCATCCAACGCCACGAGCCGGCGCCCGACCTGGTCGATGAGCGCCGACAGCTGCGAGCGCTCGTACGCGATCGTCGCGCCCTCGGGGTCGTGCTCGTCGTCGGCGTTGGTGTCGCGCGACGCCTCGACGGTGCGCGCGAACTGGCGCCGCAGGTCCTCCCGACGCTGCAGCGACTCCGCACGATCCGCCGCCAGCGCGGCCTCCGCACCGGACGTGTCGCTCATCCGACCAGCATCCCTCGCCAGGGCGCCCCGCGCGGACGCGCGAGCCTCAGCGGGGCGTGGGGAACGCGTCGCGGCCCTCGGTGAGGTCGCTCTCGTAGAAGCGGTGCTCGATGATCGCTCGGGCGAGCCGCGTCTGCCTGAGGTAGTCCTCCTGCAGCCCGTAGCTGCGTGTCAGGGGCCACCCGAGCAGGCTGGCGATGCCGCGTACGTCGGCCAGACTGCTCGGCAGCGACTCCATCGCCCGCCCGCGCCACAGCACACCCGCGTTGCGCATCCGCGTCGCGAGCGACCACGTCGCGCCCAGCGTCTCGGCCTCGTCCTCGGTCAGGAGGTCGTGCCGCGCCATCACGGCGAGCAGCGAATAGGTGCCGGTGTGCCGCAACGCCGGGATCTCGTGTGCGTGCTCGAGCTGGGCGAGCTGCACGGTCCACTCCACGTCGGACATCCCGCCGCGGCCGAGTTTGAAATGGGTACGCCGGTCGCCGCCGCGGGGGATCCGCTCGGCCTCCATCCGGGCCTTCAGCCGGCGGATCTGGCGCACGGCGGCGTCGTCGATGCCGCCCTCGGGATACCGCAGCGGGTCGATGAGCCGCACGAACCGCTCTCCCAGGTCGACGTCGCCGGCGATCGGTGCCGCGCGCAGCAGTGCCTGCGCCTCCCAGCCGGCCGACCAGCGCTCGTAGTACGCGGCGTACGACGCGAGCGTCCGCACGATCGGACCGGACTTGCCCTCCGGGCGCAGGTCCGCGTCGACGGTGAGCGAGGGGTCGGGGCCGCTCGCGCCGAGCGAGTCGCGCAGCCGGTTGACCACCTGGGTCGCCTGGGTCTGCGCTGGACCGGACTCCGCGCCCTCGTGCGGGTCGTGCACGAAGAGCACGTCGGCGTCGCTGGAGTAACCCGTCTCGCGCCCGCCCAGGCGCCCCATGCCGATCACCGCGATCCGGGTCGCCAACGGCCCGCCGGTCGTGCGCTCCACCTGCCGGATCGCGACGTCCAGCGCCGACTGGATGGTGGCCGCGGCGATGTCGGTGAGGGCCTGCTCGAGCGTGTCCAGGTCGAGCGTGCCGGCGATGTCTGCGACCGCCACCCGGATCAGCTCGGTGCGCCGGGTCTCCCGAATGGCCCGCACGGCGTTGTCGGGGTCGTCGTGGCGGTCGATGGCAGCTCGCAGAACGTCAAGGATCTGGTTGCGCCGCAACGGGATCCGTGCGCCCGCCGACCCGAAGACGGCGACCGAGGAGGGTGCGCCCTCGATCAGCTGACCGGCGTACCGGCTGCTGGCGAGGACCCGCGCCATCAGCTGCGCGGCGCCGCCCTCGTCGCGCAGCATCTTCAGATACCAGTGGGTGCCGCCGAGTCGGTCGCTGATCCGGCGGAAGGCGAGCAGCCCGAGGTCGGGGTCGGCCTCCTGGGCGAACCAGTGCAGCATCACCGGCAGCAGCGTCCGCTGGATCGCGGCCCGGCGGCTGACCCCGCCGGTGAGCGCCTGGATGTGCCCGATGGCGCCCTTGGGGTCGGCGTACCCGAGCGCGGCGAACCGGTCCTGGGCACTGTCGAGAGAGAGGCACGCGTCGTCGTCGCTCAGCCGCGCCACCGCGGACAGCAGGGGCCGGAAGAAGAGGCGCTCGTAGAGGCGGCGTACGTCGCGGGCGGTGTCGCGCCACAACTTCACCACCCCCTCGGCCGGGTCGCGGGTGATGCCGAGCGCGCGTCCGAGCGGCCGCAGCTGCTCCGGGTCGGTCGGCATCAGGTGGGTGCGGCGCATCCGCGTCAGCTGGATGCGGTGCTCCAGCACCCGCAGGATGCGGTAGCAGCGGTCGAGCTCGTGCGCGTCCGTGCGCCCGACGTACCCGCCGCGCATCAGAGACTCGATGCCGACGAGGGTGGCGCGGTTGCGCAGGTGCTCGTCGCTGCGCCCGTGCACCAGCTGCAGCAGCTGCACGCTGAACTCCACGTCGCGCAGCCCGCCCGGCCCGAGTTTGAGCTGCCGCTCGGACTCGCTCGCCGGCACGTACTGCTCGACCCGGGCGCGCATCGCCTGCACGTCCTGGACGAAGTTCTCACGGGTCGAGGCCTGCCACACCATCGGCAGCATCGCGTCGAGGTACGCCGCGCCGACCTCGGCGTCGCCCGCCACATGCCGCGCCTTGAGCAGGGCCTGGAACTCCCAGGTCTTGGCCCACCGCTCGTAGTACGCCGCATGCCCGGCGACGGTGCGCACGAGCGGTCCTTGCTTGCCTTCCGGACGCAGGGCGGTGTCGACCTCCCAGAGGGTGCCCTCGGCGGTGTGCGCCGAACACGCCTGGATGGTGGCCACCGCGAGCTTGCCGGCGATCTCGCGCGCGCCGGTCTCGTCGTCGTCCCCCTCGGCGGGCTCGGCCACGAAGATCACGTCGACGTCGCTGACGTAGTTGAGCTCCCGGCCGCCGCACTTGCCCATCCCGATCACGGCGAGGCGGGCCCGCTCGGCGCCGTCGACCTCACGGCGCGCGATGCCGAGCGCGGCCTCGAGACAGGCACCGGCGAGGTCGGCCAGCGACTCCCCCACGATCGGCAACGCCTCGATCGGATCGCTGGTGACGTCGTACGCCGCGATGCGCACCAGTTGCCGGCGGTAGGCGACCCGCAGTGCGTCGTACGCGGGGGTGCCGGTGGCGTCCCCGACATCGCGCGCCACGTCCTCGTAGACCGTCGCGGCGTCCCGCAGCTGCGCGTCGGCGACTTCCCGCCAGTGCGCGGGATGACGCACCAGGTGGTCCGTCAGGCCGCTGGAACTGCCGAGCAGCTGAATCAGGCGTCGTCGGCCGGCGCCGGCGTCGGCGAGGAGCGCCCCGAGCTGCTCCCGGTCCTCACCATCGGCCGCCTCGCTCAGCCGGACCAGGCCCAGCACGGCCTGGTCGGGGTCGGGCGAGGCAGCGAGCAGCGCGACGACCTCGTCGGACGCCCAGTCGGCGAGGTCCTCCAGACACCGACCGGAGCGGTCGGCGTCCAGGAACCCAGCGCGGACCAGCGCACCGCGGGTCGGAGCCGTCACGGGCGGTGCAGGTACTGGTCGAGCTCGAACTGGGTGACCTGGTCGCGGTAGGCGGCCCACTCGGCCTTCTTGTTGCGCAGGAAGAAGTCGAAGACGTGCTCCCCCAGCGTCTCGGCCACCAGCTCGCTGTTCTCCATCAGGTGGATGGCGTGGTCCAGCGAGGCGGGCAGGGGGTCGATGCCGAGGCTGCGGCGTTCACGGTCGGTGAGGTTCCAGACGTCGTCCTCGGCCTCCGGCGGCAGCTCGTACTCCTCCTCGATGCCCTTCATCCCCGCCGCGAGCATCACGGCGTACGCGAGGTAGGGGTTCGCGGCGGCGTCCAGCGACCGGACCTCGATGCGCGTGCTCTGGTCCTTGCCCGGCTTGTGCATCGGCACGCGCACCATGGCGCTGCGGTTGTTGTGGCCCCAGCAGACGTGCGCCGGGGCCTCGGCCCCGCCCCACATCCGCTTGTAGGAGTTGACCCACTGATTGGTAACGGCCGAGATCTCGCAGGCGTGCCGCAGGATGCCCGCGATGAAGTGCTTGCCGGTGCGCGACAGCTGGTAGGGCGCGCCCGCCTCGTGGAAGGCGTTGCGGTCGCCCTCGAAGAGCGAGACGTGGGTGTGCATGCCGCTGCCCGGGTGGTTCGCGAGGGGCTTGGGCATGAAGGAGGCGAAGATGCCCTGCTCCAGCGCGACCTCCTTGATGACCGTGCGGAAGGTCATGATGTTGTCCGCTGTCGACAGCGCGTCGGCGTACCTCAGGTCGATCTCGTTCTGGCCCGGGCCCGCCTCGTGGTGGCTGAACTCCACCGAGATGCCCATGCTCTCGAGCATCGTGATGGCCGCGCGGCGGAAGTCGTGGGCCGTGCCGTGCGGCACGTGGTCGAAGAAGCCGGCGTTGTCGACCGGCACCGGCGGGGTGTCGGTGCTCGTGCGCTGCTCGAAGAGGTAGAACTCGATCTCCGGGTGCGTGTAGAACGTCAGGCCCTTGTCCGCGGCCTTGGTGAGCGCCCGTTGCAGGACGAAGCGGGGATCGGCGGCGCTGGCGGTGTTGTCGGGCAGCCGGATGTCGGCGAAGAGCCGTGCCGTGCCCGGGCTCTCACCGCGCCAGGGCAGGATCTGGAACGTCGAGGCGTCGGGCAGCACGAGCATGTCCGCCTCGAAGACGCGCGCCAGCCCCTCGATCGAGCTGCCGTCGAAGCCGATGCCCTCGGCGAACGCCCCCTCCAGCTCGGCCGGGGCCACGGCCACCGACTTGAGCATGCCGAGCACGTCGGTGAACCACAGTCGCACGAAACGGATGTCGCGCTCCTCGATGGTCCGGAGCACGAATTCCTGCTGACGATCCATGCCGTGATCCTAGGTGTAGGCCGCCGCCGGGGCGGGCCGCACCGGTTGTCAGCGGATCTGTGACGCCGACGCCACGGATCGGCTGACAACCGGGCGGAGCGAACCGCTCGCTAGGGTCGGGCGCATGACCGAGGAAGCTCCGCCCTACGGCACCGGCAACGCGCCCGCCGCCCCCTCCGACGGCTCGGCCGCCGCGCCGGTACGCCGCGTGCGCACCCACCACCTGCTCGCCCTCAAAGAGGAGGGCACCCGGTGGTCGATGCTCACGACGTACGACCAGTACACCGCCGCCATCTTCGACGAGGCCGGCATCGAGGTGCTGCTCATCGGCGACTCGGCCGCCAACAACGTCCTCGGCTACGAGACGACCCTTCCGGTCACCGTCGATGAGCTTCTCCCCCTCGTACGCGCGGTCTCCGGTGCCGCTCGACGCTCCCTGGTGATCGCGGACCTGCCGTTCGGCAGCTACCAGCGCGACCCGGGCCAGGCGTTCGACACCGCGGTGCGCTTCATGAAGGAGGGCCGCGCCCACGGCGTGAAGCTGGAGGGCGGCGCCGCGATGGCGCCGACCATCGCGCACCTGACGGCGGCCGGCATCCCCGTGATGGCACACATCGGCTTCACCCCGCAGAGCGAGCACGCGCTCGGCGGTTACCGCGTGCAGGGCCGCACCGACGCCGGCGACGAGCTGGTGGCTGCGGCGAAGGCGCTGCAGGACGCGGGAGCCTTCGCGATCGTGATGGAGATGGTGCCCGCGCCGGTCGCGGCCCGGGCGACGCAGGCGCTGCAGATCCCCACGGTCGGCATCGGCGCCGGGCCGGACTGCGACGCGCAGGTGCTGGTCTGGCAGGACTTCGCCGGCCTGCGCGGCGGGAAGATGGCGCGCTTCGTCAAGCAGTACGCCGACCTGCGCAGCACCCTGCTGGAGGCCGCGCGCGACTATCGCTCGGACGTGGTGTCGGGCACCTTCCCCGGGCCCGAGCACAGCTTCGAGAAGTAGCTACCTCTTCACCGGGCGGAGGGGTTCCTCCTCGAGCGGAGGGGTCACGTCTCCTCCGGTCGGCGGCGTACCGCTCCGCTCGGTGAGGTCGTCCGAGCGCTCGGGGGCCTTCGCGCGGGTGGGCACCGAGCGCCACATCACCGCGGCGGCGCCCAGGCCGGTCGCGCCCGACACGATCACCCCCGCGCCGAGGCTGAGCACCGCGGTCACCCCGGCGAGGACACCGGGGCCGATCGTCGAGCCGGCATCGGACAGTTCGCGCCAGATCCCGAGGAACGGCGCGCGGCCGCGCTCGGGTGAGAAGTCCGCGCCCAGGGTCATCACCATCCCGGCGCCGATCCCGTTGCCGAAACCGAGCACGCACGTGACCAGGCACAGCGTCACGGCGCCGTGGGTGAGCGGGATCGCCATCATCGACACGGCCATCACCAGCATCGACGGCACGGTCACCCAGCGTCGCCCGTAGACGTCCATCACCTTGCCGGCCGGATAGAAGACCAGCATGTCGATGCCCCCGCTGATGCCGTAGATCAGCGATGCCGTCGTCGGCGAGAGCGACAGGTGCTCTGCCCAGAGCGGGATCACCGCCTGCCGGGTCGCGCGGATCGCCGACACCAGCAGGACGCCCATACCGACGGTCAGGAACACCCGGCGGTAGTCGTGCAGCGTGCTCCGCACGGTCACGTCGGCCAGCTCACCGGCAGCCTTGCGTCGTGAGTCGGCCTCGTGCGGCAGCTCTTTCAAGGTCGCCCCGAGCACACCGGCGAGCGCGAGCGCGGCGGTGCTGACGACGTACGCGCCGGCGAGGTGCCACAGGCTCATCGCCGCGGCCCCGATGAACGGCCCGACGAAGACCCCGATCCGCATGACGCCGCCGAGCGTGGACAGCGCGCGGGCGCGGTGGGTCGCGGGCACGGCCTCGGTCAGATAGCTCTGCCGGGCGAGCATGAAGACCGAGGCGCTGATGCCGTAGAGGACGGCGCCCGTGGCATAGATCCAGACCTCGTGGCCGACGAGGAAGAGCAGCGAGGCGAGCACGCCGACGACCGACGCCCCGATGATCGCGTGCCGCTCGCCGTAGCGGTCGGTGATGATCGAGGACGGCACGTTGAAGATCAACGAGCCGACGTTGATGAGCATGACCATGGTCGCGGCGATCGCGACGCTGGCGCCGACGTCGCGCGCGGACAGGGGCAGTACCGGGAGCATCGCGCCCTCGCCGAGCCCGAACAGCAGGGATGGTCCGTACGCCGGGATCGCCAGGGCTCCGAAGCCGAAGCCGTCGTCGGTGGAAGTCATCTCGACGTCAAGATTAGAGCCTGCCTATGGAAGCCGCTGCCCACCCCGGTCGAGACGAGATCGGTCAGCCGGGACTCAGTCGGAGGAGCCCTTGGAGTTCCAGTCGCGGTCCTCGGCATCCCATTTCTCGGTGTTCTCCCGAGCCTTCGCCAGAGCGTTCGCGGCATCGTCCCGGCTCTGGTACGGACCCATCAGGTGGTCGGCCGCGCTCTTGTGCTCGTCGTCCTCGACCTGACCGCTGTCGACGTTGTACCAGTAGGTCATCGCGTGCTCCTGTCCACGGGAGGAATGTGCCTGTTCGCCGCCCCTACACTGGCACACCTATGCCCTCGTCGACTGTCACCGCAGGCCGGGTCGGCCCGCGTCGCGCCGTGCCCGCGGGCATCGCCCGGCCGGAGTATGTCGACCGCCCGGCACCCGCTCCGTTCACGGGTTCGGAGGTCAAGGACGCCGCCACCATCGAGGCCATGCGGGTGGCGGGCCGGATCGCCGCGGGCGCGCTGCAGGCGGCCGGCGCCGCGGCCGCGCCGGGCGTCACCACCGACGAACTGGACCGCATCGGTCACGAGTACGTCCTCGACCACGGTGCCTACCCCTCGACGCTCGGCTACCGCGGCTTCCCCAAGTCGCTGTGCACCAGCGTCAACGAGGTCGTCTGTCACGGGATCCCCGACGACCGTCCGCTGGACGACGGCGACCTGGTCAAGATCGACGTCACGGCGTACATCGACGGCGTCCACGGCGACAACTGCGCCTCGTTCCTGGTCGGCGACGCCGACGAGGAGTCGCGACTGCTGGTCGAGCGCACCCGGGAGGCGATGATGCGCGGCATCCGGGCGGCGCTCCCCGGTCGCCAGGTCAACGTCATCGGTCGGGTGATCGAGAAGTACGCCGCCCGATTCGGCTACGGGGTGGTGCACGAGTACACCGGTCACGGCGTCGGCCAGACCTTCCACTCCGGCCTGGTCATCCCGCACTACGACGCGGCACCGGCGTACGACGACGTGATCGAGGCGGGCATGACGTTCACCGTCGAGCCGATGATCAACCTGGGCGGGTCGGCGACGCAGCTGTGGGACGACGGCTGGACCGTCGTCACCGCGGACCGGTCGCGCTCGGCGCAGTTCGAGCAGACCATCCTCATCACGCCCACCGGACCCGAGATACTCACCACCGTCTGAACATCCTGCGCATCCCCCGCTTCCGGCACCCGCCGGCCGCCCTTCGAAGGAGAGTCCATGTCGACCACTCACCCCCTCGGTATCGACGTCGGCGGCACCGGCATCAAGGGCGCGCCGGTCGACCTGCGCACCGGTGAGTTCGCGGCGGACCGCCTGCGGATCGACACCCCGAAGGAGTCGACGCCGGACGCCGTCGCCGACGTGATCGAGAAGATCGTCGACCACTTCAAGGACCTGGTCGGCGAGCAGCCCATCGGCGTCACGCTCCCGTCGGTCGTCACCCACGGCGTCGTACGCAGCGCCGCCAACATCGACCAGTCGTGGATCGGCACGAACGTCGAGGAGCTGCTGCAGGGCCGCCTCGGCCGACCGGCAACGGTGCTCAACGATGCCGACGCCGCGGGTGTCGGCGAGCTGCGCTTCGGCGCCGCGCGCAACACCGAGGGACTGGTGCTGGTCTCGACGCTCGGCACCGGCATCGGGTCCGCGCTGCTGAACAAGGGGCAGCTGGTGCCCAACTCCGAGCTGGGCCACCTGGAGATCGACGGGCACGACGCCGAGAGCAAGGCGTCCAGCGCCGCGAAGGATCGCGAGGAGCTGTCGTGGGAGGACTGGGCGGCGCGGCTGCAGCGCTACTACAGCCACGTCGAGGACCTGCTCTGGCCGGACCTGATCGTGGTCGGCGGAGGGGTCTCCAAGAAGGCCGACAAGTTCCTGCCGCTGCTGCACCTGCGCGCGCCGATCGTGGCCGCCCAGCTGCGCAACGCCGCCGGCATCGTCGGAGCGGCGTACGAGGCCGTGGAGTCCGCGAAGGCCGAGGGCACCCACCGCGAGTAGCCCTCCGGTCAGCTACGCGAGACGCGCAGGCCGAGGAACTGCGCGAGGCTCTCGATCTCGCGGTCGACCGCGCGCGTCATGGCCGCGGTGAAGTCGACGTCCTCGTGCACCGCGTTCACGCGCAACAGTCCCGCGTCCAGATCCGAGGCGGCGTCGAGCTTCCCCACGAAGCTGTCGCCGTAGAGGATCGGCAGCGCGAAGTAGCCCCACCGTCGCTTGGCGACCGGCTTGTACATCTCCAGCTGGTAGTCGAACTGGAAGATCTCGGTGAGCCGTTTGCGGTCCACCACCAACCGGTCCAGCGGTGACAACAGCGCGGCCCGGCCGCGGAACGGCAGGCCGAGCTGCGCCGGGTCGACGCGCCAGGTGCCCCGCACCCCCTCGATGACCGCCTCCTCGCCGGCATCGCCCACGTCCCAGGGTTCGCCGGGGGGCTTGGTCATCGACGCCCGCGCGATCCCGAGGGAGGTCAGCCGCCGACGGTCACGCTCAGGGTCGGCGGACTCGGCATCGACCACGTCGGTGGTGGGGTAGACCCGCTCCGCCAGGTCCCACAACCGCTCCCGACCCTCCCGCGAGGCCACCGCGATCTCGCCGCGGGCCTCCATCAGGTCGAGCATGCGCGGCACGTTGCGGTTGTTGTTCCACCCCGACGACCGCCACGGCACCACGCAGGTGTCGGGCAGATCACGAGCCACGGTCGGGCCGTCCGACCGCAGGATGGCCAGGATGTCGTCGTGACAGGCCTGACTGGCCGTCAGCCACCGGGCGAGCCCGGTGCGCCACGTGACCTCCTCGCCCGGCCAGGCCGTCATCTGCGCCCGGAAGAGCGCGATGTCCTCGCCCGGCCGCAGCAGCCCGGTGTACTCCACGACCCGCCCGGAGTCGAGCAGGTCGTCGAGTTCGGCCGGCTCGTACGCCGCGCCGAGCCGGCTCCAGCAGACGAGGTCCACGTTGGGCGCCACCGCGGCCGTCAGGTCGACCTGGATCAGGCACAGATGCCGGATGACCGACAGCAGGTCGGTGGGCCGGGAGGCGTCGAGCAGCTGCGCCCGCACCGCGATCCGGCGGGCATCGCGTCGCGTCAGGCGGTGCACCATCGCCTCACCGTAGGGCGAGGGAGTGACACCCGGTGGCGATCCCGCTCAGGCGGGCGTCAGGCGGTGGTGCTCTGCGGTTTGCCCGACCGCGCCGCACGAACGGCGGCCTCGACCGCTCCGCGAGGGTCGCGCAGGGCGCCCCGGACGGCCGGCACGCCCCGCTTGAGCCCGCGGCGTACGACGGGTAGGGCACGCTCGAAGGTCGAGTAGAGCGGCGACAGCGGCACGTCCCAGGTGCCGAGCAGCAGGTCCTCGTGCGTGGCGAACTGCCGTTTGAAGTCGGAGATCCCGTCGTTCAGCAGCCCGTTGAAGTCGTAGCGCGAAACCCCTGCCTCGCGCATCTGCGTCATCGCGTGGAACTTCAGCCCGTAGTTGAGGCGCAGCTTCATGCCGCGCGGACTCACCCCGCCATAGAGCTCGAACGCCGTCGTGCCGGAGACGACCAGCCACACGAAGGCGACCAGCTCCTCGCCCTCCCACGCCGCGAGCAGCCGGGACCGATCGCCCAGCAGGTCGCGGATGCCGCGGTGGTAGGCGTCGTCGTGCACCGCGAAGTCGGCGCGCTCCGCCGTGGCCCGGTTGATGGCCAGCACGGCGTCGAGGTCGGCGTCCGTGGTGACCTCGCCGAAGCGGACGCCCTCCGCGCGGAAGGACTTACGCACGTTCTGCCGGGTGGAGGAGGTCAGCCCCTTCATCAGGGTCTCGTCGTCGGCGCGCACGTCGACGATGAGCGTGCGCGGGATCAGGCCCGTGTTGGTGCTGCGCCGGAAGCCCGCGGCCTCCACTTCGGCGAGCCAGCCCACCGGTGCCCGCTCCTGCAGCACGGCGATCTGGTTCTCGTCGGCACCCTTCTCCAGCGGCGCGCCCGGCTGCTCCCAGTCCGGCTCGATGCTCAGCGCGATCGGGCGGTGGGTGGTGCGGACGTACTCGGTCAGCGCGGCCAGCACCGGCCCGCGGTCCTCCTCGGCGGCCTGGGGTCCGCGCGGGATGTAGGCGAGGCTGCGGAACGGGCGGGGCAGCGTGCGCAGCAGCACCTGGGCGCTTCCGATCGTGCGGTCGCCGTCGCGCACGACCAGACGGTCGGCGCTCCACTCGTACCGCGACTTGAGCTCGCCCCACCCCCACAGCTGCAGCGGGTGACCGCCGGCCTCGTCGACGAGCGCGTCCCACTCGGTCTGATCGCGGCAGGGGGTCACCGTGAGCGTCATGGACGGCAGGCTATCCGGCGCCGTACCGATCGCCGCCATCCGTCGACAGCGCGGGTCGCTGTCGCGGATGTGGCCGGTGGGTCAGAACTGTGCGGGGTTCCCGTCGGCGAGATCGCGCAGCTGGACGCCACCGTCGGCCCCGAACCGCTGCACGTGCCCGACGTACATGCCTCGCCCGACCTCGGTCAACAGCGCGTCGTGGATCGGGACGATCGAGCTGGGCGCCACCCGGCGGACGAATGCGATGACCTCCTTGAGGGCCGACCACGGTGCGCAGATGGGCACGGCCAGGACGTCGACCGCTCCCGGCTCGGCGTCGAGCGCGTCGCCGGGGTGGAAGAGGCTGGGCTCGCCCTCGGAGGTGAGCTTGACGCCCACGTTCTCGATGCGCGGCAGCTGCTCGTAGATGACGGCGTGTTGCACGCCGAACGGCTCGACGGTGACCTCGCCGATCGTGAACGGCTCGCCCTGCCGGGTCACGGACACCTCGACGTCGTCCAGTTCCGCAGCCGTGCCGGGGTCGGTGTGCACGGCCACGCCCGGGTTGGCGGCCACCAGCGCGGCCAGCTTGTCCGGCTGTACGTGGTCGGCGTGCTGGTGGGTGACCAGGATTGCGTCGAGCCCGGTCAGACCGTCGTACCTCGAGAAGCTTCCCGGGTCGATCAGCACTCGGGCGGAGGGGTATTCGACCAGCAGGCAGGCGTGTCCCAGGTGTGTGATCTGCATGTTCCGCACGGTACGCCGCGGCGCAAGCTGCCGCCCGTAAGATCTCGGGGTGCGTTTCATCGGCGAATCCCCTGCCCACGACCTGACCTACAACGATGTCTTCATGGTGCCCTCGCGGTCCTCGGTCACCAGTCGGCTGGAGGTCGACCTGCGGACGCCGGACGGTGTCGGGACGACGCTGCCGCTGGTCGTGGCCAACATGACCGCTGTGTCCGGGCGCAGGATGTCGGAGACGGTCGCCCGCCGCGGCGGGATCGCGGTGCTGCCGCAGGACATCCCGGTGCACGCCGTGCAGGAGACGATCGACGCGGTCAAGGCGAGCCACACCGTCTTCGAGTCGCCCGTGACCATCGGGCCCGACGAACCGGTCGGCGCGGTCCTGGCGCTGATGGGCAAGCGCGCGCACCGGGCGGCCGTCGCCGTCGACGGGGCCGGGCGACCTGTCGGCATCGTCAAGGAGTCGCAGTGCCTGCGGGTGGATCGCTTCACCACGGTCGGGCAGGTGATGAGCGAGGACCTGGTGACGGTCCCCGCCGACGCCGACCTGCGCGAGACCTTCGACGTGCTCGTGAAGGCGCACCTGGAATTCGCGCCCGTGCTCGGCGCGGACGGCGTGCTGGCCGGGGTGATCACCCGCAAGGGCATCCTGCGCTCGACCATCTACTCCCCCGCCCTCGACGGCGACGGTCGCTTGGCGCTCGGCGTGGCCATCGGCATCAACGGCGACGTCGGCGACAAGGCCAAGACCATGCTCGCCGCGGGCGCCGACGTGCTCGTGGTCGACACCGCCCACGGGCACCAGGACAAGATGATCGACGCGCTCGGACTGGTCCGGGCCGCCCGGGACGCTCACGAGGACGCGACCGGCGTACGGATCCCGGTCGCGGCCGGCAACGTCGTGTCCGCGCAGGGTGCGCGCGACCTGGTCGCCGCGGGCGCCGACATCGTCAAGGTCGGCGTCGGCCCCGGCGCCATGTGCACCACGCGGATGATGACCGGCGTCGGCCGGCCGCAGTTCTCGGCCGTGCTGGAATGTGCAGCTGCCGCAGATGAACTCGGCGCCTACGTCTGGGCCGACGGCGGCGTGAAGTATCCGCGGGACGTGGCCCTCGCGCTCGCCGCCGGTGCGTCCTCGGTGATGATCGGTTCGTGGTTCGCGGGCACCTGGGAGAGCCCGGGAGACCTCAACCGCGACGCCGACGGACGGCTCTACAAGGAGTCCTTCGGTATGGCGTCCGCGCGGGCGGTCGGCAACCGCAGCGCGGGCCGCAGCGCCTTCGACCGGGCCCGGCTCGGCATGTTCGAGGAGGGCATCTCCTCCTCGAAGATGTATCTGGACCCGCAGCGTCCGGGGGTGGAGGACCTGATCGACGGGATCGCTGCGGGGGTCCGCTCCAGCTTCACCTACGCCGGCGCGCGCACCATCGGCGAGTTCCGCGACCGCGCCGTGGTCGGCGTACAGAGCGCGAGCGGGTACGACGAGGGTCGCCCCCGCGAGACGTCATGGTAGATCCGGCGGTCAGCCCCAGCGGCCGGAACGGCGCTCGGCGCGCGCGGCGCGACGAGCCGAGCGCGGATCCATGGGGTCTTTCGAGGACGCCTCGAACTCGTCGGGGAAGAAGATGCGCCGCCCGAAGGACCAGTAGGCCGACGACAGCATCACCACGACCACGATCCCCCACCACGGTGCGCCCGCCAGCCCGATCAGCACCGCGTACACGGGGATCAGGAAGCTGATCGCGGATCCCACGGCGTTCGACCTGCTCATCATGTCCCCTCGCGAGCGAGCGTCTGATGCAGCGACTTTAGCGGCGGCCGCGGCCCGAGGGCGCGGTATCGGCGAAGAGGTGGACGAGCTGGCCGGTACGCCGGATTCTGTCCGGCGCCGCTGTTACCGGCGGCGCCGTGGCGACCATCCATCTAGGGCCGTCGTTGCCGACGGCCTCGAGCGACCTACCCGCATGCTCGGGCGGGCCGCCCTCGAACGCATGCTGTCTGGTCTTGCTCCGGGTGGGGTTTACCGAGCCGCACCGGTCACCCGGCACGCTGGTGGTCTCTTACACCACCGTTTCACCCTTACCGCCACGCCGCGGCCGGGCCGAAGCCCTGCCGCGCCGCAGACGGCGGTCTGTTTTCTGTGGCACTTTCCCGCGGGTCACCCCGGGTGGCCGTTAGCCATCACCCTGCCCTGTGGAGTCCGGACGTTCCTCGGCGAGCAGTCCTTGCGGGTGCTCGACGCGGCCGCCTGGCCAGCTCGTCCACGAGGGGTCACCCTAGCCGGAAGGTGACGGTGTGCGCGCCGACGTCCGTGGCCACCAGCACCACCCGTACGACGTCACCCGGAGCCGCGTCCCCGGGGCAGCTGGCCAGCACCGCGATATCGCGCAGCTGCACCTGGATCGCCTTGTCGTTCCTGGCGACCACGACCGCCTCGAAGGTCTCGCCGACGCGCGCACTCAGCACGGCCGCCTCCACCGCGTCGTCGCACGCGTGACCGACCGCGGAGGCGACCTGGTCGCGCGACCGCATGATGTCCGGAAGCGTGGGCAACGCCTGGCGCGCCCAGTCCGGCGGAGCCTGACCGCTGCTGACCGCCTCGCAGATGGCCAGCCCGAAGCGGTCCACGAGCCGGCGTAGCGGAGCCGTCACATGCGCGTACGGCGCGGCGACGGCAGCCTGCTCGGTCTCGGCCGGCACCTGACCGTCGAACGGGGTGTACCCGGCGCCGCGGAACAGCGAGGTCGCGTCGTGGATGAGAGCGAGGTGCTTGGGGTCGGTGCGATCGAGGCCGGCGATGAACTCGCCGTACGCCTGACCCCGCGGCCAGGTGATCCCGAGTGCCTCCGCGCGCCGACGGAACGTGTCGATCGCGTCCTGCGGCGGCGCGGGCATCGTGCGCAGGATCCCCACCTTGGCCTCGAGCATCATGGTGGCGGCGCACATCCCGGCGAGCAGGGAGATCTGCGCGTTCCAGTCCTCGCTCGGCACCGGCGGCCGGAACTGCAGGCGGTACGTGCCGTCCTCGTCCTGTTGCACTTCCTGCTCCGGCATCGGCAGGTCGGCGCCACCGCGTTTGCGCTGCAACGCGATCCGCAGCTCGCCGATCTCCTTCAGCAGTCGCAGCCCGTCGGGTGCGTCGGCGCCGATCTGCTGCTGGACACCGTCGTAGTCCAGGCGCGCGATGCTGCGGACCCGCGCCAGGTAAACCTGCGCAGCCCGTACGTCCCCCGACGCGTCCAGCTCGATGTCCCAGACGTACGCCCCGCGCACCTGGTCGGGCAGCAGGCTGGCGGCGTCCTCACTCAGCACGGTCGGGTGCAGGGGCACCCGCATGTCGGGTAGGTAGACGGTCTCTCCGCGGGCGCGCGTCTCCTGGTCGAGCGCCCCGCCGGGGACGACGTAGGCCGCGACGTCGGCGATCGCGTAGCGCACCCGGTAGCCGTCGTCGGTACGCTCGAGATACATGGCCTGGTCCAGATCGGTGGACCCGGGCGGGTCGATGGTGAAGAAGGGCACCGCCGTCTCGTCCCTCTCGGGCAATGTCGTTGCCGTGGCGGCTTTCTCGGCCTCGGCGAGAGCCGGCTGCGGGTAGTCCGGACTCAGCTTGTGCTCGGCCCGGATCGCGGTGAACGCCTGCTCCAGCGGCCCGGGGTCGGCACTCGTCGGATCGGCCTGGGGTGCGCGGACGACACGGGGCAGCATGCCGGTCACTGTACGCAGCGCATGCCCCTCAAGTCCGGATCCGCAGACGCCTTCCGGTCACCCGGCCGACGACAGCGAGACGGCGCGGTAGACCCGCGCCCGGGCGCTGGCCGGCCCCATGCAGGTGAGCCGATCCGGTGCCGACCAGGACATGACCACTCCGACCGTGACGTCGCCGTCCGGGCCGCTGACGGTCACGTCCGCGCGATCGTCGACGACCCGGCTGACGCGCCGTACGACCAACGCGCCGCTGGTCGGGAGTGACAGTTCGCGGTGGGCGTGCGCGAGCGCGGTCTGGGCGATCGGCGACATGCCGAACCATCCGCGCAACAGCTCCAGCGAGACCTCTCCGCGCAGGATCCGGTCGACGAGCCCGGGAGCTGCGTCCGGCGTCACTCGCCCGTAGAGCGCACCGGTCGGCAGCGCCAGCAGGTTGGCGGCGAACCGGTCACCTCCGACATGCGTGGTCTCCCACACCCGCCCCGGCAGCAGCCGGTGCAGCATGACGGCAAGTGGGCGACCCCGCAGAGCGCAGCAGGCGTCATGCCGTCCGTGGGTGCAGACAAGGAGCAGCGGATCGGTGTCGACGACCGCGTCGTCGGGGAGCCACCCGTCATCGAGGGAGTCGGCCGATTCCAACTGACCGACGAGAGTGTCGAGAGAGTCGACCGACCACCAGGTCGTCCGCGCGACCCCGGACCGTACGTCGGCCACCGCCACCCGGTGACCGCCACCGTCGTCAGCGTGGCGACCGGGGCTGCGAATCGCCTGCAACCGCAGGCCCGCCGCCGCAGCGAGGTGATCGATACGGAATGCCACCGCAGGATCGGCGTGACTCTCCCGCAGGCCTTCACGACCCCACGGGCCGGGCTGCTCCACGAGCAGGAGCCGAGGGGACGGCGGCGCCGTACCGATCATCGGGTCACCGCGCAGGTCCGCCTGGAGGGCGCATCGCTCGGGTGTCTCGCGCGGCACGGGTAGCGCAGGCGGCACGGGCGTCAGCGGCGGCACAGTCACGAAGCGCCGGCGGGCACGACGAGTCCCTCGCGCAGCAACCGGCGCACCAGCGTCACCGCGTCATCTCCCGCCAGGTCCGGCACCTGTCCGATGGCGACGACGCGACCGGAGAGCAGTTCGCGCAGCCCGGCCTCCACCGACGCGGGCAGCGTCAGGGACCGGCCACCGAGGACGAGGGTGATCTTGTCGCCGGCCGGACGCAGCGACCACCGCAGCCCGTGTCGTACGACGACGGCGTCGCCGGGCCCGAGAGACTGCGCCGCCTCGATCTGAGCGAGCGGGGACAGTGGCTGCGGGCGGGTGCGGTCGGCGAGATGGCGACCGACGGCGGCTGCCACCCGCGCGACGTCCAACCGGTCGATCGCGCGGTGCAATGCGTCCTGGGTCGCCTTCAACTCGGTGTCCAACGCTGCCGGGTCGGACAGGTCGACACCCATCGGCAGCGAACGGCGCAGCTCGACGTCGTCGACCAGGGTCGCCAGCGCCTGCTCGGCGAGGAAGGCGCGCGTGACGGGGTGGACACCCACCGTCAGATGACCCGAGACACCGCCGAGAGCGGTGGCCGAGTGCAGATAGCCGCGCGGAAGGTAGAGCGCATCGCCGGGTTCGAGCACCGTGTCGATCAGCGGCTCTTCGCTCGCGCGGGCCTGCACCGCCGCGCGGCGCTGGTCCCATGGCTGGTCGCGCAGCGGCGCGTCGAGGACCGGCTGGTGGACCCGCCAGCGCTTGCGCCCGGCGAACTGCAGCACGAACACGTCGTGCACGTCGTAGTGGGGGGAGAAGCCGGTGTTCTGTGCCGGGGTGATGTAGGCGTTGACCTGGATCGGGTGACCGAGTTGCGCGGAGAGCGCGGCTCCGAAGTCGACGACCGGCGGCCATACCCGGTGCAGTCCCTGCAGCACGAGGGTCGCCCCGTCGGCGAACTCCGTGAGCACTCGGTCATCGGCCACCTGGTCGGCGATCTCGGCGCCCGCACCGCCCCCGCGCGTGAACCGACCGGCAGGGATCACGTCACCGTTCTTGGCCATCCGGAGGAACGGGGTACGCAGCCCCCGCCGTGAGACCAGTTCGTCGACGGCGTCGAGGTCGAGCAGGTCCGCGAACCCGTCACCCGGTAGCTCGGCCGCACGACGGAGAAGGGGCTGCCGCGCCCAGTACATCGCGGCGAACTCCTGCGCCGACAGGCCGGTCGCGCGTTGCAGCGGATCGAGCGTCACGGCTGTCCTCCTTGTCGTGCGGACGTGCGTCGGGCGACGAGACGCTGTCCGTCCCGCCGCCCGACGTCCAGTATGAGCGGGCAGATCAGGCGGAGCCGTCCGCGCCGCCGTCCTGCTGGCCCGGTGTACCGGACGCGCCACCGTCAGCGGGGCCCTCGGAGCCACCGCCGCCCGCGCCACCATCGGCGCCGCCGTCCTGCTGGCCCGGGGTGCCGGACGCACCGCCGTCAGCGGGACCCTCGGAGCCACCGCCGCCCGCGCCACCATCGGCGCCGCCATCCTGCTGACCCGGGGTGCCGGACGCACCGCCGTCAGCGGGACCCTCGGAGCCACCGCCGCCCGCGCCACCATCGGCGCCGCCGTCCGCGCCACCGTCGCCGCCTGCGCCACCATCGGCGCCGCCATCCTGCTGACCCGGTGTACCGGACGCACCGCCGTCAGCGGGACCTTCGGAGCCACCGCCGCCCGCGCCACCATCGGCGCCGCCGTCCTGCTGACCCGGTGTACCGGACGCGCCACCGTCAGCGGGACCTTCGGAGCCACCGCCGCCCGCGCCACCATCGGCGCCGCCGTCCTGCTGACCCGGTGTACCGGATGCACCGCCGTCAGCCGGCCCCTCGGTCCCACTGTCGCCACTCGTGATGTCACTGTCCTCGAGCATGCCGATTCCTTTCCTCGAGCGTGGATGCCGAATCCGACACCGCACTTTTCATATTCCCAGATCCGCGCTCTTGCAAACCGTGAACGGAGAAGGAACAGCAGGGGCATTCACGACGGCGTCTCATGCTGCGCCCCGCCCGGCAACATCGGGCCGCCCCGGCATGAGTCCGGGGGTGAGGTCCCAGGTGACGCCGGTGGTGGTGACGTTGGCGGTGAGCAGGTCGCGGTGGACGATGGTGTGGTGCCTGGCGCATAGCAGTGCGGCGTTGCTCAGGGTTGTCTGTCCGCCGGCCCACCAGGGGGTGATGTGGTGGGCATCGCACCAGTCGGGTGGTCGGTCGCAACCGGGGAACGTGCAGTGCCGGTCGCGGTGGATGATCGCGGTGCGCAGGCCGCCGGTGAACAGGCGTTTGGTGCGGCCGACGTCCAATGGTTCGGACTCACCACCCAGGACGGCGGGGATGAGGTCGGCGTCGCATGCCATCCGGCGCAGGGTCCCGGCGTCGAGCAGGTCACCGTTGATCGTCCGCCCGATCCCGGGTAGGTGACCGGCGGCGGAGAGCTGGTCGATCAGGGTCTGACGATCGAGGGTGATCACGATCTTGGCCGACCCGCCAACGGTGCCGCTGCTGTGCGAGCGGTCCCCGTCCAACAACCGGGCCGCCACCTCGGCGAGCTCGGTCAGTGCGTCCGCACGCCGCTTGCTCGGGGTGCGGGTGTCCCGCTCCGTCACTGCGCCAGGAGCACTGGGGGCCGCGCTCGGCGTCGGGTCGGCCGCGGCATCAGCAGTGTTCCCGTCAGAGCGGGGTGCGGAAAGAGCCTGGATGGCGTGTTTGATGACCGCGGCGTGACCGGTGGACAGGTCCGCGGTCAGCCGGGTCAGCCCGTTGGGCAGGTCGGCCCAGGTCAACGTCTCGCAGGCCTGCTGGTGCTCCTCCTGCGCGACCAACACCTCGGGGGCGAACCGGCCGATGATCCGCGCCGACAGGTCCCGCAACGTGCGGGTCCCGGTGTGCGACAACGCCAGGTACCAGCACAGCACCTCATCCCGCTCCGCACCGGGGATCACCGGCAACACCTTCGGAACCTCCCGCAACGCCACCCGCGCACAGTGCACCGTGACCACCCCCGCGGCCAACGCATCCGCCACCACCCGGTTCCGCGGATCGGCACACCCGGTGGCGACCGAGCCGATCCGGCGGCAGACCGCCGGCTCCGCGACACCCTCGCTCTCGGCGACACACGCACCGACCCAGCCACCGGCATCGGTCGCGGTGGAGTTCGCGACGACCCCGCGGGTGACGGCCTCGGTCGTGGCGACCGCCGCCAGCGACTCCGCCCGGGAGACCAGGCCGACCATGGTGGCCACGAACCCGCCCAGCTGCCCCTCGCTCAACTGGTAGAGCGCACCGGGCCAGTCCCTCAGGCGGGAAGTGAGGACGTCCAGGTCCGCGAGCAACCCCGCCGCAGCACCGGGGCCAGCGGGCATCACCGTCGGAGCGGCTGGACGCGGCGCATCAGGCACCCGTGAGATCCCCTCGACACTCATCCGCACCCACCCCTTCTCCTACTCGGCCAGCGGATTGTGATCTGCCTCTCATCGTACGCGCGTTCGATGCCCATCACAAGGATTGATTGCATGAATCTTCATATTTGACAACATTATTCGAGCACTAGTTATCCACATCCCCCTTGCTCTGGACTGCCCGTCCACAGGCGCGCCGAACGCGCTGGACCACAGCCCGTGCACCGCTCCCAATCCCCTGCACGTCGCGCTCAAGAGCAGTCCCTCTAGGGTGCGGTCGTGCTCGTGCTGCTGCCCCCGTCGGAGTCCAAGCGCGGTCGTAGCCGTGGCGCCGCCCTCGATCTCGCCCGCCTCTCCTTCCCCGCTCTGAGCGCTACGCGCGATGCCGTCCTCGACGCTCTCGGCGAGGTCTCGGGCCGACCCGACGCGGCCACAGTGCTCGGCGTCAGCCCCAACCTCACCGACGACATCGCACGCAACGCCCGACTGCGCACCGCCCCCGCCACGCCCGTCGGGCAGCTCTACACCGGAGTCCTCTACGACGCGCTCGATCTGGCCTCGCTCGATCCCGCCGCGCTGCGCCGCGCACGTCGCTGGATCCTGGTGCAGTCCGCCGCCTTCGGCGCTCTGCGGCTCGGTGACAAGGTGCCGCCGTACCGGCTCTCGATGGGCGTCAACCTGCCGGGCCTCGGACCGCTGGCCGGTCTGTGGCGCGAGCCGCTGGAGGCCGAGCTCACCGCGGCGGCCGGGCGGCGGCTCGTCGTCGACTGCAGGTCGAGCACGTACGCCGCCGCATGGACCCCGCGTGGAGCCGTCGCGCGCCGCTGGGTGCGCATCGAGGTGCCGGGTGCGACCCACAACGCCAAGCACACCCGGGGGCTCGTCACCCGCGCGCTCTGCCAGTTCGACGACGAGCCGACCACCCCGCATGCCCTGCGCGAGGCCTTGCAGCCGAGCTTCGAGGCGGACCTCGTCGAGCCCGCATCCGGGGCGAGACCCTGGTCACTCCGGGTCACTGCGCGATGATCAGCCGGTGACGCATCTGATTCATGAGCTCGGGCCGGTGTGGCCCGTGCTCATCTTCCTGCTCGCGATCAGCATCGTCGCGGAGGTCTGTCAGACCGCGGGTCTGTTCGAGGTCGCCGCGTTCTGGGCGGCCCGCGCCGGTGGCGGCCGCAGCGTGCGCCTGTGGCTGCTGGTCGTCGCCCTCTGCGTCGCCTGCACCGCCGTCCTCAGTCTCGACACCACGGCGGTGCTCCTCTCCCCCGTCGCCGTGGCTCTTGCCCGCCAGTGCAAACTGCCGCCTCTGCCGTTCGCGCTCACCGCCGTGTGGCTGGCCAACACGGCCTCCCTCTTGCTCCCCGTCTCCAACCTGACCAATCTGCTCTCGTTGCAGACGTTCTCGCATCTCGGTGGCCAGTCGGCGTACTTCCGCACTGCCTGGTTACCCGCCGTGACAGCCGTCGTCGCCACCGTCGTGATGATCGCCGCGCTGCACCCCAGGGTGCTGCGAGGCGGGTACGACATCCCGCAGGCTCCCGCTCCGCGCGACAAGGCGCTCGTGATCCTCACCGGCGCCACCTGCGTGGTGCTGGCACCCCTCTTCGTCAGCGGGATCACCCCCGCGATCCCGGCCGTCGTCGCCGCCATCGTGCTGGTGGCCGCCCTGGCCGTCCGGGACCGCTCCGCGTTGCGCGACCTGACGGTGCCCTGGACCCTCGCCCTCGGGGTGCTCGCGCTCTTCGTCGTCGTCGAGATCGCCCGCCAGCACGGGCTGGACAAGGCCCTGGCGGACCTCGTGGGCTCCGGTCACGGCGTATCGGCCGACTTGCGTCTGGCGGGCGTGGGTGCGGTGACTGCGAACGTCGTCAACAACCTTCCGGCCTACCTCGCGCTGCGCCCCACGGCCGCCGACACTCCACAGCGCGCACTCGCGCTCCTGGTCGGCGTCAACACCGGCTCGATCGTGCTGCCCTGGGGGTCGCTCGCCACTCTGCTGTGGCGGGACCGCTGCAAGCGGGCGGGGCTGCAGATCAACACCCTCCGGTTCATCGGCGAGAGTGCCGCCGTGGCCCTGGTCACCGTGGTGGCGACCACACTGGTCATTCGCTAAGCCGACTCAGAGCGCGCGTCGGTAGAAGTCCTCGACGGGTCGGTAGCCGAGCTGGTCGTACAGCGCGCGCGCCCCTGTGTTGGGCGCGAACACGTTGAGGCCCAATCCCGTCCGTCCGCTTTCCCGGCAATGTGCGGCTCCGGCCTGCATGATCGCGCGACCCAGGCCGCGACGTCGGTGGTCCTCGGAGACCTGCACGTCGTAGACGAAGGCGTGCGGCAGGTGCGCGCCGATCCACAGCAGACCGACGGGCACGTCACCGTCGTACGCCGTCCAGAGCCACTGCCCCTCGGAGTCGAGGCCGTCGGGAAGCAGCCGCTCGTACGACTCGCGGGCGTTCGCGGTCGCGACGTCCGGCGGCTCGCCCGCGTCGGCGCGTTCCTGCGCGTAACCCTCGACGGCCTCCGTCCGGTATTCCTCGAACTGGGCGTCCGTCATCGGCCGCAGCTCGACGCCACCACTCACCGGCGGGTCGTCCACTCCGAAGGCCAGGTCCATCTGCGACGCGGAACGCTCGGCGCCGAGAGCGCTGACGAGCTCGCCGCCGTGCACGTCCCCGGGCCAGCACACCGCGGTGATCATCCGGGTGCCCACGCGATCCGCGTACGCGGTCACTGCCGTGACAGCCTCCGCCAGGCGACCGGTCGGCAGGGTGCAATCCCCCACCCGCACGCCGCCGTCGCGCGGATCGCGCCGCAGCCAGAGCCAGCCACCCGAGATCAAATCACCAGCCACCAGAACTTCGTTCGCGAGCGGATCAGATCCTCCCAGCGTCCAGGACGTGTCGACGAAATCGGCCGCAGCCGCTCTTGCGCTGTCGGCATCGTGACCGCGCACCGCGAACTGCCACTGCGCGCGGCGACGCACCTCCGCGTCGCGCCATGACGCGAACTCCTCGCTGCGCAACGGCCGTAGAGGGCTGAGCCCAGGACTCGCCGACCCGCTCACGGCAGGTGATGGGTCACGTTGAGGTTCTGCACGACAGCACGCCCGTCGGCCCAGACCTGCAGCGTGGTCAGGGACGCGGGGTCGGCCTGCAGCATCCACGCGGTCTCTCCCGAGATGCCGAGGATGAGGGCGAGGACGACCATCAGCGGCTTGCGGTGGGTGGCCACGACCACCGTGCCACCGGGGCCCGCCGCGTCCACGGCCCGCCGGAACGCTGTGGCGACGCGCGCGACGAGCTCGGTGTGCGACTCGCCGCCGTCCGGGCGGAAGTCCGCGTCCGACCGCATCTGGGACAGCTCGCCCGGGTGTGCCGCCTCGATCTCGGCGAAAGTCAGGCCGTCCCAGGTGCCGACGTCCTGCTCGTCCCAGTCGGCATCGACCTGGAGCGCCACACCGAGCGCCCGGGCAGCCGACTCCCCGGTCTCTCTGGCCCGCGTGAGCGAGGAGGACACCACGTGCACCGCTCCGGTGAGTCGGGCGGCCAGCTCGTCCGCCGCGGCGGCCGCCTGACGGCGACCCTGCGCGTTCAGGCTCGGGTCGGCCCCACCCCGCCCGTCCAGCTTCTGCCCGACCGTGAAGTCCGTGACACCGTGCCGCAGCAGGACGATGGTGGTCGCCGTCGCGACATCCGGTCGGCGTGCGGTCGTGGGCGCCTGCGGCGCGACGGGTTCGGTGTCGAAGAGCGTCCCGGTGTGGTCCACCGTGTCCCCGGCGGCCGCAGGGGTGCCTGCCTCGGCAGCGGGTGCGGTATCGATGCCGTCGGGGCTCCACAGGTCCCGTACGACGCGCCGCCCGTCCATCCCGTCGTTGCTGAGCTTGTCGGCGTCCTTGTTGATCTCGCGCGGTATCCACGTCCAGGTGACGTCGCCGCCCAGCGCGCGCCGCCGGCGTACGAAGGAGTTCGCCTCCAGCGCAAGCCTCTTCATGTCCTCGTGCTTGATCTTCCAGCGGCCGGCCATCTGCTCGACGACCAGCTTGGAGTCCATCCGCACGGCGACCCGCGCACCGGGGTCGATCGCCTCGGCGGCCTCGAGCCCGGCGATCAGACCGGAATACTCCGCGACGTTGTTGCTGGCCTTGCCGAGGGGTGCGGCCCGCTCGGCCAGCAGCTCCCCGGACGCGGCATCCCGCACCAGCGCGCCGTACCCGGCCACACCGGGATTGCCCCGGGAACCGCCGTCCGCCTCGACGATGAGTTCGCGCGCCACCGGCTCACAGCCCCGATTCCGCGGTCCGCACCAGGATGCGTCCGCATTCGTCGTGCCGCAGCACCTCGTCGTCGGCCGCCCCGCGGATGCGCGCCAGCTCGGACTGATCGATCTCCAGTCCGCAACCACCGCAACGCCGTTGACTCAACGCGGCCGCGCCGATACCGCCCCGCTGCTCACGGATCCGGGTGTAGAGGTCGAGCAGGTCCTGGCCGACCCCGGCCGCGACATTGGAGCGGTCCGCGGTGATCCGCTCCCGCTCGGTGGTGAGCTCGCGCAGCTCTCCCCCACGCTCGCCCTCCAGCTTGTCCAGGCGGGCGCGACCCGTCTCCAACTCCTCCTCGCGTCGGGCCAGCGTGGTGCGCAGCTCCTCGGCGCGCTCCATGACCTCCAGCTCGATCTCCTCCAGGTCCCCCTGCCGCCGCGCCAGTGCCTCCAGCTCGTGCTGCAGCGCCTGCAGGTCCTTGGCAGTGCCCTGACCGGCGTCGAGCCGGGACTGGTTGCGCGCCGCACGGTCGCGGACCTGCTGCACGTCGACGTCTGCCCGGGTGATCTCACGGTCGACATCGGACAACGCCGTGCGCGCGAGCACGACCTCCTCCTCGACGGTGCGGACCTGCTGCTGGGCCTGCTCGACCTCGGCGTTGAGCGGGAGGGTGCGCTCCCGGTGCGCGATCTGGTCCAGGCGGGTGTCGAGCTTCTGCAAGTCGAGCAACCGCCACTGGCGACTGGTGTCAGCTTTCATGGGAGCTCCTGGAGTATTGAGGTGTGCGATCCGGGGTCGGGCGTCCCACGGTGAAGTCCCACGGGTCGGTCCGCAGATCGGAGACGTGCGTGACGATACGTGCCTGCAGCGCCTCCGCGAGACGCGACGCCGCCGCGGCGAGCCACAGGTGCTCCGTCGCGTAGTGCCCGGCGTCGATCAGGTACGGCGGTCCGTCGCCCGCCTCCTCCCGCGCTTCGAGCGCCGGGTGGTGGCGCAGGTCGGCCGTGACGTAGACGTCGGCGCCGTGGGCGCGTACGTCGTCGAAGCGGTCGTCGCCCGCCCCGCCCATCACCGCCACGGTCTGCACCAGGGCGCTCGGATCCCCTGCGACGCGTAGGCCGACCGGCGTCGCAGGCAGCGCGTCGGCCAGGCGGGTCGCGAACTCCCGCAGCGTCACCGCCTCGGGCAGACGGCCGACGCGCCCGATCGGCTGGCCGTCCTCCATGCCCAACGGCGCGCAGTCGTCGGACAGTCCGGCCGCAGCCGCCAGGGCGTCGTTGACGCCGGGCCGGGCGATGTCGGCGTTCGTGTGCGCGCAGTAGATAGCCAGGTCGGCGACGACGGCCGTGGTGACGACGGCACCCTTGGCGGTGGTGGTGGCGACCGAGTGCACCCCCCGCAGCAACAGCGGATGGTGGGTGACCAGCAGATCGGCCCCGGCCTCGACGGCCTCGTCGACGACCGCCCGGGTCGGATCGACGGCGAAGTGCACGCGGCGTACGGGTTGCGCCGGATCGCCGGTGACCAGCCCGACCTGGTCCCACGACGCCGCCGTCTCCGGCGGATAGAACCCGTCCAGCACCGCCACCACCTGGGCCAGGCTCATGTCGTGCGCACTCGTCGTCATGGCGACCATTCGTACCAGCAGGTGGCGCGCACGTCTTAGCCCGTCGCGGATGCGCCGTACGCGCCACGGGTGGGATGCGGGCCGCGCGGTCACTTTCCAACGCTGCTGGACGCCGTAGGTGTAGGACGTGGGCCCGTGCGATCACTTCGGCCGGTGGGTTGCGTTCTCAGGCGGCCTAGAGGAGCGCTGGGGATCTCGCCCGGGCTGACGGAACTGGGGTGGGTGATCGGCCTCGCGGTCACGTTCCCGCGCCACGGCCGGCCCGTCGCGAAGGAATTCGGCCCTGCGCTCACTTTCCTGCACCCGGCGCGCGTCCGGGCGACCGCGCAGACACCGCAGCCGTCCTGACTGGCTGTTCGGGTGGAACGCGTGCTCGGCATCGGCGGCTACTTTCTGCGAGCGGCGGCCCGGCGGCTCTCGGCGCCCGGTATCGCGAGGCCTTCGGCCTGAACGCCGACGGACACGGCCTGCGGCGTCCGGACGCCGGGTCGACCGCCTTCGCGACAATCGACTCCGGCACCGGTTACCTCAGGTCCTCCGACCAGCGATGCATGATCGACTTCCGGGTCCGCGACCTGGACGCGATGCTCGCGCAGCTGCGCGAGCGTGGAGCCGACGTCACGGATGAGCTGCAGGAGGTGGAAGGACCCGCCGGTTCGGGCGGGTCAACGACCCCGAGGGGCCACCGCACCGAGCTGTGGCAGCCCGCCTGGGACGAACGATGGGTGGGCCCGGCCGGGCTCGAACCGACGACACCCGCGGTGTAAACGCGGTGCTCTACCAACTGAGCTACAGGCCCCGAGCGACGGAGCGTGGTGATCCTAGACGACCCCGCCGCTCGACGGGTTCAGGCGTACTGCTGCTGCCGGTTGTCGTTCCGGTGGTAGTACGCCGAGCTCTCCGGGCGCCACATGAGCACCACCGCTGCCAGGCCGATCAGGAAGTTCAGGACACTCACCACCACACTCAGCGACCCGCCGCCCTGCGACGCGACGGCGATCACGGTGTAGAGGAAGCTCACCGCCGAGAGGCCGAAGAGCACGGTGGCCACGATGCGGGCCCAGTTGCGCCCCTGGCGGTTCAGGACGGCCATCGCGATCCAGATGAGCATCGTGAGAACGCCGATGACCACGGAGACGATGACGATGACGTGCGCCGCCGTATCGATCGCACTGGCACTCAGGTGGGCGTTCCCGGTCTTCTTGTCATTGCTCTTGACGAGCGCGTCGTGGACCCGGCCGGTGTTGAAGGCGCTGTAGATCAGGCCGATCAACGTCAGGGCAGCGCCGAGGTACATGAGCTTCACGGCCATATCGAGCGGTTTCGGCACCGAGGTGACCGGTTTCCCCAAGCCGATGTGCTCCTGCGGCATCGCGCCGTATCCGCTGGTGTCGCGGCCCTGACCCCCGTCGTCGCTCATGGCCGAAAGCCTCCCAGATCGCGAGCGGGATCCGGCGGATATCCGGCCGCGCGCCTCAGAGCGCTGCGAGCACCTCGTGGAACCCGCTGAAGTCGCGTGCCTCGCCCGGCCCGTTGACCAGGGTCCAGCGCACGACACCGTCGGTGTCGATCAGGAAGGTGCCCCGCACCGCCATACCGGCCGGCTCCAGGAAGACGTCGTACGCGCGCGCGACCTCGCCGTGCGGCCAGAAGTCCGACAGCAGCGGGAAGCTGAATCCCTGGTCGTCGGCCCAGGCCCGCTGCGTGTACATCGGGTCGCACGAGATCCCGGCGACCTGCACGTCGGGGTTGACGAAGCGGGAGATGTCGTCGCGGATCTCGCACAGTTCACCGGTGCAGATACCCGAGAACGCGAAGGGGTAGAAGACCAGCAGCACGGCCCGGTCGGCGTGCAGGGACGCCAGTGAGGTGTCCTGGCCGAACTGGTCCTTGAGGGTGAAGTCCGGAGCCTTCGACCCGACAGAGATAGTCATCGTTGTTTCGCCGTGCCGCCCTGGACGAGTTTGGTCGCGATCCAGTCGGCGCCCGCCTTCACCGGCGCGGACGCCTTGAGGCCGGCGGTCTGCGCTGCTTCCTCGATGTCCGCCGGCTCGACGGTGTCCGGGTGCCCGCTGCGGGGAGAGAGCAGCACGACGAATCCCTTGTCGGCCAGCCCGGACAGTGCGTCGACGCAGTCGTCGATCAGGTCACCGTCACCCTCGCGCCACCACAGCAGCACGGCATCGACCACACCGTCGAAGTCCTCGTCCTCGATCTGCGAGCCGATGACGCCTTCGATCGCCTCGCGGAAGCCCTCGTCGGCGTCGTCGTCCCAGCCGATCTCCTGCACGATCTGTCCGTCGGTGAATCCGAGGCGTCCGCCCAGCGTCGCCTCTCCATCTCGGGCCACAGCCGTCCTTTCTGCGCCGGCCCAAGGGGCCTGCTGTCGGTGATGTCCTGCACGGTTCGGGGATGTCGCGGCTTAGTCCACCTGCAACGGCCTGCATTTGCAACCGATCCGCGATACGTGGACGGCGCGAACCGCCCTGATGGCCCCTACCCGCTCGTACCCGAAAGTAACCGACCGCGAGTCGCAGCCGGTGAGTGCGCAGGTAGAAGATGTCGGTTACGCACATGAGAGGAGCCACTCGTGGCACGCGAAGAAGCAGGCCCGATCCTGAACGGGATTCCCAGCCAGCTGCCGGACATCGACCCCGAGGAGACCGCCGAATGGCTGGACTCCCTGGACGCCGTGATCGATGAGGGCGGGCAGGCGCGGGCACGCTACGTGATGCTCAAGATGCTGGAGCGTGCCCGCGAACGGCAGATCGGGGTGCCGTCGCTGACGGCGACCGACTACATCAACACCATCCCCGCCGAGTCCGAGCCGTGGTTCCCCGGCGACGAGGAGGTCGAACGCCGCTACCGCGCCTGGATGCGCTGGAACGCCGCGATCATGGTGCACCGCGCGCAGCGGCCGGAGGTCGGTGTCGGCGGCCACATCTCGACGTACGCGTCGGCCGCCACGCTCTACGAGGTCGGCTTCAACCACTTCTTCCGCGGCAAGGACCACCCGGGCGGCGGCGACCAGGTCTTCATCCAGGGACACGCCTCCCCGGGCATCTACGCCCGCGCGTTCCTCGAGGGGCGCCTCACCGAGGACCAGCTCGACGGCTTCCGGCAGGAGCAGTCCCACCGGATCGACGGTCGGCGGATGGGCCTGCCGTCCTACCCGCACCCGCGCAACATGCCGGGCTTCTGGGAGTTCCCGACGGTGTCGATGGGCATCGGCCCGATGAACGCCATCCACCAGGCGCAGTTCAACCGCTACCTGCACGGTCGCGGTCTGAAGGACACCAGCCAGCAGCACGTCTGGGCCTACCTGGGCGACGGCGAGATGGACGAGCCGGAGTCGCGTGGGCTGCTGCAGCTCGCGGCGGTCGAGGGGCTGGACAACCTGACCTTCGTCGTCAACTGCAACCTGCAGCGCCTCGACGGACCGGTCCGCGGCAACGGCAAGATCATCCAGGAGCTGGAGTCGTTCTTCCGCGGCGCCGGCTGGAACGTCATCAAGTGCATCTGGGGCCGCGGCTGGGACACCCTGCTCGGCGCCGACCGCGACGGCGCGCTCGTACACCTGATGAACACCACCCCGGACGGTGACTACCAGACCTTCCGCGCCAACGACGGCGCCTACGTGCGCGAGCACTTCTTCGGTCGCGACCCGCGCACCCGCGACATGGTCAAGGACTGGTCCGACGACGACATCTGGTGGAAGCTCAAGCGCGGCGGGCACGACTACCGCAAGGTGTACGCCGCGTACCGGGCCGCCATGGAACACCACGGTCAGCCGACCGTGATCCTGGCGCACACCATCAAGGGCTACTCGCTCGGCACGCACTTCGCCGGGCGCAACGCCACGCACCAGATGAAAAAGCTGGCGCTGGATGATCTGAAGAACTTCCGCGACTCGCTCGAGATCCCGGTGACCGACCAACGGCTGGAGGACGACCCCTACCTACCGCCGTACTACCACCCCGGCGAGAAGGACCCCGCGATCGAGTACCTGCGCGAGCGGCGTACCAAGCTCGGCGGCGGGGTGCCGAGCCGGCGCACCGAGGGCGTCTCGCTCAAACTGCCCGGCGACAGCGCCTACGCGTCGTCGAAGAAGGGGTCGGGCAAGCAGCAGGTCGCCACGACGATGGCGTTCGTCCGCGGGCTGCGAGACCTCATGCGGGACAAGGACTTCGGCAAGCACATCGTGCCGATCATCCCGGACGAGGCACGCACCTTCGGGATGGACAGCTTCTTCCCGACCGCGAAGATCTACAACCCGCACGGGCAGAACTACACCTCCGTGGACGCCGAGCTGATGCTGGCCTACAAGGAGGCCACCGACGGGCAGATCCTGCACCTGGGGATCAACGAGGGCGGATCGGTCGCGGCGTTCACCGCGGTCGGCACGTCGTACGCGACGCACGGCATCCCGATGGTGCCGATCTACGTCTTCTACTCGATGTTCGGCTTCCAGCGCACAGCCGACTTCATCTGGGCGGCTGCGGACCAGATGGCGCGCGGCTTCCTCATCGGAGCCACCGCCGGACGCACCACGCTGACCGGTGAGGGCCTGCAGCACGCAGACGGCCACTCGCACCTGCTGGCGTCGACGAATCCCGCTGTCGTCGCTTACGACCCGGCGTACGCCTACGAGACGGCGCACATCATGCAGGACGGCATCCGTCGGATGTTCGGCGACAACCCCGAGAACGTCATCTACTACCTCACGGTCTACAACGAGCCGATGCAGCAGCCGGCCGAGCCGGAGGACGTCGACGCCGAGGGGATCCTGCGCGGCATGCACCGCATCGCCGACGGCAGCACCGAGGGCGTCGGCGACGACGCTCCCCGGGTGCAGCTTCTCGCCTCCGGTGTGGGTGTGCCGTGGGCGCTCGAGGCGCAGCAGTTGCTCAAGGACGACTTCGGCGTCGTGGCCGACGTGTGGTCGGTGACCTCGTGGAACGAGCTGCGCCGCGACGGGCTGGACTGCGACGAGCACGCCTTCCTGCATCCCGACGAGGAACGCCGCGTCCCCTACGTGACGAAGCGGCTGCAGGACGCACCCGGCCCCGTCGTCGCGGTCTCGGACTGGATGCGTGCAGTGCAGGATCAGATTCGCCAGTGGGTGCCGGGCGACTACGTGACGCTGGGCGCCGACGGGTTCGGCTTCAGCGACACCCGGCAGGCGGCTCGGCGCTTCTTCCACATCGACGGACCGTCGATGGCGGTGCGGGCGCTGCAGGCCCTGGCCGACCGCGGCGAGATCGATGCGTCGAGGGCACGTGAGGCCGCCGAGAGGTACAAGCTGCTCGACGTGACGGCGGGTGCCTCGGGCAACGCGGGCGGCGAGGCCTGATCGCGCAGCCGCGACGGTGACTCCGATATGACCGAGAGGCACAGGCCGACCTGTGCCTCTCGGCGCTCACTGCGCCACCGTCACCGTGCGCATCGGCGTACGCCGCCTCAGGACGGCTGGCGGCTGAGCACCTCGTCGCGCGCGAGCACGGCGATGTCGGGCTGATCGCAGATGAGCGCGTCGACCCCGGCGCGCAGGAACCTGCGCATCTCACCGAGGACGTCGCCCCAGTCCGCCTCGCGCCAGCCGCGCCGCATGTCCTCGGCCAGGAAGGCGTTCTCGGCGCGGAAGGTCCAGACGTGCACACGCAACCCGGCGGCGTGCGCGTCCCGGATCAGCCGGCTGGGCATGCCCAGTGTGCCGTCGGGCCGGCGGGGGAAGACCCGCGCCTTGCTCGGTCCGATGCCGTCGATCCACCTCGATAGCAGGCGCAGCCCGCGGGCGGTCAGCATCTCGTCGTACGTGCCGTGATCCGCGCAGTCAGCGAAGCCGGGGGGCACGCCGCCGTTCTCCAGCAGAAAGATCAGCGGCAACGTCACCCCGAGCTCGTCGCGCAGCCGGATCAGACTGTGCAACTCGAAGGACTGCAGGTAGACCGGCACGCTGCCGTCGACCGCCCCGCCGCGCCGCAGCCCGTCGAGCACGGCCCGCTCCATGTCCATGCCCATCGCGCGGTAGTGCGAGGGATGCTTGAGCTCCACGCTCAGGCCGATCTTGCGACCGAGCTCGCGCGACACCTGGGCGCGCACCCGCAGCAGGTCGTCGAACGACGCCACGCGGCACCGCCCGTGGTAGATCGTGTTGGACGGCCGCAGCTGCGCGAGCCGCTCGGTCGCCCACAGGGTTCCGATCTCGGCCAGCGTGAAGTCGTCGGCGAACCACCCGGTGACCTCGACCTCCCCCACCTTCCGCGTCGTACGCCGGTCGGCGAACTCGGCGCGGTTGGCCACGTCCGTCGTACGGGACAGCTCCGGCTCGTGGCGGCAGATCAGCTGCCCATCGGAGGTCATCACCAGATCGGGCTCCAGGGAGTCCGCGCCGAGTCGGGCGGCGAGCCGATACGACTCCACCGTGTGTTCGGGGCGGTAACCGCAGGCTCCGCGGTGACCGACGATGAGGGGTTCACGTCCACCGGCGCCGCCGGCCTCGAGGCTCATGCCCCCACGCGATCACCCGCGTACGACGTGCCGGTGGAAGCGACATGCCGGGCCCGTGTCGAGGTCGTGAACGGCGGGCAAACCGGCCCCGCGGCACATCGCGGCGAGCGATTGTCCTCGGTTATCGAGGTCATACAAATACCCTGGGCACGTGAGTACCCCCACACACCGTCGCCTGGAGCAGCACGCGGGTGAGCTGTCGACCGCCGCCGTGCACCAGATGGAGACGTCCTACCAGTGGTACCAGGAGCTGTCGGCGTCCGACCGGTCGTGGGTGGGCCTGGTCGCGCAAGCGGGCATCGCGGCGTTCATCTCCTGGCACAGCGATCAGTCGGAGGCGCCCTCGGTGGCCACCGATGTCTTCGGCAGCGCCCCGCGCGACCTGATGCGCAC
This sequence comes from Allobranchiibius huperziae, assembly GCF_013410455.1. Lineage (NCBI taxonomy): Bacteria > Bacillati > Actinomycetota > Actinomycetes > Micrococcales > Dermacoccaceae > Allobranchiibius > Allobranchiibius huperziae. The sequence continues at coordinate 1,383,826 of NZ_JACCFW010000001.1, read as the reverse complement.
CGTCACCCTGCGGCAGACCCTCGACCTGGTCCGCACGGTCATCGACGTGGTCGAGCAGCACGTCGGCATGCTCGCGGCACCCGGCGAGGAGACCCGGCTGCGCGAGGCAGTGCTCACCTACTCCCGCGAGATCGCCTTCGGCGCGGCGCAGGTGTACGCCGCTGCCGCCGAGAGCCGCGGCGCCTGGGACGCGCGCCTGGAGTCCCTCGTGGTCGACGCGATCCTGCGTGGCGAGGCCGATGAGTCGCTCACCTCGCGGGTGTCGGCCCTGGGGTGGGACGAGGTGCACGACATCGTGGTCGTCGTGGGCACAGCACCTGCCGGTCCCGGTGCCGAGACAGTGGATTCGCTGCGAAGAGAAGCTCTACGACGCGACCTGCCGTTGCTCGCCGCGGTCCAGCGACGACGGCTGATCGCGATCATCGGCGGGGTGGACGACGTCCTGGCCGCCGTCAGCGCCATCACCTCGCAGTGGGCGGAAGGCCCGGTCGTCATCGGGCCGAAGGTGCCGCACCTGTACGCCGCCGGCCGCAGCGCGCGCGCCGCGCTGGCCGGGCAGAGCGCTGCACCTGCATGGCCCGAGGCACCGCGACCCTGTCTGGCCGACGAGCTGCTGCCGGAGCGGGCCCTCGCCGGCGACACGCGGGCGCGGCGGCGGCTCGTGGACAAGGTCGCGCACACCCTGGCCGACCACCCGGCACTGCACGAGACCGCCACCGCCTACCTCGACCAGGGCAGCCTCGAAGCCACCGCGCGCCTGCTCTTCGTACACCCCAACACGGTGCGCTACCGCCTCGGCCGGATCCACGGCCTCACCGACTGCGATCTGACCCGGCCGCGCGAAGCCTTCACGGTGCGGCTCGCCCTGGCCATCTCGCATCTGCCGGACTTGTAGCAAACCTCCAAAACCAGGGGGGCAACTTGGTCCAATGGGCACCCAGGATCCCGCGCCCCGTCGCGGCACGATGAACGAGTGCTAGCGATCGTGTGCCCCGGACAAGGCTCGCAGACCCCAGGATTCCTCGCCCCGTGGCTGGAGGTGCCGGGCTTCCCCGAACGACTCGCCTGGCTCTCCGCGGTGGCCGGGATGGACCTGGTGGCCCACGGGACCACCTCCGACGCCGAGACCATCAAGGACACGGCCGTCGCCCAGCCCCTCATCGTGGGCTCGGGGCTGCTCACCCTGCTGGCTCTCTTCGACCATCCCGCCGACGGCTTCCGCCTCGTCGGCGCGGGCGCCGGCCACTCGGTCGGTGAGATCACCGCGGCCGCCGCGGCCGGAGTGCTCTCCGCCGAACAGGCCATGGTCTTCGTACGCGAGCGTGGCGCCGCGATGGCCCAGGCGAGCGCCGTACGACCGACGGGCATGAGCGCCGTCGTCGGCGGCGACCCCGACGACGTCCGGGCGTCGCTGGCGGCACACGGACTGACCGCCGCGAACATCAACGTCGCGGGGCAGGTCGTCGCTGCGGGCACCCTCGAGCAGTTGGCCGAGTTGAAGGCCGCTCCCCCGGCCAAGGCGCGCGTGATGCCCCTGCAGGTCGCCGGGGCGTTCCACACCGAGCACATGGCGTCGGCCGTCGATCGCCTCGCCCACTTCGCGGGCGCCATCTCCACCCACGACTCGCGGATCCCGTTGGTGAGCAACAAGGACGGCCAGGTCGTGCACCAGGGCCGTGAGGTGCTGAGCCGGATCGTGTCCCAGGTCCGCAATCCCGTCCGATGGGATCTGACGATGGAGACGCTGGCGTCCATGGGCGTCACCGGACTGATCGAGATCCCGCCGGCGGGCACGCTGGTGGGCCTCGCCAAGCGCGGCATGCCGGGTGTGGAGACGCTGGCGCTCAAGACGCCCGACGACATCGACAAGGCGATCCGGATGGTCGGCGAGCACGGCGAACCCCACGACGGCGGCATCGCGCCGTCCTGGCGGCTGGTCATCTCCCCGAGCAAGGGCACGGTGGCGCTCGACACCAGCGCCGTGGGCACGACCGTGCATCCCGGCGACACGATCGCGCAGGTCACGACGCTGCGGGACAGTCACCCCGTCCTCTCACCCCACGGCGGTCAGGTCATCGAGTGGCTGGCCGAGGACGGTGACCCGGTCGCGCCCGGCCAACCTCTGCTGCGCCTGCACCCGACGGGCACCGGACGATGAGCGGTCCCGTCCCCAAGGGCACCGGCATGCTGCAGTCGTCGGTCGGTGCGCGGTACGCCGGGATGCTCGGGATCGGCGGCTACCGCCCCGAGCGGGTCGTCACCAACGACGAGGTCTGCACCTGGATCGATTCCTCCGACACCTGGATCCGTGAGCGGACCGGGATCATCTCCCGCCGCTGGGCGAGCGAGGAGCAGACGATCGTCGACATGGCCGCCGAGGCCGCCGCTCCGGCGCTGGAGATGGCGGGGATCACCGCCGACCAGCTGAGTGCGGTCATCGTCGCCACTGTCACCCACACCATGCAGACGCCCGCCGCAGCACCGATGCTCGCCACTCGCATCGGTGCGAAGGACGCCGCGGCGTTCGACATCTCGGCCGCGTGCGCCGGCTACTGCCACGGCGTCTCGCTCGCCTCGGACATGGTCCGCGGCGGAAGTGCCGAGTACGTCCTGGTGGTCGGCGTGGAGAAGCTGTCCGACATCACCGACAAACGCGACCGCGGATCGGCGTTCATCTTCGCGGACGGCGCCGGCGCTGCGGTGATCGGTCCGACCGACACCCCGGGGATCGGCCCCACCGTGTGGGGCTCGGACGGCGAGAAGTGGGAGGCCATCTCCCAGCGGGTCCCCTGGGACCGAATCGTCGCCCTGCAGCTGCAGGAGGCGACCACCGGGGAGCCGGCCGACTGGGTCGCCGCCGGAGCGATGGACGCCACCGAGGCCTCCACCCTCAAGATGGCCGGTCAGACGGTCTTCCGCTGGGCGGTCTGGTCGATGGCGCCGGTCGCGCAGCAAGCCATCGAGGCCGCCGGCATCACCGCCTCCGACCTGGACGCGTTCGTCCCGCACCAGGCCAACATGCGCATCACCGACGCCATGATCAAGCAGCTGAAGCTGCCCGCGGACATCCCCGTGGCGCGGGACATCGCCGAGACGGGCAACACGTCCGCGGCGTCCATCCCGCTGGCGACCGAGCGGATGCTGCGCGAGGGGGAAGTGCCCCACGGCGGACTGGCCCTGCAGATCGGCTTCGGCGCCGGACTCGCGTACGCCGCACAGGTCGTCCGACTGCCCTAGGCGCAGCACCACCACACAGACACCCGAGGCTCGGCGGGAAATCCGGGTCAGCCCAGATGAAAACCGTTGTAGCACAGCCTAATCAAAGGAGAACAGCATGGCGCAAGACGAGCAGCAGGTCCTGTCCGGACTCGCGGAGATCGTCAACGAGGAGACCGGGGTGGACGCGGCCGACGTGCAGCCGGACAAGTCCTTCACCGAGGACCTCGACATCGACTCGCTGTCGATGATGACGATCGTGGTCAACGCCGAGGAGAAGTTCGGCGTGACCATCCCCGACGACGAGGTCAAGAACCTCACGACCGTCGGCGACGCCGTCAAGTACATCCAGACCGCACAGGGCTGACCACGACCTTCCGGGTGGCCCGTCGACACGGGCCACCCGGACCGGTCGCACCCTTCGAGCGGCTTTCGAGCAGCACTGACCTTCAAGGAGTTTCATCCCATGACCGCAGACCGGCGCATCGTCGTCACCGGACTCGGTGCGACCACTCCCCTGGGTGGCACCATGACGCAGACCTGGGAGGCGCTGCTCGCAGGCGAGTCGGGAGCCCGTCCGCTGCCGCAGGAATGGCTGGACCGCTACGACCTCCCCGTCACCTTCGCCGCGACCATCAAGCAGCACCCCTCCGAGGTGCTCAAGAAGGTCGAGATCCGTCGGATGGACCCGTCGGCGCAGTACGCGATGATCGCCTCCCGTGAGGCCTGGGCCGACGCCGGCACACCGGAGGTCGATCCCGAGCGTCTCGGTGTCGCGATCGGCACCGGCATCGGCGGTGTGCACACCCTGCTCGACCAGTACGACGTGCTAAAGGAGAAGGGTCCGCGCCGGATCTACCCCCTGACCGTCCCGATGCTGATGCCCAACACCGCATCCGGAAACGTGTCCCTCGAGCTCGGCGGTCGCGCCGGAGCCCACACCACCGTGTCCGCGTGCGCCTCCGGTGCAGAGGCCATGGGCTACGCCGCCGCGATGATCCGCGACGGCCGCGCCGACGTCGTCGTCGCCGGCGGCACCGAAGCCGCGATCCACCCGCTGCCGATGGCCGGCTTCGCCGCGATGCGCGCGCTCTCACCCCGCAACGACGACCCGACCCACGCCTCGCGTCCCTACGACGTGGACCGCGACGGCTTCGTCATCGGCGAGGGTGCAGGCGTCCTGGTGCTGGAGTCCTACGAGCACGCCACGGCCCGCGGCGCCCGCATCTACGCGGAGCTGGCGAGCATCGGCATGTCGGCCGACGCCTTCCACATCACCGCCCCCGAGCCGGAGGGCGCGGGGGCCTCCCGCGCGATGCTCGAGGCCGTCGAACGGGCCGACCTGTCGCCGCGCGACATCATTCACATCAACGCGCACGCCACCTCCACCCCGGTGGGCGACATCGCCGAATCCAATGCCATCCGAAGGGCGTTCGGCGACGCGACCGACGACATCTCGATCACGGCGACCAAGTCGATGACCGGGCACCTGCTCGGTGCGGCGGGCGCGTTGGAGGGGCTGATCACCGTGCTCAGCCTTTACCACCGGATCATCCCGGCCACCACGAACGTGGACAACCTCGACCCCGAGATCTCGCTCGACGTCGTACGCGGTGAGCACCGCAAGCTGCCGGACGGCGACATCGCCGCCCTCAACAACTCCTTCGGATTCGGCGGCCACAACGTGGCCCTGACAGTGAAGAGCATCTGATGACGTCCACCGACCACGCACCCGCTCCGGCCCCCGTCGAGGAAGCGGACCCGCGCGACCCACTGACCCGGCTCACGACCTTCTTGGACGACGGCTCGCTCCAGCTCATCTCGCCACAGGACCGCAGCGGCATGCTCGCTGCCACCGGCACGGTGCGCGGCGTCCCGACCGTGGTCTTCGCCGCGGACCCGCGCATCCAGGGCGGAGCGCTCGGCGCCGAGGGCTGCGGCGTGATCGTCGCGGCGTACGAGCGTGCGCTGGCTGATGATTCGCCGATCGTGGGCCTATGGCACTCAGGCGGTGCGCGGCTGGCCGACGGTGTGGTCTCCCTCAACGGCATGGGCGAGATGTTCGCGATCATGACCCGCGCATCGGGCAAGATCCCGCAGATCTCCGTGGTGCTGGGCGCCGCGGCCGGCGGCGCGGCGTACGGCCCGGCGCTCACCGACATCGTCATCCTCGGCCCGGACGGGCTGATCTTCGTGACCGGGCCGGACGTCGTGCGTTCGGTGACCGGTGAGAACGTCACCGCCGCCCGGCTCGGCGGCGCCGAACCGCACGGCCGCCGTTCGGGCGTGGTGCACGTGGCCACCGAGACCACCGAGGAGGCCTACGACCGCGGCCGGCAGATGGTCAGCCTGCTGTCCGACCAGGGCAGGATGGATGTGCCGTCGGTGCAGGACCGCGACCTCGCCGCGACCTTCCCGGAGTCGGCCAAGCGCGCGTACGACGTGCACCCGCTCATCGCGGACGTGGTCGACGACGTCGAGGACTGCGTCGAGCTGCACCCGCGCTGGGCCCCGTCCATCGTGACCACCCTCGGTCGCCTCGGCGGCCGCACCGTCGGCGTGATCGCCAACAACCCGCTGCGCCTCGGCGGCTGCCTCGACGCGACGTCCGCGGAGAAGGCCAGCCGCTTCGTGCGGATGTGCGACGCGTTCGGCATCCCCCTCGTGGTGCTCGTGGACGTGCCGGGCTACCTGCCCGGTGTCAGCCAGGAGTGGGACGGCGTCGTACGACGCGGCGCCAAGCTGCTGCACGCGTTCGCCGAGGCCGTGGTGCCCCGGGTGACGCTGGTGACCCGCAAGACGTACGGCGGCGCGTACATCGCGATGAACTCCCGCTCGCTCGGTGCGACCCGGGTCTTCGCCTGGCCGACGGCGGAGGTCGCGGTCATGGGCCACGTCGCCGCCGTGCGGATCCTGCACCGGCGCCGCCTCGCGGAGGTCGACCCGGCCGAGCGCGTGACGGTCGAGAACGAGCTGGCCGAGGAGCACGCGGTCCTCGCGGGCGGTCTGCCGCGCGCGGTCGAGATCGGCGTGGTCGATGAGGTCATCGAGCCGACCAACACCCGCACTGCTCTCGCCACCGCCATCGCGGCAGCCCCGCAGCGACGCGGGGAGCACGGCAACATCCCGCTCTGATCCCGCGCCCCTCCGTCGAGGGGTACGGAAAACGGTCGAGGGGTGGCGATATATCGCCACCCCTCGACCGTTTCGCTACCCCTCGATGAGCAGGTGGCGCCAGGTCAGGACACCCGGTGCAGCCAGCGCACCGTGGCGCCGTCTCCGGCGTACCGGAAGGGCTCCAGCTCCTTGTCCCACGCGGTCCCGAGCAGCTCGGCCATCTCGGCACGGAACACCTCAGGGTCTCCCCCGCACTCCGCGAGGGCCGACCGGAGCCGGTCCTCGTGGATGACCGCGTCCCCCGACGTCGAGGTCCAGGTGTGGTGGATCCCGAGATTCGGGGTGTGCGCCCAGCGTGAGCCGTCGACTCCGGGGCTGGCTTCCTCGGTGACCTCGTATCGCACGTGGTCCCAGCCCCGCAGCGTGCTGGCCAGCCGGGCGCCGGTGCCCGGATCGGCCATCCAGGACAGCTCGGTGCGCACCATGCCGGACGCGACCGGCTGCGCGGTCCATTCGAGCGCGACGGACTGGCCCAGCACGCTCTCCAGCGCCCAGGCGATGTGCGGGCACAACGCGGTGGGGGCCGAGTGGATGAACACGACCCCGCGCGCGACGGCGCGACTACCTGCCACGGACATCCGAGCCTCCTTCACCATGAGGGACGTCTTCCCCAACGACCTACGGTGAAACGAGCCGACGGCATGCGTGGCGTACTGCAGATTCAATTGCCGCTCATTGTGCCCCATTCGTCACATGAGCACCAGGTTTAACGTCCGATCGTTCTCCGAGCGGTCACGGCGCCGAATCGGGCACGTTCGGTGACGCGGCGTACGCCTGGATGGGGGTCATCGCGATGCCGTTGATCTGCACGGTCGCCACCTGGGCGACCTGGGCGCAGCCCACCGCCTTGTCGACGGTGGTGGCGTAGTCGGTGCCGCTGCTGGTGGCGCCCGTGGTGGGCGTCGTGCCCTCCCCCGGCGTCGTGCCGCCGCTCGGCGACGGGGTCACGCTCGATGAGGATCCCGAGGTCGATGAGCTGCCACCCGTCGGGGTCTTCTCCGGCGAGGCGGTGAGCGAGGTGTCCGACTTGATCTTGGCGAAGAGTGCGGCCGCGTTGCTCGCCGGCACGACCTCGGCCTGGTTCTGCGGGTCGGGGATGTTCGGCATGGTGGTGAACGTGATGCGCTTACTGGGGATCTTGTTCAGCTCCTTGGCCAGCCCCGTGAGCTTGCCGATGTCGCCCAGACCGTTGTCGACCGTGACTGCCTTGGTCGCCGCGTTCGCGAGATCGTAGAGACGGACCGGGTTCGCCAGCGTCGACGCGCTCTCCATCTGACGCAGCATCGCGGACAGGAAGAGATGCTGGGCCACGGTGCGACCGATGTCGCTACCGTCACCGAAACCGTGCCGCGTCCGCAGGAACTCCAGGGCCGACTTGCCCTTGAGGGTGTGCGAACCCTTCTTGAGCTTCAGGTGGGAGTAGGTGTCGTAGACGTCGTGGTTGACGCACACGTTCACTCCGCCGACCGCGTCCGACATCGTGACGACGCCGGAGAAGTCGATGACCGCGAAGTGGTCGATCGGCACCCCCGTCAGGTTGTGCACCGTCTGCAGCGTGCAGCTCGGGCCGTACTGCAGGGAGCTGTTGATGCGCTCCTGGTGTGCGGCGACGGGCTGCCCGGTCGCTGGGTCCGTGCACTCGGGGATGTCGACCACGGTGTCCCGCGGGATGCTCATGATGGTGGCGTTGCTGCGGTCGGCGGAGATGTGCACGAGCATCTCGACGTCGGCGTTCGCTGCCAGCGACGTGGCGCTCTTGCCCGACGCCGTGCTCGTCGATGCCTGACATCCCCCACCGATAGCGCAGTCGGCCGAGCTGCCTCTGGTGTCCGACCCCATGACGAGGACGTTGATCGGGGCGCGGCCCTTGGCGTCTGTCGTCTCGGTGCCCACCAGGCCCTTGGGGATCGCGACCGTGCGGATGTTGCCGTTCAGGTGATGTACGACCAGCGCGCCGGCCGCGACGATGACGACCATGACCGCGGCCAGACCGAGCAGGATGCGCCGCCTCAGATGGGTACGCCGCAGCGCGGCCCGCTCAGCCGCCGCGGACCGATTGCCGGTGGCGCCGGCGGGCCGGCCCTCTCGCGGTGCACCGTCTCGCGGTGCACCGCTCGGCCCGCCCGCCGACTCGCCGCGGGGGCGGGGGCGGGGCAGCCGCGCGCCCGGCCCCTGGGCGTCCGGTCCCTTGCGTCCGTCGTCACTCATCGGCGACCCACCGCCGTCGGCAGTGGGTCAACGAGATGTCCGCGTAGGCGCGGGCGGGAGATCATGAATGCGGTGCTTCCTGGCAGAGGTCGATGAGCAGTGGCGTGAGCCCTGGGCACGATAACCATCGAACCTTTCCGTGGCTCTCAGGTTGGCGGCGGTTCGCGAACGCTTCGTGCGCGATGCCGCGGGACTACGCAGGAGCGAGGGTGACAGGGCTCACTCCCGACCCCCTGTACGCCCGCCGTGCGCACCCTGAGCACCGCGACCGCGTTCGGTGCCTCGCCGGGTAGGGTGCGTGCGCTGGGGGCGGTAGCTCAGCTGGTCAGAGCAGCGGACTCATAATCCGTCGGTCCTGGGTTCAAGCCCCAGCCGCCCCACTCGGATGCGCGCGCAGAAGCGTTCCCACCTGCGCGTCGGGCTGTCAGCAGCCGTCGCTGCCGGCTGGCGTCACCGTGTCGGGCGCCGAGCCGGACACGGCGCGGTTGTACACGGCGAACACCTCGGACGTGAAGGACGAGCTGTAGGACGTGTAGGAGTAGCAGCCACCCTGGTGCAGGCCGCCGATGACGCCGCGGACCGCCTTGAGCTGTGAGCCGGGGATGGCGGACAACCACGGGCTGCCACTGCTGCCGCCGACGTAGCCGTCACAGTTGAAAGCGGGATAGCCGTCGGTGAGATAGGTCGGCACGGTGCAGCTGACGGGTCGGCTGGCACCGCCGTTGTAGGCCACATCGGTGATCTCGGTCCCGGGTTGCGGAGCCGTGGAGAGCACGTTGCCGCCGGTGAGGTCCTGCACCTGCACAGTTCGCCAGCCATGGCGCTGCCCCGCGACCTGCAGGATCGCGTAGTCGTACTGCGTGTCGTGCACGCTCTTCCAGCGCGGTGCGACGTAGGCGCGCTCGACCTTCCACACGCCGTACGGCGCCGGCCGGAGCGCGGACGTCCCGTCGTAGGCGGGCACGAACAGCCACCCGGCCGCGGTGCCCGATACGCAGTGGCCGGCCGTCAGCAGCAGGTCATGGGTCGGGCTGGCGATGACGCTCGCCGTGCAGCTGTGCCGTCCGGGGAATCCGTCCGTGAAGAGCGTTCCGACGGTGGGTACGCCCGGGGAGGTGGTCGCCGTCGGCGTCGTGGCGCGTGCGGAAGGCACGGAGGACGCGGCGGACGCCGGTGCGGTCGCCGCACCGAGCACGGTCCCCGCGGCGCCGAGCCCGGCCGCGATCGTTGCGATCACACGCTTCATCGGTGTGCTCCTGTTCAGGTACACGGACGGCCGCCCCGCCTCGGGCTGCCCCTGAGGGCAGTCGGGCGTCGTCATCGAGCAGTGGGCATGACGAGGCGAGTCTCCCGCAGACTGCGGCCGAAGCGTGGGAAATGGGCAGGTCGATCGCGCCTGAAATCGCGAGGAAGAGTTATCGACGCCGGCTTGTCCGCCGTGACGCACGCCGCGACCGAGTCGTCGATGTGGTGGCAGACCAGCCCAGGTTCCGGGCTGCTGCTCGGCGGTTCGCGCGGGCTCTCAGCCCTGCGAGGCCTTGCTCTCGTCGGTGGACTCGGTGATGCCGAGGCCATGCTTGTTGCCGGTGCTCAGGATGCCCGAGAGCGTGCTCTCCAGGGTGGTCAGCGATCCGTAGTCACCGCTGGTGATCTTGCCTTCGAGGTTGGTGAGACTGGTGACCGCGCTTTGGATCGGCGCGGCCAGGTCCTTGCACAGGGTCGGGTTGGCCTCGACGTTCTTCTTGGCGTTGTTCATCAGATGCAGGTCCAGCCCGGCCACCGCGGCGCCCTTGACGACCGCCCGGATCCGGCCATGGGAGCCCTTGTGGAACGTCCCAGCCTTGTACGGCTTCCAGATCCAGCGGTGGAACGTGCCGACGGTCAGGCCGATATCGGTGACGAAGCGGGTCTTGGCGAACGAGCGTGTGTTGGAACTCGGACAGCTCGCGGCCGCATTCGTGGGGCTCGCCGCTGAACTGGCGGCGGTGCTCGAGCCGCTGGAGCTCGTGCTCGACGCGGCCGAGGAGCTGGTGGAGGAGTCGGCTGCTCCCCCGGACGACGACGACCCGGAGCTCGAGTTGTTGCAGCCGGCGACCAGGGCGAGGCTGAGGAGGGCCGGTACGGCGACGACGCGAGAAAGAGGCATGATCAGCTCCCTGTTCGGCCAGGACTTGTTCGATCCGCTTTGCGTAGGTGCTTCGGACGTTAGAAGTCACCCCTGAGCGAAAGCTGCGAACGGCGCGGCCGGCCGGTGGCGTTCCGGGCCCGGGGGCACAGACCGGTCCGCTCGTGGTGAGCACCCGCTGCGAGCGCGGGGCTAGACCCGCCGAGTCGATCGGTGCCGTAATGACGCGGAGACGTCCGGTCGGTCTACCGTGTCGTTGGTGACGGCCTCCTGCCGAGGCCTGATGTCCGGTCATCATCCTGACCGGGTCGCACGAAAGGTCCAGCAGTCGTGAAGCGTCGACTCACCACATCCCTCCTCGCGGCGCTCATCGCCGTCCTCGCCACCCTGGCCGTGTCGGCACCGAGCGCCCGAGCCGCGAGCACCCTCCCGTCGATGTCGGTGGCCCCCTACGCGCTCCTGCCGACCAAGACCGCTCTCTGGGTGAGCGTGCCGTCCGGCACGGTCGTGACGGTGCGGCACGCGGGCGGCTCGCTGATCGGATCCAGCACCTCGGTGACCGGCCACGCCCTGCTCGTCCTCTGGCAGCCGAGCGGGTCGCGCAACTCGTACGTCGTCACCGCGCCGGGCTACGCCACGTCGACCGTCGAGGCGAGTACGTCGGCCACGTCCTTGGCGGGCGCGCTGTGGCGAATGACCAACAAGCGCAACGCGTTGCCGTCGACCTACGCGCCGTCAGGGCTGCAGACCGTCGGCTCGCGCCAGCTCACCGCCAGCGCGGCGACCGCCGTGAGGCAGCTCATCGCCGGCGCCGCGGCCGCGGGGCTGACCACGGGCGTCAACAGCGGGTACCGCTCCTACGCATCGCAGAGCGCGCTCTACGACCAGGACGTGAAGCAGTACGGGCAGAAGGTGGCCGACAACCTCGTTGCGCGCCCGGGGTTCAGCGAGCACCAGCTGGGCCTGGCCGCCGACCTCACCAATGCCCCGTGCACGAATGCGTCATGCACCACGACTACCGCCACGGGTCGGTGGATCGCGGCCAACGCGTGGCGGTACGGCTTCATCCTCAGCAACGCGGTGGGGAAGACCGCAATCACCGGATGGCAGTCCGAGCCGTGGCACGTGCGATACCTCGGCACTTCCCTGACCGCCTACGTGCACGCACGCCAGATCGTGACCGAGGAGGACCTGTTCGGACTGCCGGCCGCCCCGACGTACTGATCCCGACGCGCCGGGATCGGCACGTCGGGATCGGGGATGGTGGGGGTCGAAGCTCAGACGGCGACGTCCTCTTCCAGCTCCTCCTCGGTGGCGGAGTCCAGCCGACCGGTGGAGCGGTCGACGTGCGTGCCGGTCGCCGTACGACGCGCACGGCGCTGCTCCACGGCGTACCCGAGGCCCAGGCAGGCGATGCCGAGCACGAGCCATCCGAACAGGATCGCCAGCGGTCCGCCGAGGCCGACGGCCGGGAAGTAGAACATCCGGCGCAGCGTCTCCACGAACCCGGCACCGATCCAGAAGTGGTGCAGCCAGCCGAAGAACGCCGGCTGCAGGACGGGTGAGAAGACTCCCCCGGAGCTCGTGAAGTTCAGTGCGACGAAGACGGCGGAGTAGAGCAGCGTGCTGAACCGTCCGACCAGCGGGTGCAGTCCGACGCCGACGAACATCACGGCCGCCGTGTAGAGGATCGACAGACCCCAGACGGCCGGGACGTGACCGCCGAACATGTCGTAGCCGAAGTGGGCGACGGCGAGCTCGGCCGTCGAGAGCACCACGGCAGCACCGGCGGCAAGGCCGACGCGGTCCCGGAAGCGCCGGGAGGCGGCTGCCGCACCGATGGCGATCGAGGTCGCGTAGGCGCCGACGGTGAGCGCGACGAGGAAGAAGAAGCCGTTCTGACCAATCGGGTCGCCCGCGGTCACGGGTGCCACGTCCTTGACCGACAGCGGCACACCCTGTTTGAGAGCGACCGGCGAGAAGACCTGTGTCACCACGGTCTTCGTGCTGTCTGAGGCGGCCGACCCGGTCAGGAGGACTGCCTGGTGAGCTCCGGGCACGTACGCGCCGGAGAGGTCGAGCTGCTGGATCTCGCGGGTGGCTTCGGCCGTGTTCGGCACGACCCGCACCGTCGCCGCGTCACCGACAGCATGCTGCAGCGCGTCGGCGATCGGCTGCGCCTGCTGCGTCGTCCCCACGACGGCCAGCGGCACGTTGTGAGGTGCCGGCTTGTGGAAGCCGCCGAGGTACGCCGCTGCCATCACCAGGCCCATCACGATCGGCACCAGCACATGGGACAGCACCGTCTTCATCGGCACCACCTGCTGCGGTCCGCTCACCTTCACCGTTCTCCTCCTACTACCGTCCGAGTCTGAAGTTGGTAGATGCAACTTCTGTATCTATAGTATGCCTATGAAGACGGAGAGCAAATCGCGCGACGAGCCATTACGGGTCGTGCTCGTCGAACTACGTTTTTTCGCAAGGAGATTGCGGCGCGAGTGGAGCACCAACGTGCCGGAAATCACATTCGCGGAGGCAACGTTGATGTCCGCGGTCACCGCACGACCACACCCGACCGCTGTCGACGTGGCGGCCGATCTGCAGATCGACAAGTCCACGGCGAGCCGGCAGATCGCCGTCCTCGAGCAGCGCGGACTCATCGAGCGGGAGGCCGCTCCCGGTGAACGCCGCGCGCAGTGGCTGAGGCTCACCCCCGAGGGCCGCCACATCCTGCAGCAGTCGGACACGGTGCGGATCGAGGCGATCCGGGACCGTGTGAGTGACTGGACGGACGCCGAGGTGACCCAGTTCGCCGACCTGCTGAGGCGCTTCAACGCGCGCTCCAGCTGAGCGTCGGCATCCGCGATCGGCCCACTGCGCATTTCGTGCGCCCCAGATGGCACACGATCACATCCGTATCGCACCATGCGCAGTTGGCGGGTGGGGGCGATCGGTGAGGTGTGGACAACCCATGAAACCCACACCGCGGAGGAGGGGATGTGGATAACCTCAGTTCGAATACTCAACGTTCGCAGATGTATTCGCCGGATTACCCTTTACATCCTGGTTCGAACACGCGTATGATCCATGGTATACCGATGACGTGAGGATCAGCAGCTCGAGGAGGGGCCATGGCGCAGTCGACAAGCGACCCGCAGGCGCCCGCCGCACCGGGGACCGGTGCCCGGTTGATGGGCCTGCTGAGTGAGTTCAAGACCACGTTGGACGAGTGGCCCGGTGCACTGCACCAACTGGATGAGACCCAGCTGGGCGACGTCGTCGGGTCGATGCTGCAGATCGGAGCGCGGGGAGAGAACGTTGCCGCCCTAGCGACGGCGGACGCCCTCGGTCGGGGCACGGTCGCCAACTCCACCGCGACCGGGGCACCGGCCTGGGTCGCCCAGCAGGCCCGTGGTGTCGACCCCGTCGTCGTGCGCCGGGTCGGGGCTGTCGGGATGGACTGCGCCGACCCCCGCAACACCGTCGTCGCCGACGCCCTCGCGAGCGGGGCGGCGACCGTCCCGGTGGCGGCGGCCGCACTGCGGGAACTCCCCCAGATCCTGCCGCAACTGCCCTGCGCGGATCGCGACGACCTGCTCGGGCGGTACCTGTCGCTAAGCAGCTTCGGACCCCGCGCCCTACGCGAGCTCAGCACCCGGATCCGCGGCGAATACGCCCCCGAACACCTCGTGCGGGATGAAGAACGCCAGCAGGACTGCGAATCGGTGCACTGGGCCGACCTACCCGGTGGACTGACGAGGTTCGTCGCCGAACTGTCCGGCGGGCACGCCGCCGCCGTCAAACACGCCCTCCGCGCGCTGTCCGCACCCGCGCCCAGATCGCAAACCAGCCCCACCGACACCGACGAGGCGGGCTGCTCCGACACCGGCGACCCTGGACGTGCGACGGGTGCAGGTCCACTGCTCGAAACCGGGACCGGTGCGCCCGAGCGGGACACCCGCACCCCCGCCAAACGCCGCGCGGATGCGCTGGTGCGGCTGGTTGAGACGGCCGCAGGCGTCCTCGACGGCACCGCCGGTCGGCCCGTGGGTGAGTTCGGCGGGACCGCGAAGATCCTGGTCACCCTGGACTACAACACGTTGTACGAAGGGCTTCAGGAAGCTGGTTGGATCGGCCAACACGATCCGAACAACCGCCAATCCCCACCGACATACCTACCCGGCATCGGACACACCACCGACGGGGAGTACCTCGATGCCGGCACCCTGCGACGACTCGCCTGCGACGCCGATCTCATCCCGACCGTCCTCGGCACCGACTCCGAACCCCTCGACGTCGGGCGCGCGAAACGCCTCTTCACCGGAGGACTACGCACCGCGATCATCCATCGAGATCGGCACTGCACCTTCCCCGGCTGCGACCGACCACCGGACTGGTGCGACGCCCACCATGTGACGCCCTGGTGGGCCGGCGGAGAAACAACCCTTACCAACGCAGCACTGCTCTGCGCCAGACACCACACCATCGTGCACCGCGACCTACTGAGCGCCCACGTCACCACCACCGGAGTCACCTGGGACCCCACCCCCGGCCTGATGCCCACCCGACCCAGCCGGGACCCGGCGGCATGACCGGGCAGCGCCGCCGGACCGAACGACCTGCGGCATGGTTCACACCCAGCGGCCCGCCGATCGTGGTCGGGCGGAGCAGCCATAGCGATCACCACGCTGCCGCTGTCCATGGTGGCCGCCTCGGGGATCAGACGGCGTCGCCCTCCACCACGGCGTGGGCGACCGGCAGGTCCTGGGCGGCGGTCGCATCGAGCTGGCCGGCCTGCACGTCACGCCGACTCGCCGCGAGATAGGCGACGAGCACGACGATGAGCAGGGTGAGCACTCCGGTGACGACACCGTCGCCGTACCCCAGGCCTGCACCGAACGAGTGCGGCTTGCCGAACCAGTCGGCGAAGGACGCCCCCAGCGGGCGGGTGAGGACGTACGCGGTCCAGAACGCCGCGATGGCGCCCAGCCCGAGGAGCCACGCCAGCAGCACCACGAGGATCGCCGCCCCGAAGAGCACACCGGACGCGAAGAACCCGAGGTGCATCGTGGTCGCGGTCAGGTCACCGGCGGCGGTCCCGAGGGCGAAGGTGAGCAGCACGGTCACCCAGTAATAGGTCTCCCGGCGCTTGGTGGTGATGCTGTGGATCGACAGCGTCCCCTCGCTGCGATGCCACCGGTGGAAGACGAACGCGAGCGCCAGCGCGTAGATCGCCGTGGTCACCGTGTACGGCAGCGCCAGGACGATGTGCAGGCCGTCGGCCACCATCGTGCCGAACAACGCGACCATCGCGACCGCGAACCAGTACGTCCACGCGCGGTAGCGGGTGCTGCGCAGCTGCAACGTCATGCCCAGCGCGAATCCTCCGACCCCCAGCACACCGGCGAGGACGAGGCTGATGCCGCCGAACCAGTCGGACGCGGCCTCCCCCATGCCGGTAGTGAGCACCTTCACGACCCAGAAGAGTGCGGTGATCTCGGGGACCTTGGCGGCGATCGGATCAGGCCTGCGGAAGACGGTCGGTCGCGTACGGGGCTGCGGTGTCGGCACGCGGAGAAGGTAAGCGGCACCGACTGAGAGATCACTGGGTGATCTCTCAGTCGTGCGGAGCCGCCGGAAGCACCTGCGGGGCGCCGATCAGCCAGGCGAGCAGCGTCGCGGTGATCGACTGCGCACACAGCAGACCCACCAGGACGACGATCTGGAAGCGAGCGGCACTCTCGGCGCTGGCTCCGCCGAGCAGCGCGCCGACGAAGGCGCCGGGCAATGTCACCAGACCGACCGTGCGGGTCTGGTCTAGGGCGGGCACCAGCGCCTCGTAGACCGAGGTGCGCGCGACGTCCCGCGCCGCCTGTCGCGGTGTCGCGCCGATGGACAGCCACGCCTCCACCTCGTCGCGGCGATCGTGCAGCCCGCGCGCGAACCTGCGCCCGGTCAGCGTGGCCACGGTCATCGCGCCGCCGATGACGATCCCACAGACGGCGACCAGGGTGCGCACATCACGGGTCAGCGTCGGCATACCCACGATGATGGCGACCGCCACGGACACCCCCGCGCCGATCGAGGCGACGACGGCCCGCATCGCGTTCAGCTGGCCTCGCAGACGACGTCCGGCCGTCCAGCACGCCACCGTGAACATTACTGCTATCACAGCGATCACGGTGATCGGCGCCGCGAAGACGCCACGCAGTGCCAGTGCGATGAGGGCCAGCTGCACGACCGCCCGCGCGGACGCGGTCACCACGCCGCGGACGTGTGGGATCGCGGCCTGTCGCAGCACGACGCACGCGATGGACAGCAGCAGGATCAGGCCGAGCGCGAGTCGCCCGTACTCCCCCACGTACGAACCCGGCGTACCCAGGACGAGGTGTGGCAATCCCTGCAGGGTCTGCAGGGTCATGCGGCGATCTCAGCCGATGCGCAGGCGCACCACGCGAAGATGGTCCGGTGATCCGGTTCCCGCGTGGCATCCGCAGCCGCCTGACGATCCTGGCGGCCGTCGTCACCGCGCTGCCGCTGCTGATCGGTGTCCTGGTGGTCGCCAACCTGCTGCAGCGGTCCCTGACCGCCAACCTGCAGCACGAGACCCAGCACACGGCTGCCGCGGTCACCTCGGCCGTCGCCCGGTCGGGGCCGTCCGGTGTGGCGGGAACGACCTCGAGTGTCAGCCCGGGCACCACCGTGCACGTCTTCGGCTCCGACGGTCGCGTGGTGGCGGAGTATCCCCGCGAGAGTCGCTGGACCGGCGAGGTCGTTCCGGGCGACGGCACCATCGTCCGGGGCAACAAGGGCTACTGGCTGCCCGGTGATCTCGATCAGCCGCTCAGTGTGCAGGCACGCACGACGTACGGCGGGCAGCAGTTCACGGTCCTGGTCCAGGCGTCGCAGGAAGCGCAGCACGAGGCGGTCAGCGAGGCGGCCAAGCTCGTCCTCATCTGCATCCCGTTCCTCGTCGGTGGGGCGGCCGCCCTGGCGTGGGTGCTCACCAGCCGGACGCTGCAGCCGGTCGAGGCGATCCGGCGGCAGGCCGAGCGCATCACGGCCCGCAACCTGGACGAGCGCCTGCCCGTCGGACCGGCGAAGGACGAGGTCGCGACCCTGGCCACGACCATGAACGAGATGCTGCACCGGCTCTACACCGCGCAGGAGTCGCAGCAGCGGTTCGTCGCGGACGCCAGTCACGAGCTGCGCTCCCCCGTCGCGACGCTGCAGGCCGCACTGGAGATCGCCGCCACCGACGGCCACCGGGTCTCGACCGAGAACGCCGGTCTGATGCGCCGCGAGGCGGACCGTCTGCAGGAGCTGATCGACGGGTTGCTGCTGCTGACCCGCAGCGACAACAGGGGTCTCGTGCTGCGCGATCGCGACGTCGACCTGGACGACATCGTCTTCCACCACGCCACCCGGCTGGCGTCGACGACCGATCTCACGGTGGATTCGCAGCTCTCTCCGGCGCGGCTGCAGGGCGATCCCGAGCGACTCGACCAGGTCGTGCGCAACCTGACGGACAACGCGGCCCGGCACGCCCGCTCCTGGTTGCAGGTGCAGACGGTGGCCGGCGACGACCACGTGCTGCTCACGGTGGGCGACGACGGCACGGGCATCGCTGAGGAGGATCGCGCACGCGTCTTCGAACGCTTCGTGCGCCTGGACGAGAGCCGCACCCGCGAGGTCGGCGGCTCCGGGCTGGGACTCGCGATCGTCCGGGAGATCGTGCGCGCGCACGGCGGGACCGTGCAGGTCGATCGCAGCGCGCGCGGCGGGGCGCAGTTCACCGTGCGGTTGCCCTATACGTCGGCGACGAGGCGGTAACCGACGCCGCGCACCGTCTCCAGGGTGTGCAGGTCGAAGGGTGTGTCGATCTTGCGACGCAGGTAGCCGATGTAGACCTCGACGATGTTGCCGTGGTCGGCCAGCGGCAGATCCCACACGTCGTCCAGGATCTGCGACTTGGTGAGCAGCTGCCCCGGGTGCCGCATGAAGAACTCCAGGAGCGCGAACTCCCTCGGCGTCAGGTCGATCTCGCTCTCCGCGCGGTGCACCCGATGCTGCGCGGAGTCCAGGCGCAGTCCGCCGACCCGCAGCGGCGCGTCCACCCCTGCTCCGCCGCGCCGGGCCAGGGCACGGAGCCGGGCGACCAGCACCACGAAGCTGAACGGCTTGGTCAGGTAGTCGTCGGCCCCGAGCTCGAACGCGTCCGCCTGGTCCCACTCGCCGTCCTTGGCCGTCAGCATCAGGATCGGCGTCTGCGCGTCGTGCTCGCGGATCGCGCGCACCACGTCGTACCCGTTGAGACCGGGCATCATGATATCCAGGACGATCACGTCGTACGCCGTCTCGCGCGCTCGCCAGACCGCGTCCCTGCCGTCGTGCACGGTGTCCACGGTGAAACCGCGTTCGCGAAGTCCGTTGGTGACGACGGTGGCGAGGCTCTGTTCGTCCTCGGCGAGCAGGACGTGGAGGTGGGGCACCGTCACATCCTGGACCCACGCGGCAACCGGGCGCCGTCGAAACGACCACGGACCCGATCTTCGACCGGCCTCAGCAGACCGGCCGTGAGCAGGACCGCGCCACCGGCGATGAGCGGAGACCCCACCACATCCCCGAGATAGTGCGCACCCAGCAGCAGTCGGGTCAGGCCGACCAGCGCGATCAGTGGGATGCCGACCAGCAGCACCCACGACCGAACGGCGCGGTTGCCGCGCACGGCGACCGCTGCGCCGATCACGATCCCGGCGGCGAGAGCGGTGTGACCGCTGGGGAAGCTGTCGGCGCCGTGCTCCACGACGAGCGCGTGGATCGCGGCGGTCGGTGGCCGGTGGCGGTGGAAGGCCACCTTGCACACCGTGACCGAGAACCAGCCCACGATCGCCAGTCCCAGGAACCAGGCGGCGGTGCCGCGATCGATCAGCCACCACAGGACGGCCGCGAGTGCGAGCAGTAGGAAGGGCCCCACCAGGGGCGAACCGACGACGTCCACCAGTCGGGCGAGCGCGACTCCGGCGACGTTGCGGTGCCGGGACAGGTCTGCATCCAGAGCGTATTCGCCGGTGTGCCGCGCACCGGTCGAGGTCACCCAGACGCCGATCAGCAGACCGAGAGCCACCATCGAGGCGCCCCAGGCCAGGAGCCTGCGGTCGATACGCTCCGGCGCGGGGCCGGGGCGTCGACGAGCGGGGACGAGGAGCAGCACTCCGTCAGATTGCCCCGGTGCCCCTGTGGGGTACCTGAGCATCCTCGGGGTGACGACCGACGACCGGGAAGGGCGAACGTCAGGTGACCCGCAGCTGCGCCTCGTCCAGGCTGCCGTCGATGATCTCGACGGCGACATGCGATAGCGGCCGGCCGTTGCGGCGGGCATACGTGCGCATGGCCGCGAAGGCGTCGAGCACGGACACGCCGTGGCGTGCGGCGAGCATGCCCTTGGCCTGCTCGATCACGACGCGGCTGTTGAGCGCCCCCTGGAGCTGCTCGGCGAGGATCTGCTGCTGCTGTACGGCGCGTTCCTGCAGCAGTCCGATGGTGGCGATGTCCGCCAGACCATGGCCCAGTGCAAGGTCCGCATTGGACAGATCGCCGGGTCTCGCCAGGAAGAGGTTCATTGCGCCGATCACCTCATCGCGCAATCGCATCGGAATGGCGTGGACCGAGGTGAAGTTGCCCGCTCGTACGGCGGCACCGAATGCCGGCCAACGCTCCTCGGCCGTTGCGGGGTCGATATTGGTGATCGGCTTGCCCTCGCGATAGGCATCGAGACAGGGGCCCTGATTGTGCTGCAGTTCGAACAGTTCCAGGGTGCGCGTCTCGTCCGATGAGGCGGCGAGCAGGTGCAATTCGCCCCGCTGGTCGGCCAGCATCAGACCGGCCGCGTCCGCGTGGAGGAGTTCGACGGTCGTGCTGGCCAGGGAGTGCAGAAAGTCGATGACATCGAACTCTGCCACCAAGGTATCGGCCAGATCGACGAATGCCTCGACGAGGCGTTCCTGGGTGACCATGGGGGGCCGCCTTTCATGCGGGGTACGCGGTTCAATGATCTCACTCATGAGTCCTTGCCATCCGGCTCGAAGCGAAGGTTTCCGGAGACGACGTCGCGTGCGACGTCCACGATGCTGCGTCCGTCGCTGTAGGCCCGGGCGCGGAGAACGAGCAGCGCCTCGGCCAGACCCACTGCGGCCTGGACGGCGATCATGCCGGTCGCCTGATGCACCTCGGGACGGTTGTGGTGGGCCAGCAGCAGGTCGGGGTGCAGTTCGCCCTGATTGTTCATCTGCTCCTGCAGGTAGAGCAGCAACCTGGTGGCGGCGTCGCTGAAGGAGAGGGCGTCCCGGAAGGTCTCGGAGCTGAGCGGACCGGGGACGTCGCGGTAGAGATCGAGCACACCCAGGCGGATCGCACCGACCTGCAACGGGAACGCGAAGATCGCCTCGATACCGGCCTCCAGCACCGCGGGCCCGAACGCCGGCCACCTCGCGGACGCGGTCTTGCGCAGGTCGGGTTGCAGCACCGGTCGCATGGCGGCCGATGCGTCGACGCAGGGCCCCTCGCCAAGGTCGAACTGCAGGTCCTCCATCGTCTTCGCCAGCCCGTCGGTGGCCGCGACCAGGCCCTCCGGACCGCGCTCACTCATGAGGGCCAGTCCGACGCCGGTGACCTGCAGTGATGTCGCGCAGGTGGCGCAGAGGGCCTCCGGAAGGGTCGCCCTACCGTCAACGGTGCTGGCGGTGGACTGCAGGTCGGCCAGGATGCGCTGCACCTTGTCCATCTGCACCCCAGTTTTCTATCGGCGTCATCTGTTCCGGTCGAACCGACGCCAAGGACCGGGGTCGTCACTACGTGCCCCGGAGACTAGTCCGCGCACCGTGTTTTGTCCTGGCTCGGGTGGGTCCTTCCTGGATCAACGGTTGACACACCCTGGATGCGGTGCAGACTTGATAGCGAGGTCACATATCGCGTGGCCTTACTGCCCCGGACCCGGCAGCCCTCTTTCCACGGCAAGCCAGACGGGGAATCGCCGATCCTTCGACCGAATTCGTCAATCAACTCGGTGTCCTCGACGCGTCTACCCATCCGCTGACTGCCGCGGCAAGGCGCCTCTCGACGAAGGACAGTCCATGACAGAGCACTGGCTCACGACACCGGCTCCACCACCCCGCCCGTCACCATGAGCGGCCAGTCCGTGCAGGTCCTCACCCCTGGTGCGAGGAACGGACCACAGCGGGTCGAGGTCATCGCGCAGGCGGTGCTCGCCACCCCTGGCGTGCAGGGGCTGCACGCCGGCAAGGAACACGTCGTCACCTATCTTCCGACGCGCCAGGTGCGGGGCATCCGCGAGGTCGAGTACGGATACGACGTGCACGTGGTGCTGGCCCGGGACTGCCACCTGCTGCTCACGGTGGAGGCCATCCGAGCCGCGGTGCAGGCGCTGGCTCCCGGTCGCGTCGACGTGACCGTCGAGAACGTCACCGCGCGACGTCGGGCGTCGTCCCGATGAGGTGCCCACCGGCGTCTGCTCATGCCTCACGTGAACGCGAGGTGCGCACCGTCGCGCTGCTCCAGCGTGCGTCCAGGACGGCCAACACCCGCGTAGCGGAGAGACTGCGGTCGGATGCGATCCAGGAGAACCTCGCGTTGGCGCACGCGATCGCCCGCCGCTACACGGGGCTCGGTGCCGAACTGGAGGATCTGCAGCAGGTCGCGTCGCTGGCCCTGGTCATGGCGGTGGCACGTTTCGAGCCGTCCCGAGGGTCACCGTTCGCGCCGTACGCCCGGGTCACCATCGACGGGGAGCTGAAGAGATATCTGCGCGACCACGGCTGGGCGGTGCGCCCGCCCCGCAGCCTGCACGACACCTACCACGAGGTGCGGCGCGCGACCCAGGACCTGACCCAGTCCCTCGGCACGACACCGACGGTGGGAGACATCGCCGAGCATCTGCACATCAGCCCTGAGGTCGTGCGTGACGCGCAACGGGTGGGATCGTCCTACACCGCCACCTCGCTCGACGCACTCCTCGGTGTGCACCCGGACTCCCAGCCCGGCGGCCAGCTCAACCTGGGCAGCGTCGGCACTGTCGACGCCCTGCTCACCGCGCTGGTGCTCAGGCAGAGCATTCACGAGCTGCCGCCCCGCGACCGGTTGATCCTGCAGCTGAGGTTCGAGCAGGAGATGACCCAGTTGCAGATCGGGAATTGTCTGGGCATCAGCCAGATGCAGGTCTCGCGCACGCTCGCCGCGATCATCGAGAGGCTGCGGGTGTGCCTGGACGAGGACGCGGAGCGGGTGCCCGCCTAGCGACGCCCGCCGGGATCGACATCGACGGGTGTCCCGACCCAGCGGGCCGCTTCGCCATCGCCGAACGGCGTTGCGCCGTTGAAGGATCCGAGGTGCAGCAGTCGGCCGTCGGCACCCGGCTCTATACGGCCGTGCGCGTCCAGTCCCGCGGCGACCGACGGACTCCGGGTCGCCGCCCGCACCGCGACCGGCACGGACATGCCTGCCTCGACACACCGGCGTACGGCCGCCCGCATGGTGAGAGTGCTGCCCGCCAGCGAGGCATCGCGCGCGAGCCGGGCCGTCCCGTCGGTCACGACGACGGCCTGCCCGCCGAGTTCGTGTCTGCCGTCCGGCAGCCCGGCCGCGCTGATCGCGTCGGTGACCGCCACGAGCCGGTCGGACGCTGCGCGTGCGGCCATCCGCAGGACGGCGGGGTGCAGGTGGATGCCATCGGCGATCACCTCGCACCACAGCCCCCGGTCCAGCGCTGCCCCGACGGGGCCTGGCTCTCGGTGGTGCAGCGGTCGCATGCCGTTGAAGAGGTGTGTGGCGACCGTGGCGCCCGCCTCGATCGCCGGCAGGCACTGCTCGTACGTCGCGTCGGTGTGCCCCAGCGCCACGGTCACGTCCCGACGGAGCGCCGCGCGGACGAGGTCCAGTGCCCCGGGGAGTTCGGGCGCGACCGTGATCATCCGCAGCGTCCCGCGCGCGGCCTCGACCAGCCGCTCGAACGCCGGCATGTCGGGGAGGATCAGGTGGGCAGGGTTCTGCGCGCCGCAGCGCGCGTGGGAGAGGAACGGGCCCTCCAGGTGGGCGCCGCGAACGGCCGTGTCGCCCGCCTCGACCACGTCCGCGACGGCCTCCAGCTGTGCGCACAGGTCGTCCAGGGATGCGGTGACCAGGGAGGCGAGCATCGCCCCGGTGCCGTGTCGCGCGTGGTAGCGCGCCGCGTGGCGGATCGACTCCGGGTCGGCGGACGCGACGTCTCCGCCGCCCCCGCCGTGGCAGTGGATGTCGACGAAGCCGGGTGCCACCCAGCCGTCCGCGAACTCGAGATCGGCGCGTCCCGACGGCGTGCCGGCACCGACCGCGCGTACGCGAGCGTCTTCGATCCGCACCCAGCCCTCGGCCCCGTCGGGCACCGCGTCGCCCGCGCCGAGAAGACGCGCCGCATGGATCAGCACTAGGTCGTCCTGGTGACCTTGTTCAAGCCGCGCGGACGGTCCGGGTCGTAGTGCCGCGAGAGCGCCAACTGCAGCGCGAGCTGCTGCAGCGGCACGATCTGCGCGATGGGCGCCAGCTGCTCGTCCATGCCCGACGGCAGCAGGATTCGGACCGGTGCGCCGGCGGCCGTCTCCTGCGGTGCGATGAGACACACGTCCGCGCCGCGCTCTGCGAGCTGGTCCAGCACCGGCTGGAGCATCCGGGCACCCTGCCCGGCCGGGCTGATCACGATCACGGGCCGGTCCTCGTCGACCATCGCCAGGGGCCCGTGCAGCAGGTCTGCGCCGGAGAACGCGTGCGCCGACAGATAGCACGTCTCCATCAGCTTCAGCGCGCCCTCGCGGGCGGTCGGGTAGCCGAACCCGCGGGACGTCGTGACCAGCCGGTCGACGAACCGGTACCGCGACGCGACCTGTGCCACCTCGGGACGGTCCAGTGCGCCGGCCACCCACTCGGGCACCCTCGCGGCCGCAGCGGTGTCGCCACCGGACCAGGACTGCACCAGGAGCCACAGCCACAGCAGGCTGGCCGAGTAGGTCTTGGTCGCCGCGACCGACTCCTCCGTGCCGGCGAGCAGGGGCAGGCGCAGCTCGGCCGCGTCGGTCAGCGGGTTGTCCTCCACATTGGTCAGGGAGATCGTGAGCGCTCCCTGTTCCCGGGCGACCCGCGTCGAGGCCACCAGATCCGGCGAACCGCCGGACTGGCTGACCGCTATCCACACCACCCCTCGCAGATCCGGGCGCGCGTCGTAACCGGTGTAGGTGGAGGTGGAGACCAGCCCGGTGGGCAGACCGAGCCGGGTCTCGATGAGGTACTTCGCGTAGAGCGCCGCGTGGTCGGAGGTGCCGCGCGCCACCAGCAGCACCGCGCGGGTGTCGTGCGATCGCAGCCGCGCCACGACGGGTGCCAGGTGATCGGCGTACGACGCAAGGATGCGCTCGAGCACGCGCGGCTGCTCGGCGATCTCGGCAGCCATCAACCGCCCCGGCGCGTCGACAGCGGCCTGGAGTGAGGTGCTCATGCGTGCAGGTTCCGGATGTGGTTGCGGATCGGTGCGTAGTGCTCCTCGATGGCACTGCGCAGTCGCTCCAGGTCGCCGGCCGCGGCCGCATCGACGATCTCCATGTGCGCGTTGGCCGTGCGCAGCCAGTCGGCCGGCGCGACGTCCAGGCTCGGCGCGACCCTGGCCTGCACCTCCCAGAAGGCGCCGGTCAGCTGCACGACGAGGTGGTTGCCGAGGGGCTCCAGCAGCAGGAGGTGGAAGTGCCGGTCCTCCTCGATGTACGGCTTGCCCTGCTTGGCCAGGGTCTTCATCTGCCGGGCCAGATCGCCGAGACCCTTCTCCTGCTCGGCGGTGAAGCTGTCGATGATCGGCCGGGCGAAGCCCTGCTCCATCAGCTGGCGGATCGAGACCAGGTCGGCAAGCACGGCGTAGTCCGTGCCGCTGCTCAGCATCGAGCGGAACGCCAGGCTCTCGATCATGGCGCTCAGCGACAGGCGGCCCACGAAGGTGCCGTGCCCGTGCCGCACCTCGACGATGTCCAGCGCCGTCAGGGTGCGGATCGCCTCCCGCACGCTCGAGCGACTCGCGCCGATCGCCGCCGTCAGCTCCGCCTCGGTGGGGAGCGGATCACCGGCGCGCAGCCGGTGATCGAGGATGTAGGACTTGATCCGTTCGACGGCCTGCAGCTGTGCTGACTGTGGCCGGGCGACCGCCGTGGTCATGGGTCCTCCTGAGGTGTGGGGTGGATAACGAGAGCATACAAGATGATGTCCGATGTCAGACGTCTGATGTATGCTGCTTCACATTCCGAGCTCAGCCGCCCTGCCATGGAGGCACCATGACCCGCAAGCTTGCCCTCGACCCTGCCGGCCTGACCGGTACGACGCGCCGCACCTTCCTGCGCTATACCGGCACGCTGAGTGCCGCCGCCGCCATCACCGCCGCGGTGAGCGCGTGCGGCCCCGACTCGGGCACCAGCAACGGAGCGGGCGGCGCCGGCACCTCCGGGTCCGGCGAGATCGACGCCACCCTCGCCTTCACACTCTCCAGCGGCTTGGACCCGGTCAACGCATCCAGTGCGGTGGCCACGGCCGCCAACCAGCACGTCTTCGAGGGCCTGGTCGACCTCGACCCCATCACCCGGGCGCCCTACCTCGCGCTGGCCAAATCGCAGCCGACCGCGAGCGCCGACGGCACGACGTGGACGGTCACGCTGCGCGACGGCGCGACGTTCTCCGACGGCAGCCCTGTGACCGCCACCGATGTCGCCTGGTCCTTTACGCGCGCCCAGGATGCGACGACGCTGATGTCGCAGTTCATCACCTTCATCTCCTCGGTGAAGGCCAAGGACGCCACGACCGTCGAGTTCACCCTCAAACAGCCCTTCACCTTGTTCCCCAGCCGCATCTCGGTGATCAAGATCGTGCCGAAGGCCAAGACCCTGAACGCCGCCGCGAGCAAGACCTTCGACACCGCGCCCGTCGGCAGCGGTCCGTGGAAGCTGCTCACCGCGGATGCGAACAACGGCCTGACCTTCGCGGCGAACACCGGCTACAACGGCTCGCGCAAGGCCAGGGCGACCCGGATGACCTGGCACACCACCACGCAGGCGGCGACCCGGGTGGCCGACCTGCAGAGCGGCCGGTCGCAGGCGATCGAGGCCGTCCCCTACATCAACGTCAAGCAACTGCAGGGCAAGAAGGACGTCGAGGCCAAGCAGGCGTTCAACCAGATCTTCCTGATGTTCAACTGCTCGGCGAAACCGTTCGACGACAAGCGGGTCCGGCAGGCGCTGCACTACGCCGTCGACACCGACTCGCTGATCCGGACCGCGTTCCAAGGGTTCGCCTCGGCTGCCGACAGCTACCTCGACCCGGCGAACGCCGACTACCAGAAGGCATCCACCGTCTACTCCTACGACAAGGCGAAAGCCAAGGCGCTCCTCGCCGCGGCCGGGGTGTCCGGCCTGTCGATCGAGCTGGTGACCACCGACGCCGCAGCGGTGACCGACACCGCCCCGCTGATCATCGACGCGTGGAAGCAGATCGGCGTACGCGCCACCCTCAACACCGCTCCGTCGTCGTCGGTCTACGCACCGGCGCCGGACGGCCTGGTCTCCAAGCCGACGTTCCGGGCACTGCTGGCGTCCGGTGACCCGTCGGTCTTCGGGACCGACACCGACCTGCTGCTGCGCTGGTTCTACTTTGGTGAGACCTGGCCGCAGGACCGCTACCACTGGGACGCCGCGTCGCAGAAGAAGGTCGCCGGCCTGCTCGATCAGGCATCCAAGGAGTCGGACAAGTCCGCGCAGAAGGCCCTGTGGAAGCAGGTGCTGGACTTCGTGGCGGAGGAGGCGCCGCTCTACCCGGTGCTCCACACCAAGATCGTCACCGGCTGGGACAAGAAGAAGCTCACCGGCTTCGAGGCCGCGCCCACGACAGGCCTGTACTTCCTCGGCGCCTCCCGCTCGTGACGACGATCCCTCCCCTGCCGGTCACCTTCTAGAAGGAGCCCCCATGACCAACGTCCTGGGCATGGTCGTACGCCGACTGCTCACGCTGATCCCGCTGATGCTCGGCATCGCGTTGTTCGTCTTCGTCATCATGCGACTGTCGCCGGTCAACTCCGCCGTCTCGGCGCTGGGCGACAACGCCTCCCCGGCTCAGATCGCGGCGTACAACCAGGCACACGGGCTGGACAAACCGGCGCCGGTGCAGTTCGTGACGTTCGTCAAGGACCTGCTGACCGGTGACCTCGGCACCACCCAGTCGCTGAACAAGTCGGTCGGATCGCTGGTCAGCGAGGCGCTGCCGGTCACCCTGGAGCTGACGCTCATCGGTGCGCTGCTCGCCCTGGTGCTGGCCGTGGTGCTCGGCATCGTCGCCGCGCTGTTCCGCGACCGGTGGCCGGACCAGCTCATCCGGGTGATCTCGATGATGGGCATCTCGGTGCCGTCGTTCTGGCTCGCGCTGCTGCTCATCCAGCAGCTGTCGATCACGTGGGGCTGGCTGCCGAACGCCGGCTACATCAACCCCTCGGACTCCTTCACCGGCTTCCTCAAGGCGATGGCCATGCCCGCCGTCGCCCTGGCGGTGCCCGTCGGCTGCTCGCTGGCGCGCATCGTGCGGACCGCGATGGTCGAGGAGCTCGACAAGGACTACGTCCGCACGGCGTACGGCCTGGGGTTGCCGCCCCGCGTCGTGGTCGGACGCAACGTGCTGCGCAACGCACTGGTCAACCCGCTCACCGTGCTCGGTCTGCGGGTGGGTTACCTGCTCGGCGGCACCATCATCATCGAGGCGATCTTCCAGATGCCCGGGATGGGCACCCTGGTCATGCAGGCCGTCACCACCAACGACACGGCCCTCGCGCAGGGCACCATCCTGGTCATCGCCGGATGCTTCGTCGTGATCAACCTGGTGGTCGACGTCCTCTACATGGTCGCCAACCCCCGACTGCGAGGGAGCCACTGATGCCCGGCTACCGCGGCGGCCTCGCCGCCACCCTGTCCTCCGCCCGCACCGGGAGCCGACCGTCGTTCAGCCTGCGCCGCTTCGGTGTACCGGCCCGGATCGCACTGGGATTCGTGGCCCTGCTCGTCCTGGTCGCCCTCTTCAGCACCTGGCTGACACCGCACGACCCGACGCGCCCCGGGCTCGCACCCGTGGGCACCGGCCCGAGCGGCTCGTACTGGTTCGGCGTGGACGCCTCGGGGCGGGACATCTTCTCCCGGCTGGTCGCCGGCACGCGCCGGTCGCTCGAGGTGGGCTTCGGCGCCGCCGCGCTGGCGCTGATCGTCGGCACCGCACTGGGCGCGCTCGCCGCCACCAGCCGCAAGGTGGTCGACGAGGTCATCATGCGACTGCTCGACATCGTCATGGCCTTCCCGGCGATCGCGCTGGCCGCAGTGCTGATCGTGGCCTACGGCAAGGACAAGCTGAGCGTGCTGATCATCGCGATCGGCTTCGTCTTCGCACCCTCCATCGCCCGTGTCGTACGCGCCAACGTGCTCTCGCAGTACGGCGAGGACTACGTCGCCGCCGAGCAGGTCATCGGCGCGCGCCGGGTGCACATCCTGCGCCGTCACGTGCTGCGCAACTGCGCGGCACCGGTCCTGGTCTTCGCGACGGTGATGGTCGCCGACTCGATCATCTTCGAGGCGTCGCTGTCCTTCATCGGCGGCGGTCTGCCGGGCCAGGCCGCGCAGTCGTCGTGGGGATCGGTCATCGCCTACGGCCAGCAGATCCTGACGGCCGGCTCCTGGTGGGCGACGTTCTTCCCCGGCCTGCTCATCCTGCTCACCGTGCTCGCCCTCAACATCCTGAGTGAGGGGATCTCCGACGCCTGGGCCGCTCCGGCCGCCGGCGGCGGAAAGGAGGGCGGCGCCGAACCCGAGCCGCAGACCGCCCGATTCGAGCAGGCGCAGGAGCAGGAGCACACCGCACCCGAGCTGCCGGGACTGACCCGGGCCGCCGCCCGGCTGCGCAGCACCGCCCGCCCGCTCCCGCAGGGCGACCCCGTCCTCACCGTGCGCGACCTGCACATCCGCTTCGCCGACCGTCACCACGGTGTGGACATCGTCGACGGCGTGGACCTGGAGGTGCGACCCGGAGAGGTCCTCGGTCTCGTCGGCGAGTCCGGCAGCGGCAAATCCCTCACCTCCCTCACGGTGATGGGCCTGCAGCCGACCGGCGCGCAAGTGAGCGGCTCGATGGTCTTCGACGGCCAGGAGTTGGTCGGGATGAGCGCGGGCCGACGCCGCGCGCTCATGGGCCGGCAGATAGCGATGGTCTACCAGGACGCGCTGTCGGCGCTCAACCCCGCGATGACGATCAAGTCGCAGCTGGCCCAGGTCATCAAACGCGGCGGCACCCGCACCGCTGCCGACCTGATGGACCTCGTCGGGCTCGATCCGCAGCGCACCCTGTCGTCCTACCCGCACGAGCTGTCCGGCGGCCAGCGTCAGCGCGTGGTCATCGCCATGGCGCTCTCGCGTGACCCGAAGCTGATCATCGCCGACGAGCCGACCACGGCACTCGACGTGACGGTGCAGGCCCAGGTCGTGCAGCTGCTGCTGCGGCTGCGCGAGGAGCTCGGCTTCGCCCTCATCCTGGTGAGCCACGACCTGGCCCTGGTCAGCGAGGTGTGCGACCGCGTCGCCGTCATGTACGGCGGGCGGATCGTCGAGACCGGCGTCAGCGCCGACGTCGTCGCCGAACCCCGCCACCACTACAGCCGAGGGCTGCTGGGCTCCGTCCTGTCGCTGGAGGCGGGCGCCGCCCGGCTCACCCAGATCAGGGGAACGGTGCCGTCGCCGGCCGACTTCCCGCAGGGCTGCCGCTTCGCGGACCGCTGCCCGCTGGCCACCCAGGTCTGTCTGGACGACGTACCCCGGCTCACCGGTGACGACGACCATCACCTCGCGGCCTGCCACCACCCCGCCGGCCACCGCGCCGCACTCGAGGAGGCCCACTCATGACCGGCACATCGGATGCACCCGTGCTCGCGACCGAGGACCTGAGCGTCGTGCACCGCGCGCGCGGCGGCAGCATGTTCGACAGGACCACGGTGCACGCGCTGACCCGCGCCGACGTGGCGATCCACCCCGGCGAGACCGTCGGGATCGTCGGCGAGTCCGGGTGCGGCAAGTCGACCCTGGCCAAGGCCATGGTCGGCCTGCAGGCGCCGACGTCCGGGCGGCTGCTGTGGTCGGGCGAGGACGTCTGGGCGATGTCCGCCGGACGCCGTCGCGCCACCCTCGGCCGCGGTGTCGGCATGATCTTCCAGGACCCGGCGGGGTCGCTGAACCGCCGGATGCCGGTCTCGCAGATCATCCGCGACCCCCTCGACGTGCACCACTGGAAGTCCGCCCGGGACCGCAGCGCGCGGGTCCGCAGCCTCATGGAGCTGGTCGGGCTGCCGCAGTCGCTCGCCGGCGCCCTCCCCGGCCAACTGTCCGGCGGTCAGCGCCAACGCGTCTCGATCGCCCGGGCCCTCGCCATGGAGCCCTCGCTGATCGTGGCCGACGAGCCGACCAGCGCGCTCGACGTCTCGGTGCGCGCACAGATCCTCAATCTGCTGATGGACCTCAAGAACGATCTGGGGCTGGCCATGGTCTTCGTGTCGCACGACATCCAGACCGTGAAACGGATCAGCGACCGCATCATCACGATGTACCTCGGCAGGGTCGTGGAGGAGACACCCGCGGCACTGCTGCCTGACGGCAGCCGGCATCCCTACACGCGCGCGCTCTTCTCCGCGACACCCAGCCTGCTCGACGCCGTCGAGCCCATCCCGCTCATCGGTCCGGTGCCCTCGGCCACGGCGCCACCCAGCGGATGCCCGTTCAGGACCCGGTGCTGGCGGGCGGACGACGTCTGCGCTCAGGACATGCCGCCGGTGACCTCGGCGGCGGGCGGTCACCAGTTCCGTTGCCATCACCCGATTCCCGAAGGGACGTCGGCGCAGGATCTCCTGCGCGACGCCCACTCCGCACACCATGCAGACCCTGCGCACCATGCACACCCCGTCGCCTCCGTCGACGCCGACCAAGGAGCCTGAAGCCCCGTGACCGACCCTCTGACCCTCACCGGTGTCATCCCACCCGTCGTCACCCCTCTGACCGACGACGGGGAGGTGGACGTCGCCTCACTGGAGCGACTCGTGCACCACCTGCTCGACGGCGGTGTCAGCGGCCTCTTCGCGCTGGGCAGCTCCGGTGAGACGGTGTTCCTCACCGACCCGCAGCGCGACCAGGTGTTGGAGGTCATCGTGAGGTCGACGGCGGGCGCCGTACCGGTCATCGCCGGCTGCATCGAGCCGACGACGCCCCGGGTGCTGCAGCGGGTCCGCGCAGCCGAACGGCTCGGCGTCGACGCGATCGTCGCGACCGCGCCGTTCTACGCGATCGTCGGACCGCACGAGACCGAGCGTCACCTGCGCGCCGTCGGCGCCGCGTCGAGCCTGCCCCTGCTCGCCTACGACATCCCGGTGTGTGTCGGACGCAAGCTGCCGAACGACCTGCTGCTGCAGCTGGCTTCGGACGGAGTGGTCGCCGGGGTGAAGGACTCCAGCGGCGACGACGTCGCGTTCCGGCAGCTCGTAGTGGGGCTCCAGGACGAGCAGATCGAGGACTTCGCGATGCTGACCGGCCACGAGGTCGTCGTCGACGCGATGCTCCTGGCCGGCGCCACCGGCTCGGTGCCGGGCCTCGGCAACGTCGACCCGCACGGCTATGTGCGTCTGCACCGCGGCGCTGCTGACAGCGACTGGGACACCGCACACAAGGAGCAGGAGCGTCTGGTGCGCCTCTTCCGCATCGTCGACTCCGCCGACCCCGCGACCGCAGCCGGGGCGACCCGTGGGATCGGCGCGTTCAAGGCCGCACTGCACCTGCTGGGCGTCATCGACTCCCCCGCCGTGTCGCTGCCGATGCGCCGGTACGACGCCGACGAGACCGGCCGGGTACGCAACCAGCTCGAACGCGCGGGTCTGTCCGTCCGCCGATGACCCGCCCTCCCCTGGCGCAGACCGCCGTCATCGGGGTGGACCTCGGAGGCACCAAGACCAACGCCGCGCTGATCGACCGCGACGGGCGCGTCCTGCGCCGGGCCACCGCGGCCACCCCGGGACAACGGGGTCCGGAAGAGATCGTCCGGACCGTCGGCCACCTCGTGGAGGAGGTCGGCGCCGACGCCCACCCGCTGGCCCTCGGTGTCGGCAGCGCGGGTGTCATCGACCAGGTGCGCGGTGAGGTCGTCTCCGCCACCAGCGTCCTGCGCGACTGGGCGGGCACACCGATCCGACGGGTGCTGGAGCAGTGGACCGGTCTGCCGGTGGCCGTCGACAACGACGTGCACGCCCATGCCCTGGGGGAGATCTGGCGCGGTCGTGGCCGCGAGGCGCACAGCATGCTGCTGGTCGCCGTGGGCACCGGCGTCGGCGCCTCGCTCGTCCTCGACGGGCAGGTCTGGCACGGCGCCCGCCATGTCGCCGGTCACCTCGGCCACATCGCATCGCCGTACGCGGACGGGCGAGAGTGCGTCTGCGGCGGGTGGGGACATCTGGAGTCGGTCGCTGCCGGGCCCGCGATCTGCGCCGAGGTCGCCCGCCGGACCGGCGAACCGGTGGCCCGCCTGCAGGACGTCGTCCGCGCTGCCGCCGGCGGCTCGGGTGTCGAGACCGACGCCCTGCGCCAGGGCGCACTGGCCCTCGGCGTCGCCGTGGGGGGCGTGGTGAACCTGCTCGATCCGCAGCTGGTCGTCATCACCGGGGGCGTCGCCGCCGCCGGTCCCTCATGGTGGTCCGCGATGGACCAGGCGCTGCGCGACGAGCTCCTGCCGGCGACCGCCGACGTCGCCGTGCTCGACAGTGAACTCGGCGCCGATGCCGCTCTCCTCGGAGCCGCCCGACTCGCCTTCGAGAGGATCGTCGATGCCTGATCTGCTGGAGAGCCTGCGCGGGCGGCTCATCGTCTCCTGTCAGGCCTACCCCGGTGAGCCGATGCGCGATCCGCACACCATGACCCGGGTCGCGCAGGCCGCTGTCGACGGTGGTGCCGCGGCGATCCGGGCGCAGGGCATCGAGGACCTCACCTCGATCGTGGCCGCGGTGGACGTGCCGGTCATCGGTCTGTGGAAGGACGGCGACGCCGACGTCTACATCACCCCGACGCTGGAGCACGCACTCGCGGTCGCCGCGACCGGGGCGCACATCGTGGCGATCGACGGGACCGGTCAGGCCCGGCCGGACGGCCGCACCCTCGAGCAGACGATCGAGGCCCTGCACCAGCAGTCGACGGCGCTCGTCATGACCGACTGCTCCACTCTCGAGGAGGGAGTGGCCGCCGCCTCGTACGGCGCGGACCTGGTGGGGACCACGCTCGCCGGATACACGTCGTACACGGCGAAGACGTCCGGTCCGGACCTCGCGCTCGTCACGGCGCTCGTCGACGCCCTCGACGTGCCGGTCATCTGCGAGGGGCGCGTGCACTCCCCCGCGCAGGCGGCACAGGCCATCGACGCCGGCGCGTTCGCTGTCGTCGTGGGCACGGCCATCACCCACCCGAGCACCATCACCGGCTGGTTCGAGCACGCCGTCCGCGGCGCGGCTGGTGCGGGCGGTCGCGAGTAGCGCCCACGCTCTGCGTGGTGTGTCGGCGCCGCGGTCACGTGCCGGCGACTACCCGGCCGCCGCTAGCCGTAGAGAGTGATCGAGGTCGCCCCGGGCGGCCGGACCGCCCGGGGCGACCTCGCGTGGAGGGAGCCTCAGCCCTGGGTCGGATCCGACCAGGGTTCGACCCTCACCCGCGTCGACGTGGAGGACCCGTCGGGCGTGGTGCCGGTCAACCGCACCTCGGGTGCGAACCCGTTGGCGACCTCCGCGGTCGTGAGGGTGTGGGTGGCCGAGCATTTGTAGCTCTGGCCGGGGACGAGCGCGGAATAGTGGCAGACGCCGAGCCCGTCCAGACCGCCGGTGAGCGTGACGTCGTTCACCGTGGTGTTGCCGGTGTTCTGCACTTTCATCGCGTAGGTGACGACGTCGCCCGGCAGGCCCGCCGCGCCCGCTGCGTCCAGGTGGTCCAGCACAGCGGTGCCCTCGAGTTGCGGCCGTGCCGGTGCCCACGGCGCTGCCTGCACGTGCAGTGTCGCGATCGTGCCGGAACGACGGCCGACACTGGTGTAGGCGAACGTCAGGTCCTGGTCACCGAATGCGGTCCTGGGCACCTGGACGCCGATCCTGACCCTCACACTGCGGCCCGGCTGCACGCGTGGCACGGTCACCCGTGACACCTCCCAGCCGGCGGGACCGCTCACCTGCAGTGTGCCCTTCGCCAGGGCATGCGCCTCCTGGTCGGTGACGGTCGCGGTCACCGTCGCCGACCTGCCCGCCCGGACGCCGTCCGGCGCCGTCACCGAGACCGGGGCGCACGCTCCCTTCAACCAGTCGAGACCGAACGAGGTGTAGGTGACCTCCTGCACACCGTTGCGCTCGTAGAGCAGACCGAATCGGCCGTTGCTCTGGCGGGTCAGGGTCGAGTACTCGGCACTGCCGGAGTCGACCACGCGTGAGATCGGCCAGGTGCGGCCGCTGTCGCAGGACATCCGCACCGTCAGGTTGCGACGGAGCAGGGGGTCGTCGTTGTTGACGAAGAGCAGCTGTCGGGACCGCGGGTCGCTGCGAGGGGCGTCCGGGGCCACCCGGATGATCGACCCGTTGTCGGCCGGGTCGACCAGCGCCGGGTCGGCCTGCGGGGTGGAGTAGGTCACGCCGCCGTCGCGGGAGATCGCGACCAGGCGATGCGGCGTGGCACGCGAGTTCAGCATCACGCTGCCGTCTGCGAGCTCGACCGTCTTGTTCTCGTCCATGCCGGGCCCCACCGGTCGACCCATCTTCCATGTCGCGCCGTCGTCGTCGCTGTAGGCGCTGGCAGCGTAATTCTGCCCGGAGATGCGAATGAGGTACTGCTGGATGAGGCGTCCTGCGTACGGGCCGTGGACGAGCTGGATGCCCTGCCCGGACGCCGCGAAGAGACCGGACCACGACGGGTTCTTGATCTGTGAGGTGATCCGTCGCGACGTCCAGGTGCGACCGTCGTCGTCGGAGTAGCTGTAGTCGGTCTGCAGGATGTTCGGATCCGTCTCGCTGTTGCCGGTGCCGCTTCCGCCGAACCCCTGGTTCATGCCAGCGGCGTAGAACAGGAAGATGCGTCCGGTGCGATGATCCACGAGCAGGCTGGGGTCACCGAAGCCTGCGGGAGCGGGCGCTTGTCGGACGATCTGCTGCTGGCTCCAGGTGCGGCCCTGGTCGGTGCTGCGCCGCAGCAGGATCGTGATGTGATTGGGCAGGTCGCTGATCGTTGGCCGTCCGTCGTACGCAGCCAGCAGCGTGCCCTTCGTCGTCGAGGTAAGGGCCGGGATCCGGTACTGCGGATAGCCGCCCTCGCCCCGGACCGCCAGATCGGTCAGGTGCAGGGCCGGAGCCTCGGCCGCCGGCCCGGGCGCGGGCCCGCCCGCATATGCGGGTCCGGCACTGACGAAGCCGGCGCCGAGCATGACGGCGGCGGCGAGGGGTCCGGCAAGGGCGTGGGTACGAGAGTTCATCGGGTCTCCTGACATCAGACGTCTGACGTCAGAACTCTGCACCACGCTGCGGAGGACGTCAATGGTCCGTCCAGGACCGCGGCCGCCCCACCGGCCCGTGCGGCCCCAACCAGGTCGTGCTCGAGTGGCGCCGGCTGTGAATAGCGCACGGGAAAATGCGTGTTGCCGCCGTGACTGGTGTGGCGATATCGTCGAATGCGGATTCATGCAGGAATCGTCCATAGCAAAAGGGGACTTGACATGCAGGGTTTCAAAGACTTCATCATGCGCGGAAATCTCGTCGAACTCGCCGTCGCATTCGTCATCGCGACGGCTTTCGCCAGAGTCGTTCAGGCATTGGTCGTCGTCATCATGGACATCGTCGGCAAGATCGGCGGGTCGCCGAGTTTCTCCAGCTACCAACCGAGTGGGATCCACGTCGGCGACTTCATCACCGCGCTCATCGGATTCCTGCTCCTGGCGGCAGTCGTCTACTTCTTCGTGGTCGTGCCCTACAACAAGGCGACCGAGCTGGCCCTGCGCCGCCGTAAGGGCGATGTCGAAATCGAAGACGTCCCGACCGAGCTCGACCTGCTGGTGCAGATCCGCGACGAGCTGCGGGCAGGACCGCGCGCCTGATCCTCGACGGGCGAATGCGCTCCTGAGGCCCGCCCGACTTTGCTCGAGTGCATCGGGAGTGGGACACGTCCGATGCGACGGGTCCCACTCCTTGTTGCACGGCGCCGGCGCAAGGATTTCCTGCACCGCAATGCGGTTGCAGGAATTCCGCCGCCCCGCGGTATTCCGCTCCCGCTCCGCATTGAGCAGATCAATGCCCGCGTACGACGTTCGGACGCGAATCCGCCCGTACGGCGTCGCCCCGAAGCGAAAGCGAGATTCCTACACCCTCGCCGGCGCGGAGAGGCGTGCCGAGTAGATCGAATATCCGTCGATCCAGCGCGTGATCGCCGTCGCGATCACCGCGGCGACGATCATCGGCACCATCAGCCCGAACCCGCCGTGCGTGAGTTCGAGCAGCAGCGCCAGCGCCGCAAGGGGGGCCTGCATCCCGGCGCCGACCATCGCGGCCGCACCGATCAGCGCGTACGCGCCGACGGGCGACCCCGGCCACACGTCGCTCCAGAGGATGCCGAGGGCGGCGCCCAGGGCGGCCCCCGTGCTGAGCACCGGAGTGAACAGACCACCCGAGGCGCCACTGCCCAGACAGAGCAACGTCACGAACGGTTTCAGCACGGCCAACGCAACGAAGAGCGCCAGTGATCCGCCGCCGATGAGGCCGAGGCGGGCGATGTCCGACCCGTTCCCGTAGAGCAGCGGATAGCGCAGCGCCAGCACACCGAGCACGGCGAACGCCACGAGCGGTGCGATCAGCATCCATCGCCCGGTGACGCGGTAGTGGGACACGATCCCGATCAGCCGCACGTACCCTGCGGCCAGCACGCCCACGACGGGCCCGAGCAGGAGGGCCCAGACCAGCAGCCGCGGGTCGTAGGAGAACTGTGGGATGCCCACGTACGTCGCGTGGTCCGACAGACCGACCCATGCCGTGACGGTCGCCACGCCCGCGCACGCCAGCGCCGGCAGCACGATGGGCAGGTTGACCGCGCCGACCAGCACCTCCGCCGTGAAGAGTGCACCGCCGAGCGGCACGTTGTAGACGCAGGCCAAACCGGCACCGGCGCCGCATGCCACCAGCAGGCGCAGCTGCGCCGGGGTCAGCCTCAGCCACCCGGCGACCACGTTGCCCGACACCGCGCCCATCAGCTTGGGCGCGGCCTCGCGGCCGAGCGACGCGCCGAGGCCCACGACGATCTCGGACAGCACGGACGTGCCGGCGCTGCGGCGTACCGACAGGCGTCCTTCACCCGTCCAGAGGACGTCGTCCACCTCGGATTTGCGTCCGGGGGTGAACCGGCGCAGCAGATACCACCCGACCCCGCCGATGACACCGGCGACCAGCAGCGGCGTGAGTCGATGCCAGGGGCCTGCGGCGGCGACCTTGTCCGCGAAGTCCCCGAACCCTCTGGCACCGAACGCGATGCGCGACACGAGCCGCAGCAGGCCCATGAGCAGATCACCGATCAGGCCGGTCAGCACACCGGTGAGGACGATCGCACCCCAGAAGCGCAGGGTCAGGGCCGCGTCGCCGTCGTGGGTGACGTTCGGCTGCATCATCGCTCCGCGGCCCGACGGCAGCCGCCTCTTCAACAGTGGCGGCGGTACCCGCTCGCGTTCACCCGTCCTCATCGCCCACTCACCCTAGCCAGGCGAACGGGCCAGGAGGCGACGGCCGAGGCTCTGGTCGACGGCATTGTCTCGGGGCCGCACATCTGATCTAATCATCAGGAATCCTGCTCGTTATCTCAGCTCACTCCCGGAGGCGCCCGTGCCGGATCAGTCGCTGCCCGATCTGCCGTCCTCGCTGGCCGTCACCCGGCACGGGAAGGTCGCCGTGCTGACCCTCAACCGCCCGGAGAAGCGCAACGCCCTGGACGACGCGACGGTGCTCGGCATCGAACGGTTCTTCACCGATCTTCCCGATGACGTCGCGAGCGTGGTCATCGCCGCCGAGGGCGACCACTTCAGCGCGGGCCTGGACCTGTCGGAGATGGCAGAGCGGGACACCATCTCCGGCGTGCGGCACTCGCGGATGTGGCATCGCGCGTTCGAGCTCATCGAGTTCGGCCCCGTGCCGGTGGTGTGCGCCCTGAAGGGAGCGGTCGTGGGCGGAGGCCTCGAACTCGCCGCGGCCGCCCACCTGCGCGTCGCCGAACGCTCGACGTTCTACGCCCTGCCCGAGGGGATGCGCGGCCTGTTCGTCGGCGGCGGAGCATCGGTGCGACTGCCGCGGCTCATCGGCGTGGCCCGGATGGCCGATCTGATGCTCACCGGCCGTCGGTACGACGCCGAGGAGGGTGCCGCGGCCGGACTGTCCCAGTACGTCGTCGACGACGGTGCCGGCCTCGACGAGGCGCTGCGCCTGGCCACCCGGATCGCCGACAACGCACCGCAGAGCAACTACGCCGTCATCCAGGCACTCCCCCGCATCGCCGAATCCGGCCGGCATGAGGGCTATCTCATGGAGGCCATGATGGCCGCCATCGCCCAGGGCACCGACGATGCGAAGGGTCGCATGCAAGAGTTCCTGCATGGCCGCGGGCCGAAGGTGACCGACCGATGAGCGTGCACACCGGCGACGTGCTGTGGCGCCCGCCGGACGACGTCCTCGACACCAGCGAGGTCGGCCGCTTTCTAACGTGGCTGCATACGCAGCGCGCACTCGACCTGAGCGACCACGACGCGCTGTGGCAGTGGTCCGTCGAGGACCTCGACGGTTTCTGGTCCGCGATCTGGGAGTTCTTCGAGATCCACGACCGCGGCACGCGCACGTCCGTCCTCGCGGAACGGGTGATGCCCGGCTCGCAGTGGTTCACCGGGTCGCTGCTCAACTACGCCGAGCACGCGCTGCGCGGCGCCGGGGCCCAGGACTCCGCCGTGGCGATTCACGCTCGGTCCCAGAGCCGCGCCGACCGTGACCTCACCTGGGGCGAGCTGCGCGACGCGGTCGCACGCGCCGCTCGCGCCCTCACCGACCTGGGCGTCGGTCCCGGCGACCGGGTGGCGGGGTACCTGCCGAACTGCCCGGAAGCCGTGGTCGCCTTTCTGGCGACCGCGGCCCTGGGCGCGGTGTGGTCCAGTTGTGCGATCGAGTTCGGCCCGCGCAGCGTGATCGACCGGTTCGGACAGATCGAACCCGTCGTCCTGGTCGTCGCGGGCGGCTATCGCTACGGCACCAAGGACGTCGACCGCGGTGACCAGGTCACGGCCATCACCGCGGGCCTGCCCACGCTGCGCCATGTGGTCGACATCGAGTACGGCGCATGGCGGGTCGACGGCGCGACCTCCTGGTCGGCAGCACTCGCGGGGGCCGAACCGCTCGACCGGACGACACCGGTGCCCTTCGACCACCCGCTGGTGGTCCTCTTCTCCTCCGGCACCACCGGCCGACCCAAGGCCATCGTGCACGGGCACGGAGGGGTCCTGGTCGAGCACCTGAAGAACCACGCGCTGTCCTGGGACCTGCGTCGCGGTGACGTCATCGCGTGGTACTCCACCACCGCCTGGATGATGTGGAACGCGCTGGTGTCCGGGCTGCTCGTCGGAGCGGGCATCGTGACGATCGACGGCGACCCGGCATACCCCGACCTGACGTGGCAGTGGCGTCTGGCGCAGGAGACCGGGGCCACGCTGATGGGCGCGAGCCCCGGATTCATCATGGCCTGCCGCTCGGCCGGGGTGGACCTGAGCGGACTGGACCTGCGGATCCGGGTCGTCGGCTCCGCGGGTTCGCCGCTGCCTCCCGAGGGCTACGCCTGGATCGGCGAGCAGCTCGGGCCGCGGGTGCAGCTCAACGTCGGCAGCGGAGGCACCGACGTGTGCAGCGGGCTGGTGCAGAACAACCCGCTGCTGCCCGTGCGCGCGGGGGTGATCTCCGGTCGGGCACTGGGTGTCGACGTCCACGCGTACGACGACGCGGGCCTGGAGGTGATCGGCGAGCCGGGCGAGCTCGTGGTGACCTCGCCGATGCCGTCGATGCCCGTGGGGCTGTGGGGCGACGCAGACGCATCGCTGCTCCGGGCAACGTATTTCGAACGCTTCCCCGGTGTGTGGCAGCACGGGGACTGGATCGTCTTCGAGTCCGACGGCAGCTGCGTCGTCACCGGTCGCAGTGACGCCACGCTCAACCGCGGCGGCGTACGGCTCGGCACAGCGGAGTTCTACCGCGTCGTCGAGGAG
The DNA here is from genome assembly GCF_013410455.1 of Allobranchiibius huperziae. Lineage (NCBI taxonomy): Bacteria > Bacillati > Actinomycetota > Actinomycetes > Micrococcales > Dermacoccaceae > Allobranchiibius > Allobranchiibius huperziae. Next base: position 1,342,680 of record NZ_JACCFW010000001.1, on the reverse strand, counting down.
CTGCCCGGCATCGCCGACAGCCTGGTCGTGCACCTCGAGGATCCCGCGGGCGGCAACGGCGAACTGATCCTCTTCGTCACCACGACCTCCGGCGTCGAGGTGGACGACGCCCTGGTCGACACCCTGCGCGCCGCGCTGCGTACGTCGCTGTCCCCCCGGCACGTACCCGACCGCGTCGTAGGGGTGCGCGCCGTCCCGCGCAACCTCACCGGCAAGAAGCTGGAGCTCCCGGTGAAGCGGATCCTGCAGGGCGCGACACCGCACGACGTGGTCAGCCGGGACGCGCTCGCGGACCCGGCATCCCTGGACCCGTTCATCGCGCTGGCGGCGGAGGCGAGCGCATGAGCGCCGACCTCTCCCCCGTCGCCGTCATCGGGGCCGGCTCGATCGGCGGCAGCTGGGTCGCGCTCGCGCTGTCCCGCGGGCTCGAGGTGCACGCCGCCGACCCCGCACCGGGCGCCCAGGACGCACTGCGCGCGGCGGTGGCCGACCATCTGACGGAGCTCGACTGCACATCGCAGCCGCTCGAAAGGCTGCATTTCCACGCCGACCCCGCCGCCGCGGCCACCGGCGCGGCGTTCGTCATCGAGTGCGGCCCGGAGCGGGTGAAGGTGAAGCGTGAGCTCTTCGCTGCGCTCGACGAGGTCACCGACCCGGGCGTCGTCCTTGCGAGCAGCTCGTCAGGCATCGGCCCATCCGCCTTCCAGGACGCCTGCCGGCACCCCGATCGCGTGCTCGTCGCGCACCCGTTCAACCCGCCCCACCTGGTGCCGCTCGTGGAGGTGGTCGGTGGGCGTCTCACCTCCGCGCAGACCGTGGACACCACGATGGCGGCGATGCGCGCATTGGGGCGCAGCCCGGTCCATGTCCGGGCCGAGCTGCCTGGGCACGTCGTGAACCGCCTGCAGGCAGCGCTCTGGCGAGAGGCCTACGACCTCGTCCGCCGTGGCGCGATCTCGGTCGCGGACCTGGACCGTGCGGTGGCCTCCGGTCCGGGTCTGCGGTGGGCGCTGCTCGGTCCCATCGCCACCCAGCACCTGTCCGGCGGCCCGGACGGGCTGGCGCACGTGCTGGAGCATCTCGGACCGCCGATGGTCGACTGGTGGGCCGACCTCGGCGATCCCGAACTGACGCCGGAGCTGACCATGCAACTGGTCTCCGGCGTCACCGAGGAGCTCGGCGGGCGAGAGCCCGAGGTGCGCGCCCGGCGCGATCGCGGGCTGCGAGAGCTGCTCACCACGAAGGAGCGTCTCGGCCTCGACACCGTCGGCGAGGAGACGCCATGAGGGACCAGGGGCTGGGCTCCTGGACCCGGCGGCGCGCCCGGATGACCCCGGACCGGCCCGCGCTGGTCCAGGACGGCCGCGCTACGACCTACGCCGACCTGCACCGGGCGAGCACCCGCCTCGCGCACGGCCTGCGGGAGCGCGGCATCACCCGCGGTGACCGGGTCGCGTTCCTCGGCCTCAACGGCGTGGAGATGGTCCTCTCGATGTTCGCCACCGCGAAGCTCGGCGGCGTCTTCGTGCCGGTGAACACGCGACTGGCCCCGCCCGAGCTGGCCTACGTGCTGGGCCACAGCGGCGCGCGGCTGCTGCTGATCGAGGACGCGCTCGCCGCGTCGGCGTCGACCCCGGAGGTCGACGAACTCGCCCTGGACATCGTGACGTTCACGCGCGACGCGGGCGCCGGCCTCGACGCACTGCACGCCCCGGACGACGGGGAGGTCGACGAGCTCATCGCCCTCGACGACCTCTTCATGATCCAGTACACGTCGGGCACCAGTGGTCGCCCGAAGGGTGTGATGCTCACCCACGCGAACGTGGTGTGGAACGTCTACAACCTGCTGGTCGACATCGACCTCGGCAGTGACGAGGTGGCGCTGGTGACCGCCCCGCTCTTCCACACGGCGGCGCTCAACCAGGTGCTCTTCCCGACGATCCTCAAGGGCGGGACGGCGCTGCTGGAGGCCCGCTTCGACCCGGTCGCCGCGGTCGACATCATCGAACGCGAGCGCGTGACGCTGCTCTTCGGGGTGACCTCGATGTACCTCGCGCTCGCGGCGGCACCGCGCTTCCACGCGGCGGACCTGGCCAGCCTGCACCTGGCGCTCAGCGGCGGGGCGCCGATCCCGGAGTCGCTGCTGCACACGTGGCTGGACCGCGGGCTGATGATCGTGCAGGGGTACGGCCTGACGGAGGCCTCGCCGGGCGCGACGATGCTGCGGGCGGCGGACGGCGTCCGCAAGCTCGGTACCGCGGGCACCGCGTGCTTCTTCGCCGACGTGCGGGTGGCCGCCGGTGACGAGGACGTGCCTGCGGGCGAACCCGGCGAGGTGCTCGTCAGCGGGCCGAACGTCAGCCCCGGCTACTGGCAGGACCCGCGCGCCACCGAGGCGGCGTTCACCGACGAATGGCTGCACACCGGAGACGTCGCCACCGCGGACGGCGAGGGCTATCTGCGGATCGTGGACCGCATCAAGGACATGTACATCTCCGGCGGTGAGAACGTCTATCCGGCCGAGGTCGAGCAGGCGCTGCACGAGCACCCGCAGATCGCCGAGTGCGCGGTGATCGGAGTGCCGGACGAGAGGTGGGGCGAGGTCGGGCGCGTGTTCGTGGTCACCCGGCCTGGAGCGCACCTGTCGGAGTCCGACGTACTCGCTCATCTGGACGAACGGCTCGCCCGGTACAAGCGGCCCGCGAGCGTCGTCTTCCTGCCCGAACTCCCCCACAACGCCTCCGGAAAACTCATCAAGTCCCGACTCAGAGAGACCACCCGATGACCCGCTACGAGCCCGCCGTCGACCTGAACGCGATCACCGCGCTCGACGTCCACGTGCACGTCGAGTCCGACGACCACGGCCACTTCGCCCTGGACGAGGAGCTGCTGGACGCGTCCGCCGCGTACTTCAAGGGCAGCGAGAACCGCACCCCGTCCGTGCAGGACCTGGCCCGGCGTTACCGCGACGCCGGGATGGCGGCCGTCGTCTTCACGGTCGACGCCACCACCGCGACGGGTCACCCCGCGATCTCGAGCGAGGAGATCGCGCAGGCCGCGGCCGAACACGCGGACGTGCTCATCCCGTTCGGCTCCGTCGATCCGCACCAGGGTGCGGCGGCCGTGCAGCGCGCACGTCACCTGGTGCAGGAGTACGGCGTCCGCGGGTTCAAGTTCCACCCCAGCCTGCAGGCCTTCTCCCCCGACGACCCGGCCTTCCAGCCCCTGTGGGCGGCGCTGGAGGAGCTCGGCGTGCCCGCGCTCTTCCACACCGGACAGAACGGCATCGGCGCCGGCCTGCCGGGAGGACGAGGGATCAAGCTGCGCTACTCCAACCCGCTGCTGCTCGACGACGTGGCCGCCGATTTCCCGGGGCTGACGGTGATCCTGGCGCACCCATCGGTGCCGTGGCAGGCCGAGGCCATCTCGATGGCGACCCACAAGGCAAATGTCTATATCGACCTCTCGGGGTGGCGGCCGAAGTACTTCCCGCCCGAGCTGGTGCGCGCCGCCGGCGGGCTGCTGCGCCGCAAGGTGCTCTTCGGCAGCGACTATCCGCTGATCGCGCCCGAGCGGTGGTTGGCCGACTTCGACGACCTCGGGATCGACACCGCGCATCGGCCCGGCATCCTCAAGCAGAACGCCGCCCACGTCCTGGGGCTGCGCTGACGCTGCCTAGCATGGCGCCCATGAAGAGCGAGCGGGCGCGGGACGACGACGTCGCGCCGCCGATCGCGCGGACGGCGCCCCCGACGCTGCTCTACCTGATGAAGCAGGTCGAGCTGTCGGTGCGCGCCGCACTGGACGACCTCGCCCGTCCCGAGGGTCTGACCGCCCTGCAGTACACCGCGCTCACCGTGCTCGAACGCCATCCCGATCTCACCGCCGCACACCTGGCGCGCCTGTCGTTCGTGACCGCGCAGAGCACGGCCGACATGGTGGGCGCCCTGCTCGACCGGAACCTGATCGAGCGGCACCGCGACCCCCGCGACCGTCGTCGCCTGGTGATCGCCCTCACTCCCGAGGGCGGGCGGGTGCTGGATCGGATGCGGCCGCAGGTCACCGCGCTCGAGGAGCGCATGCTCGCCCGCGCCAGCACCGCGCAGTCGGCCGCGCTGCGGCAGACCCTGGAGCTGTGCCGCCGGGCCCTGCACGAGGACCCCTCCGCCGACTGAGCCCGCGTACGACGTCCGCCGCGCCGTGACTAATTGATCAGGAAACCTGTACATATTGGTCGGCCCTGTGCTTTGCTCGGCCGATGACTACATCCGCAGCATCGGAGCCGCGCGGCGGCCTTCCGAGGTTGACGAGCGGCACGCTGCTCGCCTCGGTCTTCGCCTGCTTCGTCGCTCAGATCGGGCTCAGCATCCCCGCGGTCATCAACGGCTACATCAACAAGGACCTGGGCACAACGTCCACCCAGCTGACCTGGGTCTCCGACGCCTTCCTGGTGCCGGTGACCCTCTTCGAGCTGACCTTCGGCGTGGTCGGTGACCTCTTCGGCCGCAAGCGGCTGCTCGCCACGGGCGCGGGCCTGGTGGTTGTCGGTGGGCTCATCGCGTTCTTGACCCCGTCCGGTGGCGTCGGCGTGCTGCTCACCGGCCAGGTCATCGCCGGCGTCGGCGCTGCAGCGATCTTCCCCACATCGGTGGCCATGATCGCGGCCGGGACGCACACCGTGCGCGAACGCGCGCACTCCATCTCGATCTGGGCCGCCGCCCTGACCGCCGGTGGGTTCATGTCCCCCGTGATCGGCGGCGTGCTCGCCCGGATTCACCATTCCGGCAGTCCTGAGGCCAGCTGGCGTTACGCGTTCCTCGCGATGGCGATCCTCGCCGCGCTCAGTCTCGCGACCACCGTGACACTCGCCCAGAACTCGTCGGCCCCGCAGGGTCGGTCGCTGGACTGGCCCGGCCAGATCACCATCGCGGTCGCGCTGTTCGCGTTGTTGTACGCCGTGATCCAGGGCGCCGAGGACGGCTGGGGGAGCCTCACGGTCATCGGCGGGTTCGTGATCGCCGTGGTGTTCCTCGTGCTCTTCGTGCTCGTTGAGCAGCGGGTCGACAAGCCGTTGCTGCAGCTCGACCTCTTCGCCAACCGGATGTTCACCATCTCCGCCGTCGTGACGGTGCTCGGCATGTTCGCCTACCTCGGCACGGCGTACGACACCAGCATCCGGCTGTCGGCGATCCAGGAGTACACGCCGCTGAAGACCTCGATCGGCTTCGTGCTGCTCAACATCATGGGCGTGATCCTCTTCCCGGTGAGCAGCCGCATGCTGCAGCGGTTCAACCCCGGCTGGGTGCTCGCCGGCGGTATGGCGCTCATCGGTATCGGCGACCTGGTGCTGGCGGCGATCCCGGCCACCAACCTGTCCATCGCCGCGGTCGCGGTGCCCCTGCTGGTCGTCGGTGCGGGCTTCAAGACGGCGGTCACCGCCATCACCGTCGTGGCCGTCAACAGCGTGCCCACCCAGAAGGCCGGGATGGCCAGCGGCGCGACCAGCATGCTGCGCGACTTCGGACTGACCCTCGGCCCGGCGATCATCGGGGCCATCGCCCTGACGAACGCCGCAGACGCGATCGCGTCGAAGGTCGCGTCCTCCCCGTCCCTCGGCAGCGCGCTGCAGCAGTTCAACGCATCGTCCAAGGTGCCGCCGCCGGTGAAGGGGGCGGTGAACTCCGGCCCACTGGGCGCGAACGCCATCCCGAATCCGCCGAATCCGCTGAAGGACACCGCCTTCCACGCGTTGTCCCATGCCTACTCGATCGGGTACCTGGTGTGTGGCATCGCGGCGCTCGTCGCGGCAGCGATCGCCGCGGTGATGATCGGCGGACGTCAGCACGAGCACGCGTTCGTCGCGGCGCCGGAGCCCGAGCTGGTCGTGGACTGAGCGAGTTCAGAGCTCCAGCACGAGCCGCGCGGACTTGGCGCGCGAGACGCACACGAACATCACATCGTTCGCGTCCTGCTCCTGCTGGCTGAGCAACGAGTCACGGTGGTCGACGACGCCGTCAAGCACACCGGTCTCACACGTGCCGCAGGTCCCCTCGGTGCACGACGACAGGATCGGCACGTCGGCCTCTTCCAGCACCTGGAGGATCGACTTGTCGGCGGGGACGCTGAGCACCGTGCCGGACTCCGCGAGCTCGACCTCGAATTCGCTGGCATCGCCCTGCAGTTCGAGCGCCTTCGGAGCGAAGCGCTCCGTCCGCAGCATCTGGGGGCGATCGGCACAGCGTTGCTCGACAGCGGCTAGCAGCGGCTCGGGACCACAGCAGTAGACGAGCGCGTCCGCGATCCCGGGGTCGCCCAACAGGGCGTCGAGGTCGATCAACCCGACCTCGTCCTGCGGCACGAGACGGACCCGGTCGCCGTACTGCTCGACGAGCGTGCCGGCGTACGCCATCGAATCCCGGGTGCGGCCACCGTAGGTGAGGGTCCACTCCGCGCCGGCACTCTGCGCGGCGGCGAGCATCGGGATGATCGGGGTGATGCCGATCCCGCCGGCGACGAACACGTAGCGCGCCGCGGGTGCCAGCTCGAAGTGGTTGCGCGGGCCGCGGACCTGCACCGTCATGTCGGCGGTGAGGGTGTCGTGCAGGTACGCCGATCCGCCGCGCCCGTCCGGCTCGCGCAGCACGGCGATCGTCCACGAGGTGGCGTCGGTCGGGTCGCCGCACAGCGAGTACTGCCGTACGTGGTCGGTCGTGACCACGTCGATGTGCGCACCTGCGCTCCACGGAGGCAGTTCGGCGCCGTTCGCCTGACGCAGGACCACCTCGAGCACCCCGGTGGCCGGAGTCGCGACGCGTTCCACCACCAGGTCGAGGGTCGTCTCCTGCTCGTCCCGGCCGGTCATGCCGGCTCCAGGACCTGGGGCCGGCCGGCCGACGGGCTCTCGCCGCCCCTGCCGGAGGAATGACCGTCCGGATGCTCCAGCAGCCACGTCCACAGCGCGATCGGGTCCTCGGACTCCTGTGCCTCACCGCACCAGCAGTAACCCACGAGGATGTCGGTGTTGAGCTTGGACACCACCCGGAAGACGTGCTCGCCGCGCAACATGCGAGCGGGAGTCAGATCGACGTCCGCTGTCATGCCGTCACAGCCTCCCCCTTCGTGAGCTGCCTCGCGATGATGCGCCGGGCAGCGAGACCGCCGGTGTCGATGTTGATCGACAGCTCCTGGTAGTTCTCCTTCTCCCCTTCGACCACGACCTCGAGCACGTCGAGTGCCTCGACGTCCTGCAGGACCACCGTGCGGTTGCTCTCGGCCAGGAAGTCCGAGACACCCTGGTCCTCGAGCGCGAAATCGCGCGCCACCATCCAGAAGTCGTGCGTCGAGTGCTCCGTCTCAGGCGTGATCGCATAGACCACCTCGACGTGGAACGCCGGCTCGTCCCGCCCGTCCTCGGCCGGATCCGGCGTGCCCACCGGAGCGACCCGGCTGTGCAGCAGATAGAGGCACGGCGGGTGGTACTCGATGTCCTGCCACCGGGTGATCCGACCCTCGATGCCGGTCGACGTCGCGTAGAACGGCGGGCACGCGGCGTCGTCCATGTGGCGACTGACGTAGATCACCTGCGCCTCGTCGTCCACCTCCGTCGTGATCGGCGTCTCGGCGACCTCGGGCGTGCCGATGTAGCCGCCGTGCAGATAGGTCTCGTGCGACAGGTCCATGAGGTTGTCGACGAGGAGCCCGTAACGCGCCTTCAGCGGTTCCAGCCCACGCACCGTCGTGTAGTCCGGCGAATCCAGCCAGGGTGCGCGGGGGACGGTCGACTCGTCGGCACGGTCCGTCTCGCCGATCCAGACCCACACCAATGAGTCCTGCTCTAAGAGGTGGAAGGCAGGCACCCGCGCTGTCCGCGGAATGCGCTTCTGGCCCGGCGCGGCGAGGCAGGTGCCGGTCCGGTCGTAGGTGAAGCCGTGGTAGCCGCAGATGACGTTGTCGTCCACCAGGTGGCTCTTGGACAGCGGGAAGCGGCGGTGCACGCAGCGGTCGGCCAGGGCGACGACCTCCCCGTCGGAGGTGCGGTAGAAGACCATCGGCTCGCCGCAGATCGTGCGCGCCATGAGCTCTTCGGTCACCTCCGCCGAGTACGCCGCGACGTACCACTGGTTGCGGGGCCAACTGGACATGGGAACCTCCGGAGCTCGAGAACAGTGAACTGCGTTCACCATGACGTGGGTCACACCGCGGACGCTGTAGCGTTTCCGCCAGCCGGAAGACCGAACGGGGGTGGACGCATGCCGCAGCAGCGGTCACTGAGCACCCGGACCATGGATGTGCTGGCGGCGTTCACGGCGGACAACCCCCACCTCTCGCTGTCCGACATCAGTCGCCGCGCCGGGTTGTCCCTCACCACGACCCATCGCATCGTCGCCGACCTCGCTGGGTGGGGAGCCCTCGAACGAGGCCCCGACGGGCGGTACGACGTGGGCCTGCGGCTCTTCGAGACCGCGGCGCTCGCCCAGCGCGGGCCGGCGCTGCGGGAGATCGCGCTGCCCTATCTGGAGGACTTGTACGAGGCCACCCACGAGAACGTGCAGCTCGCGGTCCGGGAGGGACTGGAGGTGGTCTACATCGAGCGCATCGCCGGTCGCGATGCGGTGCCGGTGCTGACCCGGGTCGGTGGCCGGTTCGCTCTGCACGCCACCGGGGTGGGGTTGGTGCTTCTGGCCTTCGCGCCGCGGGAGATCCAGGAGCGGGTGCTGAGTGAACCGTTGACGACCTGGACGACGCAGACGATCAGCGACCCGGCGACGCTGCGCGCCACCCTGGCGGACGTGCGACGCAGCGACCACGCCGTCAGCCGCGGTCAGGTGACCCTGGACGCGCTCTCCCTCGCCTGCCCCGTCCGCGGATCCGACGACGAGGTCGTGGCCGCTGTCTCGGTGGTCGTGCAGATCGACACCGACCCGCGCGGACTGCTGCCCGCCCTGCGCGCGGCCAGCCGCAGCATCTCCCGCGCGCTGGGGTCGCCGAGAGCCCGCCGGTCGGACGCCCGGCCACCGGACGCCTGAGTCTCAGCCGGGCCCCGACCGATCGCCCGCCGTCGGCTGCAGCGAGCGGCCGATGCCCTGCGCGGCGACCCGCAGGGCCGTCACCAGGCGCGGCCGGTCACGGCGCAGGTCGGCGACCACCACTCCGAGCGCGGCGACGACCTGCTCGCCGTCGGCGGCGCGGATCGGCACGGCGGCCGAGCAGGCGCCGAGGGTCATCTCCTCGGTCGTGGTGGCGTAGCCGTCGCGGCGTACGCGGTCCAGTTGCCGGCGCATCCGAGCCGCCGACGTGACGGTGTACGGCGTGACCCTCGACAATGATGCCAACACCTCCTCCTGCACCGCGGCGGGTGCGTAGGCGAAGAGCACCTTGCCCACGCCGGTGGAGTGCAGCGGCAGGCGGGAGCCGACGGTGCTCACGACCGGCACCGACGCGTTGCCGGAGATGCGTTCCAGATAGAGCACCTGGGCCCGGTCCCTGATCGCCAGGTGCACGGTGGCGCGGGTGGCCGCGTGCAGGTCGGTGAGGAACGGCGAGGCGATCTGCCGCAGCCCGGTCTGCACCGGGGCGAGCAGCCCGATGTCCCAGAGTCGCCGGCCGACGACGTACTCCCCCGACGCACGCCGGGTCAGCGCACCGCCTGCGACCAACTCGGAGGCGATCCGGTACGCCGTGGGCACCGGAAGGTGTGCGCGCCGAGCGAGCGGGGTCAGCGCGAGGCTGCGGTGATCCTCGTCGAACGCGGACAGCACGGCGAGCGCACGGGACACGACCGACGCCCCGGGCGTCGCGGTGTTGCCGGCCATCGAGAATTCCTTTCACTCAGCGGAAGCTTAGCCTCGACGTGATGCGGGCCACTCCCCTAGCGTCCTCAAGGTGAGCACTGCAGCCGCATCCCCGCCCGGAGAGTTGGCGAGCCAACGGACCATCTCCTCCGAGATCGAGCAACTCCGGACGGCATGGACCGCCGGTGACGCGCAACCGCGGATCGACTACCCGCCGTACCGCAGCTCCGTGCTGCGCCATCCGACGAAAGCCCTGCACCCCGCCGATCCCGAGGCGGCCGAGCTGGTCGCGCCGGTCTTCGGCCACTCCGACGTCGCCCCGCTCGAGGCGGATCTGACGATCCAGGACCGCGGTGAACCGATCGGTGAGCGGATCCTGGTCACCGGCCGGGTGCTCGACGGCGAGGGGCGCCCGGTGCGCCATCAGTTGGTGGAGATCTGGCAGGCCAACGCCGCTGGCCGCTACGTGCACCAGCGCGATCAGCACCAGGCACCGCTCGACCCGCATTTCACCGGCACCGGACGTTGTCTGACCGACGCCGAGGGTGTCTACCGGTTCGTGACGATCAAGCCGGGCCCCTACCCCTGGCGCAACCACCACAACGCCTGGCGCCCGGCGCACATCCACTTCTCGCTCTTCGGCACCGACTTCACCCAGCGGCTGATCACCCAGATGTACTTCCCTGGCGATCCGCTCTTCGGCCTGGATCCGATCTACCAGTCGATCACCGACCCGGCCGCGCGCGAGCGCCTGCTCGCGCACTACGACCACGACCTGTCCGAGCACGAGTGGCAGCTGGGCTACCGGTGGGACATCGTGCTGACCGGATCGCATTCGACGCCGATGGAGCGCCCGGAGGAGCACGATGCCTGAGCCCGACCCCACGCCCGGCCAGACGATCGGCCCGTTCTTCGCATACGCCCTCCCGTACGAGCGCGACCACGAGCTCGTCCGGCCGACGGTGGATGGTGCACTGCGGCTGCACGGCACGGTGTACGACGGCGCGGGCGTGCCGGTGCCCGACGCCCTGCTGGAGATCCGTCAGGCCGACGGCGCCGGGAGGGTGCCGACTCTCGAGGGATCGATCCGGCGCGACGGCACGGCGTTCACCGGCTGGGGCCGCTGTCAGACCGATGCGGTCGGGCGGTACTCGTTCACCACGATCGAGCCCGGCGGCTCCGGCGCGCCGTTCGTCGCCGTCGTCGTCTTCGCGCGAGGGCTGCTGCACCGGCTCTTCACCCGTGCCTACCTCCCCGGGGCGAACGCGTCCTCCAGTCCCCTTCTCGCGTCGCTGGATCCGCAGATCCACGAGCGCCTCATCGCCGTCCGCGAGGACGACAGCAGCCTGCGGTTCGACGTGCACCTGCAGGGAGACCTCGAGACGCCGTTCCTGACTTTCCCCGGTGAGGTATGAGCGAATACGGGCTGCTCACTCCGGGGTCGTTCCGTGCCGCGGGTGTGGTCGATGACCGCGCGGTCGCGGACGCGATGGTGCGCGTGGAGCTGGGCTGGGTGAGCGCACTGGCCGCCGTCGGAGCGATCGACCGAGATCGGGCCGAGCGGATCGCGGCTGCCGCTGCCGACTGGACCCCTGACCTCGCGGTCATCGGCGCCGCGACCGAGGCTGTCGGCAACCCGGTCGTGCCGATGCTGCACCAGCTGCGGGAGCGGCTGCAACCGGCCGATGCCGCCGTCGTCCACCGGGGGCTGACCAGCCAGGACGTGCTCGACACCGCCCTGGTCCTGCTCGGCGCCGACTGCCTCACACGGGTGCGCGCCGACCTCGGCGCGGCCTCCCAGGCGCTCGCGCGGCTGGCCGATGCGCACCGCGCCAGCGTGATGGCCGGTCGCACGCTGACGCAGTACGCGGTGCCGATCACGTTCGGGCTCAAGGCAGCCCATTGGCTGGCCGGACTGATCGAGGCCGCCGACGACGTGGCCGCGACGCTGGCCGGCCTCCCGGTCCAGTGCGGCGGGGCCGCAGGGACGCTCGCGCTCTCGGGCGAGCTCACAGCCGACCCCGTGGCGCTGGCCGCGGCGTTCGCGGGCGAGCTCGGACTCGTCTGGCCGGGCCTCCCGTGGCACACCCGCCGGCGGGCGGTCACCCGTATCGGCGACACCCTGGTGGCGACGTGCGACGCGCTCGGGCACCTCGGCGCCGATGTGGCCACTCTGTCCCGCCCGGAGATCGGCGAGCTGCACGAGGCCGCAGCAGCCGGTCGGGGCGGCTCGTCGACCATGCCGCACAAGCACAACCCGATCCTCAGCGTGGTCATCCGGTCGGCCGCGATGCAGTCGCCCCAGCTCGGAGCTCAACTGCACCTGGCGGCCGCCCTCGCCGTCGACGAGCGACCCGACGGCGCCTGGCACAGCGAGTGGCCCGCACTGCGCCGGCTGCTCGAACTCACCGTGACGGCGGCCTCGCAGGCCGCCGAGCTCGCCGCCGGCTTGGAGGTGGATGCCGACCGGATGCTGCAGCGGGCCACCGACGCTGCGGCGGACCTCCTCGCAGAGCGGGGCGACGACGGCGCCGGTGACCCCGCGTCGTACCTCGGAGCCACGGACGCGTTCATCGACACCGTCCTGGCCCGGCTCTCCACCGGCGGACCCGAACATGCCTGACCCCGACACCGCAGGAGCACACCGATGAGCGACGACCCTTACGACGCCGGAATGGCGGTGCGGCGCAGCGTGCTCGGCGACGCGCACGTCGACCGGGCCGAAGCCCGCAAGGACGACTTCACGCAGGACTTCCAGGATCTGATCACCCGCTACGCGTGGGGCAGCGTGTGGACCCGCCCTGGACTGGATCGCCGTTCCCGCAGCATCGCCACCCTCACCGCGCTCATCGCCCGCGGCCACTGGGACGAGTTCGAGATGCACGTGCGGGCCGCGCGCACCAACGGGCTCAGCGTCAAGGAGATCGGCGAGGTGATCCTGCAGTCCGCGATCTACTGCGGTGTGCCGGCGGCCAACCACGGGTTCGCGCTCGCCTCCACGGTGCTGCAGGAGACCGATCAGTGAGCGCGGCATTGCGATGACGCGTCCGGCGACCCGCACCCAGGTCGGCATCGTGGGGGCCGGGCCGGCCGGGCTCATGCTCGCTCACCTGCTGCACCGAGCGGGGATCGACAGCGTCGCGGTCGACTCCCGGTCCCGCGAGGAGATCGAGCACACCCACCGCGCCGGGATCCTCGAACGGGACAGCGTGCGAATGCTCGTGGACACCGATGTGTCAGATCGGGTCCTGCGCGAGGGCTATCAGCACGAGGGGATCGCCCTGCGGTTCAACGGAGTGAGCCACCGGATCGACTTCCAGGATCTGGTGGGCGCCTCGGTCTGGCTCTACCCGCAGACGGACGTCTTCGTGGACCTGGCCAACGCGCGGGACCGCGACGGGGGCGACGTCCGGTTCGGGGTCGGCGACACCCGGGTGGTCGACACGACCAGCGACCGTCCCGGCATCCTCTGCACCGACGCCGACGGGGTCGAGCAGGAGATCCGCTGCGACATCCTGGTGGGCGCGGACGGCTCCCGGAGCATGACTCGGCACGAGGTCACCGACCGGCGGCAGTACCACCGCGAGTATCCGTTCGCGTGGTTCGGGATCCTCTGCGAGGCACCGCCGTCGGCACCCGAGCTCATCTACACCCGCTCCGACCGCGGCTTCGCTCTGATCTCCCAGCGCACCGATGCCATCCAGCGGATGTACTTCCAGTGTCCCCCCGACGAGAAGGTCGACGACTGGTCCTCGGACCGCATCTGGGGGGAGCTGCAGACCCGCCTCGCCGGCGAGGACGGCTTCAGCCTGAAGGAGGGCCGCATCCTCGAGAAATCGGTGCTGCCGTTCCGCTCGTTCGTCTGCGAGCCGATGCGGTACGGCAACCTGCTGCTGGCCGGGGACGCCGCTCACACGGTGCCGCCGACCGGCGCGAAGGGCCTCAACCTCGCTCTCGCAGACGTGCGCGTGCTCGCCGAGGTGCTCGAGCAGGTCATCGTGCGGGGGAAGCGCGAGGCCCTGGACGACTACACGCCCCGCGCCCTGGCCCGAGTCTGGAAGGCGCAGCACTTCTCCTACTGGATGACCACCATGCTGCACGCGTCCGGCGATGCCAGTGAATTCGACGTACGACGCCAGCTGGGCGAGTTGGAGGCAGTCACCGGGTCCGCGCACGGCGCCGCGTACCTCGCCGAGGCGTATACCGGCTGGCCACGCGCGTAGCCGAACACCGTCCAGCTCTACTGGGCTAGCTCGACAGCGCCGACATGGCGATCGCGACCACCGCGCCCGCCAACATGCTCGGACCGTAGGCGAATTCGGCTCGCCGATCCGTGCGTCGGCTCATCATCAACGCGGCCGCGACGATGCCGCCGATGACGAAGGCTGCGAACGATGCGCGAATCACAGGTGACCACCCCAGCCAGCCGAGCAGCAGGCCGAGCAGACCGGCGAGTTTCACGTCACCGAAGCCGTAGCCCGACGGCAACAGCATCAGGACGAAGTAGAAGACGAAGAGCACCACTCCGGCGACGATGGCCCGCGTGAACGCAGCCCAGTTCCCGCTGCTGGCTGCGCCGACCGCCAGCAGTAGTAACAGGATCGGATAGCTGGGCAGCTGAATGGCGTCGGGCAGGCGGTGCACGTCGAGGTCGACGAACCCCAACGCGATCATGACCCAGCCGGCGACGACGAAGACCACCGTGATCAGGATCGGCTGGTGCGGGCTCACTGCCGCCCAGAGCAGCGCTCCCACCGCCGCAGTCGCTGGGATGACCCACCAGGTGCGTCGGGCCGGCAGGTCACGTTCGGCCGACAAACGGTAGCCGCCGAGGCGCAACCATGCCCGCAGCAACGCGCCCACCGCTGCCCCCGCAACGAATACGAGCACGACAGCACTACTTACGGGCACTCTCGCCCCTTTCGCATCGATTCGTGCACGATCAGTGGCTGAAGGCCTTCATCATGTCCATGGCCGCCGGGCCGAGCAGCACGATGAAGAGCACCGGCAGGATGCACATCATCAGCGGAAAGAGCACTTTGACAGGGATCTGCATCGCCTTCTCCTCGGCGCGCTGGCGTCGTTTCATCCGCATCTCGGCGGCCTGGGTCCGCAGCACGTCGGCGACGGCGACACCGTACTTGTCGGCCTGAACGACGGCGCGGACGAACTTGCGCAGATCCGAGACGGCGGCGCGCTCCGCGAGTCCCTCGTAAGCTTCCTTACGGGACATGCCCACCTGAATGTCCTGCAGGGTGCGGACCAGTTCCTGTCCCAGCGGTCCCTTGCCGTTGCTGGCCGCCCTGGCCATGGCCGAGTCGAAGCCGAGACCGGCTTCGACGGCGATGGTCATCTGGTCGAGGGTGTCGGCTAGTTCGAGAGCGATCGCCTTGGACCGCTCCTGGCCCCTGCTGTGCAGCAGCAGTTCGGGCAGGAAGTACACGACGATCGTGCACACCATCCCGATCATCAGTGGCATCGCACCCGAGTTCGAACTGATGTAGAGAACACTCAGGATCGCAGTGAGCGGTGCGAGGAGGAGCTTCGCGCCGAGCAGTCGATCCACGGGCCAGGCGGGCGGTCGGCCCGCCCGGGCCAGCAGCCGCTCGAGCCGACGGATCGAACCGGGCGGCGTCAGACGCCGGACGAGGTGACCCGCTGGGACAGGAGCCAGAGAACTGACAGTCCCTTCAGCAAGTCCGCCCTCGGCAGCGGTGAAGCCTCGCGCCAGGTTCGACACGGCACGTTGGTGCGTGCCGTCCGAGCGAGCAAGCACAGCCCAGCACAGCAGCCCCAACGACAGACTGCAGGCGCTGATGCCGGCAACGACCATGGGCGACACGGGTACTCCCTTCATTGAACGCACGGCGATGCACGAACTCAGAATTTGAAGCTGACCACCTTGCGCAGCCACAGGGTTCCGACGACCAACAGCAGACCCGCGACGCCCAAGAGGGCGTAGCCGATCGCGCTCTGAGTGAACTTGGCGATGTAGGCAGGATTGGACACGGCGAGAAACGCCACGATCCCGAAAGGCAACGCTATGAGCACGTATGCGGACAGTTTGCCTTCGGCGCTGAGCGCCTTGACCTGTCGACGGATCTGGTTGCGCTCACGGATCGTACGACCGACGCCGTCGAGCACCTCCGCGAGGTTCCCGCCCACCTCCCGGTTGATCGCGATCGCCTGTGTCACCCAGACGAAGTCCTCACTCTGCAGACGTTTACCGGTCTCATCCAGTGCAAGGCTCAGGTCACGGCCCATGCGAGTCTCGTTGATGATGCGGGAGAACTCCCCCGCTGTCGGCTCGTCGGCCTCGCGCGACACAGAATCCAGCGCCTGGAGCAGACTGTGCCCGGCGCGCAGACCGCTGGCCAGCAATTGGAGGGAGTCCTCGAGCTGGTCGGCGAACTTGCCCTGACGGCGTGCGGCCAGCCGTCCCAGCCAGAGCTTGGCCATCAGAGCCACCACCAGCGCCAGGCCGATCCCGAGCAGCGGTCCGAGCAGGAGCAATCCGAGCGCCGCCGAGGCCAAAGCGGCGGCGCACACCATCAGGATGAAGTCCTGGACGCCGACTCTCAGCCCCGCGCGTTCCAGGGCTGCCGCCGCGGAACGGCCGCCACCATGCCGACGCAGCAGATTATCGATGAAACTGGTGGCCGCGGCGGTCGCGCTGGTCAGGGCACTGGGACCGGCATCCGTACCCGGACGCCGACGCTCCCTCGGCAGGCGGACGGGACCGGGAGCCAGCATCACGTACAGCCCAACGAGCAGCGCAAGGGTGCACGCCCCCACACCAGCGGCGGCGGCGCCGGACGCCAACGGCGAATTCATCGCGCCGGTCGCGCAGTGGTCGGGACACCGAACACGCGCGGGGAGATCGTGATGCCCAGCTCGGTGAAGCGATCGGTGAAACGCGGGCGGACCCCGGTCGGGCGCGACTTGCCCAGGAAATGGCCACTGGCGTCGACGCCCGCGGAGTAGTCGAAGAGGAAGGCGTCCTGCAGGGTGACGATCTGGCCCTCCATGCCCTGCACCTCCGTGACCGCGGTGACCCGACGGGTCCCGTCCCGCATGCGGGTCAACTGCACGATGACGTCGACTGCGGAGGCGATCTGCTCGCGGATCGCCCGCAATGGCAGGTCCATCCCGGCCATGAGCACCAGGGTTTCCAGGCGCGCGATGGCGTCACGCGGTGAGTTGGCGTGCACGGTGGACAGCGACCCGTCGTGGCCGGTGTTCATGGCTTGCAGCATGTCCAGGCTCTCCCCGCCACGCACCTCGCCGACCACGATCCGATCGGGACGCATCCGCAGGGAGTTGCGCACCAACTCGCGGATACTGATCTCGCCCTTGCCCTCGATGTTCGGTGGACGGCTCTCCAGGCGGACGACGTGCTCCTGCTGCAACTGCAGTTCCGCTGCGTCCTCGATCGTGATGATCCGATCGCCCTCGGGGATGAAGGACGACAGCACGTTCAGCAAGGTGGTCTTACCGGTGCCGGTACCACCGGAGACGATGATGTTCAGCCGCGCCTCGACGCAGGCGTGCAGCAGTTCGGCCATCTCCGGCGACATCGTCCCGAAGCTGATGAGGTCATCGACCTGGAACGGGTCCTTGGAGAACTTGCGGATCGTCAGTGACGAGCCGCTGAAGGCCAGCGGCGGGATCACCGCATTGACGCGGGAGCCGTCGGCGAGCCGGGCATCCACCAACGGTGACGACTCGTCGATGCGGCGCCCGACCCGGGAGACGATGCGCTCGATGATCCTGCGCAGCTGCTCCTCAGAGGTGAAGTGCGCACTGCTACGCGTCAGCTTTCCCGCCTGCTCGACGTACACGTTGTCCGGACCGTTCACCATGATCTCGGTGATCGTGGGGTCGTCCAGCAGTCGCTGCAACGGGCCGTGCCCGGTGGCGTCGTCCTGCAGTTCGTCGACGAGTCGACGCCGCTCGCCCTTGGTCAGCGGGACCTTCTCCTCGTCCACCACCCGGTTGAGTTCGCTATGGACGAGCGCGTGGAGCTGGTCCTGGGTGAGGTTGGGGTCGTTGAGCCGCGCGCCCATCCGTTCGAACAGCGCGGTGTTCGCGCGGTCCTTCAGCTTCGCCAGCGCGTCGATCGGCGGAGCTGCAGCGACGTGCGCGGGCGTCAGTTTCGGCTTCACCGTCAGGTTGGGCGTGTGCCCGTGGAACGTAGTTCGCTCGAGGGGGGCCGTCCGCTCCCCCGGGGTCGCGGCCGGCGGGGACACCTGCGGCGCGACGGCAGCCGGAACCGACCGGTCACCACCCTCGGGCACCGGTCGACTCCCCGGGTCGCCCTTCTGCGCGCGGGCAGCGTCGAGCCGTTCGGACAGGCTCATCGCGCCCACCGCGCCCGTGCCCTCGCCCGGTGCCGGCCGATCACCGAGGTTCGCTTGAGCGCGGGCCTCTTCGGCGAGGGTTTCCGCGGTACAGCCGGAGCCGGCTCGGGCCCCTTCGACATGGCCGCAATGGGCACGGGCCGAGGTGCCACGACGGCAGGAGCCTGCCTCGGGGCGCGCACCTCGGTCGGCACAGCCTTTACAGCCGGTGCGGCCAAGTCGACGAACTGTTCGACCAGTCGTCGCAGCTGCTTGGTCATCGGGTCACGTACGCCGCTCTGCAGCAGCGGGATGCCCTGGTTCACCGAGGTCGGGACCGCCTTGGATCGGGGGAGGACGAAATCCACGCCTGTACGGATCGTGGCCTCGACGTCAGCGGTCGAGAGGCCGCTGCGGCGATCGGCCATGTTGAGCAGCACCGTGTGTCGCTCCGGGATCATCTCCAGCTCACCGAGAATGTCCAGTTCCTTGCGCAGGCCGCGGACACCGGGCACGTCCATGCTGGTCATCAGGACGAGGTCGGTACTGCGGTCCAGTGCGGCCAGGGTGTGCTCGGACAAACCAGGGGCGGTGTCCACCACCACGTACGCGAACTCCGAAGCCAGCATCTCCAGCAGCCGACTCACGTCCTGCCCGGTGACGTTGTCGGCGGCGGCCGGCGTCGGCGGCCCGCAGATCACGTACAGGCCGCTGGCATGCTGGGTCAGGAAGGTCTTCAGCACCATCGTGTCGCGGGTGGCGGGCCCATCGACGGTCTCGACCAGAGAGTGTTCCGGGTCCAGGTTCAACGCGCTGGCCACGTCGCCGAACTGGACATCCAAGTCCACCAGAACGGTGGGCAGAGACGTCTTCTGTGCCAGTCCGATAGCCAGGTTGGTCGCGACCGTGGTCTTGCCGACGCCACCCTTCGGGGACACGACACCGATCACCCGTCCGTCTCGACGGCCTGCCTGCGTAACTGCGGTGGCGGGACCGGCTGCAGCGAACGCGTGGGGCTGACGGGCCAAGTGGCCGGCGCGTTCGAGCACCCACCGGATGTGCGGCTCCTCCGCGCCGGGATCGAGGACGTCACGCACGCCGGCGCGCATGGCCGGCAGGGCGATCTCGTCGCCTGCATCGCTGACCAACACGACGGCGATGTCGGGGCACTGCCGCTGCAAGAGATCCGCCAGCGCCAACGCCTGGCCGGGAGCGGCGGCGGTGTCGTCGAGCATGACGACCTCCGGCCTCGGGCCGTCGGCGAGTTGCCGGAACAGGTGGGCCGGATCGACCGGGAGAGGGCCGGGTGGCAGGCAGCGGGCCCTACCCCCGGTGGCGCGGCGCACCCGCTCCTCGAGGTCGGCTGAGGCGGTCGCCAGGACGATGTCGTTCACTTGTACACGTTCCCCGGGGCCACGATGCGGGTGCCGCCTTCCTTCGCGCTCGAAGGTTCGAGCGAGAGCCAGATGGTGCCGTACTCGGCGGCGTACACGACCTTCTCCGCGTCCGGTGCCATGAGGGCGAGCGTCACCATCACGTTGCCGGTGTACGCCGGTTGGGCTGACGGGGTGGGCGAACCGTCGGTCGTGGGCGAGGCGGTGGGCGCGGTGCCTTGGACGGCGGTGACGAGCACCTTCTGCAAGGTCAGATGGGTGTACCCCGTCTGCGTCTTGTCTTTCAACGAGATGAACACCCCGACAGTGCTGCCCGCACTGAGGTGGCCTCCGAGCACCCGCTCCGACTCAAGCATCACCGAGATCTGCTGCATCCCGTTGGGGACAGTGACCTGGCCAGGGGCGAGGAGGGTTTTGCGATCCGCGAAGTTGCTTGCGAACACTTGCTCGCCCGGTTGAATGTCGGTGGTGGTGACCTGACCGCTGACCGAGGCGAGGCTGGATAGCGTGCCGGCGGCCACCGCTGTCCTCGGAAGCGACTTCAGGACCGCCATATCCCGCACTTTCGCAACTGCCGTGCCCTTGGGGATGGCCGAAGTGGCGACCAGAACCGGAGTGGTCTGCATCCCCGCGGCGGCGCG
This sequence comes from Allobranchiibius huperziae, assembly GCF_013410455.1. NCBI lineage: Bacteria > Bacillati > Actinomycetota > Actinomycetes > Micrococcales > Dermacoccaceae > Allobranchiibius > Allobranchiibius huperziae. The sequence goes on along the minus strand of NZ_JACCFW010000001.1, from coordinate 1,322,515 downwards.
CCGGTCTGCACCGGCGACGTAGGACAAGAGCAGGACGGCCCCCACCAGGGCCAGCAGGACGGCCGCTACAGCGGCGATGATGCGACGTCTCACGAGCAGGTGTCTTTCTACTTCGTAAGGGTGACTACGGAGGCGCCGAGATTGGGCGCCCCGCTGCCGTAGTGGAAGGCGGAGTTCATGTCCACGAACTGCAGGAAGTAGCCCTTGATGCAGTCGACGTTCGGCTTGAGGCACTCGCTGGCGTTGAAGGTGTACTTGGATTTGAAGTTGTACCCGACCAAGCGGAAGGCGGCGTAGCCGTAGACGTGGTACGAGGCGTTCGCACCGTTGCCGGACGCCTGGTCGAAGATCGGCAGCAGCACCACCTGGCCCTGCTGTGCCGCGATGTTCGCCGCAGTGCAGCCACCCGGCACCGATGATCCCGTCGAGGACGACAGCATGGAGCTGGTGGAGCTGGTAGCGCTGCACGTCCCGGAGTCCGGTGTGACCCAGCCGAACCCGCCGGGAACGGCGTTGTGCGAAGGGCCCGTGCAGTTGGTGCCGGACGACTTCGTGAAGTAGATCACCCTGGTCGTGGTGCCGGAGGGCAGGCCGCCCCCGGTCTGGGCATTGAACTCGCAGATCGAGAAGGTGAGCGGCAGGGCCGCCGTCCCGCCGGTGGGCGACCCCCACCCCGCGGTGGCGGTCGTGGTGATCGTGGCCTGCGAGTGCCCGAGCACCTCGGCGAAGAGATAGTGACGGACGCCGGCGTTCGACACCGTCACCTGACCGCTGGTCGGGGTGACCCCGGGCGTCACGGTGGCCGTTGCCAGGCCGTCGTTCACATTGGCCGTCGCCATCGTCTGCACCGTCTGCGAGGGGGTCTGGCAGTTGTTGCGGGCGCAGTCCTGGGCGACGGCCAGCGCGCCGGCATCCGCGCCGCTCTGCAGCTGCTGCTGCTCGGACCACATACCCGCGATGTCGATGGAGAGTGCCGCGAATCCCAGCAGTGGGACCATCAGCAGCGCCACGACGACCGATACCGCTCCTCGCTCCTGCGTCAGCCGTTGCATCGCATGCTTCCCCTGCCGGTCAGCGTGACGCCGGTACCGAACAGATTCGTGAAGAAGTGGAGTGGGTAGGAGATGGTGACCGTGGCTGTCGCGGGCGGCGTCGCACCGCTGGTCGCGCAACTCGCCGGAGATACCGCGATCTGACTGTCCGACAGAGTGATCGAAGATGACGACGCCACACTTTTGGCGGCGGTGCGGGCAGCCGTCGGATCGTTGCTCAGCGCCATCACGCGCACGCTTGCCCGCGCTGCACCCGACAGCGTGGTCTGCGCCTCGTAGGCGCGGCCGAACTCCATGATCCCCCCGGCGAGCAGGATCAGGAGGGGGGCCACCAGGGCGAACTCCACCGCAGCCGCGCCGCGCTCGCGAAGCCGACGCCTTCGTCCCTTCATGTCCAACCTCCCTCGGTTACGCGCCAAGCGCCGCGGTCCCAGCGGGACCGCGGCGCCTGGATCACCCATCGACTGCTGCTAGGAGCTACGCGTCACTTTCCAGTGAGGCTGGTCGCGGCGGAGGAGAACATGTTCTGGATCTGGGTGCTGAGGAGACCGATGGACGCGATGATGGCGACCGCGATGAGGCCGACCAGCAGGCCGTACTCCACGGCCGTCGCGCCGCGCTCCTTGCGGGTCTGCAGGCGGTCCTGAAGACCGACCAGGGTGGTGAAGAAGTACGCGGCAGCAGCGTTCATTTCGGATCTCCTAGGTTGTGAACCGGTCGTCGCCGGATCTTTCGTGAGTAGGCGCCGACTCTGGCGAATCTGCGTCGGCGGTGAGCGTTCCATAAGTTTGCTGTCTGCGCAAGGTTTAGTTCTAGGCATCTTTGCTCCGACTGCACAGACGACGGCTCAGCGTCTCCCGAGACGGGCCGGCTGACTGCGGAAGATCACGGCGCGCGGGACCGAATCATGTTCTCTAACAGATTGATTCGACTCCATGTCCCCGCTCGACGCATGGCCGATCGCATCGCGCGATGAGCGGGGCGGTCGCTACCAGGACGAGCAGGAACTCCTGGTATCGATCTGCGACATCTGAGATGACAGCGGCGATCCTCCTAGGCGCAATGATGCGCGACGCGTAACGTTGCAATATCTGCACACTACGCTCGAGAGGATCTATAGTGACCGTCATGGGTACGGAAACTCCTGGTCTGCGCGAGTTAAAGAAACAGCAAACTCGCGAGTCGATCGCAGACGCTGCACTCGACCTGACGCTGGAGAAGGGCTTGGAGAACGTCACCATCGAGGAGATCGCGAAAGTCGCGTTCGTCTCGCCCCGTACGGTCTCCAACTACTTCCTCTGCAAGGAGGAGGCCATCGTGGCCGCGGGCACCCAGCCGTCGAAGACACTGCTGGGCGAGTTCGAGGAACGGCCCGCGGGTGAGCACCCGTTGCTCTCCTTGCGCGCCCTGCTGAGCGATTTCGTCGTGGGTCACAGCCCCGAAGAGCTCGAGCTCAGCCTGCGCAAGATGGACCTCAGCCTGCAGTACCCCTCGTTGCGGCCATTCGAGACGGCCCGGTTCGATGAGCTCGAGGAATCCCTGCGGGACGCGATCGCGACACGCACCGGCACCAGCGTCACCACGGACCTGTACCCGTGGCTCGCCGCCGCCGCCGCCATCGCCGCCGTCAAGTCCGCCATGCAGATATGGGCGGCTGCGACGACCTCCACGCTCGGCCTGCGCCAACTCATCGAGGAAGCCTTCGACCAGTTCAGCGCCGGACTCCCAGCGCCGCCGAACACCCCCGCGACCGACTGACGTACGGCCGGCGCTCCCCCTTTCCGAGGCGTCCCGACATCGTTTCAACTGACAGATCGACTCCTGCGGTCGTTCTGAATCGCCACGAATCTCAGCTTCCGCACGACGAGGCACCACTCAGGAGTGTCATGGTCTCGGGTAGGCCGATCGGCGTACTTGCCGAGCGGCAGCCCTCACAGCGGACGCACTCACTTTCCACATGCCATGAGTGGGTCGATGACTCTTACTGGATGTTGTCACGGACGCTCTCTCGGCGGGTCGAGACACTGCCTAGCAGCCGCAGGAGGCCGCAATGACCCAGTTCCCGCATGATGACGGTCCCTACCGGGCGCACTTCAGCGATTCCGCACTGGTCCAGACCCGGCACGATCGCAGACACGCGGGGCACCGCAGGGGGCGAGGACTGGCTGCGGCGGGGATCGCGGCGGCGATCGCCATCGGTGCCGGCGGCGCCGTATGGGCTGAACACAGCCCGACGGCACCGTCGGCAGTAGTTCCCCAGGTCTCGAGCGGTGCAGGGTCCGGTGGCGCCCCGTCAGGTGGCTCCGGGTCCGCACCTGGACCGCGCGGTCAGCTCAATGGCCCCAGCGCCACCGCTGCTTCCTCAACGCTTCCGCGGGCCACGGCTGCCGAAGAGGTGGGTGTCGTCGACATCGACACGGTGCTGGGCTATCAGGACGCGTCCGCCGCAGGCACTGGAATGGTGCTGACCTCGACCGGGGAGGTGCTGACCAACAATCACGTCGTCGACGGAGCGACCAGCATCAAGGTGACCGTGGTCAGCACCGGGGCCAGCTACACCGCCAAGGTCGTCGGGACCGATCCCACCCAGGACGTGGCTGTCCTGCAGCTGCAGGGCGCAGCCGGCCTCAAGACGGTGAAGACCAGTTCGGCCACGGTCGGCACCTCGGAACAGGTGGTCGGAGTCGGGAATGCCGGCGGCGCCGGTGGCACACCCAGCGCCTCCACCGGTCAGGTGACGACCACGAACGCGACCATCACCGCGTCCGATGAGGACGGGTCGAGCGCAGAGACGCTGCACGGGCTCATCCAGATCAACGCCGACATCCAGGCCGGCGACTCCGGGGGCCCGCTCTACGACGCCGCCGGGCGGGTCATCGGGATCGACACGGCGGTCCAGGTCACCACTGTCGAGAGCACGACCAAGGGCTACGCCATCCCTATCGGATCTGCGTTGCGCATTGCGGCTCAGATCGAGAGCGGAACCACGAGCAGCACCGTGCATCAGGGCTATCCGGCATTTCTTGGAATCTCGCTGTCCAGCGATCCCACCTACTCGACGACCGGGGCCATAGTCGAGCAGGTACTCACCAACACCGGCGCCGCTCACGTCGGTCTCAGTGCCGGCGACGTCATCACCGCCATCGGCGCCCACCAGGTCACCGACCCCACCAGCCTGCAATCCATCCTGGCGACCTATCGACCTGGCCAACACGTCAAGATCACCTGGACCGACCAAGAAGGACAATCACAGTCCGCCACCGTCGTCCTGAGCGCGGGCCCTGCCAACTGACGAACACCGGCCCAGATCACCGCCGGCGATCGCCGTGCTCGGGCTGACCTCAGGGTCCGACCCGTGCACCGGGCATTGAAAGGCCCCTGACCTGCGTCTGCGCAGATCAGGGGCCTTTCGGTTCGCTGCGACTTGGCTACGAATGCGCCGAACTAGGAGCGGACCGCTGCAAGACTCAACCCGCCGCGCTCACCGCATCTGGTTACGCAAGTACCTGCTCCCCACTCTTGGACCACTTGCACTTGCCAGGTTGGCAAATTGACACCAAGTGTTTTTCTGGTCTGGTACGAGACGGAGCTGCCGCACGCCACAGCAAAGACCACGCGAGAGTGTCATGCGCTCGGGTCGCCATGCGCCCACGCCGCAGCGCTGGCGTGCAGGGCCGGCCTTACCGTACGTCGGTTGATTTACCTGGGTCATCCTTGCCGCGCCGGCGCCTTGCCGTTCTCGCCAAGCGCGATCCTCACGTGCTGGTCAGGGGTCCGCTGAAGCGGCTACTGCTCGTCACCTCGACCGCCTCGACCTGACGCCGACATGTCCAGGCATGCTCCGCTGCCCGACCCGACCGGCCAGGACGTCCGGACCGCACCACCGTTGCCGCTCGGGGGCCTCTCACGGTGCGACCGAGTCAGGCGGGCGTCATCAACCATTCGGCCGCTGCTTCCAAGGCGTCCTGGTCGGTGGTGACACCGAAGTGATCCAAACCGTCACGGACGGTAATCCGAACGCGATCACCAGCGGCCGGATCACGATCGACGAGTGCCCGTCGGAAGTCCTGCGCGTTACCCGCTGGGATGTGATGGTCCTCGCCGCCGAGCTCAAAGGCGATGCCGACGTCCCGCAGATAATGGTCGAGGTGCCGGACTGGATCGAGTTGTGCGGCGAACCACGCGGAATAGGGATCAGCTTCGCCCTGGTCAAGAAGGTCGGCTGGATCGGTAAGGCTGCGCATGCCGGGTCGCTCCCAACTCGGGGTGGACCCGACGGCCGCGACTCGGCGGATCCGATTGTCTACTCCGGCAAGTGCAATTGCCACGTCGCCGCCCATCGAGACGCCACCGGCGAGCACTGGACCTACGCGGTCGAGCCGGTGCTGTGCCCACGTCAGCACGCGCATGGATTCCAGGGTGGTCCGGCCCAACAGCGGCCACATCCGCAACCGGAACGCCGCCAACACCTCGGCGGCGAAGACCCGCGCGTCCGTCGCCGTGGCGCGTCGGCCGTGCTCCGGCGGATCGAAGCTCACAACCGGGTGCCCCCGCTCCGCCAGCCGAGTCATCGTGGGCCGTTCCTTCTCGGCCGACCCACCAAGGTGGCTGAGCCACAGCACGAGCTCCCGGTCCGCGGACAGGGTCTCAGGAATCAACAACACCACGGGGATGTCATCGACGACATCCTCAATTACGCGCATGCCCACTGATTCTGGATGAGCCGACCCCCTGTGCGCTACCGAGGCGCGGAGTCGCACAGCGACTCAGACTCGGCGCCGGCGACTCTCGGTTCCTCAGCCTGCTGACTGTCCACGGGCCCATGACCCCGACCCAGCTCGTCGAGGCCAACGGCCTGTCCAGCGGCACGGTCAGCGGCGTCCTGCAAAAAGTGGGGAGTCACCCGCGGTCGGTACGTTCCGTGTCGCAGCTGGTCTCAGAACGGTGGTGTCACCGACGGTGCCTTCTGGGTGAGCCGATCCCCTGGTGGGGGTCGCAGACTCGGGGCGGGTGACCATCTCGACCACGGCCCACTCGATGTCACTGTCCGGTCCGAGTTCACGATCAAGACGGGCGGCCTTCTCCAGGAGAGCCCTGAGCCCCTCGATGGGTACGCGCGGTGTCACGCCGCACCCCGAACACCACGGTGTACGCGTCTCAGCGGGTCCGTCATACGTCGGTCTTCGGGGTCGCCCGCACCACAGCCGCGGGCACCGCCGGCTGGCCCGTCATTTCGGGCAGGATCCTGAGCGCGGGTTTCCTCGTGAGCACAGTGGGGGGCGCAATGGCGTGATCGATGTTCTCGGCAGCCTGTACAAGCCACGCGACGACGCTGGACATCGATCGCTGCTGCACCAGGCTGGGTAGCTGCGTCCAGTACTGCAAGTACGCCTCCTGCAAGCGGTCCTCAAGGCGATCACCATGCATAGCGACCAGGTGGGCATAGACCAGGCCGGTCGTCATGTCGTAGATCTGCGCGAACGCGGCCCGGTCTCCCCCGGCGGCAGCAGCCACCTGTGTGCCCCACCGGCGCTCTATCGGCACGGTCTGCCAGCCATGACGCGGTAGCGGCCGCTTGATGGGCGCGTTCCAGGAAGTAAGTCCGACCTGACATCTGCGCAGCGGCGACGTCACTGGAACCTGCGGCTCGTGGCGGCGATGGTGCGCAGGGTCTGCTGTAGTGCGGCCATTTCCTCGGGGGCCAGACCGGTGGCTTCGGTGATGACGGCCCTGATGTGGGGCTCCTGCTCTTGCAGCGCCGCGCCGGCCTCGGTGGCGGAGACGGTCACGACCCGTTCGTCCCGGCTACGGCGAGAGCGCGTCACCAGACCGGCTCGTTCCATCCGCCGCAGCAGCGGGGTCAGCGTGCCGTAGTCCAAGCGCACCGCCTCGGCCAACTCCCCGATGGTCGGCTGCGGTGTGCGCCACAAAACGATTAGAACTAGGTACTGCGGGTATGTCAGGTGGAACTGCGACAGCAGCCGCCGGTACACCGCGGTCACAGCACGAGAAGCCGCGTACAGGTCGAAGCAGACCATCGACTCCAACGAAGGGTCCGGGGCTGGGGTGATCGTGGTCATTTGATCCAGTCTGTCGGCGATAGGAAAACTTGTGTGCAAGTATCTTGCATGCAAGGTCAGATTTCAAGTGATGGGGAGAACGTGATGACGCAGTCCCTTCGTGTGCTGGCGTTGGTGTGCAGCCTGCGCGACAGTTCGTCCGATTCCAGCAGTGATCTGCTGGCCCGCCAGCTCATCGAGCAGATGCCCGACGTGGAGGCCACCGTCGTTCGGGTCGCCGACCATGACGTCAAGGCCGGCGTCGAGGCCGACATGGGTGACGGCGACCAGTGGCCGCAGATCCGGGCCCAGCTGATCGCATCCGACATCGTGATCCTGGCCACCCCCACCTGGATGGGCCAGCCCAGCAGCATCTGCCAACGCGTCCTGGAACGCCTGGACGCAGAACTGTCCGAGACCGACGAGCAGGGTCGTCCCCTGACGTTCGGCAAGGTGGCCGTCGCGGCCGTCGTCGGCAACGAGGACGGCGCCCACCACATCAGCGCCATCGTCTTCCAATGCCTCAACGACGTCGGGTTCAGCATCCCCGCGCAAGGAGTGAGCTACTGGAACGGCGAAGCCATGCACGCCACCGACTACAAAGACCTCGACGCCACCCCCGAGAAGACCGCGAGCACCACCAAGATCGCCGCAGCCAACGCCGTCCACCTGGCACACCTCCTGCAGGCGAACGCCTACCCCGCTACCAGCTGACACCCCTGCCTAGCCCGCGGAGTCGCGGATTCGTCAGCACTTCACCCCAATCCGGTTGCGATCCCATCCGCTGCCCTGGACCGGTTCGAACTACACGACACCAACCATCAAGGAGACACCAACGTGTTCGATAAAAAGACCAACATCGCCTCGCAGGAAGCCTTCGGCGAGGCGGTCAACACCGGCAACCTGGACGCGTTCGACCAGCTCGTCGCGCCCGATGCCGTCGACCATGACCCCGCACCCGGCCAGGGCACCGGCCCCGAGGGCTTCAAGGCGATGTTCACCGACATGCGGACCGCGTTCCCCGATCTGCATGTCGAGGTCGAGACCCTGGTCGCCGACGACGACCAGGTCGCGTTCGCCTACACCCTGACCGGCACCCACAACGGCCCGTTCCAGGGCCACGACGCCACCGGCAAAGCCTTCCAGGTACGCGGAGTCCAGATCAGCAAATTCGCCGACGGCAAGCTCGTCGAACGATGGGGCAGCAGCGACGAACTCGGCATCATGACCCAGCTCGGCCTGGTCTGACCGACTCGACCGCTGACTGGTGCGACCACTTGCATAGTGGAAGTGGAAGCATCAGTCAGCGGTCCGGAACCGATCCTCACCAGTAGCTCAAGTCCCGGCGTGCTCTGGTGCACACGTACACCATTCGGATGGCACCCACCAGTTGAACCAATGCACCTGTCGGTGGCGTCATGCCAACCCGCCGTCAACGGCGATCATTTCTCCGGTGATCCACCGAGCGGCGTCGGATGCAAGGAAGGCAACCACATCGGCAATGTCTTGGGGTTCGCCCAGGCGACCCAGTGCCGTCGCGGCGATGGTCTTCTGGGCCTCGCCGGTGCTATCGGCCCTGTCGGTCCACATGGCCGTGCGGGTCGCGCCCGGCAGCACACTATTGACGGTGATGTGGCGCGGGCCGAGCTCGTGAGCTGCGGCGCGTACCAGCTGGTCGCCGGCCGCCTTGCTCGCCGCATATAAGCCCCCGCCTGGGCGCGGCGCCAGACGAGAGCGAGAAATGACAATGATTCGGCCGCCTGCGGTCAACCGGCGAGCTGACTCGCGTAACGCCGCGAACGTGGCCCGGGTGTTCACCGCAAACACGGTCTCGAACTCAGCGTCGGTGACATCCGCGATCATCGCTGTGTGTCCTACCCCCGCATTGCTGACCACGACATCCACTCGGCCGAAAGACTGTTCCGCGGCATCAAACAGACGGCGTACTTGATCCGGATCGCCAACATCGGCCTGAACCGCTGTAGCCCGTCCCCCGCCGTCGATGATCGAGGCAACAACGCTGTTGGCAGCCGCTCGGTCACTGCGGTAGTTCACCAGCACGCCGAAGCCGTCCGCGGCCAGCCGAACGGCAATCGCCGCGCCGATTCCGTGAGATGCCCCGGTCACCAGGGCCGCCTTCGCTTCACTCATTAGCTCTTCAGTCCGGTGGTCGTGGCACAGCGGGTCCAGGTCATTCTCGAGGATGACGTCGCTGACGTCGATGGCAGTGATGCGGACGCCGTTTCGACACCGGAGCGGTCGGTCGTGAGCGCCCTTTCGACCGGCGACGGTCGACGTGGACTGGGGCCATGGAGTGCTCTCCCCAAGTGGGTCAGCAGGGTGTCGATGAGCCACGATGTCAAGGTTGAACTGGGCTGCTGCCCTGCCCTGACCGGGCGTCCTGACCTTCCATTGATGGCTCGCTGTGGCTTGTCAGCTGACGAGCTTCGGCCACGAACCGTGGGCGAGGCTCCGCGCTTCGTGTCGCCGACCTGGGGGCGGCCGGGGCGCATCTCTTCAACGAGGGCTTCTTCTGAGCCGTACTCGCGCAGGAGGAACGCGTGGCCCTCGGCGGCTGCATCGGCGCCGGTCTCTGCGTGACCGGCGCTGCGCACCGGGTAGTCGGGGTCGGTCAGTAGTGCCTCGGGGCCTCACGTCACGTGGCCGCTTCCGCCGCGCCGTTCGTCAAGATGGCGCACAACCGGGCAATGACCGAGGACAGTCGACGGGAGACCTGCATCCGGCTGATTCCCAGGCGCACACCGATCTGCTGCTGGGTCAGGTCCTCGGCGAATCGCAGGTGCAGCATCATGCCTCGAGCCATCACCGTCCAGTCCTTGAACCGCACGTCAGAGCTACCGCGATGGCGCGGTGGTCAGGGTTCGGGCAGGGGGCGCTGATCGTTGGGGTCGAGACGGTCTTCGCGTTCCCGTTGCAGGTCGGCGCGATACGACTGGGGGTCTTGACGTTGTAACGCGACCGGCCGGGACACCTACCCCCGGATGCGTCGACCGAGGCCTGGTCGTTCAGCGATGCCGCAACCAAGCTGATGTTGCACCTGCAGGGTTCGTTCTCCCAGGCGAGCTGATCGAGCTCACTGGTCCATCGGTTCGGTTCGAGGTGGTCCTCCACTGCGACCTCGGGGCCGAGGCTGAGATTGACCAGCTTGTGGCCGCCACTCTCTATCGCGGCCTTGATCTGGTCCAGGACCCGGTAACCCTCGAGGTCCCGATCGTCGGTGGGTGCTGGGACGCGGAAGCCCTCAACCGGCAGGGGCGGCTGCGGTGCCCGCTGGCCGGGTGCGACGAGGCCGTACAGGACCGTGCCCGTCACTCCAATGCCATGGTCGAGGCAGTCCTGATCCTCGCCATACCCGATTTCGCATGGAGCCCCTGGGCTGTGTCATGGACGCGAGGGTCTCCTTGGGACAGGATCCCAAAGGACCACCCGAATCCTTGCGGCGGTGGAACTGCCGCGCGACGGGGAACGGCAGGTGCACGGCAACGCCACGATCACCGGCGCATACGTGCTCCGCGTCGCCACAGAGCAGCACGCGCCGGGCACGGGGCAACACTGCTCCACAGCCACCCGCGCGCGGCCAAATGGCAGCTGACCGGACTCCCGCTAGTAGGCATGACTCTCGCCGGAGACCACACCTGGCCAGCCCGAGTTTGGATTGACGGCACCGCACAGTGGGCCGGCTCGGTCCGCCGCGGGCCCACGTTCGGTCGATGCGTCAGTCCCACGAAGCGACCGCGCCTCCGGAACCTCACCGATGCATGGCCGATGCGAACGAGAATGAATAAGGCCCCTGAACTGCGTTTTCGCAGTTCAGGGGCCTTACGTACCAGCTCCCCCGGTTGGACTCGAACCAACAACCCTCCGGTTAACAGCCGAATGCTCTGCCAATTGAGCTACAGGGGACCGACGCCCTTCGGCGCGAGGTGAACTTTAGCAACGCCGGGCGGCGCACACAAAAGCAGCGCGCCGGTGAGCTGCGCCGGGCCGATGAGAGCGTGCGTCAGAGACCGACCTGATCGCGCAGTTGCGCGGTCAGCTGGTCGATCCGTGCGAGCACTGCCGGGTCGTCGGCGGGAGTCTGGCGACCGAGCACCGTCTGCTCGAAGAGCCGGCCGTCGCGCAGATCCTTGCGGATGACGACCCGCCCGGACCGGCGCGGGCCTGGCAGGTCCAATGGCGACGCCAGCACGACGCTCGCCTGCACCCGCTCGTGGAAGGTCTCCGGCAGGCGGGTGTCCTGCCCGCGGAAGGTGTACTGGCCGGCGTGCCGGCCGTCGACCCAGGTGACGGTCAGCGTCCAGGTGTCCGGGTCCCACTGACCGGCGTCGACGTCGTACCAGTCGCGTTGCATCACAACGGTGTCCGCAGTCGCGACCACGAACCGGTACGTCGTGGCGACCACCTGCGCACCGGTGTTGTCGTCCCGGGCGAAGGTGAGGACGCGCTCGCCCCGTGCGAGGTCGAGCGCGTCCCGTACGTCGTCGGGCAACTTCGGGCCGCGTCGTGGGCCCAGGCGTTCACCCGATCCGAACACCGGTCAGGACCGGATCCTGCGACCGGTGGCGCCCAGGTAGATCGCGATCAGGATGACCGCGACCACGATACCGACCAGGAACGGGATGATCTTGAAGCCACCGTTGTTGTTGTCGTAGCCCAGGCGGTAGCAGACCCACGACCCGATGGCCGAGCCGAGGATGCCGAGGATCGTGGTCATGATGCAGCCGAGGTTCTGCTTACCCGGCATCACCAGTCGTGCGAGCGCGCCGACGATGAATCCGACGACGATCGCGCCGATCACTGTTCCGATCATGGGTGTGGCTCCTTGTCCCTGCGGTGAACCCGGCGGTCGTTGCCGTCGGGGAATGTCCTGCCCTGACTGTGCACGCACGGCCGGGCTCGTGCAAACCCTGTGTGCAGGAAAGAGGTCAGTCCAGGCTCGCGCGCAACAGCGTGAGGTCCTTCTGCAACTGGGTGAGCCGCTGCGCGACCTCGCGGGACGATGCCGGATCGGATCGGCGCAACTCGCTCATCGCCGTGTTGATGTCGCCCTGCAGGGCGACCTCGCGCACCCGGACGAGCAGCGAGCGCGCGTACCGCTGCTGCGGTGCGCCCGTGACCGGGTCGAGCCGGGTCGGCAGCGTCGCGACGGCGTACCGGAAGAGCAGCTGGTGCACCACCTGCGGTGCGTTCCCGCGTACGTCGTCCAGCCACGCGGCCGGCGTCCGCTCCCCCGGCGGACCGGCTGCCATCACCGCCGCGAAGAGCGATCGGTGGGCGGGCGCGGTGAAGTCGGTGTCGCGCACGGCGGCCAGCTCCCGCGCCGGCACGCTCGCGGGGAACTGCAGGAGGCACTCCAGCAGCTGGGACTCGGCACGCACGATCGGGTCGCGATCATCGGGGGCCGGCATGCTGGGATCGGCCGGTGGTGCGTCGTCGTGGGGAGCGTCGTCGCCGTCCGGCGTGCGCCGGCGGTCCTGGGGGCTGCCCGTGCGCCCCGCACCGCTGCCCGCGCGGGTGACCTCGGCACGCAGATGGTCCTCGGACAGGCCGACCCAGCCGGGCGCCGTCCGCAGGTACTCGGCCCGCATCGCCTGGTCGCGCACCGCGGCGATGATCGGTGCGATGGCGCGCGCGCCCAGCACGCGTCCCTCCGGCGAGTCCAGGTCGAAGCGCCGCAGCGTCGTACGCACTGCGAACTCGAACATCGGTGTCGCGTCGTCAACGAGCGCACGCACGGCGCCGTCCCCGCCGGACAACCGCAGCTCGCACGGATCCTGCCCGTCGGCGGCGACCGCCACGAACGAGCGTGCGTCCCACTGCCCGTCGAGTTCGAAGGCGCGCATCGCGGCCTTCTGCCCGGCGGCGTCACCGTCGAAGGTGTAGATCACCTTGGCCGGCTGCTGATCGGGTGCGTCGCGCAGCAGTCGGCGCAGCGTGCGCACGTGATCGGCGCCGAACGCTGTGCCGCAGGTGGCGACGGCCTGCTCGACACCGGCCAGGTGAGCAGCCATCACGTCGGTGTAGCCCTCGACGATCACGGCCTTGCGGTCGCGGGCGATCGCCTTCTTGGCCAGGTCGAGCCCGTAGAGCACCTGGGTCTTCTTGTAGATCGGCGTCTCGGCGGTATTGAGGTACTTCGCCTCGATGCGGTCATCGTCGAAGATGCGCCGCGCGCCGAAGCCCACCGGGTCGCCGGTGATGTCGTGGATCGGCCAGACCAGCCGCCCGCGGAATCGGTCGTAGAGCCCACGGCCCCGACCTACCAGACCCGCCAGGACGACCTCGTCATCGCGAAAACCCTTGTCCCGCAGGTGTTGTGCTAGCACTTCACCGCCACGGGGAGCGAAGCCCAGCCCGAAGTGCTCGGCCACCGACCGGTTGAATCCGCGCTCGCGCAGGAAGTCGCGCGCGGTGCGCGCGTCGGGCGCGGAGATGAGCGCCTCTGCGTAGAACTCGCTGGCGACGCGATGTGCTTCGACGAGCCGGGTACGCCGACCTGCCCCCTCCTCGCGCGGGCGGGCGCCGTCCTCGTAGTGCAGCTCGATCCCGGCGCGACCGGCAAGCCGCTCCACGGTCTCGGAGAAGGTGAGGTGCTCCACCTCCATCATGAAGGAGATGACGTCGCCGCCCTTGTCGCACCCGAAGCAGTGGTAGGTGCCGTTGTCCGGGCTGACGGTGAACGAGGGCGTCTTCTCGTCGTGGAAGGGGCACAGGCCCTTCAGGGAGCGCGGTCCGGCGGACTTCAATGTCACGTGCTCGCGCACCACGTCCTCGAGCGAGGAACGCTCCTTGACGAGGGTGACGTCCTCCGCCTTGATCAGCCCCGCCACCAGCTACCTCTCGTGCGCCTCGTCGTCGCGGTGATTCTACGGGTGCGCCTCGCGCACCGGTGCGCTCGTCCACAGGGGACCTCGCGCCGCCGTGAGCAGCCTGGACCCACCGGTCAGCCGGCGATGCGGGCGACGACGTCCACGGCAGGCCCGGTGCGGGCTGATGCCCATCCGCTGCCCGCCCACAGGGCCACCCCTTGCGGGTCCTCCAGTCGGGCAGCCGCAGCTCGCAGTGGCGCGGTCAGCTGATTCACCCCCGGATAGACGGCGGGTGCGGCATCGCCGTAGCGGTCCACGAACTCGTTTCGCAGGCCGCGCGCCGGTCGGCCGCTGAAGGCGCGGGTCACGACCGACTGGTCCAGCGAGGGCTCGGTCAGCCCCGCCCGATGGGCCGCGCTGGTGCCCGCTTCGTCGGTGAGCAGGAACGCCGTGCCGCACTGCACGCCGATCGCGCCGGCGTCGAGCGCGAGCCGAGCCTCCCGGTTGCCCATCACTCCCCCGGCGACGAGCACCGGGAGGCTGGTGACGGTGCGCGTCTCGCGGAGGATCTCGGCCCATTCCCGGTCGAAGGGGATGGTCTGGACCGCGTGGGTGCCGCGGTGGCCGCCGGCTGCATATCCCTGCACGACCAAGGCGTCGGCGCCTCCTCGCGCGGCGCGGGTCGCTTCGTCGGGATCGGTCACGGTGACCACCACGCAGCTGCCCACGCCGTGCAACCGCTCGACGACCTCACCGTCCGGGACTCCGAAGGTGAACGACGCCAGGGGCACTCGCGCCTGCACGAGTGCGGTGATCTTGTCCTCGTAGGCGTCGTCGTCGGCCCAGTCGACGCGCGGCAACTCGACCTGCAGCTGTCGTGCAAGCGGCGCGAGGCGGTCGCCGTACCGCAGCACGGCCTGCTGCGCGGATGAGCCCGGTTGCTCGTCGGGCGGCGCCGGGACGAAGACGTTGACCCCGAACGGGCGGTCGGTGAGCTCGCGGGTGCGTTCGATCTGGCGCGTCACGTCCTCCGGCGAGCGGTATCCGGCCGCGAGGAAGCCGGTGCCCCCAGCTGCACACACGGCCGCAACCAACTCCGGAGTGGACGGACCGCCGGCCATGGGGGCCGCGACCACGGGGCGCTGCAGCGCCGGGAACGGGATCATGACCACAGTCTGGCCAATTCGAGGGCGCGCGGGTCGGTCAGGGACGCGACTTGATCGATCACGACCCGCAACCGCGCGTCGTCGTCGTCGGCCCGTCGCAGATCCTCGGCGAAGAGCGGATCGAGCCGCGTCGGGTCCTGCAGGTAGGCATCGGCGAGTTGGGCGATGACCTCCTGCTGCATGGCCAGCAGCCGCACCCGGGTCTCGGTGAGCCGTACGAACCGAGCGTTGATCGCCTTGAGCATGACGCACTCGGCCAGCACCGTCTGCGGAATGACCACCCGGGCGGCGTACCGGGTCGCCGGACCCACGCCGTACCGGTCGCGCGTGGCACCGGTCGCGGCGCTGACGAAGTGACCGATCAGCCGGCTGGTCATGTCCTTCAGCGCGGCGACGTCGGCGCGCGAACGATCGTGTGAGCGGGGTATGACCCCGCTGCCGACCAGGTCGGCCAGCGAGGCGGCGAGCAGGTCGACGTCCAGCTGCGGCGCGTACGTCGACTGCGCGAGCTGCGCCAGGGCAGAGCGTTCCTCGCTCGACCAGAGCGCGTGCAGCGGCACCAGCCCGGAGGTGATGCCATCCTCCACGTCGTGCACCGAGTAGGCCACGTCGTCAGCCCAGTCCATGACCTGCGCCTCGAGGCACGGCTCGCCCGTCGGGGCTCCGGCGCGGACCCAGTCGAAGATCTCCGCATCATCCGCGTAACAGCCGAACTTCGTTGTCTCGAAGGAGCTTTCGCCGCGCCGCCAGGGATACTTGGTCGCAGCGTCCAGGCACGCGCGCGTGAGATTGAGGCCCACCGACCGTCCGTCGTCCCGCGCGCGCTTGGCCTCCAGGCGGGTGAGCACCCGGAAGGTCTGGGCGTTGCCCTCGAAGCCGCCGGCGTCCTGCGCGATGCGGGCCAGCGCGTTCTCGCCGTTGTGGCCGAACGGCGGGTGTCCCAGGTCGTGCGCCAGGCACGCCATGTCGACCACGTCGGCGTTGCATCCCAGGTCGGCGCCGAACTCCCGGCCGATCTGCGCGACCTCCAGGGAGTGCGTGAGGCGGTTGCGGATCAGCTCGTCGGTGTCGGGCGGCAGGACCTGCGTCTTGGTCGCAAGCCGGCGCAGCGCACCGGAGTGCAGCACGCGGCCCCGGTCACGGGCGAAGTCGTCGCGGTCGGCACGCTTGAGGGCGGGGTCCTCGCGCAGGAAGCGCTCGGTGTCGGCAGAGGTGTAACCCGGCGCGTGGGTGGACTCGAGATCGGCGCCGACGGATCCGCTCATGCGGGCGGGGCGCCCAGGGAAGCGACCACCTGCTCGGTGAACTCCGCGAGCCATCCGCGCTGCCCCGCGTTCCAGTTGTCGGCCACGGGGTCGACCGGGAAGAAGACCCCGGTCTCGTCGGCGCCGACCAGGGCCAGGTCGGGACCGTCCGCGTCGGTCGCCACGCGCCAGGACACCTCGGTCCGCCGCTGCACGTGCTCACCCATCGCGATGCCGATCATCGTGAGCACCTGGGTGGGGTCCGTGCGCTCCGCAGCCGGGGTCTCCTGCACCGAGGTGAAGTAGTCCTCGTAGGCCTTCTCCATCGAGGACGCGTCATCGATGTCGATACCGGCCCGCTCGGCGTCAGCGATCCATCCCGTCAGAGCGCGATGCGCCGCCCGGTCCAGCGGTTGGATGCGGATGTCGTTGTCGCTCAACGTGTCCCCACAGAGTCGTAGCGCACCTGTGCTCGCGCGCGGGCCTTGGCCGCTTCTTCCTCGCGCTTCTTCGGAGGGGCGGTCGTGACGAGGGAGTCGATCAGCTCACGGCTGGCCTCGGTGACCCGTCGTACGGCGCGATCGAACGCCTCCTGGTTGGCGGCGGACGGCTTGGTCGTGCCCGCGATCTTGCGCACGTACTGCACGGCTGCGGCATGGACTTCGTCGTCGGTGGCAGGTGGAGCGAAGTTGTTGAGAGGGCGGATGTTGCGGCACATGCCGTCCAGGCTCGCACATGTTGCCACCCCACCGGGAGCGCCTAGTCTGCAGGCATGCAGCGCGCTCTCCGTCCGCTCATCGGCGCCGCCGCCCTGCACGACTGGTTGACCGGCGAGCGCCCGTCTCCGACCGTGCTCGATGCGCGGTGGGTCCTGGGTGCACCGAGCGAGCGACCGGCGTACGACGCGGGTCATCTGCCGGGGGCCTCCTGGGTGGAGTTCGAGCAGGTCTGCTCCGGCGAGCCGGGAGCAGGCGGGCGACACCCGATGCCGCAGATCGAGGTGTTCGAGGCAGCGATGCGAGCCGCCGGGGTCGACAACGATCGACCGGTCGTCATCTACGACCAGGCCAATTCTCTTGCCGCCAGCCGATGTTGGTGGCTGCTGCGCTACTTCGGCAAGGAGGATGTGCAGGTGCTCGACGGCGGCTACGCGGCCTGGACCGGCGCCGGCCTCGAGATCACCACCGACGCCCCCTCCACCGATGGAGACTTCGTCGCCACGACAGGTCACGTCGCGCTGCTCGACGCGGACGGCGCGGCGGAGTACGTCGAGCGTGGGGTGCTGCTGGACGCGCGACCCGCCGCTCGCTACGCCGGCCGGGAGGAGACCATCGATCCGGTCGCCGGGCACATCCCCGGCGCGCTCAGCTCCCCCGCCCTGGAGAACGTCCAGGACGACGGCAGATTCCTGCCGCCGGACGATCTGGCCATGCGGTTCACCGCCCACGGGGTGCGCCCGGAGACCGACGTCGGCACCTACTGCGGGTCCGGCGTGCAGGCGACTCACCTGGCGCTCGCTCTCGAGGCCTCCGGCATCCACCCGCACACGGCGGTCTACATCGGCTCCTGGTCGCACTGGATCACCGACCCCGACCGCCCGATCGATGCGGGGTCCGACGCCTCGACAGACCAGACCGCTCGCTGACCGCAGCGTCGCCTTCGCCCGGACGACGTCCGCGCCACACTGACGGCGTTCACGTTCGTTGACGGTCTTCGAACGCCGTCAACGGTGGCGAACGCCGTCACCGTCGTGCCGCGCCGCTCAGCCGCCGGAGACGGCCAGTTCGGCGAGCGCGATCTCCGCGTGCTGACGATCGTCGATCGATCGTGACGTCAGCCAGCCGTCCGGGAGCACGACGCGGCGCTCGGAGCCGGCCCGGCCGCGCTGACCCTCGGCCGGCTCCCCCGGCCAGGGCTGATCGAGGTCGAGGGAGTCGATCAGGGCGTCCAGGGCGTCGAGCGAGTCGACGAGCGCAAGGCTCGAGCGCAGCTCGCCGCCGACCCGGAAGCCCTTGAGGTACCAGGCGATGTGCTTGCGGATGTCGCGGCAGCCCTTCTCCTGCGACTCGTAGAACTCGCAGAGGTACTCCGCGTGCCGGCGCAGGGTGTCGGTCACCTCACGCAAGGTCGGGACCACCTGCACATCGCTCCCGGCGAACGCGGCCGCGAGGTCGGCGAAGAGCCAGGGTCGGCCCAGGCAACCGCGCCCGACGACCACGCCGTCGCACCCCGTGGCGCGGACCATCGAGATCGCGTCCTCCGCCGACCAGATGTCACCGTTGCCGAGCACCGGCACCGTGGTGACGACCTCCTTCAACCGGGCGATGGCCGACCAGTCGGCGGTGCCCGAGTACGCCTGCGAGGCCGTACGCGCGTGCAACGCCACCGCTGCGGCACCCTCGCCCTCGGCGATCCTGCCCGCCTCCAGGAAGGTCAGGTGGTCCGGGTCGATGCCCTTGCGCATCTTCACGGTCACCGGCACGTCGTACGCCGACGCCTCGCGCACCGCTGCCGACACGATCGCCCGGAAGAGCTCGGTCTTCCACGGCAGCGCGGACCCGCCGCCCTTGCGGGTGACTTTCGGGACCGGGCAGCCGAAGTTGAGATCGATGTGGTCGCAGCGGTCCTCACTCACGAGGAGGTGCACGGCCTGTGCGGTCGTGACGGGATCGACGCTGTAGAGCTGGATCGAGCGTGGCGACTCGTCGGGATCGTGCTTGATCAGGCGCATGGTGAGCGGCGTCCGCTCGACCAGTGCCCGGGAGGTGATCATCTCGCTGACGTAGAGGCTGTGCGCGCCCGTCGCGGCGGAGCCGGCGTCGCCGTACTCACGGCACAGTCGACGGAACGCGCGGTTGGTGATGCCCGCCATCGGCGCCAGCACCACCGGGGTCTCGATGGTGTGGCGGCCGATGCGCAGCGGAGGCAGAAGAGCAGTCATAGCGTGCGCAAGTGTCTCAAACGGGCGCGTCGGGCAGCGGCGCCAGGTGCAGGGGCAGCCGGCTCAGCGCTTGCCGAACAGCAGATCCCGGAAGTCCGGCACCGCGCTCAGCTCGCTCTGCGCGGGGGCGGGGACGTCCTCGGCGGCCGCCGCGTACGTCGTGCAAGCGTTCGCGCCGACCGCCGCGACGAGCTGGCCGGCGGCACGGTCGATCCTGCGTGCCAGGCCCGCGTCGGCGAAGTCGTCGGTCGCGGCGAAGATCCCGGTGGCGACCGGTTCGGCCTGCAGATAGGCGAAGAGCGGGCGCATCGCGTGGTCCAGCATCAACGAGTGCCGCGCCGTGCCACCGGTGGCGCCCAGCAGTACCGGAGTGCCCGCGAGTGCCGTCGGCTCGAGCAGGTCGAAGAACGACTTGAACAGGCCGCTGTAGGAGCCCGCGAACGTGGGCGTGACGACGATCAGGCCGTCGGCCGTGCTCACGCCCTCCAGGACCTGTGCGAGTCGCTCGCTCGGGAACCGTGTCACCAGGTGCGCGGCGATGTCCTGGGCCAGATCCCGCAGCTCGACGACGTCGATCTGCAGCTCCTGTCCGCGACCGACCTGCACCTGGTCACCACGGGCCTTCGCCAGTTCGCGGGTGGCGGCCACGATGCGGTCGGTCAGCAACCGGGTCGACGAAGGGACAGACAGGCCGGCCGTGACGGCGACGATGCGCTGGACCATGTCAGGCCCCCTTGATCTGCAGCGCGTCGTCCACGACGGAATCCTGCTGGACGGTCACCGACGGCAGGACGTGGGCGTTGGCCGAGTCGGCGCCGGCCGCGACGAGCTCGGCGTGGGTGGGCGCGTGAGCCGGCACGTCAGCGGGACGCAGGGCGTCGAGCTCCTTGCGCAGGACGGGCACGACCTGTTCCCCGAGCATGTCCAGCTGCTCCAGGACCGTCTTCAGCGGAAGTCCCGCGTGGTCCATCAGGAAGAGCTGCCGCTGGTAGTCGCCGACCGCTTCGCGCATCGTCAGGTAGCGCTCGATGACCTGCTGCGGAGATCCGACGGTGAGCGGCGTCTGTGCCGTGAAGTCCTCCATGCTCGGCCCGTGGCCGTAGACCGGCGCCTCGTCGAAGTACGGACGGAACTCGCGCACCGCGTCCTGGCTGTTCTCGCGCATGAAGACCTGACCGCCGAGGCCGACGATGGCCTGGTCGGCGCGACCGTGGCCGTGGTGCTCGTAGCGCTCGCGGTAGAGCTGCACCATCTGACGCGTGTGACGCAGCGGCCAGAAGATGTTGTTGTGGAAGAAGCCGTCGCCGTAGAACGCGGCCTGCTCGGCGATCTCGGTGCTGCGGATCGAGCCGTGCCAGACGAACGGCGGTACGCCGTCCAGCGGGCGGGGCGTCGAGGTGAAGCCCTGCAGCGGCGTACGGAACCTGCCCGACCAGTCCACGACGTCCTCGCGCCAGAGGCGACGCAGCAGGTGGTAGTTCTCGACCGCCAGGTTGACGCCCTCGCGGATGTCCTGACCGAACCACGGGTAGACCGGACCGGTGTTGCCGCGACCCATCATCAGGTCGACGCGGCCGCCGGCGAGGTGCTGCAGCATCGCGAAGTCCTCCGCGATCTTCACCGGGTCGTTGGTGGTGATCAGCGTGGTGGACGTCGACAGCTTGAGCGTGCTCGTCTGCGCGGCCAGGAAGCCGAGCATCGTGGTCGGCGAGGACGGCACGAACGGCGGGTTGTGGTGCTCCCCGGTCGCGAAGACGTCCAGTCCGACCTCTTCCGCCTTCTTGGCGATGGTCACCATCGCCTGGATGCGCTCGGCCTCCGTCGGGGTGCGACCTGTGGTCGGATCGGGCGTGACGTCGCCGACGGTGAAGATTCCGAACTCCATGAAGACTCCTGGTCGAGTGCAGTGTTGGTGACGTGTCAACTACCTCAACCGTAGCGCATCGCGAACCATTCCCGGCTTCGAGGAGAACCACCTGTTGGTTGTCAGCGGATCCGTGACGTCGGCACCACGAAAACGCTGACAACCGCGCGAATGCGCAGCGGAGAACTTCGTGGGGCGACGCGTCGGGGTCCCCGCGAAGTATCGGAGCGCAGCGGAGAACTTCGTGGGGTGACTTACAGCCAGCCGTTGCCGTCGGCGATCTGGACCGCTTCGGCGCGGTTGCGGGCGCCGGTCTTCCCGATCGCGGCCGACAGATGGTTGCGCACGGTGCCTTCGGACAGGAAGACGCGTTTGGCGACATCGGCGACGGTGCCGCCCTCGCGCGCGGCGAGCAGCACCTCCGACTCGCGCCGGGTGAGAGGCGACTCGCCGGCGACGAGGCTGTCGGTGGCGAGCTGGGGGTCGACCACCCGCAGGCCCTGATGCACCCGGCGTACGGCGTCGGCGAGCTCGGTCGCGGGCGTGTCCTTCACCACGAAACCGGACGCGCCGGCTCGCAACCCGCGCCGCAGGAACCCCGGCCGGCCGAAGGTCGTCACGATCAGCACCCGCACCCCGGGCAGGGCCTCGCGCGCCGCGGTCGTGGCGGCGATGCCGTCCATCCCGGGCATCTCGACGTCCATCAGGATGACGTCGGGACGGTGCTCGCGCGCAGCGGCGGCGACCACGTCACCGGAGCCCACCTGCGCGACCACCGTGAGGTCGGACTCCAGCTCCAACAGGGCCGCTAGTGCGCCACGCACCAGAGCCTGGTCGTCGGCGAGCATCACGCGGATCGTCATGCGGTGGAGGCCTTCTCGGGCAGTCGGTCGGATGCGGCATCGTCCGGCGCGGCCATCGTGAGGGCGAACCCGTGCGGCTGGACGCTCTCGGTGACCAGGCGGGTGCCGGCGGCCAGCGCGCGCTCCCGCAGCCCGATGATCCCGTGACCGGAGCAGCCGGCCGCGGCAGTGCCGACTCCGTCGTCGCGGACCGTGACGGCGCGGTCGCCGACCTCGATGGTGCACGACCGCGCGCCGCTGTGCCGAATGACGTTGGTGACGCCCTCGCGCACCGTCCACGCGAAGACCTCGCGTAGATCGGACGGCACGCCGTCGGTCGCCGTCGGCAGATCGGCGCGGATACCGGCTGCTCGCAACGCTTCCCGAGCGCGGGCCAGCTCCCCCGACAGGGTGACCTCGCGGAATCCGGTGACGGTGCGGCGTACGTCGGCGAGCGCGTCCCGCGACAGGCGCTCCAGGTCGGCGACCTCGGCGCGGGCCCGCTCCGGATCGACGTCGATGAGCTTGCCGGCCAACTCGGCCTTGACCGTGATCACCGTGAGGGAGTGGCCGAGGATGTCGTGCAGGTCGCGCGCCATCCGGTTGCGCTCCTCGTCCACGGCCAGCCGAGAGTTCTCCCGCCGGCTCGCTTCGAGCTGGTTGGCCCGACCGCCGGCGATCCGCCCGGCGAAACAGGCGACCGTG
The DNA here is from genome assembly GCF_013410455.1 of Allobranchiibius huperziae. Taxonomy (NCBI): domain Bacteria; kingdom Bacillati; phylum Actinomycetota; class Actinomycetes; order Micrococcales; family Dermacoccaceae; genus Allobranchiibius; species Allobranchiibius huperziae. Next base: position 1,299,812 of record NZ_JACCFW010000001.1, on the reverse strand, counting down.
GCGAAGGTGAGCCCGATCAGGGATCCGGAGTCGAACTTCCACCCGGGTATCTGCACCGACGCCCAGGCGTAGCCCACCCCGATCGCGATCGAGGTGACGACGGCTGCCCGGATGGAGAACGTCCACATCGCCGAGACGCCCACGAAGACCAGCGTCGCCGCGGCGCTCTGACCGACGGCCACCATCGCGATCAGCGATAGCGCGGCCAGGACGCCGTAGCGTGCCAGCGACCGGGGGTCGCGCGTCGGCAGCTCCCGGACCGTGGAGCTGCCGAAGAGCTGCCAGCGCATCATCCAGTGCCGCAGGTAGACCGCGGCGAAGGCGAGTACCGCCACTACGCCGACCCACCCTCCGGGTCGGTCGAGGTTCCGGAGGGCGTCCCAGAGCGGGCTGATCAGCCAGAACAGCCAGATCCCGGCCCAGAACAGCCCGATGAGGGGGGCATCGCCCTCCTCATCGCTGCCCCAGGCGCGTCGCCGCAGGGTGGCGGTCAGTTGCTCACGACGGTCCACGGAGCCAGTTTCTCAGACCCGACCGGTGTCGCGGCGGAACAACCAGACCGCCGCGCCACCGAGAACGACCGCCCACCCGACGATGTTGAGCACCCACATCCACGACCCCGACCACCCGGCCAGGCCTGCGTGCGCCATCGACGTCACGCCGTACATCGGGGTCCATCGGGCGAACAGGTCGAAGGAGTGCCCGAAGACCGGCTGCGGGATGAAGACCCCGCCTCCGAACGCCAGCACCGTCATCGCCATGCCCAGTACCTGCATGGCGTTCTCCGATGGCAGCAGGAAACCGACCGCGAGGCCGAAGGCGGCCATCAGCATCGAGCCGATCCAACTGACCACGAACGCGAGCACCAGATCGCCGACCGGCGCGTGGGCCCCGAACGCCAGACCCAGTCCGTAGACCACCACCAGCGGGATCACGGACACGGCCGAGGAGACCAGCACCTTGGTGATGATGTACGCCGAGCCGCGCAACGGGGTGAGCCGCAGCTGCCGCGACCAGCCCTGCGCGCGCTCCACGGCGACACCGGCCGACGTCGACGCGTTCGCGACGAAGGCGCCGTAGAGAGCGAGCGAGATCATCAACCACGCGGACGCGTTGCCGGCACCCGCGTTGAAGCTGTTCGCGCGGAAGACGAAGAAGAAGATGACCGGCAGCACCACGGTGAAGAACATCGTGCGTTTGTTGCGCAGGATGCGCATCAACTCGATCCGCAACAGCGTGCGGTTGAACCCGCCGTACGCCGGTGCGGTGCGGTCGAGGGAGATGTTCCCGCCGACCGGTCCCTGGGTGGTCGTACTCATGCTCGTTCTCCTTCGTTGTCGTCGGAGGTCAGCGTCATGAACGCCTCCTCCAGCCCCTGTGCGGTGATCTCGAGATCGCGCGCTCCCATCGACGTGAGCAGCACGCGGGCCACTGCGTCGCTGTCGCGCGCGCCGATGGTGACGGACTCGCCCCGGATGTCCAACGCCTCGACGCCGTCGATCGCCAGCAACGCGGCGCGGTCCGGACGATCCAGCGTCGCCCGGATCGTGCGCCCGCTCGTGCGCGCCTTGATCTGCGCGCCGGTGCCGTCGGCGACGACCTCTCCGTGCCGCACCAAGACGATCCGGTCGGCGTACTGGTCGGCCTCTTCGAGGTAGTGCGTGGCGAAGAGCACCGTGCGGCCCCGGCCGGCGTCGCTGCGGATCGCCGACCAGAAGTCGCGCCGGCCCGTGACGTCCATCCCCGTGGTGGGCTCGTCGAGCACGAGGAGCGCCGGGTCGCTCACCAGGGCCATCGCGAACCGCAGCCGCTGCTGCTCGCCGCCCGAGCACTTGCCCACACGCTGATCGCGGATGCCCCAGATGCCCGCCCGCTCCAAACACTCCTGCACGTCGCGGGTCTGCACGAACAGGCTCGCGGTCAGGTGCACCGTCTCCTCGACGCTCACGTCGCGCAGCAGACCCCCGGTCTGCATGACCGCCGCGACCAGACCGCGCGAGACAGCGTCCCGCGGCGACATCCCGAGCGTGTGCACGGCGCCCTCGTCCGGCCGGCTCAGCCCCAGGATCATGTCGATGGTGGTGGTCTTCCCAGCGCCGTTCGGGCCGAGGAAGGCCACGATCTCGCCCTGCTCGATCTGCAGGTCGATGCCGCGGACGGCGTGCAGGTCCCCGAAGGACTTGTGCACCCCGTCCAACTGGATCGCGGCTCCCCCTGCGAGCCGCGTCCCGTCGGTCTTCGTATGAGTTCTCGTCATCATGCGTTCAGACTGTCGGCCACGACGCCGGCGGCCATGGGGGCGCCGTCACGAGAGCGCCATGACAACTGTCACGCGGCGGCCACGTATTCTTCGGGTCCGTGTCACCCACCTCCGCCGACCCGCGCCCCAGTGTCCACAGCTCAGCCCTCCGCGTCCGCATCGAGCACGCCAGCGACCCTGTGCTGCAACGCCTCTCACGTCTACCGTCCAACACGGTCGTCATCGTGCTGCTGGTCCTGCTGGTCGCCGGCCTGGTCGTGCGCGGGTGGGTCGGCGCGGTCCTCATCGGCGTCGTCGCCGTGGCCCACGGCTGGGGCATCTACCTGGCCTGGCCGCGACTGACGGGACTGGAGCGTCAGATGCGCTTGGCTGTACTGCTGCTCGCGGTCGCGCTCGCCGTGGTGTGCCTCATCTCCGCCTTCCGTTGAGCGTCGCCGTACGATGGCTACCTGAGAACGATCCTCATCGACTCCTGCAGGAGGCCCGGGTATGACGACCACCAACTCCGGTCGCCGCGTCACCCCCCAGCGTGCCGCCGTCGAGGGAGCCCTCGACCGGCTCGACGACTTCGTCTCCGCACAGGACCTGCACGCGCGGTTGCGTGATTCAGGTGCCGGCATCGGGCTCGCCACCGTCTACCGCACCCTGCAGGCCATGACCGCGGACGCCGAGGTCGACGTCCTGCGCACCAAGGACGGCGAGGCGGTCTACCGCCGCTGCTCCACGGGACATCACCACCACCTCGTGTGCCGGGAGTGCGGACGTACCGTCGAGGTCGAGGGGCCCGCTGTCGAGCGATGGGCCGCGAAGGTCAGCGCTGACAACGGATTCCGCGAGATCGAGCACACGGTGGAGATCGTCGGCGTCTGCGCCGACTGCCCCGCCTGACCGGAATCGCCTCGGGCCTCATTCCAGCGCGGAGAACGGCTCCGGGTAGACGACGGCGCCGCGCAGGGTCTGATCGCGCGCCTCGTACGTCGTGAGCAGCCGCACCTGGGCGGCCCGCGCCGGAGCCCAATCCGGGAGCGGGAGCGTGAGCCCGTGGTCGCCCGCGAAGCCGAAACCTCGTGACCCGTAGTACGCCGGGCTGCCCTCGAGGACGATGAGGGGCTCGTGTGCCGCCTCCGCGGCAGCGACGGCCGTGTCGATGAGCGCCGTGCCGATGCCGTGGCCCTGGTGGTCGGGAGCGACCGCGAGCGGGGAGAGCATCACGATGGGCCGCAGTCCCGTGGTGCTGCGCACCCAGCAGCCGTCGAGCATGACGTGCCCGACCACCTGCGATCCGTCGATCGCCACGAACGACATCGGGGGCCGGTAGCAGGCGTCGTTCCTGATCGCGCGCACCAGATCGGGCTGCAGGTCGGACTCGAAAGCGGCTCGCACCACGTCGTGGATCGCGTCGAAGTCGGCGGGCCGCTCCGGACGTATCGTCACTCCGGGCGGCACCGGCGGGTCACCGTGCGGCGTCGACCGCGCCGCCGAAACGACGGTCGCGGTCCACGAAGATCTGGATCGCGCGCCACAGGTCGAGCCGGTCGAAGTCCGGCCAGAGCGTGTCGAGGAAGACCAGCTCGGCGTACGCGGACTGCCAGAGCAGGAAGTTGCTCGTGCGCTGCTCGCCCGAGGAGCGCACGAAGAGGTCGACGTCCGGCATGTCGGGCCAGTCCAGATTGCGCGCGATGGTGCGCTCGTCGATGCTCGACGGCTTCAATCTCCCCGCCTGCACCTGTTCGGCGATCCGGCGGGTGGCTGCGGCGATCTCGGCGCGGCCGCCGTAGTTGACGCACATCTGCAGTGTCATCACGGTGTTGCCGGCGGTCATCTCCTCGGCGCGCTGCAACTCCTTGATGACCGAGCGCCACAGCCTCGGCCGCTGTCCGGACCACCGGCAGCGCACCCCCCAGGAGTGCAGCAGGTCGACCCGGCGGCGGATCACGTCGCGGTTGAAGCCCATCAGGAAGCGCACCTCGTCCGGCGATCGGCGCCAGTTCTCGGTGCTGAACATGTACGCCGACAGGTTGGGCACGCCCGCCTCGATGGCGCCGGCGATGACGTCGATGAGTTGCGCCTCGCCTGCCTCGTGCCCCTTCGTGCGAGGCAGTCCGCGTGCGTTGGCCCACCGGCCGTTGCCGTCCATCACCATCGCGATGTGTTGCGGGACAAGCCCCTTGGGGATCGCAGGCGGTCGTGCGCCGGTCGCGTGCGCGGGCGGCGAAATTGGTGGCGTCACGACAGCGCGACCCCCACGGCGGGCGGCAACGGCTCGACGTAGACGGGGTGGTCGACCAGTCGCAGGGAGCGCACCCCGCGCTCCAGGTGCCACTGCAGGTAGGCCGCGACCAGCCCGTCGGCCTCGCGCCGGGCGCGCTCGTCGGAGCGTTCGGCCTGTTCCCAGTCGCCCGACAACAGGGCGGCGAGCAGCTCGAAGGTGCGTGGATCGGGGGCCGACGATCCCGGCGTACGGCACGAATGACACACGGCCCCACCGGCGGCCAGGTTGAACGCCCGGTGCGGTCCGATCGCGCCGCAGCCCGCGCAGTTGACGAAGGTGGGCGCCCAGCCGGCGATCGAGACCGCACGCAGCAGGTAGGAGTCCAGGACCAGGTCGGTCGGATGGGTCCGGCCGGCGAGCGCCGCCAGCCCGCCGGCGAGCAGGTTGAACTGCTGGACCACCGGCTCGTGCTCCTCGCTCAACCGGTCGGCGGTCTCCAGCATCGCCGTGGCAGCGGTGAAGGCCGGGTAGTCACGCGAGATGTGGTCGCCGTACGACGCGATCATCTCGGCCTGGGTGACCGTGTCGAGCGAACGCCCCTCGTAGCACTGCAACTCCACGACCATGCCCGGCTCGAGGCGCGCGCCGAAACGGGACTTGGTACGCCGCACCCCCTTGGCCACCGCGCGCACCTTGCCCCGTCCGCGGGTCAGCATCGTCACGATCCGGTCCGTCTCACCCAACTTGTGGGTGCGCACGACGATCGCGACGTCCTTGTAGGTGGGCATGGTGACTCCATTGTCGCTGATGACCGCGCGGAGCCACGGTGGACACGCGCCTACTCTGAGCGGATGCCGCAGCAGACCTACGACGTCGTGATCGTCGGTGGGGGCCACAACGGCCTCACCGCCGCCGCCTACCTCTCCCGGGCGGGCCTGTCGGTGCTGCTGCTCGAACGATCTGACCATCTGGGCGGGGCCTCGGTGTCGGCAGAGGCGTTCCCGGGCATGGGCGCCCGGCTCAGCCGCTACTCCTACCTCGTCAGCCTGCTTCCTCGGCAGATCATCGACGACCTCGACCTGCGGATCACCCTGCTCCGACGCCGTTACTCCTCCTACACACCACAGCCGGGCACCGACCGAGGCCTGCTGATCGACCATGGCGACCCCCTGGCGACGCGGGCGTCGTTCGAGGCGCTCGGAGCCGGCGACGATGTCGAGGGCTGGGACCGCTTGTACGCGCGTACCTCACACCTGGCGCAGGCCCTCTGGCCCACGGTCACCGGGCCGCTCCCCCTTCGCAGCGACGTGGCCGCGCTGGTCGGCGATCCCTCGATCACGCGGGACTTCCTGGAGCGACCGCTCGGTGAGGTCATCGAGTCGTCGGTGACCGACGACCTGGTCCGTGGGGTGGTGCTCACCGACGGGCTCATCTCGACCTACGCGTCGGCCCACGACGAGGACCTGCAGCAGAACATCTGCTTCCTCTACCACGTGATCGGCGGGGGCACCGGCGACTGGGACGTGCCCGTCGGTGGCATGGGCGCGGTGAGCGGGGCGCTCGAGGGGGCCGCGCGGCGTGGTGGCGCGGAGCTGCGCACCGATGCCGAGGTGCTGTCGGTGGGCGACGGCACCGTCGCCTGGCGCAGCGCCGCCGGGGACGAGTCGAGGGTCGTGGCCCGCCACGTGCTGTGGGCGGCCGCTCCGGCCGTGCTGGACCAGCTGATGGGCGCCGAGCCGGCCGAGCGGGCCGAGGGTGCTCAGGTGAAGGTCAACCTGCTGCTCTCGCGGCTGCCGCGGTTACGCGACGCCGCGGTGCCGTCCGCCGCCGCGTTCGGCGGCACATTCCACATCAACGAGACCTACACGCAGCTCGAATCCGCCTACCGCACAGCGCTTTCGGGCGCCCTGCCGCAACCGGTGCCCGCCGAGATCTACTGCCACTCGATCACCGACCCGAGCATCCTGTCGCCCGGTCTGCAGCAGTCGGGAGCACACACCCTGACCGTCTTCGCTCTGCAGACGCCCGACCGGTTGCTCGACGGGGCCGACCTCGACGCCGCACGCACGACGTACGAGCGGTCGGTGCTCGATTCGCTGTCCAGCGTGCTCGCCGAACCGATCGAGGACGTCGTCCTCAGGACGCCCGACGGGCGGCCCTGCATCGAGACGAAGACGACCCGAGACCTGCAGGACGCCCTGACGATGCCCGGCGGCAACATCTTCCACGGGCCGCTGTCCTGGCCGTTCGCCGAGGACGACGAGGCGCTCGACGACGCGTCTGCACGGTGGGGCGTGCGGTCGGCGTACGACGGAGTGCTGCTCGCCGGTGCCGGATCGCGCCGCGGTGGCGGGGTCAGCGGGCTCGGCGGATACCACGCGGCACGTGCGGTGCTGGAGGCCCGGTCCGGCCACGCCGGGTGACCTAGACGAACGCCGACAGACCGGTGCAGGCGCGACCGACGATCAGGTTGTTCATCTGACTGGTGCCCTCGTAGGAGTAGAGCGCCTCGGCGTCGGCGAAGTAGCGCACGGCGTCGTTCTCCAGCAGGATCCCGTTGCCGCCGAGGATCTCGCGCGACCGGGCCACGACCTCGCGAGCGCGGGTGGTGGTGAACGACTTGCACATCGCGGCCTGCTCGTCGTGGAAGACGCCCGCGTCCTGCAGCTGCGCGACCCGCACGGCCATCCCCAGACTGGCGGTGATGTCGGCCGCCGACCGGGCGATCAGGTCGGAGATGAGCTGGAAGGAGCCGATCGGCTTGCCGAACTGCACCCGTTCCTGCGAGTAGGCCACGGCCCGCTCGAACGCGCCGAGCATCAGCCCGACCGCGCTCCACGCGACACCGCCGCGCGTGAGGCGCAGCACCTTGGCCGTGTCGGCGAAGGAGTTGGCGTGCTCCAGCTTGTTGGCCGCCGGCACTCTGCAGTTCTCGAAGGTCAGGTCGGCGTTCTGCACGGCACGCAGGGCGTACTTGCCCTCGATCTTGCTGGCTGAGAACCCCTCGAACTCCTTCTCGACCAAGAAGCCCTTCACCTGATCGTCGGCCTCGTCCTTCGCGTAGACGACGATCACGTCGGCGAAGGTGCCGTTGCCGATCCAGCGCTTGCCGCCGTTGATGATCCAGTCGTCGCCGTCCCGGCGCGCGGTCGTCTCCAGACCGCCGGACACGTCGGATCCGCCGTGCGGCTCGGACAGCGCGAACGCGCCGACCTTCTCCATCCGCCGCATCGCCGGCAGCCAGCGCGCCTTCTGCTCCTGCGACCCCAGGATCGAGATGCTGCCCATCGCCAGCCCGCTGTGCACGCCGAACATCGTCCCGGTGGACGGGTCGACGCGCGCGAACTCCATCCCGAGCCAGCCGGTGAGCACCTTGCTCATCGCGGGGCGGTCCTCGAAGTCGTAGCCGAGGCCTACGACGTCGAGCTCGGCGAGTCGGGGCAGCAGGTGCCGCGGCGATTCCGCGGCCTCCCAGAACTCGTTGGCGCGCGGGCGCACCTCGGCCTCCAGGAACGCACGCACCCGGCGTACGACGTCGTTCTCGCGGTCGGTCAGGAGCTCCTGATACCCGTACAGATCGGCTGCCAGGAAGTCCTCGCGCAGCGGCGCGACGGGCTGGTGCTCGTGGTCGCTCATGCGTCGTCTTCCTGGGTGCGTCGTGCCCGGTCACCGAGGATCTCCTCGTTGTGCTGCCCGAGGGTGGGCGTCGGTCGGGTCACGGCAGCCGGGGTGCGGCTGAAGCGGATCGGGATGCCGATGGAGCGGTAGCCGCCCTCCGTGGGGTGCTCGGCGACGTCGAGCAGGTGACCGTCGCGTACGTAATCCGACTCCGTGGCGTCCTCGATCTGCAGGACCGGCGCCATCGGGATGCTGTGCTCGGCGCACAGGGTCTCCCACTCGGCGGTCGTGCGTTCGCGGGCGATGCGCTCCAGCTCGGTGTAGAGGACGGACATGTCCTCGCGCACCTTCGCCCACGAGACGAAGCGCGGGTCCTCGTTGAGGTCACCGTGCCCCGACGCGACGAAGAAGTCACGGACGTTCTTCTCGCTGTAGGGCAGGATGCACGCCCAGCCGTCCTTGGTCTCGACGGCCGCGTGGCCGGTGCCGAGCGAGCGGTAGAAACCGGTCGGCCCGACCGGCGGCTCGAAGGTGTGCCCGCCCAGGTGCTCGACAAGGTTGAACGCGAGCATCGTGTCCGTCATCGGGATCTCGACGTGCTGTCCGAGGCCGGTCGCGCGCTGACTGATGACCGCGGCCAGCACCGAGTAGACGATGGTGAGCGCGCACACCTTGTCGGCCAGGATCGTCGGCACGTAGTTGGCGGTGCCGGTCGCGCGCAGCATCAGGTCGGTGAGACCGCTCGCGGCCTGGACGATCTCGTCGTACGCCGCACGGTCGGCCAGCGGGGAGTCCGAGCGGAAACCCTGGGCGCTGCAGTAGATGAGCGCGGGATAGCGCTCGTCGAGCGAGGCGTAGTCGAAGCCCAGGCGGGTCAGCGCGCCGGGGCGCATGTTGGTGACGAGGACGTCCGTGTCCTCCAGCAGCCCGTGCAGGTCGGCCTTGCCTTCGTCGGTCTTGAGGTCGAGCACCACGCTGCGCTTGTTGCGGTTCACGTTGAGTGCCAGCGCCCCCATCTGGGGGTGCCGACTCGGCACCGAGATGCGGGCCAGGTCGCCGTGCGGTGACTCCACTTTGATCACGTCGGCCCCGAGGTCGCCGAGGATCTGACAGGCGTAGGGGCCCATCACGACGGTGGCCAGATCGATCACACGCACGCCGGCGAGTGGCCCGGGATGGGCGTCGGTCGGAGTCTTCGGGCTGGTGGATTCAACAGATTCGGACATCTCTATAGCCTACCTATGCTCTTGTTGCGGACGCGACGCTTGAAGCGTGATTCTGCACACCCCTGGCATCGATTCGAACATACGTCTATCGTCGTGATCATGACCTTCGTGCTCCAAGGATCGCTGCTCGATCAGGTCGAGGACGTCGGGCTGCGCACCCTCGACACCGGTGTCCGTCGTACGCCGCTCTCCCACGGCGCATGGATCGACGTGCGGCCAGGATGGCTGACGGGCGCCGACGAGCTGTTCACCCGCCTCACGCTGGGCGGCGCGGCGGGAGTCGACTGGCGCAGCGAGCGGCGGGTGATGTGGGACAAGGAGGTCGCCACTCCCCGGCTGCTGCGGTTCTACGGCGAAAGCGAACCGTGGCCCGATCCGGTGCTGGCGCAAGCGCGTTCGATGTTGTCGGCGCACTACCGCGAGGAGCTGGGCGAACCGTTCACCACGGTCGGCATGTGCCTCTACCGCGACGGGCGCGACTCGGTCACGTGGCACGGCGACCGGGAGGGGCGCGCCTCCCGGCAGGACACCATGGTCGCGATCGTCTCGATCGGCGCGCCGCGGGCACTGGTGCTGCGCCCGGTGGGAGGCGGGGCCGGGCGGACCGTGCGGCACGTGCTCGGCCACGGCGACCTGCTGGTGATGGGCGGCTCGTGCCAGCGCACCTGGGAGCATGCCGTGCCCAAGACGAGCACACCGGTCGGACCGCGCATCAGCATCCAGTTCCGCCCGCACGACATCCGCTGAGGTCACGGGGTCAGCGCACGCGCATCGGCAGCGCGGCCGGTCCGTGGATGACCAGCGAACGGCGATACCGCACGGGCCTGTCTGCGCGGCGTAGTTGCGGCAGACGCCGGGCGAGGGCGCCGAAGACGACCGCCAGCTCGAGGCGGGCCAGCGGTGCGCCCAGGCAGTAGTGGATGCCGCCGGAGAAGGCCAGATGCTCGGCGGCGTTCGGCCGGGTGATGTCGAACCGGTCCGGCTGATCGAACACCGTCGGATCGCGGTTCGCTCCGCCGATCCGCAGCTGCACCAACTCATCCCGTCCGATCGGCGTGCCACGGATGACGGTGTCGTCGAAGGAGACCCGCGACGTGCCCTGCACCGGCGCGTCGAAGCGCAGCACCTCCTCGACCGCGCCGCCCGCGAGGCCCGGGTCGGCGACCAGTCGCTCCCACTGGTCCCGGTGCTCCATGAGGGCCAGCACGCCGTTGCCGATCGCGTTGACGGTGGTCTCGAAACCCGCCAGGAGCAGCAGCGTGCACAGCGGCACCATCTCCTCAGGGGTGATGGACTCGCCCTGCGCCGCCACCAGATGCGAGATCACGTCGTCGTGCGGTTCACGACGACGCAGCTCGAACAGCCGCGTGAAGACGTCTGTCAGCGCGCGGCTCGCCTGCATCAGTCGGGCGGCATGGCGCAGGGAAGTCACCCCGGACAGTGCCGTGCCGATGGCGGCGCCGTACGTCGCGAATCCCTCGGTCTCGGAGTCGGGGATGCCCATCATCCGGCTGATCACCGCGATGGGCAGCGGTGAGGCGAAGCCCGACACGAGGTCGAAACTCCCCCGCTCTTCGACGTCGTCCAGCAGGTCGTCGACCGTCTGCTCGATCAGGCCGCGGTAGCCCCGCATCTGGCGCGGACCGAACGCGGGAGCGACCAGCCGCCGCAACCGGGTGTGGTCGGGTGGGTTGTAGGTGAGGAAGGACAGGTCCCCCTCCTCGCCGCCGGGCCCGGACGCTTCGTGCTCGGCCCGGGGGCCGAAGCGGCGACTACGCAGGATCTCGTTGCATATCGCGTGATCGACCGAGGTGGGGTGTCCGAACCTGTTGCGTACGAACGGCCCTCGCGCACGTACCACCTCGTAGTTGGGGTAGGGGTCGCGCAGACGGTGACCGTAGGCGAGCTGCGACAGGGGTTCGCGCCGGACGAAGGCGTGGTAGGCGCGGGCTCCCTTGTCCGCGTAGAGGCTCGTCGCGAACCTCACGGTCTGCTTCAGCTGCGTCGCGTCGGCCATGACCACCACTCTGCCTCGTCGTGCGACCTGCCCGCGCCCGCTCAGTCGTCGAGCGCGGCCCCGATGGCCTCGGCCATCTCCGTCACCTGGTCATCGGTCATGATCAACGCGGGCGAGATCTGGATGCCACCGGCACCGACCGGCCGGGTCGACACACCGCGCAGCCGCAGCGCCTTCGCCAAGGCCATCGCGCTGGGGGCATCCGCGAGCTGAACCGCGGCGAGTGCACCTGTCCCGCAACGCACTTCGGTCACCGCAGCGTGGTGCGCCAGCGGGCTCAGCTGCTCGGTGAGCGTCTCCTGCAGCCGCAGTGCCTCGTCGAGCAGCCCCTCCTGCTCGATGATGTCGAGGTTGGCCAGAGCGACGGCCGCCGCGACGGCGTGGCCCGAGTAGGTGTAACCGTGCCGCAGCCAACGCCCTGCGTCGGTCTCGAAGAACGGCGCCGCCACCTTGGGCGCCACGAAGACCGCGCCCATCGGCACGTACCCCGAGGTGAGGCCCTTGGCGGTCGTCACGAAGTCCGGCTCGAGGCCGAAGCGCGATGAGGCGAACCAGGATCCGCCGATCCGACCGAAGCCGGTGACCACCTCGTCGGCGACGAAGAGCACCTCGTACTCACCACAGATCTTGCGGACCGCGAGCAGGTAGTCCTCCGGCGGCGGGTAGACCCCGCCCGCGCCCATCACCGGCTCGCAGAAGAACGCCGCGACGTTCTGCGGCCCGAGCCGCTCGATGGTGGCGCGCAGGTCCTCCGGGTCGTCCCAGGCGACATGCGCCTGGTCGGCGACCAGCTCGCCGTACCCGTCGTGGTTGCCCGGGATGCCGGCGAGCGACGTACCGGCGTAGTGCATGCCGTGGTAGGCCTTGTCACGCCCGACGAGGATGCGGCGGGTCGGTTCGCCGCGCTCGACCCAGTAGCGGCGGGCGATCTTGGCGGCGGTCTCGATCGAGTCGGACCCGCCCGAGGTGAAGAAGACCTTCGAGCCGGGCACCGGGGCGATCCCGGCCAGACGCTCGGCCAGCTGCACGGTGACGTCCGTGGTGAAGTCACCGAAGGTGGAGTACGCCGCGATGGTGCGCATCTGCTCGGCCGCGGCGTCGGCGAGTTCACTGCGCCCGTGCCCGACGTTCGCGAACCACAGGCCCGCCGTGGCGTCGAGGTAGCGCTGGCCGTAGTCGTCGAAGACGTAGGCGCCCTCACCGCGGGTGATGACGAACTCGCCGTCGCGCTCGACCGCGCCCATATCGCTGAACGGATGCCACAACGCGCCCATCGACGCCTCCCTACAACTCCCGGCGCGGCGTGTCCGCACCCGGTGAGACCGTATCGGGACCACCGGGTGCGGCCGCGAGGGTGTTCAGACCAGGGCGGACTCCCGCTCGGCGCGGTTGACCGCCGACAGGATCGCGGTCATCGAGGCGCGCACGATCGAGCTGTGCACCCCGACGCCCCAGATCACCCGGTCGCCGATGGCGCACTCCAGGTACGCCGCGGCCCGCGCATCGCCACCGGCGGTCATCGCGTGCTCGGCGTAGTCCAGGACCCGGACGTCGGATCCCACCTTCGCGAGAGCGTCGACGAACGCCGCGATCGGCCCGTTGCCCCAGCCCTCGACCGTGACGGGCTCGGAGCGGTCGGTCAGCTGCACCACGACGTGGTCCTGGCCTCCGACGCTGTCGACCTGGTAACCGATCGGCGCGAAGCGACCCCATGCGCTCTCGCCCTCGCCGGTGCCGGGCAGGTACTCGTCGCTGAAGAGCTGCCACAGCTGGGCGGAGCTGACCTCGCCACCCTCGGTGTCGGTGCGTCGCTGCACCACCCCGCTGAACTCGATCTGCAGGCGCTTCGGCAGGTCCAGACCGTGCTCGGCCTTGAGGATGTACGCCGAACCGCCCTTGCCCGACTGCGAGTTCACGCGTACGACGGCCTCGTACGTGCGGCCGATGTCGTGCGGGTCGATGGGCAGGTAGGGCACACCCCAGAAGATGTCGTCGACGCTCTTGCCTGCCGCCGCGGCGTCCCGCTCCATGGCCTCGAAGCCCTTCTTGATGGCGTCCTGGTGCGATCCGGAGAAGGCGGTGTAGACCAGGTCGCCGCCCCAGGGGTGACGCTCGTCGACGTCCAGCTGATTGCAGTGCTCCACGGTGCGGCGGATGTCGTCCATATCGGAGAAGTCGATCTGCGGGTCGACGCCCTGACTGAACAGATTCATGCCCAGTGTCACCAGGCACACGTTGCCGGTGCGCTCGCCGTTGCCGAAGAGGCAGCCTTCGATGCGATCCGCGCCGGCGAGGTAGCCCAGCTCGGCGGCCGCGACGCCCTCACCGCGGTCGTTGTGCGGGTGCAGCGACAGCATCACGCTCTCGCGACGGTTGATGCGCCGCGACATCCACTCGATCGAGTCGGCGTAGACGTTCGGCGTCGCCATCTCCACGGTCGCGGGCAGGTTGATGATCATCTTGTGGTCCGGCGTCGGGTCGATGACGTCGATGACCTCGTTGCAGATCCGCAGTGCGAACTCCAGCTCGGTGCCCGTGTAGGACTCCGGCGAGTACTCGTAGTAGACGTCGGTGTCGGCGACCGTCTCCTCCAGCTTGCGGCACAGCCGCGCGCCCTGCAGCGCGATGTCGACGATGCCGTCCTGGTCCATCCCGAAGACGACGCGCCGCTGCAGCACGGACGTGGAGTTGTAGAAATGCACGATCGCCGTCTTCGACCCGCGGATGGCGTCGAAGGTGCGCTCCACCAACGCGTCCCGGCACTGCGTCAGCACCTGGATGGTCACGTCGTCCGGGATGTGGCCGCCGTCGATCAGCTCGCGGACGAAGTCGAAATCCGTCTGGCTCGCGCTGGGGAAGCCGACCTCGATCTCCTTGTACCCCATCCGCACCAGGAGCTTGAACATGCGCATCTTGCGCTCGGCGTTCATCGGGTCGATGAGTGCCTGGTTGCCGTCGCGCAGGTCGACCGCGCACCAGCGCGGGGCCTCGGTGACCGTCTTGTCCGGCCAGGTGCGGTCGGGCAGGTCGACGGTGATCTGCTGGTCGAAGGGTGCGTACTTGCCGGTCGGCATCCCCGAGGGCTGCTGGGGGTGGATCATGGACTCGCCTTTGGTTGCGGTTGGGCTCGGCCCGGGCAGCACGACCTCCGCGGCGAGGAAGGCCGAAAGTCAGGCCCCGCCGCGGCAGCGAAGAAGGAGTCCGTATGCCGCACGCACGTCTGACACTGTAGGCGGCGCTCCGCGACGGCGTCCACAGGGTGGGAAGCGAGTCCACATACCGGGACGCATGGCGTCGCAGGCTGTGAAGACCCGTCGCCGTCGAGCTCCTCTCACACCCGTCATTGCGGGCACTCGCACAGGCACGGCACAGGAAGTCGCTCCCTGCACCCAGGGTGCCTTCCTACGTTCGCGACAGGCGGACATTCCAGCGGGAAGAGGACGACATGACGCGGCAACGACTGGTCCGGCAAGTGATGGCATGCGCGGTGGCCGTGGCATTCGCCACCGTGCTCGCGTGCTGCTCCACCGGCGGCGCACCGACGACGACGGCGGCGACCAGCGGCTCGACCTCGGGCTCGGGCTCGGGTTCAGGCTCGACCTCGGGCAAGCCGAACGTGGTCTTCGTGCTGACCGACGACCTGTCGATGAACCTGATCAGCCACATGCCGCAGGTGCAGGCTCTGCAGAAGGCCGGCACGACGATGTCGAACTACCGGGTGGTCGATTCGTTGTGCTGCCCCTCGCGGTCGGCGATCTTCACCGGCGAATATCCGCACAACGACGGGGTGTTCACCAACTCCGGCAGCGACGGCGGGTACGACGCGTACAACAAGAACGGCGACGCGCAGAAGAGCTACGCGTTGTCGATGCAGAAAGCGGGGTACACGACCGGGTTCATGGGCAAGTACCTGAACGGCTACCAGCCCACCGATCCGAAGCCCGCGGGCTGGGACGAGTGGGACGTCGCGGGAAACGGATACCCCGAGTTCAACTACACGCTCAACGAGAACGGCAAGCAGGTGAAGTACGGGCACTCGGCCAACGACTACATGGTGGATGTGCTGTCGGGGAAGGCTGATTCGTTCATCAGCGCCTCGGCCAGCAGCGGGAAGCCGTTCATGCTCCAGGTCGCGACCTTCGCCCCGCATGCGCCGTACACCCCAGCACCGCGGTACGCGTCCGCCGCTCAGGGCCTGGCGTACCCGAAGACCCCGGCGTACGACGCGCTGCCGAGCAATCCGCCGTCCTGGCTCAAGGGCCGGCCGACCCTCAAGGCGGGGCAGGAGAAGAAGCTCCTCAACGGCTACCGCAAACGCGTCGAGGCCGACCTCGCTGTGAACGACCTGATCGGCAACGTCCGGAAGACACTGCAGGCCAAGGGCATCGCGGACAACACGTACATCGTCTTCAGCTCCGACAACGGCTACCACATGGGCGAATACCGCCTGACCGCAGGAAAGCAGACCGCGTTCGACACCGACATCCACGTGCCGATGATCGTGTCGGGTCCCGGGGTGCCGGCTGATCGCACCGTCACCCAGCCGATGTCGAATGTCGACCTCGCCCCGACGTTCGAGTCGTTGGCCGGCGCGACCGTCCCGTCCACGGTGGACGGGGTCAGCATGGTCGATGCGTGGCACGGCAAGCCCCCGGCCGATGCGCCACAGGCGGTGCTCATCGAGCATCACGGGCCGGACAACACCCCCGGCGACCCGGACCGACAGGGAAAGAAGGCGGCCGACCCACCGTCGTACGAGGCGGTGCGGACACCCGACGCGCTCTATGTGCGCTACGCGAGCGGCGAGGAGGAGTTCTACGACACCGCGAAGGATCCGTACGAGCTGCACAACCTGGGCTCGAAGGCGGTGCCCGCCAGCCTGCGGACAGCGCTTGCCGCACTGGAGAAGTGCAAGGGAGCAGCTGCCTGCCAGGCCGCTGCGCGGGTCTGATTTCAACGGCCGCTGGTCCTCTCGCGAAGTGTTGAGGGCCTGTCGGTGGTCGGTGATTGAATTCATACATGAGTTCGACACAGGGTCTCGCAGCTGTCAGTGACAGCGCGGGCGGTGCTGTGCCTGCTGCTCTTTCGGCAACGGACCCGTTGGATGAGGTCGGGGCGATCTGTGGGCGGTTGAACGCCGCGCATGCCGACCTGATCGACCTGGTGGCCGGCCTGATCGAGCACGAGTCGTGGGCGATCGGTGGGATCCGGTCCCCCGAGCACTGGTTGACCTGCTTCGCCGGGGTCTCCCCCGCCACCGCTCGCGACCTGGTCCGGATCGCGACCCGGTCCGCCGAGCTACCGGCCCTGTCCCGGGAGGTGCACGCCGGGCGGCTCTCGTTGGGTCAGGCCGCCGTGGTCGCCGCGCACACCCCGGTCGGGTGCGACGAAACCGTGGTGGACCTGGCGGTGCACGCCACCGTCCCGCAGTTGCGCCGGGCGCTGGTCAAGTACGACTTCGCCACCCCCACCGACGAGGCGGACACCCCGCCGGCCCCACCAGACCCGTTCTCGGTCGCGGCGCAACCGGCGGAACTGTCGATGTGGTGCGACCACGACCGGTTCCACCTGACCTACTCCGCACCCGCCGACATCGGCGCCCTGGTCCAACAAGCCCTGATCGAGGCCAAGGACGCCCTGTTCCTAGCGGCTGCGGGCACCTCGGCACCCACCGAGGACCCACCGGGCCGGCGGGTGCGGATGGCCGACGCGATGGCCCACCTGGCGACCCGCTCCCTGCACGTCGGCACCACCGACGTCGCCGGCCGGGCCGACAAATTCCGGATCTACCTGCACCTGGACACCACCGGCCAAGGCTGGCTGACCACACGCGGCGCCCTACCCCCGCACCTGCTACGCAAATGGACCTGCGACGGGGTGCTCCAACCCGTCTGGGAAACCGGCGGCACCCCCGTCAACGTCGGACGCGCCCACCGCATCGTCCCGCGCCGCACCCGCCGCCTAGTCGAAGACCGCGACCGCGGCTGCACCTACCCCGGCTGCGCAGCCATCCACCACCTGGAATGCCACCACATCACCCACTGGGCCGACGGCGGACCCACCAACATCGCCAACCTGATCAGCCTGTGCCCCCACCACCACGACCGCCACCACGCAGGCGACTTCACCATCCGACCAAGCGGCGGTCGCCCCGGACGGTTCCGATTCGCCACCCGCCACGGCCACCCGATCGAACCCGCCGTCGGCACCGCCCCACCCGACGCAACACCACCCCCGGTACGGCCAGCACCACCCCCGGTACGGCCAGCACCACCGCGCTACACCGGACCCACCAACGAGATCCTCCACCTGGACCAGGTCAGATTCCACCGCCGAGGTCGTCCCGAGCCGACGGACAATGGCGGCACATCGAGCTGACTCATCACAACGAAAGGTTCGCCGTGACCCAGAGCCTGTCCCCCGCCGTGCCCGGGGCCGAGCACCACACGGCTGCCGTCGCCGGCACCGAGATCCACTACGTCACGGCCGGCACGAGCGGCGAGCCGGTTCTGCTCGTGCACGGCTTCCCCGAGACTTGGTGGGCGTTCCACAAACTGCTGCCCCTGCTGGCGACCGAGCACCGGGTCATAGCTGTCGACCTGCCGGGCGTCGGCGACTCCGCCGCCGACGACTCCGACTTCGGCAGCATGCTCGCCGCCAGGGCGCTGCACGAGCTGATCGCTCAACTCGGCTGGGGTCCGGTTCATCTCACCGGCCAGGACATCGCCGGTAACACCGTCTTCCGTGTCGCGGCCACCTACCCCGACGACGTCCTCAGCCTCACCGCCATCGAAACGGGCCTCAGCGGCTTCGGATGGGAACGCTTCGCCGACGTTGCCCACGGTGGCGCCTGGCACGTCGGCGCGCTGGCCACCCCCGGCATCGCTGAATTCGTCTTCACCGGTCGATTCCGTGAGTACGCCGCCCGGCTCTGGTATCCGCACCTCACGCTCGTGCCCGGCGCCGTCACCGACACCGACCTCGACGAATTCACCCGCACCTACGAGCGGCCCGATGGCTGGCGCGGCATCCACGGGCTCTACGCCTCCGCGCTCTCCGAGGGCGATGACATCAAGGCTCTGGCCGAGAGCAACTCCCTCCGGGTCCCGGTGCTGGCAGTGGGCGCCATGAGCCACCCCTCCACGGCCGAGACGATGCGGCGAGCCGTGTCGACCGACGTCACCGTCGTCCACCTCGACTCAGTCGGTCACCACCCGGCGCTGGAAGCTCCCGAAGCACTTGCCAGCGCGCTCGAGGCATTCATCGCGGGTGTCGGATCCTCGAAGTCGGCGCCAGGCTCGACCTGAGAGCGAGGACGGACGCCCGGGTCAGGGGGCGTTCGGATCCCAGCGGCCGCGGAGACCCCAGGTGCAGCCCCACGAGTGACGCGCTCAGTCGAACGCCGTGACGCCGGTCGCCGTCGGCACGAGCATCATCCCCGGGAGCGCGCTGGGCGACTCGAAGACCGGGAGATCGGCGCCGACGTCGGCCGTTCCCACCCTCACCCCCGTGGACGGGTCGTAACCGACCACCTTGCCCTCGTCGGAGTTCAGCGCCCAGACGGTGCCGGCCAACACGACCGGCGAACTGTCCGCGCCGGAGAGCAACCGGCCCCGGGACCGCTGCGCGATGTCGACGACCTGGATGCCGCCACCCCGACAGGGCACGAAGAGCTTCTGAGTGTGCGCGTCGTATGCCGGTCCACCGTCGGGATCGCTGCCGCAGATATGCGGGACCTTCGCGACCACCGTGAGGTCACTCGCGCGCAGCAGGAAGCCGATGTCGGTCTTGCCGACCGCGAACACCAAGCCACCCGGGAGCAGCACCGGGTTCGCTGTGGACAGGTCCTCGTCCCCGCCCGCCACGACGTCCTTGTACGACGCGAGGGGCTTCAACGCGGCGTCGAGCTTGATGACGCTCTCGGTGTACTTCTTCGGATCCGGACCCCCTTGCGGCGGATCGGGATTGGCGTTCCCGGAGGTGACGAAGATGTTGCCGCCCGCATCGATGGCGGGGGCGCCTCCGGACTGCCAGATCGCTCCGCCCTCCCCGTCGGAAGCCACCTCGAACGACGTCAGGTCACCGGGGTGTTGCGCGTCGATCGACACGACCCACCCGTGATAGTTCCCGCAGTCGCCAGAGTTGCCGCCGTAGGACACGATCACCCGGCCCCCGCTGAATGCCAGCCCGGCCCGCTGCAGGAGGTGGATCGCCTGCTGGCCACCGGTGATTGGAGGATCGGCTGGTACGTCGACCCGCACCGCGCCGCTCGCAGCGTCGAGACCGAAGAGCTGGTGGTGCACCGAACCGTTGCCGTCGTCGATCTCGGCGACGACGTACATCGTGCCGGTCGCGGCATCGATCACGGGCGTGCTCGTGATGCCGAGCGGGTCGATGTTGCCGCACCCCGAACGACCTGCGACGTCGGTGAGCGGTCGACCGAGAGTCTGCGACCACACCACACGGCCGGTCGACGGATCCAGCGCGACCACCATGTTCTTCTCGGTGGCAGCGAGCACGTGGCCGCCGAAGACGAGCGCCTGACCGCGTACGGCGCCGCCGAGGTCGGCGGACCAGGCCTTGTGCGGCGATCGGCGCGGCACGCCGTACGCCACGGCTGCCTTCCGCGATCCGCTCGCGTGGTAGCTCAGCCAGGTGCTGCTCCTCGTAGCGGACGACGAGCCGGTCGTCGACGTCGACGTCGGCGCTGACGTGGGGGCAATCGCTCCCGAGGTGGTCTCGTGACCACCCGGACCCTGCGTGCTGCACGCTGCCAATGCGGCGGCGGTCATCGCCGCACCGAGGACGACGGATCTCGCCCTCGCACCGGTGCTACGGGATCCCCTCACGCACTCATTCACTCACGGCGTCGCCCGCCCCGTCAGGAGGTTGCGGTCACGACCTTCAGCTCGCCCAGACACTCCTCGATCACGCGAGCGAAGTCCAGGTCCGTGGGGGCTTCCTGCCAGCGTTCGAAGGCGACCTTGAAGACCGCGATCCCCGCCTCCGCCGCGAGGCTGGCTGCCGGCTCGGCCACGCCCCTCTCGCGCAGCGTCGCCGCGATGGCCGACGCGAGCGAGGCCAGTTTCACCAGCTCACGCTCGCGCAGGTCGTCGTGCGCGGTGATGACGTCCTGGCGGCGGCTTGCGAAGGCCCCACGCTCCTGCAGGAACGGCGCCACCACGGCCAGGGCAGCGGCCACGGCATCCATCGGTGCGGTGGCCGCCGGGGTGGCCGACACCGCGCTGACGAACAACTCCTGCAGCTCACCCGCTCCGGAGAAGAGCACCTCCCGCTTGTCGGCGAAGTACCGGAAGAAGGTGCGCTCGGTCAGCCCCGCCCGGGACGCGATCTCGGCGACGGTCGTCTGCTCGAAACCGCGCTCCAGGAAGAGCTCCATCGCGGCCTGTTCGAGCCGCTCGCGCGCCCCCGGCTCCCATCGACCCATGACGGGATCCTAGGTGATGACAGTTGCTGACATGCAGTGCTACCGTTGATGACAGCAACTGACATCAACTTTCCGCGGTGCGCCGCGGGTTCGACCGGAGGTTCTCCCCTATGCGCGTATTCGTCACCGGTGCATCCGGATGGATCGGTTCCGCCCTCGTCGCCGAGCTGCTCGCCGCAGGTCACGACGTGGTCGGGTTGGCACGGTCGGACACGTCGGCAGCCGCCGTCACCGCCGCGGGCGCACAGGTGCATCGTGGCGGCCTCGATGACCTGGACGCCCTGCACCAGGCCGCTGCCGGATCCGACGGGGTGGTCCACACGGCGTTCAAGCACGACATCGCCTTCACCGGCGACTTCCAGGGCGCGGCCGACGCCGACCAGCGTGCGATCGAGGCCATGGGCGAGGCGCTCAAAGGTTCGGACCGCCCCCTCGTGATCGCCTCAGGACTTCTCGGGCTGCGGCCGGGAGCCGTTGCGACAGAGGACTTCTCGCCGGACCCGAATAGCTCGCCCCGGATGGGCACGGAGCAGCGGACACTGGCGCTGGCGTCGCAGGGGGTCCGCTCATCGGCCGTGCGCCTCTCGCCGACCGTGCACGGCGACGGCGACCACGGCTTCATGTCCACCCTGGTGCAGATCGCTCGAGACCGGGGATTCTCCGCCTACCTCGGCGATGGCGCCAACCGCTGGCCGGCCGTGCATCGGCTCGATGCCGCGCACCTGTTCCGACTCGCACTGGAGAAGGCCCCAGCCGGATCCGCGCTGCACGGCGTGAGCGAGGAGGGCGTGACCACGCGGGCGATCGCCGAGGCCATCAGCCGCGGCCTCGGACTGCCGGTCAGGTCCATCGCCCCCGACGACGCCGAGCGCCACTTCGGATGGATCGGCGCCCTGTTCGGCATGGATTCACCGGCCTCGTCGGCCATCACCCGCGACCTGGTCGCGTGGACACCCACCCATCAGGGTCTGATCGCCGACCTGGACGAGGGTCACTACTTCAGCGCCTGACGCGGCCCAGGTCCTGCTGGCGGCGGACCGCGATGTACTTCTCGTCGATCTCCTCGATCGAGAACTTCCCGATCGGGATCTCGGACAGGATCAGTTCCTCGTCCAGCCCGAACGCCGTGTCGCGCGTGCGCACCGAACGCACCTGCTCACCGTCCCGCAGCACCAGGTACGTGTTGGTGATCTCCACTCGGCCGTCGCCGGCGGGGTGCGCCTCGAACCAGCGCTGGTACTCGTGGTGGCCCATCGTGGCCGACTTCACCAGATGCCGCTCGACCGGCTCGTTGGGCACGCCGCCGTACGAGCGGCTCATCAGGATGGGCGCGCCGGGAGCCAGGACGTCGGCCATCCGGGTCCAGAACGCGTCGCGCGCCCGTCCACCGAGGAAGTAGATGACGTTGAAGAGCAGCGCCCCGCCGCAGTTCGGAGGGAGCCACACGTCGAGGATCGACTCCGCGAGCACCGTGGTGCGCGAACGCATCTCGGCGCGCTCGGCAACCCGCAGCATCAGCAGCGATCGGGTCAGCGGATCGGGTTCGACGGCGAGGATCTCGGCGCTCGGGAAACGATCGGCCAGCGCGACGGTCGTGAGTCCGCTGCCGCAACCGATGTCGATCAGCGGCCGGTCGCCGATGAACGCCGCCTGCTTCCAAGGGATCCCGAAGAGGTAGTCCGACTCCTCGTCGATGGGCAGCCGCAGGGTGTCGCCGAACTCCGCCCAGGCGGCGTTGTCGTCGTCGGCCATCCCGTCAGAAGCCCAGCTTCGACAGCTGGTTGGGGTCGCGCTGCCAGTCCTTGGCGATCTTCACGTGCAGGTCGAGGTAGACCCGTTGGCCGAGCACCCGCTCGATCTCGACGCGGGCGTTCGTGCCGACCTCGCGCAACCGCGCGCCAGCGCGTCCGATGATGATCGCCTTCTGGCTGTCCCGCTCGACGTAGACGTTGACGCGTACGTCGAGCAGCTCCTTGCCGGGAGCGCGCCCCTCGCGGGGCACCATCTCCTCGACCACGACGGCGAGGCTGTGCGGCATCTCGTCGCGGACACCCTCCAGGGCGGCCTCGCGCACCAGCTCGGCGATCATGACCAGCTGCGGCTCGTCGGTGATGACGTCGTCGGGGTAGAGCTGCGGGGACTCCGGCAGGTGCTTCATCAGCACCTCGCGCACCACGTCGACCTGCTCGTCCTTGGTCGCCGAGCACGGCACGATGTCGTCCCACTCCCCCAGCGCATCGATCGCCATCAGGTGCTGCGCCACCCGGTCCCGATTGACGGTGTCGATCTTGGTCGCGATGGCCACGATCGGCCGGCGCCGACCGCGTCGGATCTCGGCGAGCTCGCGGGCGATGAACTGGTCGCCCGGTCCGATGCGCTCGTCTGCGGGCAGGCAGAAGCCGATCACGTCGACGTCGAGCAACGTCTCGCGCACCACGTCGTTCAGCCGCTTGCCGAGCAGCGTGCGGGGCTTGTGCAGCCCCGGCGTGTCGACCAGGATCAGCTGCGCCGACTCGGTGTTCGATATCCCTCGGATCGGGTGGCGCGTCGTCTGCGGCTTGCTCGAGGTGATGGCCACCTTGCTGCCGACCAGTGCATTGGTGAGGGTCGATTTGCCCGCGTTCGGCCGCCCCACCAGGGCGGCGAATCCCGCCCGGTATGCCGTCACGATGCTCTCTCTTCCACTCGGTGCGCCCCGCCGTCGGCTGATTGTGTCGCACCGGCGTCGTCACGATCGGACGCGGCCAGCCGCTCCACCACCAGGGTGGCCAGCTGATGACGTCGCCCGGCCATCCGTTCGGCGGTCATCCGCAGGTCGCCCAGGTCGGCGGTCGCGCCGGGGATCGGCACCCGGCCGACCAGTTTGGTGAGCAGGCCGCCCACCGTGTCGACGTCGTCCTCCTCGATCGTGATGTCGAAGTGCTCAGCGAAGTCGTCGACCGACATGCGGGCCGGCACGCGAATCCGGCCGTCGTCCAGATTCTCCAGTCCCGGTGTCGCACGGTCGTATTCGTCGTCGATCTCGCCGACGACCTCTTCGACGATGTCCTCGAGGGTGACCAGCCCGGCCGTGCCGCCGTACTCGTCGATGACGATGGCGAAGTGCCGGCGGGCCACCTGCATCTCGCGCAGCAGGTCATCGACCGGTTTGCTGTCGGGGACGAAGGCGACCTCGCGCATCACCGACGCGCACGGCGCCTGTGCGTCGACCCGCCCGTCGATCAGACGTCCCGCGACGTCCTTGAAGTAGAGGACGCCCTCGATCTCGTCCGGGCTCCCGTCGACCACCGGGATGCGCGAGAAACCGGAGCGCTGGAAGAGCGACATCGCCTGACGCATCGTCTTGGCCCGGTCGATGGTGATCATGTCCGTACGCGGCACCATCAGCTCGCGTGCCAGCGTGTCCCCCAGCTCGAAGACCGAGTGGATCATCTTGCGCTCGTCGGCCTCGATGAGCTCTGAATCCGTCGCCAGGTCGACGTATTCGCGCAGCTCGGCCTCGGAGTCGAAGGGCCCGTCGCGGAACCCGCGTCCGGGAGTCACGGCGTTGCCGAGCGACACGAGCAGGTGCGCCACCGGACCCATCAGGGTGCGCAGCCGCAGCACGACCGGAGCGACGGCCAGCGAGATCGCCTCACCGTGCTGACGGCCCAGCGTGCGCGGTGACACGCCCACGAGCACGAACGACATCACGGCCATCAGGCCGATGGCGACCACCAGCCGCGCCCACAAGGAACTCACGACGTCGCTGACCGCGATCGTCACCAGCACGGCGGCCGTCGCCTCGGCGAGCACACGCAGCAGGGCGAGCACCATCGCGACGGCGCCGCTGTCCTTGACCAGCTCGAGCAGCGCCGGGGCCCCGCGGCGGTGCTCCTCCACGAGGGTCTCGACGTGATGCACCCCCATCCGGCTCACGGCCGACTCGGTCGCGGCGAACACGAATCCCGCCGACACCGAGAGCAGCGCGCAGACCAGCAGCAGGGTCACGGCGCGGTCACTCCCCGGACGGCGGGGAGATGCTGGCCGCGGGGCGGTCCCGCGAGGCGAGGAACGTCAGCAGCAGCACGCGCTGCAGCTCGAACATCTCGCGTCGCTCGTCCGGCTCCGCGTGGTCGTAGCCGAGCAGGTGCAGCAGCCCGTGCACCGTGAGGAGCAGCAGCTCCTCCTCGGTCGTGTGTCCGGCCTCGGCCGCCTGTTTCGCCGCGACGGTGGGGCACAGCACGAGATCGCCAAGCACGCCCTCGACGGGTTCGTCCCCGCTCCGATTCGGCCGCAACTCATCCATCGGGAAGCTCATCACGTCGGTCGGCCCTGGGAGGTCCATCCACTGCACGTGCAGCACTTCCATGGCCTGCTCGTCGACGACCCGCACGCACAGATCGGCCTGCGGATGCACGCCGAGCTCCCCCATCACGTACGTCGCGCAGGCGTGCAGCTCATCGAGATCGATGTCGCTCTCGGTCTCGTTGAGCAGGTCGATGCTCACGGACGGCCCTTGGACCCACCGGGCGATCGTCGGATCCCGCCGGGATGGGCGTCGTGCTCGTCGTAGGCCTGCACGATCGCGCTGACCAGCCGGTGGCGCACGACGTCGTGCGCGCTCAGGTAGGAGAAGTGCACGTCGTCGACCCCGTCGAGGATGCCCTGCACGACCCGCAGACCGGAGCTCGTGCCGCCGGGCAGGTCGACCTGGGTGACGTCGCCGGTGACGACCATCTTGGAGCCGAAACCGAGCCGGGTGAGGAACATCTTCATCTGCTCGGCAGAGGTGTTCTGCGCCTCGTCCAGGATGATGAACGCGTCGTTGAGGGTGCGTCCGCGCATGTAGGCCAGCGGCGCCACCTCGATGGTGCCGGATGCCATCAGGCGGGCCATCGAGTCGGGGTCGACCATGTCGTGCAGCGCGTCGTAGAGCGGGCGCAGGTAGGGGTCGATCTTGTCGGTGAGCGTGCCGGGCAGGAAGCCGAGCCGCTCACCGGCCTCGACCGCGGGCCGGGTCAGGATGATCCGGTTGACCTCCTTGGCCTGCAGCGCCGCGACCGCCTTGGCCATCGCCAGGTAGGTCTTGCCGGTGCCGGCGGGTCCAATGCCGAAGACGATGGTGTTGGTGTCGATGGCGTCGACGTACTGCTTCTGCCCCAGGGTCTTGGGCCGGATGGTGCGGCCGCGGTTGCTCACGATGTTCATCGTCAGCACGTCGGCGGGCCGTTCGTTGGCGTTGGAGCGCAGCATTCCGATCGAGCGCTCCACGGCGTCCCGGTTGAGCGGCTGACCGTTGTCGATGACGACGAGCAGCTCGTCGATCAGCTCCTCGACCAGCGCCATGTCGGCCGGGAGTCCCTCGAGGTGGAACTCGTTGCCGCGGACGTGGATCAGCAGGTTGGGAAAGGAGCGCTCGATGGTGCGCAGCAACTCGTCCCGCGGGCCGAGGAGGGTGACCATGGCCACGTCGGGCGGGATCTGCACGGTGTGGCCGGCCGTCACGGGCTGACCGATCTGCTCGGCGGGGCGGTCCTGTTCTGTCATCGTGTGGCCATTCTACGGGCGTGATCCGGCCTGGATCGACCCGAATTGCTCACCAGCGCAACCACGCGGACAGCACCGCGAGCGCGGCAGGACCCGCTGTCGAGCTGCGCAGGACGGACGGACCGAGGCGTACGACGTCGGCGCCGGCCGCGACGAGGCTCGCCCGCTCCTGGTCGCTCACCCCGCCCTCCGGGCCCACCACCAGCGCGACCCGGTCGCCGTCGCCCAGACCGTCGAGGTCCAGCGCGCCGATGGCGCTCGTCGCCTCCTCGTGGAGCAACACCACCCGCGCACCGGCCAGGCGATCTGCCAGCTGAGCGCTGGTAGCCAGCGGCTCGACCACCGGAAGCGTGGCCCGACGCGCCTGTTTCGCGGCGGCCGACACCACGCTCTCCCACTTGCGGTGCGAGCGGACGGCGCGGTCCCCCCGCCACTGCACGACGCAGCGTTCGGCGGCCCACGGCACGACCGCGTCGACTCCCAGCTCGGTGGCCGCCTCGATCGCCAGCTCGTCCCGGCCGCCCTTGGCCAGCGCCTGCACCAGCACGAACCGGGGTCCGCGGGAATCGGGCCGCTCCAGCGCGTCGATGAGGACCGCCAGCATGTCGTCCTCGGCCGCGTCGACCCGACCTACGGCGACCACTCCGGACCCGTCGGACAGCTGCACCGGCTCACCCGGCGCCATCCGGCGAACCCGCACGGCGTGGCGACCCTCCGGTCCCGTGAGCGTGATGACCGCGCCCGCGCTCGCCTGTGCCAGCGACCCGGGCTCGGCGTAGAACATCGGCGCGGTCACGGCGTCACTTCTGCTTGAACGCGTCGCGCAGCTTGCCCAGCAGGCCCTGGCCGACCGGCTGGAAGTTGGCCTCGGGCGACTCCTCGCCACGCTCCTTGGCCAGCAGCCGCAGCAATTCCTCCTGCTGGGTGTCCAGGCGGGTCGGCGTCCGCACGTTGGCGTGCACGAGCAGGTCACCGCGCACCCCCGAGCGCAACCGGGTGACGCCGAGCCCCTTCAGCGTGATGACGTCGCCGGGCTGGGTGCCCACGCGGATGCCCACCTCGCGGACTCCGTCGAAGGTCTCCAGGGGCAGCTCGGTGCCCAGCGCCGCCGCGGTCATCGGCAGCTCGACCGAGCAATGCAGGTCATCGCCCTGTCGCTGGAAGGTCGCGTGCTTGCGCACCCGGACCTCGATGTAGAGGTCGCCGGCCGGGCCGCCGCCGGGGCCGACCTCGCCCTCGCCGGTGAGCTGGATGCGGGTGCCGGTGTCGACGCCCGCGGGCACCTTGATCGTGATGGTGCGACGGTCGCGCACCCGGCCCTCGCCGGAGCACTCGAAGCACGGGTCGGTGATGACCTCACCGAAACCGCGGCACGCGGCGCAGGGGCGGGTCGTCATGACCTGACCGAGGAAGGAGCGCTGCACCTGCTGCACCTGGCCGGCGCCGTGGCACACGTCGCAGGTGCGCTTGCCGGTGCCGGCGCGGGCGCCGCTTCCCTCACACGTGTGACAGACCGCCGCCGTGTCGAAGGTGATGTCCTCCTCGCTGCCGAAGACCGCGGTCCGCAGGTCCACGTCGACGGGGATGAGCGCGTCCTGGCCGCGTTGGGCGCGCGAGCGCGGGCCGCCACCGCCGGCAGCCGTGCCGCCGAAGAACGCGTCCATGATGTCGCTGAAGGAGAATCCCTGGCCGAAGCCGGCAGCACCCTGGCCGCCGTACGGGTCCTGACCCATGTCGTACGACGACTTCTTCGCGGGGTCCGACAGCACGTCGTACGCCTGGGAGACGGCCTTGAACTCCTCGGACGCCTCGTCACCGGGGTTGACGTCCGGGTGGAGCTTGCGGGCGAGGCGGCGGTAGGCGCGCTTGATCTCTTCCGGGCTGGCGTCCCGTGAGACGCCGAGGACGGAGTAGTAGTCGTTCACGAAAATCCTTGTCAGCTGGTCGTCTTCAAGCAGTACATGACCGGTAGCGAACCGGCGGTCAGCGTTGGTCGAGAATCTCGGACACGTAGCGCGCGACCGCTCGAACGGCCGCCATCGTGCTGGGGTAGTCCATCCGGGTCGGACCGAGGACGCCGAGCCCGGCGGTCGAATCCGCTCCGTAGGTGGAACTGACCACCGAAGCGCCGCGCAGTCCGTCGACGGTGTTCTCGGCGCCGATGCGCACGGCCACCGAATCGCCGGACGCGCTGCTCGTCTGACTCATCTGTCCGAGTAAACGCAGCAGGACCACATGTTCTTCCAGCGCTTCGAGCACGGGGCCGATCGTCATCGGGAAGTCGCTGACGGAGCGGGCCAGGTGAGCGGTGCCCGCCAGCGCGACCCGCTCCTCCCGCTGCTGGGCCAGGGCGTCGGCCAGAACGGCGATCACCAGACCCGCGGTCTCGCGGTGCTCGGGGGCGATGCGGTCGATGACCGCCGGCAACAGACGAATGCCCTCGGACCAGGTCGCGCCGGCGACGGCCTCGTTGACCCGATCGCGCAGGGTCCGCAGCAACTGCTGACGGGCCTCGGTGACCAGGTCGACGTCCACCTGCACGATGCGCTGCTCGACCCGCCCGTTGGACAGGATCACCACGGCCATCAGGCGGTCGCCGTCGAGGGAGACCAGCTCGGTGTGCCGGATCGTCGCGGGGTTGAGCGAGGGGTACTGCATCACGGCGACCTGGTTGGTCAGTGACGACATCAGTCGTACCGTGCGATCCACCACGTCGTCGAGATCGACGGCCTGTGCGAGAAAGGTCTGCACTGCGGCGCGCTCCGCCCGGGACATCGGCTTGATCTCGTTCAGTCGGTCGACGAACGCGCGGTAGCCGGCGTCGGTGGGCACCCGGCCGGCGGAGGTGTGCGGGGCGGTGATCAGCCCCTCTTCCTCCAGGACGGCCATGTCGTTGCGGACGGTGGCGGCGCTCACCCCGAGGCGGTGACGGTCGAGCAGCGCCTTGGAACCCACGGGTTCGGACGTCGCGACGTAGTCCTGCACGATCGCGCGCAGGACGTGCTGACGGCGTTCTTCGCTCATGTCACCTCCCGAGTCGGTGTCGGCTGGCACTCCACTTCGTCGAGTGCCAAGTCTACGTGCTCCACGGCGCTGCGCCTGTCCTCCCTCCCGGCCTCGGCCAGGGGCCCCTACCCTCGTGCCGTGACCCCAGACCGCTACGGCGCCGACGTGCTCTCCGGTGACTGGCGCGCGCCCCGCCGCGGTCGGTCGGTATCCCTCCCGGCCGAGGTCGGCGTCGTCGTCGAGGACGTCGAGACCGGCTGGTGCGGGGCCATCACCCGCGTGGAGAAGGCCGGCGGGATGCACGTCGTGCACCTGGAGGACCGGCGCGGACGCAGCAAGGCGTTCCCGCTCGGTCCGGGGTTCCTGCTGGACGGCAGACCCGTGGAGCTGGTGGCGGTGAAGGACACCACCGCGATCGACGCCGCCCGCAAGGCCACCACCAGGACCGCCAGCGGCTCCCGTGCGGTGGCCGGCGTCACGGCTCGCGTCGCCGCCGGATCGCGCATCTTCGTCGAGGGCCGCCACGACGCGGAGCTGGTGGAGAAGGTCTGGGGCGACGACCTGCGGATCGAGGGGGTCGTGGTCGATCTGCTCGAGGGCGTCGACGACCTGACGTCGGTGATCCGCGACTTCAAGCCGACCGCTCGGCGCCGGATGGGCGTGCTCGTCGATCATCTGGTCCCCGGCACCAAGGAGGCCCGGATCGTCGCGGGGGCGATGGCGTCGCCGTACGCCGGAGAGCACGTCCTCGTCGTCGGCCACCCGTACATCGACGTGTGGCAGTCGGTGCGTCCCGAGCGGCTGGGCTGGCAGCAGTGGCCGGTGATCCCCCGCGGCCGGTCCTGGAAGCACGGGATCCTCGCCGAGCTCGGCTGGCCGCACGAATCCCAGGCCGACGTCGCGCGCGGGTGGAAGCAGATCCTCGCGACCGTGCGCACCTACGCCGACCTCCAGCCGGAGCTGCTCGGCCGGGTCGAGGAACTCATCGACTTCGTCACCGTGCCGTCGCCATGAGCTCCTCTGGTCGCCCTGCCGTGGGGTTCCGCGCGGAGCTGGTCGCCGTCGTGGCCTCCGTGGGCGAGGACGGGCCGGCGGTGCTCGCCTCCGGCGACCCGCTGCAACTGCCCGCCGGGGAGCTGCGGGCCGACCACGACTCTCTGCAGGAGGGCGTGCGCGTCTTCGCCGCCGAGCAGACCGGGCACACGCTGGGCTACGTCGAGCAGCTGTACACGTTCGCGGACCTCGGACGCGGTGACGGCACCGGGCGGGTCATCTCGATCTCCTATCTCGGCCTGACCCGCGCCGACACCACCGCCGCCGAGTGGGCGGGCGCCTACACGTTGCTGCCCTGGGAGGACCGTCGCTCGGTCGGCACCGACCAGGCGCTCGTCGACGACCTGGCGCGGTGGGTGCGCGGTGTGCGAGGTGCCGCGCGGGAGGCGCGCGAGGAACGCCGCGAGCACCTCTTCGGGACCGGCTCGATGCCGTGGCGTCCCGAGCTGGCGCTGCAGCGGTACGAACTGCTCTGGGAGGCAGGCATCGTGGCCGAGTCGCCGCGCGCGAAGCAGGTGCGGGCGCAATCCGGTGTCGCGATGCTGCACGATCACCGCCGCATCGTCGCGACGGGGCTGTCCCGATTGCGATCGGCCCTGCAGTACCGGCCGGTGGTTTTCGAGCTGATGCCGCCGACGTTCACCCTCGGGCAGCTGCAGGACGTCGTGGAGGCCATCGCCGGGCAGGACGTGCACAAGCAGAACTTCCGCCGGCTGGTCGAACAGCAGCACCAGCTGGTCGAGCCCACCGGCGACCTCAGCCACGGGACAGGCGGGCGGCCCGCGCGCCGCTACCGCTTCCGGCGCGAGGTGTTCGCGGAGCGGGCGCAGGTGGGGACGAAGCTGCCGATCCCCCGCGGGCGGTAAGAGGCGCTCAGCGGAGGTTGTCGAGTTCGAGTGTTATGCTCACTCTCAGCATTTACTCACTGGGAGCATTACTCCCGCATCGTGACTGCGAAAGGCACCGAGATGACCACAGCGACGTACGAGAAGGTGCGGCACGTCATCCCCGAGGTCGAGTGGGCGACGTTCGAGCCCGACATCGAGGCGATCGAGCGCCTCAAGGTCGAGCACGACGCGGTGATCCTGGCGCACAACTACATGACGCCGGAGATCTACCACGGTGTCGCGGACATCGTCGGCGACTCCCTGGCCCTGGCGCGCGAGGCACAGCACGTACGCGCGGGCACCATCGTGCTGGCGGGCGTGCACTTCATGGCCGAGACCGCGAAGCTGCTGAACCCGGCCAAGCGGGTGCTGCTCCCGGACCTGCGATCCGGGTGCTCGCTGGCGGAGAGCATCACGCCCGAGCAGGTGCGCGCGCTGCGGGCGGAGCACCCCGGCGTCCCCGTGGTCACCTACGTCAACACCTCGGCCGCGATCAAGGCCGAGAGCGATATCTGCTGCACCTCCGGCAACGCCGTGCGGGTCATCGAGTCGCTCGGGGTCGACAAGGTGATCATGATCCCGGACCAGTACCTCGCGCGGAACATCGCCGCGCGCACCGGCGTCGAGGTCATCACCCACCCCGGAGCGTGCGAGGTGCACGAGCGGTTCACGCCGCTGGACATCGCCGAGATCCGACAGGGCAACGAGGACGTCGTCGTCCTCGCCCACCCCGAATGCCCGCCCGACGTGGTGCAGGCCGCGGACTACGCCGGCTCGACAGCCGACATGCAGGCGTACGTCGAGCAGCACCGTCCGGCGAAAGTCGCTCTCATCACCGAGTGTTCGATGTCGGACAACGTCGCTGCGGGCCACCCGGACATCGACTTCGTGCGTCCGTGCAACCTGTGCCCGCACATGAAGCGCAACACCCTGGGCGCCATCCGCGCGTCCCTGGAGCACGGCCGCCACGAGATCACCGTCGAGCCGTCACTGGCGGACGCCGCGCGGCTCTCGATCGAGCGCATGCTCGCGGTGTCGTGATGGGCACATCGACAGACAGCACACCGGTCGTCGTCGGTTCCGGGCTGGCCGGACTCACGGTTGCCCGGGCGCTCGCACCGGAGCGCTGCATCCTGGTGACGCCGGACGACCTCACCGCCGGCGCGGCGAGCATGTGGGCGCAGGGCGGGATCGCGGCAGCCATCGGCGAGGACGACTCCCCCGAGCTGCACGCCGTCGACACCCGGCGCGCCGGGGCCGACCTCGGCGACGCGGGCACGATCGCCCGGATCACGGCAGCCGCGCCGGACGTCGTACGCCGCCTGCACGCGCTGGGAGTGCCGTTCGACCTCGCCGCCGACCAGGCACTGGACCTCGCGCTCGAGGGTGGCCACTCGCGGCGGCGCATCGCGCATGCCGGCGACCGCAGCGGCGCCGCGATCACCCGCACGGTGGCCGGCCACGTGGCCACTCTCGACAGCGTCGAGATCCACACCGGACTGCACGCCCGCCGACTGCTGACCGACAGCGCCGGAAAGATCGCCGGTCTCGTGCTCAGGTCGGCCTCCGGCGCCGAGGTGACGATCGACACGGACCGGATCGTCCTCGCGACCGGCGGTCTCGGCGGGCTCTTCGCGCACACGACCAATCCGCGGACGGCACTCGGCCAGGGCATCGCGATGGCGTCCCGGGTCGGCGCCCGCACCGACGATCTGCACTTCGTGCAGTTCCACCCGACAGCCCTCGACGTCGGACTCGACCCCATGCCGCTGCTGACCGAGGCGCTGCGGGGCGCAGGCGCCGCGCTGCTCGCCGACGGTTCCCGCTTCGTCGACGAGCTGCAGCCGCGCGACGTGGTCGCGGCCGCGGTCTGGGCGCAGGCCCAGTCCGGTCGGCGTGTGGTGCTGGACGCGCGCGACGTGCCCGACGTGCTGACGCGCTTCCCGGCGGTGGCGGACCTGGTGTCCGCAGCGGGCCTGGACCTTGCCTCCGACCTCCTGCCCGTCGCACCCGCGGTGCACTACGCGATGGGCGGGGTCACCGTCGACGCACGGTCGCGCACCAGCGTCCCCGGCCTCTGGGCGGTCGGTGAAGTGGCGCGCACCGGTCTGCACGGCGGCAACCGGCTGGCATCCAACTCGCTGCTCGAAGCGGTCGTGAGCGGTGAAGCCGCTGCCGCCGATCTGATCGGTGACACCTGGCGCGCCGGTGGCGACGTGCCCGCCGCCGATCGTGAGAGCCTGCGCGCAGCGGGCGAGGCTCCCGGCCCCGCGCTGGACGAGGTGCGGCAGGTGCTGGAGAGCAGCTGCGGGGTGCTGCGCACCGCGCACGACCTGCGCGAGGCCGTCGACCGGCTCGACGCGTGGACCCAGGACGACGCGGCGTACGTCGGGTGGCTCATCGCCCGCTCCGCGCTGGCCGACCCGCGCAGCGTCGGCGCCCACCGACGGGTCGACACCACCGCCGCAGGGAGCGCAGCGTGAGCACCGACCTCGCCCTCGTCGAGCTGATCCGGCGCGCGCTCCAGGAGGACCTCGGCGGGGTCGGCGACATCACCACGCAGGCAACGGTGCCGGTGGACGCCGTCGGCACGGCGTACGTCGTCGCACGCCAACGGGGCTTGCTGTCCGGATCACGGTGCGTCGACACGGCATTCGATCTCGTCGATCCCCAGCTGCAGGTCGAGTGGAGCGCGAAGGACGGCGCGGAGGTCGCACCGGGACAGGTCGTCGCCACGGTGCGCGGCAGCGCCTGCTCGATCCTGACCGGCGAGCGCGTCGGACTCAACCTGCTGTCCCATCTGAGCGGCATCGCCACCCGCACGGCCGGCCTGGTGCGCCTGCTCGACGGCACCGGGGCGCGGATCGCCGACACCCGCAAGACGACGCCCGGTCTGCGGGCACTGCAGAAGCAGGCGGTGCGCGACGGCGGCGGCATCAACCACCGGTTCGGGCTCTTCGACGCGATCCTGGTCAAGGACAACCACATCGGACTAGGCGGTGGCCTGACACAGGTGCTGCGGCGGCTGGCCGAGCACGCCGGTCACCTCACCCGCGTGGAGATCGAGGTCGACGACCTCGACCAGTTGCGCCAGGTGCTGGCCTTCGACGCGGCCCGGTTGCGATCCGGTCGCGCACCCGTGGTGCACGCCGTGCTGCTGGACAACATGGGCCCGGACCTGATCGCCGAGGGGGCCGCCCTGATCAGGGACCACCCCGCTCCGGTGACGGTCGAGGTCTCTGGCGGCGTGACCGAGGAGTCGGTGCGCGCGCTCGCGCAGGCGGGTGCCGACGTCATCTCCGTCGGGGCACTGACGCACAGCGTCACGGAGCTGGACTTCGGGCTCGACCTGCACGAGTCATAGATCGGTTGTCAGCACTTTCGGGGCGAGGCAGCCACGAAGACGCTGACAATCGGACGGGACGAGCCCTCAGAAGCCGAGCAGCCGGCGTACGACGGTGTCGGCGAGCAGCCGACCCTGCAGCGTGAGCACCACGCGCCGGTCGATCGGTCGCACCGCCGCCGCCGGCTCGACCAGCCCGTCAGCGATCAACCCCGCCATCGCCGTACGGCCCTGGGGGGCGAGCGAATCCAGCGGCAGTCCGTCGACCAGCCTGACGCCCAGCAGCACGGTCTCGTCGTAACGCTGCTCCTGCGTGAGCACCTCGCGGCCCGCCCCCGGTGAGATGCCGTCGGCCAGCCGACCGGCGTACGCCGTGGGGTGCTTGACGTTCCACCAGCGCACTCCGCCGACGTGGCTGTGCGCGCCGGGTCCGATGCCCCACCAGTCGTCACCGCGCCAGTAGCTCTCGTTGTGTCGGCAGCGTGCGTCCGGGCGGGCCGCCCAGTTGCTGATCTCGTACCACCCGTAGCCGGCTGCACCGAGCACCTCGTCGGCCAGCTCGTACTTGAGCGCCTCATCGTCGTCGGCCGGCATGGGGACGACGCCGCGGCGCACCTGCGCGGCGAGTTTGGTGCCCTGCTCCACCACGAGGGCGTACGCGCTCACGTGGTCCGGCGCCAGGGCCACCACCGTGTCGAGGCTGCGTCGCCAGTCCTGCAGCGACTCCCCCGGAGTCCCGTAGATCAGGTCCAGGCTCACCTGCAGCCTGGCATCCC
This sequence comes from Allobranchiibius huperziae, assembly GCF_013410455.1. Lineage (NCBI taxonomy): Bacteria > Bacillati > Actinomycetota > Actinomycetes > Micrococcales > Dermacoccaceae > Allobranchiibius > Allobranchiibius huperziae. The sequence continues at coordinate 1,264,437 of NZ_JACCFW010000001.1, read as the reverse complement.
TCGCGTAGGCCACCGCACGCTCGACGTTGGCCGGATCGTGGGTGCGGTCCAGGGTCGCCAGCACGTGCGGCACCGCGGACTGCATCCCCAGGCTGATGCGGGTGAAGCCGCCCGCGGCCAGCGTGCGGGCCACCTCGGGCGTGACCGTGTCCGGGTTGGCCTCGGTCGTCACCTCGGCGTCCGGCGCCAGCCCGAAGCGGTCGCGCACCCCCTCGACCATCCGCACGAGGTCATCTGCGGCGAGCATCGTGGGGGTACCACCACCGACGAAAATCGTTGTCACCGGAGCGGTTTCGCCGCCTGCGCGCAGGACGCGGTCGGCGAGGTCGAGCTCGGACAGTGCCGCGTCGGCGTACGAACTCACCCCGGCGCCCTCCCCGGGCACACCCAGCTCGGTCAGCGTGTAGGTGTTGAAATCGCAGTAGCCGCAACGCACCCGGCAGAACGGCACGTGCAGGTAGACGCCGAACTGTCGGCTTCCTATCCCGGCGAGGGCCGAGCCGGGCAGGGATCCGTCGGTGGGGACGGGTTCGCCGTCGGGCAGGGCACTGGGCACCCCGCAATTGTCTCAGCGCCGAGCTGTGGCGCTTCCGGGGTCCCCGCGAAGTAGCGGAGCGTCAGCGGAGAACTTCGTGGGGTCTGGCAGTGACCCAGACAGGGATGACGCCGCGGACGACCTCGGTGCCGTCGTCGACGAAGGCACTGCAGCGCACGTCCACCTGGAACGGCGGCTCGCCGGCCCAGTCGGACGGCTCGGTCCGCGCCTCGCAGCGGACGTCGGTGGGCACCTTGGCCAGGTAGTGCAATTCGATGCCCTTGGGAATCCAGCGCATCCCCGGCGGCACGCTCGCCTCGCAGAGCAGACCGAGCGCCGCCTCGAGCCCGTTCGCCACCGCGATCGCGTGCACCGTGCCGATGTGGTTCTGCACGGCTCGACGCTTGCGGATGCGCACCGAGGCGTGGTTCGGCGCCATCTGCGTCACGAACGGCCGCACGCTGGCGAAGTACGGCGCCTTGAACGCGTAGGCGGTCGAGAAGACCCGCCGACCGAACGGTCGCCCGGTGAGCCGCTGGTAGAGGTGGTAGGTCGAGGCCATGACCAGATGTTACTGGTCGGTAGCGTCCGCACGTCGGACGACGATGTCCCGCACCGCGCGAGCCGCCTCGATGCCCTTGCGCTCGAACCGGGTCATCACCCGCCCGTCGAAACGGTCGCCGTACTCCGCACCCGGCTCGAAGCCGGGAGCCTCGCGCAACACGTCCCGCATCTGCTCGGCGTAGTCCTCCCAGTCGGTCGCGAGACGCCACAGCCCGCCGGGCCGCAGCACCCGCGCCACGTCGACGGCGAACATCGGGTCGACCAGCCGGCGCTTGTGGTGCTTGGCCTTGGGCCACGGGTCGGGGAAGAAGGTCCACAGCTGGTCCACGCTCGCGGCCGGCAGCGCCGTCGCGACCACGCCCGCGGCGTCGACGCGCAGCACCCGCAGGTTGCCCACCTGCGCCTGGGCGGCCTTGGCGAGGGTCTGCGCGATCCCCGGACGCCAGACCTCGACCGCCAGGAAGTCCCACTCCGGGTGCTCGGCCGCGGCCGCGACCACGCAGTCACCCGAGCCGGAGCCGATCTCGACGACCAGCGGCGCGGTACGCCCGAAGGCCGCCGGCAGGTCGAGCACGAAGCCTGCGGCCACGCTGGTGCCCTCGATCGGCGGGGACAACAGGTATGCCGGGCCGTGCACCTCCAGCGCGCGGTGGTGGCGAGGCGGCATCCGACCGCCGCGACGGGTGAACGACCGGTTGGTCGCCGCCGCCCTGCGGTCATCGTCCACATAGGTCTGCGGCGAATCTCCCTGCGGCACCTACTTCTTCGCTTTCTCCGCGGCGGATGAGTCTTGGGAGAGCGCGGCGATGAAGGCCTCCTGCGGCACCTCGACGGAGCCCACCATCTTCATCCGCTTCTTGCCCTCCTTCTGCTTCTCCAGCAGCTTGCGCTTGCGGCTGATGTCGCCGCCGTAGCACTTGGCGAGCACGTCCTTGCGGATGGCGCGGATGGTCTCGCGCGCGATGACCCGCGCGCCGATCGCGGCCTGGATCGGCACCTCGAACTGCTGGCGCGGGATGAGGTCCTTGAGCTTGCCGGCCATCATCACGCCGTACGCGTAGGCCTTGTCCCGGTGCACGATCGTGCTGAACGCGTCGACCATGTCGCCCTGCAGCAGTACGTCGACCTTGACCAGGTCGGCGACCTGCTCACCGTCGGGTTCGTAATCCAGAGAGGCGTATCCACGGGTCTTTGACTTCAGCGCGTCGAAGAAGTCGAAGACGATCTCGGCGAGCGGAAGCGTGTAGCGCATCTCGACCCGCTCGGGTGAGAGGTAGTCCATCCCGCGCAACGTGCCGCGCCGGGTCTGGCACAGCTCCATGATCGCGCCGATGAACTCGCTCGGAGCGAGGATCGTCGCGCGCACGATCGGTTCGGTGATCGAGGCGACCTTGCCCTCGGGGAACTCGCTCGGGTTGGTGACCACCTCGACCCGCCCGTCGTCCAGGGTGACGTCGTAGACCACGCTGGGCAGCGTCGAGATCAGGTCGAGGTCGAACTCCCGCTCCAGGCGCTCCCGGACGATCTCCAGGTGCAGCATGCCGAGGAAGCCGATCCGGAAGCCGAAACCGAGCGCGACCGAGGTCTCCGGCTCGTAGACCAGCGCGGCGTCGTTCAGCTTCAGGCGGTCCAGGGCGTCGCGCAGGATCGGGTAGTCCGATCCGTCGATCGGGTAGAGCCCCGAGAACACCATCGGCTTGGGGTCGCGGTACCCGCCGAGAGCCTGCACCGAGCCGTTGCGCGAGCTGGTCACCGTGTCGCCGACGCGCGACTGCCGCACGTCCTTCACACCGGTGATGAGATAGCCCACCTCGCCCACGCCGAGGCCCTGGGCGGGCTTGGGCTCCGGTGAGATGACACCGATCTCGAGCAGTTCGTGGGTCGCCTTCGTGGACATCATCGTGATGCGCTCGCGCGGTGCGAGGTTGCCGTCAATGACGCGCACGTAGGTCACGACGCCGCGGTAGGTGTCGTAGACCGAGTCGAAGATCATCGCGCGGGCGGGGCCGTCGGCGTTGCCCGTGGGCGCGGGCAGCTGGTGCACGATCTGGTCCAGCAGCGGTTCGACGCCGGCACCGGTCTTGCCCGAGACCTGCAGGCAGTCCGAGGGCTCACAGCCGATGAGCCCGGCGAGCTCCTCCGCGTACTTCTCCGGCTGCGCGGCCGGCAGGTCGATCTTGTTGAGGACCGGGATGATGGTGAGGTCGTTCTCCATGGCCAGGTAGAGGTTGGCCAGGGTCTGCGCCTCGATGCCCTGCGCCGCGTCGACCAGCAGCACCGCACCCTCGCACGCTGCGAGCGAACGGGACACCTCGTAGGTGAAGTCGACGTGGCCCGGCGTGTCGATCATGTTCAGGCAGTACGTCGTCCCGTCGACCTCCCAGGGCATCCGCACGGCCTGGCTCTTGATCGTGATGCCGCGCTCGCGCTCGATGTCCATCCGGTCCAGGTACTGCGCGCGCATCGCCCGGTCGTCGACGACGCCGGTGATCTGCAGCATCCGGTCGGCCAGGGTCGACTTGCCGTGGTCGATGTGGGCGATGATGCAGAAGTTGCGGATCAGGTCCGGCGGCGTCGCGGCAGGCTGCAGCGCGGTGCGGGCCATGGGTGACACGTGTGAGGTCCTCAGGGGATAGCGGAGAAGTGCGGCGAAGGGCCCATTCTCCCACGGCCCGCGGACACGCCGGTCGTGCCCGACGCGCCCCCCGAGCGGGCGGCGTCACATTGAGTCCCTATGGTGGTGCCGCAAGTTACCGATCAGTAGCGAAGGGATCACCCATGAGGACGCGAACGACACTATTGGGCTGCGCAGCGGTCGCGAGCAGCGCGGGACTGCTGCTCACCTCCGCGCCGGGCGCCTCGGCCGACACCGTGTGGACCCTGCGGCACAACGCCACCGCGACGACGTACATCAAGGCGATGAACAAGTCGGTCACGACCACCGGCACGCAGACGGCGCAGTTCGACCTGACCAACCGCAAGCTCACCGCCGTACTGAACCTGGCCCCCACGAGCACGGACATCAAGCTGGCCGGTCTGCCGCTCGCCAAGGCGACGATCGCGATCGAGAACGTCGGCAAGGCCACAGGGACGATCAACTATCAGAACAAGGTGTCGGTCACCCAGCGGGTCAACCTGCACATCACCAGCCTCAACCCGCTGGGTCTGCCGGTGAACCTGGTCGGCAACGACTGCAAGACCTCGACGCCGGTGACGCTCAACCTCACCGGCAAGGTCACCGGGCTGTTCGACCCGTTCAGCCTCTCGGGCACGTTCTCCATCCCGAAGTTCGCGGGCTGCGGGCTGGCGACTCCGGCCGTCAGCGCGCTGACCAGTGGCGACGGCAACACCGTGAAGGTGGACTACGTCGTCCCCAAGTAGGGACTCAGGCGGGTCGGGCGGCCACGGCGTTGCGCGCCGTACGCCGCCCGGCCACCGCCGAGACCGCGGTGATGGCGATGCCGCCGACCGCGAGGAACGCCCCGACCCGGCTCGGCCACTCGTACCCCAGACCCTGCGAGAGCACCAGTCCCCCGACCCAGGCGCCGAGCGCGTTGGCCAGGTTGAGCGTGGAGTGGTTGAGCGCGGCGGCCAGCGCCTGGCCGTCGTGCGCGACGTCCATCAGCCGGGTCTGCAGCATCGGCACCAGCAGGGTGCCGACGAAACCCAGCAGGAAGACCGCGGCCACCGCGCCCGGCATCGTGTGCACCATCGGGCCGAAGGCGAACAGGAGCCCGGTGATGAGGACGAGCGAGAGCAGGATCCCGCGCAGCAGCCCGATCCGGGCGACCCGGCCGCTGGCGAAGGCGCCGGTCGTCATGCCCACGCCGTAACAGACCAGGAACAACGGGACGACGCCGTCGTGCACGCCCGTGAGATGGGTCAGGGTCGGCGCGATGTAGGAGAAGGTCGCGAACATCCCACCGAATCCGACAGTGCCGATCCCGAGCGCCAGCCACACCTGCGGCAGGCGCAGGGCCGCCAGCTCCGACCCGGCGTTCGCTGCGGTGTCCGTGTGCTGATGCGGCACCCAGCGCCACACGGCGAGCGCGGTGAGTGCTGCGATCACGCCGACGCCGGCGTAGGGCCACTGCCAGCCGAGATCCTGACCGATGAGGGTCGACGCGGGGACGCCGACGATGTTCGCGACCGTCAGCCCCGACAGGATCATGGCCACGGCCCAGGTGCGCCGTTCCTTGTCGACCAGGCCGGCGGCCAGCACCGAGGCGATGCCGAAGAAGGCTCCGTGCGGGAGCCCGGACAGGAAGCGCGCAACGAGCAGCGTGCCGAAATTCGGTGCGAGCGCGGATGCCGCGTTGAAGACGGCGAACGCGATCATCAGCGCGATGAGCAGACCCTTGCGCGGCAGTTTCGCGGCCAACGTGGCGATGGTCGGTGCTCCGACCACGACGCCGAGCGCGTACGCCGAGACGACGTGGCCGGCCTGCGGGATGCCAACGTGCACGCCGTGCGCGATCTGCGGCAGCAGGCCCATCGTGACGAACTCGGTGGTGCCGATCGCGAAGCCGCCGAGCGCCATCGACGCCAGCGCCGCGTGCAGCGCGAACCCGTGCAGCGTCCCGGTGGGCGGCTTGGTCGCGGGGCGCTCGGAGGGGCGCGTCGCGTCGAGCGCGGCGGGGCCGGGGACGGTGTCTGTCACTGTCACCATGGTGCTACCTCGCGGGGCGCAGCCGAAATCGCGGCGGGCGCACCTGCAGGATGGACTCCATGACGCAGCGGCCACCGGGGGCCATCGACGTCCACCAGCACCTGTGGCCGCCGGAGTTCATCGAGCGACTGCGCCGGCGTGCCACTCCCCCGATGCTGCGCGGCTGGACGCTGCACACGGCGTACGAGGCGCCGTACGACGTCGACGCCGCGGCCCACGACGTCGAGCTGCGGCGCGCCTCCGACATCGACCGGACCCTCGTCGCTCTCGCCATGTCGACACCGCTCGGGGTGGAGGCGCTGCCGCCCGACGACGCGGAGCCGCTGCTCGCCGCGTGGCACACCGGCGTCGCTGGTCTCGGCGACCCGTTCGTCGGCTGGGCCGTCGCATCGACCCGCGAGCCGGATCCGGCTCACCTCGACCGGCTGCTGCGCACCCCTGGGATCGTGGGGCTGCAGGTGGGGTCCCACTCGATGGATACGCCTGCGTCCCTGGAGGCCCTGGCCCCCCTGCTGCGCCGCGCCGAGCTCGCCGATCGACCCGTCCTGGTGCATCCCGGTCCCGTGGATCCGCATCCCGGACCCGACTGGTGGCCGGCCGTGGTGCAGTACCCCGCGGCCCAGCAGGCGGCGTGGTGGTCCTGGCAGACGGTCGGCCGCTCGCTCCTGCCGGATCTGCGCATCTGCTTCGTGGCAGGCGCAGGTCTCGCGCCGTTGTCCATCGAGCGGTTCGCGGTGCGCGCCCGCGCCGTCGCGCGCGCCGACGACGACCTCTTCGTAGACACCTCCTCGTACGGGCGCCTCGGTGTGGACGCGCTGCGTACGGCGCTCGGCGCGCGCACGATCGTCCTCGGCAGCGACCGTCCGTATGCCGAGCCGTTCGACCTGATCGCCGATCCGCACCTGAGCGACGCCGAACTACAGGCGTACTGCCACGACAATCCCGCGCGGCTGCTCGGGGTGGCACCGAACTGACTCAGCGGACCCGCAGCCGGTGGGCCAGCTCCGGCACCACGTGCCGTGCCGCCTGCAGATCGGCCGTCAGGTCGCGATCCTCCAACCGAGCGAGACCTGCCTGCAAGGGTGCGAGCTGGGACCACCGAGGCATTCGCCCGGTGAGGGTGAGGGCTCTGGCGGCAGTGAGGAGTTCGGCGGCGAGCAGGTCGCGGTAGGCCTGCTCGGCATCGAGCGCGCCCCGCGCCGACACCGACGCGAAGGACGCGTCGTCCTCCAGTCCCCGCGACAGCGTGACGGTCCCGGCGCTGGCCGGGGCGGCGAGGGAGCGCAGCGCCGCCATGGCCGATGCCGCGACCAGTTCCACCAGCATCGTGCCGGACGCGCCGGGAGTGCCGTCGGCGAGGAACGCCGAGGCACCGGTGAGCCCGGGGCTCGCCAGCATCGTCGTGCGGCCGAGGCCGAGCTGGGCGGCCTGCACGAGCGCGCCGAGCAGCCCCTCCACCGCGTTCGCGAGGTAGGCGGCATGGAACGCGCCGTGATGGGTGATCCCGCTGTGCTCGTCGAAGACCGGGTTCTCGCTCGGCGCGTTCGCCATCGCGTGGACGGTGCCCGCGGCCCGGTCGAGCGCGTCGAGCAGGACCCCGTGACCCTGGGGCATGGCGCGCAGCCCGAACGGATCCTGGATCCGGGCCGGCGGATCGGCGTACCCGTCGTCGTCCAGCACCTGCCTCATCCCGGCGCACACCCGGTGCGCACCCCGGAACGGAGTGGCACGCTCGACGGCCGGCCCGAACGGCTCGACGTTGCCGTGCACCGCACGCAGTGTGAGCGACGCGATCGGCACAGCCGCCCTGGTGAGTGTTTCCAGCCGGTGGATCGCGAGCGCCGCGTCCCCGATCGCAGCGGCGTTGCTGGAGATCAGCGCCAGCGCGTCACCCGGTCGGACACGGGGGCCGTCGGGGTGGTCCAGCAACGCGACCCCCACCGTGGCCAGGGCGCTGAGATCGCCGGTGCCGATGCTCCCGCGCTCGAGCACGGGAGGCAGGGTGTCGGTGTTGAGCAGCTCGAGCAGGCCGTCGAACGCCGTCCGACTGAGCCCGCTGCCGCCGGCCGCGAGCTGACCGATCCGCACGGCGACCATCGCCCGCACCCGGGTCGCGTCACGGGGCGTGCCGAGCGAAGTGGCGTGCGAGCGCAGCACCCGGGCCAGCTGACCGTCCGGATCCTGGACGGGCACCGATCGGTTGCCGCCGACCCCGGTGGAACGACCGTAGACCGGCCGCTGCGTTGACAGGCGTTCCGCGATGGCGGCGCCGAAGGCCACTCGCTCGCCGACTTCCGTTGTCACAGTGAGCATTTCGCGACTCAGCGCGATGCGAGCGATGTCGCCGATGCGCAGTCCTGCAGACGTCAGTTCCACCCCCACACCCTCCCCTACCGAGCGTCGCCGGGCGAGAGATCCCTGAGTGGTTCCACAGACGGGAAAAGAGTGCCAGGCTACCGCCTAGCGAAAACCCGTTGCTATGGAATGGAAACCGTTGACAGCTCCCGGCAGGACAGCCTCTGAGGCCCCCGCGTCGTCGACCCGTGCCGTCGACCGGGCCATGGCCCTGCTCTCGGAAGTGTGCGGCGAACAGTCGTTGACCTTGACCGAATGCGCACGCCGTACCGCGCTGCCCGCGAGCACCGCGCTGCGTCTCCTGCGCACACTGGAGAACTCCGGATTCGTCACCCGCGATCCCGACGGCAGCTTCGGCGCCGGTCCGCGGATGGTGCAGATCGGGACCCGCGCCCTCAGCAGTCACCGCCTCGTCGCTCTCAGCCGCCCGCTGCTCGCGGACGTGGTCGACGCGACCGGCGAGTCGGCCTACCTCGCCCTGCCCGGACCGGGTCGGACCGCCGTGTACGCCGCGACGCACGAAGGCACCTGGCCCATCCGGCACAGTTCGTGGATCGGCCGGGAGGTCGGCCTGGACGCGTACGCCGTGCGCGCCGCCCTGGCCGGAGAGGCGACGCCGCAGGGGTATCTCGCCACCCGCGGGCAGCTAGAGCCCGACATCACGGCGGTCTCCGCTCCGGTCCGATCGCAGGACAGGATCGTCGCCGCGGTCACGATCCTCGGCCCGACCTACCGACTCACCGGAAACGCGTTGTCACACTGCGGTGCTGTGATTGCAGCAGCGGCGCACCGTCTCGAAGTCCAGCTCGGCACCTAGGAGAGATTGCGCATGATCCGTTTCGACAACGTCACCAAGCGATATCCCGACGGGACCGTCGCCGTGGACTCCCTCGACCTGACCGCGCAGACCGGCAAGATCACCGTCCTCGTCGGTCCGTCAGGCTGCGGCAAGACCACGAGCCTGCGGATGATCAACCGGATGATCGAGCCCTCCGCCGGCTCCATCTGGCTGGACGACCGCGACACCTCCACGATCGCCACGCACGAGCTGCGGCGCCGGATCGGCTACGTCATCCAGCACGCCGGCCTCTTCCCCCATCGCACGATCGTCGACAACGTCGCCACCGTGCCGCTGCTGCTCGGCACCGACAAGAAGAAGGCGCGCAGCGACGCGATGGATCTGCTCGAGCGGGTCGGTCTGGATCGGGGCTTCGCCAAGCGCTACCCCGCCCAGCTGTCCGGTGGCCAGCAGCAGCGCGTCGGCGTCGCCCGCGCGCTTGCGGCCGACCCGCCGGTGATGCTGATGGACGAGCCGTTCTCGGCGGTCGACCCGGTGGTGCGCGAGCAACTGCAGGACGAGTTCCTGCGCCTGCAGGACGACCTCGGCAAGACCATCGTGTTCGTCACCCACGACATCGACGAGGCCATCAAGCTCGGCGACCAGATCGCCGTCCTGCGCGTCGGCGGCCACCTGGCCCAGCTCGCCACCCCCGCCGACCTGCTCGCCCGCCCGGCCGACGCGTTCGTGGCCGGGTTCGTCGGGCGCGACCGCGGCTATCGCGCGCTCGGGTTCAGCGAGGGGCAGGAGCTGCCGCACCACGAGGAGCCCACCGTGCGGATGGGCGAGACGGTCCCGGCCGCGTCCGAGGCCGCGGAGTGGCTGCTCGCGGTCGACGGTGACCTGCACCCGCAGGGCTGGATCAACGTGGAGCAGACCGCCGGACGCGAGGTCACCGAGGAGCTCCTCTACCGCGGCGGCACCCTCGCCACCCAGGGCGGATCGCTGCGTGCGGCCCTCGACGCCTGCCTGTCCTCGCCGTCCGGGCGCGGCGTGGTCGTCGACGAGGACCACCGGCTGCTCGGCAGCGCCCAGCTCGACGAGGTCGTGCAGCTCATCAAGACCGAGCCCCGCCCGTCCCTCGCCGACCCCACGGACCAGACCGGGCAGGCCGACCAGGACGGCGCCGACCACCGGGTCTCCGGTGCCACGCCGGCCACGCTGCAGAAGGGTCCGGCATGAGCGGCCTCGCGAGCGAGGTGAGTTCCTCACCGCTCAGCTTCTGGAGCTACTTCATGGACCACCGCAGCACGGACCTGCAGCTGCTCTGGTCCCACACCTGGCTCTCGGTCGTACCAGTCGTCCTGGGACTGATCATCGCGCTGCCGCTCGGGTGGCTCTCGAACCGGTTCTCGTGGAGCTATCCGCCGATCATGACCGTCTCGGGCTTGCTCTACACGATCCCCTCGATCGCGCTCTTCGTGCTGATCCCGCCGCTGCTGCACCTGGACCAGCTCTCGGAACTGCAGGTGCCGATCGCCCTCACGGTCTATTCGGTGGCGCTGCTGGTGCGGGTCGTCGCCGACGGCCTTGGCTCGGTCAGCGAGGACACCCGCCAGGCGGCCACCGCCATCGGCTTCACCCCGCTGGCCCGCTTCTTCAAGGTCGACCTGCCGATCGCCGTGCCCGTGATCACCGCAGGCCTGCGGGTAGCCGTGGTCTCCAACGTCAGCATCGTGGCGATCGCCGGCACCATCGGCTTCCAGAACCTCGGCAACCTCTTCACGACGGGCTACCAGCTGTCCTCCGGGACCAGCCCCTATTACCCGCCCATCGTGCTGGGCCTGATCCTCTGCGTGATCCTCGCGCTCGCGCTGGACGCGCTGGTGATCCTGGCCGGTCGAGGGCTCACACCGTGGCGACGGGCGGTACGAGCATGATCGGCAACGTCATCACCTGGCTCAACGACCCGTCGCACTGGCGCGGGACGGGGACGACCGACGGCATCGTCACGCAGCTGGAACGCCACATCTCCTACGTCGGCATCGCGCTCCTCATCGCGATGCTGATCGCCGTGCCGTTGGGCCTGCTCATCGGCCACACGGGCAGGGGCGGTTCGGCGGTCTCCGTCGCCAACGCCATCAGGTCGATCCCGAGCATCGGGCTGCTGATCCTGCTGGTGGTGATCATCTCCCCGCACTTCCACGGGCGCACCCAGGCTGGATTCATCATTCCGACCGAGATTGTCCTCATGCTGCTCGCCGTCCCGCCGATCCTCGCCGGCACCTACGCGGGTGTGGAGAACGTCGATCCGGCTGTGCGGGACGCGGCCTACGGGATGGGGATGAAGGGAGGTCAGGTGCTGCTGCAGGTGGAACTGCCCAACTCTCTGCCCCTCGTCATCTCCGGGGTGCGCTCCGCGGCGCTGCAGCTCATCGCCACGGCCACCATCGCGTCGTTCGTGCCGCTCGGCGGCCTCGGCCGGTTCATCTACGACGGACTCGCCCAGCGCGACTTCCCGCAGATGATCGGCGGCGGCGTGCTCGTCGCGTTGCTCGCCCTGCTCGTCGACCTGCTGCTGGCCGCCATCCAGCGCATCCTGGTCTCGCCCGGGGTGAGCGGACGGTTCTCCAAGCGCGCGGACCGGCGCCGCGGCGCCGCTGGGGAGGCCGACTCCCGGGTGGCCGCCCTCGATGAGGCGGAGGTAGCCGCCTGAGGGCCCACGGACCGGCCCCGTCCACAACAGACCAGTTCACCAGCAAGCACTTCACCACAGGAGCACAGATGATCAAGCGCACCATCAGCATCGTCGCGGTCGCCGGCCTCGGCCTCGGCCTCGCCGCGTGCGGTAAGGACAGTTCGAAATCCGGCAGCGGTAGCGGCAGCGCTGCCGCCGGCACCGTCGCCTCGAAACTGATCATGGGCGGACCGGCCGAGTTCCAGACCCGGGCCGACGGGCTGCCCGGGCTCAAGAAGAACTACGGCGTCGCCTTCGGCAAGTACACCGTCACCGACACCGGCGGCCCGGTGACCATCGGCGCCCTGAAGAACGGCCAGGTGGACGCGGCCGACATCTTCACCACCGACCCGTCGATCAAGGCCGACAACTTCGTGGTGCTCACCGACCCCAAGCACAACTTCGCGGCTCAGAACATCATCCCGCTGGTCAGCAAGTCCAAGGCCACTCCTGGTGTGCAGGCGGTGCTGAACGCGGTCTCCGCCACGTTGTCCACCGCGTCCCTGCGCGACCTGGTCACCCAGGCGGTCACCGACAAGAAGGACCCCGACGCTGTCGCCAAGAGCTTCCTCTCGGCGCACCCCGTCAACATGTCGGGCAAGGCGAGCGGAGCCTCGCTCACCGTCGGGTCGGCGAACTTCCCGGAGAACGTCGTCCTTGCCGAGATCTACGCGGAGGCCCTCAAGAGCGCGGGCGCGAAGGTGTCGACGAAGCTGAACATCGGCAGCCGTGAGAAGTACTTCCCGGCACTGAAATCCGGCTCGATCAACGTCTTCCCCGAATACAACGGCGCCGTGCTCAGCTACCTGCAGCAGGGGGCCACCGAGGCGAGCACGACCGCCGTCGACACCGCGCTGTCCAAGGCCCTGCCGTCCAGCATCGTCGCGCTCAAGCCCGCCGAGGCCCAGGACAGCGACGCCATCGTGGTGACCAAGGCCACCGCCGACAAGTACAAGCTCGTGTCCATCGCGGACCTTGCGAAGAAGGGCTGACCATGATCAGAAGCAGCATCGGCATCGTCGCAGTGATCGGCCTGGGCCTCGGCCTGGCCGCGTGCGGCAAGGACAGCTCGAAGACCGGGGGAAGCAACGGCGCGACATCGGGCAGCAGCACCGTCGCCTCGAAGCTCATCATGGGAGGCTCGGCCGAGTTCAAGACCCGCGCCAACGGTCTCCCCGGGCTGAAGAAGAACTACGGCGTCGTCTTCGGCAAGTACACCGTCACCGACACCGGCGGCCCGGTCACCGTCGGTGCGCTGGTGAACGGTCAGATCGATGCGGCCGACATCTTCAGCACGGACCCGTCGATCAAGAAGTACGGGTTCGTCTCCCTCAAGGATCCGAAGAACAACTTCGCGGCCCAGAACATCACCCCGCTGGTGACCAAGAGCAAGGCGACACCGGGAGTCGAGGCGGTGCTCAACGCGGTGTCGGCCAAGCTGTCGCAGCAGGCATTGGTCGACATGGTCTCCCAGGCCATCACCGACAAGGAGGATCCCGCGGCGGTCGCGAAGGCCTTCCTGGCCAAGAACCCGATCAACATGCCGGGCAAGGCCAGCGGCGTGTCGCTCAGCGTCGGTTCCTCGAACTTCCCCGAGAGCGTCGTACTCGGCAACCTCTACTCCCAGGCCCTGAAGAGCGCCGGAGCGAAGGTCACCGACAAGTTCAACATCGGCAGCCGCGAGAAGTACTACCCGGCGCTGAAGGCCGGATCGATCAACATGTTCCCGGAGTACAACGGCGCCCTGGCGAGCTACCTGGACAACTCGACCAGTGCCTCCAGCACTGCAGAGGTGATGGCGGCACTGGAGAAGGCGCTGCCCTCCAGCATCGTCGCGTTGACCCCGGCGCAGGCACAGGACAACGACTCGGTCATGGTGACCAAGGCCACGGCCGAGAAGTACCACCTGGTCTCGATCGCCGACCTGGCGAAGAAGGACTGATTTTCAACCCATCGTCACATCCGACCGTGTGCCGCTCCGTCATCGACGGGGCGGCACACGGCGTGTCGGGCAGACTGTCCCAGAAGGGCTGCGTCGATGTTACCGGCTGGTAACATCGACGGATCAACGCCCGCGGCGCTCCAGCGCGCCGATTCCGTGCCTTCTCAGGAGGATCGATGTCCGACGCACCCACTCTTCAGCTGCCCGACGGCGTGCAGGTGACGGGACCTCTGCAGGAGCGCTATGAAGTCATCCTGTCGCCGAAGGCGCTGGAACTCATCGCCCGCCTGCACCGTGAGTTGAACGCCGACCGCCTCACCGCGCTGCAGGCGCGAGCGGCCCGCATCAAGCAGGTGGCCGATGGGACCGACCTGGACTTCCTCGAGGAGACCCGCGCAGTGCGCGAGGACGACAGCTGGAAGGTGGCGCCGCTGGCGCCGGGCCTGGAGGACCGCCGGGTGGAGATGACCGGCCCGACCGACGCCAAGATGACGATCAACGCCCTCAACTCCGGCGCCCGCGCCTGGCTCGCAGACCAGGAGGACGCCAACACCCCGATGTGGGGCAACGTCGTGCAGGGTCCGCTCAACCTGATGGACTCCATCGACGGCACGCTCGACTTCACCAGCGCCGAGGGCAAGGAGTACAAGGTCGCGCCGTTCGAGCAGCAGCCGACGATCATCGTGCGGCCGCGCGGCTGGCACCTGCCGGAGAAGCACATCCTGGTGGACGGTGAGCAGACCTCGGGCTCCCTCGTCGACTTCGCGCTCTACCTCACCGCCTGCGGTCAGAAGCAGATCGACCGCGGCCACGGACCGTACTTCTATCTGCCCAAGATGGAGAGCCACAAGGAGGCCCGGCTCTGGAACCGCGCCTTCGTGCTCGGCCAGGACTTCCTCGGCATCCCCCAGGGCACGATCCGGGCGACCTGCCTGATCGAGACGCTGCCCGCGGCATTCGAGATGGAGGAGATCCTCTACGAGCTGCGCGACCACTCCTCGGGGCTCAACGCCGGCCGCTGGGACTACCTCTTCTCGGTCATCAAGACCTACCGCACCCGCGGCGCGGACTACATCGTCCCCGACCGCAACACCGTGACGATGACGGTGCCGTTCATGCGGGCGTACACCGAGCTGCTCGTGCGCACCTGCCACAAGCGCGGCGCGTCCGCCATGGGCGGGATGGCCGCTCAGATCCCGACCAAGGACGAGCAGACCAACGCCGCGGCGTACGAGAAGGTCACCGCCGACAAGACGCGCGAGGCGAACGACGGCTTCGACGGGTCGTGGGTGGCCCACCCCGCTATGGTCAAGACGTGCTTCGAGGTCTTCGAGGAGATGCTCGGCGGCAAGCCGAACCAGCTGGAGAAGACCCGCGACGACGTGCACGTCGATGCCGCCGCGCTGCTGGACGTGCGCTCCACGCCCGGTGACGTCACCGAGGCCGGGCTGCGCGCCAACATCGACATCGCCCTGCAGTACCTGCGCAGCTGGCTGACCGGCCGCGGCGCCGTGGCCATCCACAACCTGATGGAGGACGCCGCGACCGCCGAGATCTCCCGCTCGCAGATCTGGCAGCAGATCCAGAACGACGTCACGACGGCCGACACGGGCACGCTCATCACGCGGGAGTGGGTGCTGCAGCTGGCCGACGAGGTCATCGCGGACCTGCCCGGCGAGCCGGCCGACTACGAGGACGCCAAAGAGACCTTCCTGCAGGTCGCGGTGGCCGATGAGTACGCCGACTTCCTGACCCTGCCCGCGTACGAGCGGATGGCCTGACACCGCCCGCACAACTCTCGCGAGACCGCCCGACCGCCACCCGGTCGGGCGGTCTCGCGTTTGCGTACCGACCGAAAGGGCCGTGTCGCGTGTTACCGGTACCGCGCGTACCAGTTATCGAGTAGGCTAACTTTACTGACCGGAAACTAACGACATCTCGTCCCGAAGGAGCGTCGCGCCGTGAGTACGCACTCCAAACCGAGCCTAGCCGACAAGGGCCAGGCGTTCGGGTTGCGCCTGATCGCCCGTGCCGGCGGCCTCGAGGCCATGAAGAACCCCGTCCTGCGCTCGAAGGTCGAGCGCATCCTTTACAAGAGCGCGCAGCAGGGCTTCAAGGCCCAGACCGCCGCCGGCAAGGCCTTCGCCCGCAAGAGCGGGTCCGGGTCCGCCACCCGCCCCGAGCGCAGCACGGCACGCCGCGAGTTCGACCTCACGCCGTCCGAGGACCAGGCGATGATCCAGGAGGCCGCTCGCGAGTTGGCCGACGAGGTCATCCGACCGGCCGGTGGGCAGGCCGACACCGACCGCGCGATGCCGGACGAGGTCCGCCGACAGGCGGCGTCGATGGGTCTCACGCTCGTCGGTGTCCCGACCGATCTGGGCGGCGTCGCCGAAGAGGCGTCAGCGGTCACCAGCGCTCTGGTCATCGAAGAGCTTGCCCGTGGCGACATGGGGCTGGCAGTCGCCATCATGTCCTCGGCCGCCGTCGCCAACGCCCTTGTGAATTACGGGGACTCGGCCCAGCAGGCGACCTTCCTGCCGCCGTTCACCGATGAGGACGATCCCGCGACCGGCGCCCTGGCCATGACCGAACCGCAGCCGCTGTTCGACCCGCTGAAGCCCCGGACGCTCGCCCGCACCGATGGCGACGACGTGGTGATCGATGGACAGAAGTCGCTGGTGGTCGCCGCGGCGAGCGCGGACCTCTTCGTCGTGTCGGCGCTGCTCGACGACGAACCCCGGCTGATCGTGGTGCAGCCCGGCACCGCCGGCCTCACCACCACCGACGACCCGGCCATGGGGCTGCGCGCGGCGGCCACCGGCCGACTGCACCTGGATGGCGTACGCGTCCCGGCGGGCAACGTGCTCGGCACGTCCGCCGACGTGCTCGACGCCGTGCGCCGGGCCCGGCTGGCCTGGGCCGCAGCCGCGGTGGGCACCGGGCAGGCCGTGGTCGACCACCTCACGACGTACACCGTCGAACGCACCGCCTTCGGCGAGCCGATCGCCCAGCGTCAGGCCGTGGCCTTCACGGTGGCCGACGCCGCGATCGAGGTCGACGCGCTGCGGCTGGTCGTGTGGCGGGCAGCGGCGCAGCTCGACGCGGGGCGTGACGCGGGCGCGTCCGTCGCACACGCGCGCAGCCTCACCTCCACCTACCTGACCCGGGTCGGCTCCGACGGCGTGCAACTGCTCGGCGGACACGGATTCGTCAAGGAGTACGACAACGAACGCTGGTACCGCGACCTGCGCGGCGCCGGGGTGCTCGAGGGCACCCTGCTGGTCTGAGCCGGCCCGACCGACGACAGGAATTCGACATGATTGATCTGGAAGTCCCGAAGAAGTTCCGCCCGCTGCTCACCCAGGCGGCATCGCTGGCCGACGACATGTTCCGACCGATCAGCCGCAAGTACGACCTGGCCGAGCACGAGTACCCGACCGAACTCGACCTGCTGTCCGCGGTGCTGGACGGGATGTCCGACTCCGGCGCCACCCAGGGCGCGGGCGCCAGCGGATCGGCGCAGGTCAAGGATCCCGGCACCGCCCCGGCGGGCGTCGGGTCCGGTCGCAACGACCGCTTGGGCAAGCCCAACAAGAACGGCGCCAACCTGTCCTCGGTGCTGTCGATCATGCAGACCTGTCGCGGCGACGTCGGTCTGACCCTGTCCATTCCTCGCCAGGGTCTGGGCAACGCTGCGATCGCCGCCGTCGCCAGTGACGAGCAGAAGGAGCGTTACGGCAACCGGTGGGCCGCGATGGCCATCACCGAGCCGGAGGCCGGTTCGGACTCCGGCGCGATTCGCACCACCGCCGTCAAGGACGGCGACGACTACATCCTCAACGGCGAGAAGATCTATGTCACGGCGGGTTCGCGTGCGGACCTGGTCGTGGTGTGGGCGACGCTCGACCGGTCGCTCGGCAAGCAGGCCATCAAGTCGTTCGTGGTCGAGACCAGCAATCCCGGTATGCAGCTCGTGCGGCTGGAGCACAAGCTCGGTATCCGCGCCTCGGACACGGCAGCGTTCCTGCTGCAGGACTGCCGGGTGCCCGCCCGCGACCTGCTGGGAGATCCGGAGATCCGTACCGAAGCTGGCTTCGGCGGGGTCATGCAGACCTTCGACAACACCCGTCCGCTGGTGGCCGCGATGGCGTGCGGCCTCACCCGGGCATGCCTGGACCTGACGACCGAGCTGCTGGCGAAGGAGGGCGTCGTCCCCGACGTCGACGCACCGCTCACGACCCAGCCGTACGCCGCGACCCGGCTGATCCAGATGGAGGCCGACTACGAGGCGGCGTACCTGCTGGCGCTGCGCGCCGCGTGGATGGCCGACAACGGCAAGCCCAACTCGATGCAGGCGTCGATGGCCAAGGCCAAGGCCGGGCGCACCTGCGTCAACGTCTCACTCGCGTGCGTCGAGCTGGCGGGCGCGAGCGGGTACGCCGAGACCGAGCTGCTGGAGAAGTGGGCCCGCGACTCCAAGATCCTGGACATCTTCGAGGGCACCCAGCAGATCCAGCTGCTGATCGTGGCCCGCCGGCTGCTCGGCCTGTCCTCCAGCCAGTTGAAGTAACGCCCTCAGCGCGAGCGCACGTTGGTGACGGCCGCGCGTACGACCGAGATCAGCGATTCCTCGTCGAGGCCGAGGTGGCGCGTCCGCTGTGCGAAATCGGCAGCGGCCGCGGCCGCCTCGGCCTGCGAACGGTCACCGGACGAACTCACGAAGGTGCCGGCCCGGCCGCGGGTCTCGATGAGACCGGACTGCTCCAACCGGGTGTAGGCCTTCGCGACGGTGCCCGGCGCGACGCCGAGCTGCTCGGCGAGCCCTCGCACGGTCGGCAGCTTGGTGCCGACCGCGAGCGAGCCGTCATTGGACCCGGCCGCGATCTGCCGGCAGATCTGTTCGTACGGAGGCGTCGCGTCGTCCGGGTCGATCCGCAGTGGCGCGCTCACCACCCGAGCGTCCCCGGTTCACCTTTGAACGGGCCCACCACACGCCCCGTGATCCACCCGCCGTAGAAACCCCCGGCCTGTGGCTGGACCCGCTCGCCGTCCACCCGGCACTCCTCGACCAGGCCCGGCATGACGGCGATGTAGCCGCGCAGTCGCTCGAACCCGGGGCTGGGCTCCGGATAGGTCCACGCCGCCTTCCGCGCCGTCGCCGAACCGCCCACCACGTCGAAGTACGCAGCGACGCCCTTGAACTCGCAGTAGGAGGATCCCGCGGTCGGGCGCAACGCCCCCTCGGCGAAATCGGCGACCGGCAGGTAGTAGGTCGGCGGGTGACTCGTCTCCAGCACCCGTACGGCGCCGCGACTGCTCGCGACCGTGCGCCCTCCCAGGTCCACCTCGACCAGCTCCGCGGTGTCCTCGACCCGGGGCGGGCGCGGGTAGTCCCACACCGACTCCTGGCCGGGATCCGGCGCGATCCTGCGTGCTGTGCTCATCCGACGCTCCGTCCTGCCCCGGGTGATGCTACCGGCGCGTACGGGAAGTGAGATGCTGCCTGGAGAGATCGCCACGCCGGACCAACCCTGGAAGGACCCCGATGGATCTGGAATACACGCCCGAGGAGCAGCGGTTCCGCGACGAACTGCGCACCGTCTTCTACGAGAAGGTGCCGGCCGAGATCCGCGAACGGGTGGTGCGGGGGCAGATCAGCCGCGAGGACATCGTGGCGAGCCAGCGGATCCTGCACGAGCACGGGCTGGCCGTGCCGCACTGGCCGACCCAGTGGGGTGGCAAGAAGTGGACCGCGACGCAGCAGAACATCTACGCCTCCGAACTTCAGCGGGCCGCGGTGCCCACTCCCCTGGCCTTCAACGTGAGCATGGTCGGGCCGATCATCGCCGAGTTCGGAAGCCAGGAGCAGAAGGAGAAGTTCCTCCCGGCCACGGCCAACCTGGACATCTGGTGGTCACAGGGCTTCTCGGAGCCGGAAGCCGGCTCGGACCTCGCCGGCCTCAAGACCACCGCGATCCGCGACGGTGACGAGTACGTCATCAACGGCCAGAAGACCTGGACCACGCTGGGCCAGTACGGCGACTGGATGTTCCTGCTCGCCCGCACCAACCCCGGTGCCGAGCGCAAGCAGCAGGGCATCTCCTTCATCCTGGTCGACATGAAGACCCCGGGCATCGAGCGCCGCCCGATCAAGCTGATCGACGGCAGCGTCGAGGTCAACGAGTTCTTCTTCGACGACGTCCGCGTGCCGGTCTCCAACCTGGTGGGCGAGGAGAACAAGGGCTGGACCTACGCCAAGTTCCTGCTCGGCAACGAGCGCAACGGCATCGCCCAGGTGGGCACGAGCCAGCGGGTCTTCGCCGAGCTGGTCGACGCCGCCAAGGAGACCGACGTCGAAGAGGGCACCCTCGCCGACGACCCGGACTTCCGTTCCCGGCTGCACACCGCCAAGATGCGGCTGCTCGCTCTGGAGGCGACCCAGCTGCGGGTCGCGGGCGCCTCGGCCGACGGCAAGCCGGACCCGGCGTCCTCCCTGCTGAAGCTCGAGGGCACCCGACTGCTGCAGAGCCTCACCGCGCTGCGACTGGATGCCGGCGGCACCGACTCCGTGCTCGTCGGGGACACCGAGGGCACCGACGGCACACCGGTCGGCCTGAGCAGCGAGCACGCCGCGAGCACGGCCGCCCTGCAGTACCTCAACATGCGCAAGCTGTCGATCTTCGGTGGTTCCAACGAGATCCAGCGTGGCGTCATCGCCAAGGCGGTCCTGGGTCTGTGACCCGCAGGACGCCGGCAGACCCCTTCGACACGACGAACGAGAGCATCTGATGGACCTGACACTGAACGAAGACCAGGAAGCCTTCGCCGAGAGCATCGACGACGCCCTGGCACGTAAGTACACCGCCGAGTTCCGCGGCAAGGCCGCGGCCAGCGATGTCGGCTGGGACGAGAAGCTCTTCTCGACCCTGGCGGAGATCGGCGCGAGCGCGCTCACCATCGACGAGGAGCACGACGGCCTGGACGCCGGCGCGGGCGAGGTCTACGCCGCGCTCTACGCGCTCGGCCAGAACGCCGCCATCGAGCCCTTCCTCGACGGCGTCTACCTGCCGTCGTGGCTGCTGTCCGCGAGCGGCTCCGCGCCGGACGAGGTCCTGAGCGCGCTGGCCGCCGGCGAGGCGATCGCCGCCGTCGCGCACTCCGAGCCCGGCCGCGTCTGGGACGCCGCACCCGCCACCACCGCGACCGGCGATGGTAGCAAGGTCACCCTGTCGGGCACGAAGACCGCTGTCGCACACGCCGATCAGGCCAAGTGGCTGCTCGTGACCGCATCCGGTGACGCCGGCTTCGGTGTCTACCTGGTGAACGGCGACGCCGAGGGGATCACCCGCACGGACGGCCGCACCGCCGATTGGACCCGGGTCTCACGGGTCACCTTCGAGGGGACGCCCGCCACTCTCCTGGGCTCCGCCGGTGATCAGGGTCGCCGCGCCTTCGACGCCGCCGTCGCCCGCGCCCGCATCGCGGTGCTCGCCGAGGCCGTGGGCCTGATGGACCGCGCGAGCAAGGTGACGGTCGACTACCTGAAGTCGCGCAAGCAGTTCGGCGTGACGCTGTCGACGTTCCAGGCCCTGGTGCACCGCGCCGCCGACCTCTACGCCGAGGTGGAACTCGCCCGCTCGGTCGCGCTGTGGGCGACCGCCAGCCTCGAGCGGGACGCGCAGACCGACGACACCGATGTGGACGCCACGGCGGATGACGCGTTCGTCTACATCGCCCAGGCCGCCCGTGTGGTCGCCGAGGAGGTCGTGCAGTTGCACGGCGGTATCGGGATGACCTTCGAGACCCCGATCAGCCATTACGCGGCACGCCTGACCTCCATCGAGCAGTCGTACGGCGGGGTCGCCGCCGCCCGCCGGCGGGTCCTGAAGTCCGGTTCGCCGCTCACCGCGCCGACCGTCGTGCGGAGCTGACCTCGGCAGAGCACATCGACGACGCCTCGGGCACACAGCGATCGCTGTGTGCCCGAGGCGTTTTCAGCGCACCTGCACCGGCGCCTCCCGGCCGTGCGCGAGCGCCAGGTCGAGCAGTCCGGGGAAGCGGGCGTCCAGATCGGCGCGGCGTACCTGGTTCATCCTGCGGGTGCCCTCGTCGGACTGCAGGAGCACGCCGGCCTCACGCAGCACGCGGAAGTGGTGGCTGGCGGTCGACTTGCCGACGGGCAGTTCCAGCGAGCAGCAGGGCACCCCGCGGTCGATGCCGTCCAGCGCCGAGACGATGCCCAGCCGCACGGGGTCGCTCAACGCCGCCATCACCCGCGACAGGTCGATGTCCTGCTGGTCGGGGTGCGTGAGGGGCCCGGATCTCCTGCTCGCCATGCGCCTCAGCATCTCATGTTCGACGACCGTCGACTGTTCCTGACGGCGGTGCTATGTTCGCAGCACACCGAACATCTACGGAAGGTCGCATCATGCGGATCGGGATCATCGGAGCCGGCAACATCGGCGGGGCCCTCGTGCGCGGGCTCGTGCCCCTCGGGCACGACGTGCAGGTCGCGAACTCGCGCGGACCGCAGACGCTGCAGGAGCTGGCCTCGGAGACCGGCGCGAGCGCCGTCACCGTGCAGGACGCCGTACGGGACAAGGACCTGATCGTCGTCACCATCCCCCAGGCCAAGGTCGAGTCGCTGCCCGCCGGCCTCTTCGCCGACGTCCCGGCGGACGTCGTGGTCGTCGACACCGGCAACTACTACCCGCGCGAACGCGACGGGCGCATCGCCGCGATCGAGGACGGGGCGGTCGAGAGCGCCTGGGTGCAGGACCGGATCGGGCACCAGGTGATCAAGGCGTTCAACAACATCTTCGCCGCGCACCTGCAGGACAAGGGCCAGCCGCAGGGCGCCGACGGGCGCATCGCTCTGCCGATCGCGGGTGACGACGCGGACGCCAAGAAGGTCGTGCACGAACTGGTCGACGCCCTCGGTTTCGACCCGGTCGACGCGGGCACGATCGCCGACTCGTGGCGCCAGCAGCCGGGCACCCCGGTCTACACGACCGACCTCGACGTCGCCGGCGTCCGCGCCGCCCTCGCCGACGCGCCCCGCGAGCGCCCGGAGGCCTTCACCGCGACCCCGGACAGCCCCGGCAGCTACTCAGACCCTCGATAGGACTGCGAGCGAGGTTCAGGTTGCAGGGCCCCGAGCCCGATCCGGGTTTGCCCTGCATTGCAGGCCGTCCAGGAGCATGGCGACCATCCGCTCCGAGCGGGAGTCGTCGTGTGTGCCGATGGGCGGGATGCAGAGCTTCGCAACCGCGCCCAGCAGGTCCAGTGGGTCGACACCATCTCGAATGGCCCCGGCCGCAGCGGCCGCGTCGAGGAGGATCTGCAGGACCGGGCCGAGGTGACGCTGGAAGTACCCGGACAGCTCCCGAAAGGCGGGGTCGCCGAAATGCAGGGCGGCCGCAAGGCCGGGCTTGGTCACGATGAACCGCGCGTAGTGCTCGATCCAGAGCCTGACCGCCGTACCCGGGTCGTGTGCCGCGGCAAGGTGCGACGCCTGGCTCACGCAGACGTCCACCTCGCGCTGGAACACCGCACTGATCAGGTCCGAGCGCCGCGGGTAGTGCCGGTACAGGGTGGCCGTACCCACGCCGGCTCGAGCGGCGATGGCGCGTACGTTGACATCGACGCCGTGGGAGGCGAACTCCTCCTCGGCGGCAGCGAGCAATGCATCGGCGTTTCGCTGCGCATCGGCACGCGGCACGGGTGAACTCCTTGCGTAAACGGGACATTGTCCCGTATGTTCGGATCCTATCCGGGACGATGTCCCATTTAGGTTGTCTCTAGCACTTTACGGTGCCGGAAGGAGATGGGCCATGCATTACCGCTCACTCGGAAGGACCGGTATCAAGGTCAGCCCGTACGCCCTTGGCGCCATGAACTTCGGCGCGATGAGCAACGCCGACCATGACGACTCGATCCGAATCGTCCACGCTGCCCTCGATGCCGGCATCAACCTCATCGATACAGCCGACGTGTACTCCCTCGGTGAGTCCGAGGAGATCGTCGGTAAGGCGATCAAGGCGCGGCGCGACAACGTCGTGCTCGCCACCAAATTCTCCAACCCCATGGGCGGGGACGACCCGAACCGCCGAGGCGGGTCGCGCCGCTGGATCCTTGCCGCCGTCGAGAACTCGCTGCGCAGACTGCAGACCGACTACATCGACCTCTACCAGTACCACTACCTCGACGCCGCGTCCGACCTCGAGGAGACGCTGGCCGCGCTCACGGACCTTGTGCAGGCCGGGAAGGTACGCGCGATCGGCACGTCCAAGTTCCCTGCCGCCGAGATCGTCGAAGCGCAGTGGATCTCCGAACGCCGGGGATTGCAACGGTTTCGCAGCGAACAACCGACGTACTCGATCCTGAACCGGGCGGTCGAGCGCGACGTCCTTCCGGTCGCGGGCCGTTACGGCATCGGCACCATCGTCTACAGCCCTCTTGCGCAGGGATTACTGACCGGCCGCGTTCGCAAGGGCCGAGAATCTGAGCTCACCCGCAGCGGCACCTACTACGCGCACCTCCGCGACGAGCGGCGCATCGACATCGTCGAGCGGCTCATCCCGCTCGCCGACGAATTCGGTATGTCGCTGACGCATTTGGCGATGGCGTTCGCGATCGCCCACCCGGGCGTGACGTCCGCCCTGCTCGGACCACGCACGATCGAGCACTTGGATGACTCCCTCGCCGGCGCCGAGATCGGGCTGGGCGACGACATCCTCGACCGCATCGACGAGATCGTCCCGCCCGGCACCGATGTCGGCCACCTGCAGATGAGCTTCAACCCACCTGCCCTCGTGGACCCGAGGCTGCGCCGACGCCCCATCGAGGAACGCACCGCCGCCTGAGTGCAGGTCACTGACCACCGCCTGGCCGGACCTGTGCTGATGGAGGGGTCGATGGTGCGCCACGCCGTCGTACGTTGGATGCTCCGGAACCATCTCAAGGAGTCACCGATGCCTCGATTCATGGATGTCCACTCGATCGACGGCGGCGTGAGCGTCGAGGACGTGGCGAAGGCCCACGCCGCCGACCTCGCGGCCCAGGACGAGCACGACGTGAAGTACCTGCGCTACTGGGTCGATGAGAAGCAGGGCAAGATCTTCTGCCTCGTCGACGCGCCGTCGGCGGAGGCCGCATCGACGGTGCACCGCGAGGCTCATGGCCTGGTCGCCGACGACGTGTACGAGGTGCACGAGGGCGAATAGCCTCCCGCACGAGAGAAGTCCCGGACCACGTGGTCCGGGACTTCTCGTGTGTGAAGTGGAGCTGAGGGGATTCGAACCCCTGACCCCTTCCATGCCATGGAAGTGCGCTACCAACTGCGCCACAGCCCCGTGGTCCACCGCGGTGGACGACCGGCACACTCTATCCGGCGCCTCAGCGCGAGCCAAATCGGCGTCGTATCAAGCCGATCCAACCCCTTCTGGCGTGTCCCGCTCCATCGCCTCGCGCTTCTTGCGCGCGTAGACCTGACGGCGCGCACGGGCGACGACGGTGCCGTCGGCGAGGGTCAGGTCGACCTCGAACCAGTGCAGCACCTTCTCCCCCGCGTCACAGCGCTCACGGATCTGTGCGGCGACCGAGGTCGGCACCTCGAACACTCCGTAGACCGTCCCGGTGCCCGGTGAGACGTACTCCAGCTGCGCGGCCTGGTCCCAGACCTTGTAGTCCTTGCCGAGCTGGTGCATGAGCAGCAGCGCGTAGAACGCGTCGGTCATCGCGCCGATGGAGCCGCCGAAGGCCGTCCCGTGCTGGTTGCGGTTGATCCGGGTGAGCACGAGCTTGACCCGCGCCCGGGTCCAATCGTCGTTGATCTCCTGCACCCGGATCCCCGCGCCGAGCATCGGCGGCCACAGGTTGAGCAGCCGGTTCAGCCGTTGCGGGGTGAAGTGTCTGCGCGACTTCGTCGGCTGATCGCTCATCGGTCGGCGTTCCAGCCTTCGATGCGCCACCCGGAGCGGTGCTCGACGAGTTGCGCCCAGTGGCAGTTGAACAGGCCGCCCAGGCAGTGCCACGCGACGCCCTGCTGCATGCCGACCAGCTGCGCGGCCAGCGCGCGGCCGGTGACACCGTGCGAGACGACGGCCATGGTCGCGCCGGGTGGGAGCGTCGAGACGACATCCTCGATGAAGGCGTCGACACGCGTCGCCACGTGGGCGACCGACTCGCCGGTGCGGCCGCGTCGCAGGTCGTCACCGGCCGTGATGGCCGCCTGCTCGTCGGGGAACTGCTCGGTGACCTCGGTGGTCGTCATGCCGGCCCACTCCCCGACATCGATCTCGCGCAGCCGCGCGTCGCAGACCGGGTCGATCCCGACGGCCGCGCCGAGGGCCCGAGCGGTGTCGAGGGCCCGCGAGAGGTCGGAGGTGTAGATCACGTCGATGCCGTACGCCGTGAGCGCTGCCGCTGCCTCCTGCGCCTGCTGCCGGCCGAGGTCGGACAGCGGCGCATCCAGCCGTCCCTGCCAGATGCCGGCGGCGTTGAAGGTGGTCTGCCCGTGCCGCAGCACGATGATGCGGCGGGGTGGGACCGCCTCCGCCGCCCGGGAGTCCGTGGACTCCCCACCGGCGGTGGTGCTCATGCCCCGAGCTCGATCACCGGACAGTCACGCCACAGTCGGTCGAGCGCGTAGAAGTCGCGCTCCTCCTCGTGCTGCACGTGCACGACGATGTCGCCGAAGTCCAGCAGCACCCAGCGGTCCTCGCGCTGACCCTCACGCCGGATCGGCTTGACGCCGAGGGTGTGCAGGCGTTCGAGCACTCCGTCGACGATGGCGGCGATCTGCCGTTCGTTCCCGGCCGCGGCCACGACGAAGACGTCGGTGAGGGCCAGTTGGTCGCTCACGTCGATCGCGATGACCGAGGTCGCAAGTTTGTCGTCCGCGGCCGCGGCGGCGGCCTTAGCCAGATCGACGGCCTGCTGCGTGGCAGCCACTCAGTCCTCCCTGATCTCACCGGCACCTGGCCGGTAGAGGTTGTACTTCCCGATGTACTGCACGACGCCGTCCGGCACGAGGTACCAGACGGGTTGACCCGACTGGACCCGTCGCCGGCAGTCGGTGGAGCTGATGGCCATGGCCGGGATCTCCTTCAGGATCACCCGTTCCCGCGGAAGCCCCGCGTCCGAGAGCAGGTGCCCCGGCCGGGTGACCCCGATGAACTGGGCCATGTCCCACATCTGATCGACCCCGCGCCAGGACAGGATCTGCGACAACGCGTCGGCGCCGGTGATGAAGAAGAGCTCGGCGTCCGGGCGCTGGCGCTGCAGGTCCTTCAGCGTGTCCAGGGTGTACGTCGGGCCCTCCCGGTCGATGTCGACCCGGCTGACACTGAACCTGGGGTTGGACGCTGTCGCGATCACCGTCATGAGGTACCGGTGCTCAGCAGGCGTCACCCGCTGGTTGGCCTTCTGCCAGGGCTGACCGGTGGGCACGAAGACCACCTCGTCCAGTCCGAGAAGGGTCTGGACCTCGCTGGCGGCGACCAGGTGGCCGTGGTGGATGGGGTCGAACGTGCCGCCCATCACCCCGAGCCGGATGGTCAGTGGTCGATCTTCCGACCGGCCTGCGAGCGCGGCTTGCCGGCGGTGTTGCGGAAGGACCACAGCACCGCGAGGAGCGCCAGGAAGACACAGAACGCGATGGCCCCGTAGGCCAGGTGCGCCATCGGCAGTTCGTGCTCTTTGAGCGCGGGCACCGAGTCGTCCGTCGCGAAGGAGACGAGCGAGGATTTCATAGCCGCAGCGTAGCCGGTTAGCTCAGCAATCCCGCAGCCGCGCCGGATACTCTGACCCTGCCATGAGAGTCGAGCTGTCCGTCGTCGTCCCGATGTTCAATGAGGAGGCGGTCCTCCCGCTGTTCGTCGAGAGGCTGCGGCCGGTGCTCGACCGGATCGGCGCGACGTACGAGGTGGTCGCCGTGGACGACGGGTCTGGTGACCTCACCGCCGCGACGCTGCAGAGGATGAAGCGGACCTGGCCGGAGCTGCGGGTGCTGCGCCTACGCACCAACTCCGGGCACCAGGCGGCGATCTCGGCCGGGCTGGTCGCCGCGCGGGGCGACTGGATGGTCACCATCGATGCCGATCTGCAGGATCCGCCCGAGGTCATCGCCGAGATGCTCGACGTAGGACGTCGTGAACGGGTCGACGTCATCTACGGCGTGCGCACCGACCGCAGCACCGACACCGCCTTCAAGCGCGGCACCGCCAAACTCTTCTACCGCACCATGCGCCGCATCTCCGGTGTCGATGCTCCCGTGGACGCCGGCGACTTCCGGATGATGTCGCGCGCCACGGTCGACGCGGTGAACGCGCTGCCCTCCCACGGCCGGGTCATCCGCCTCGTCGTGCCGACGCTGGGCTTCCCCTCCGCATCGGTCGGCTACCGGCGCGACGAGCGCGCGGCGGGCAGCTCGAAGTACCCGCTCGGCAAGATGCTCCGATTGACGCTCGACTCCATCACCGGCTTCTCCCAGGCCCCCCTGCGCTTCGCCACCTGGTTCGGGTTGAGCGGCTTCGTGCTCGCCTTCGCGATGCTGGTGCTCGCCGTGGTCCGCAAGCTGGAGGGTGACGCCGTCTCGGGGTGGCCCTCGACCGTGGTCATCGTGGCCGGTTTCGCCGGCCTGCAGCTGCTGTGCCTGGGCATCCTCGGGGAGTACGTCGGACGCATCCACGCGAGCCTGCAGGGCCGGCCGACGTACTACGTCGCGTACGACTCGCTCATCGCGGACCAGGGCGGCCGCTCCGGGCCGACGTCCGGGGAGGCGCTGCTCCCCTCGGAGACGGCGACGCGTCACCCGTCCGCGGAGTTCTAGCGCCGGATCTGTCCGTCGCCCTCGACGACCCATTTGGTGCTGGTCAGCTCCTGCAGCGCCATCGGGCCGCGGGCGTGCAGCTTCTGGGTGGAGATGCCGATCTCGGCGCCGAAGCCGAACTCCCCGCCGTCGGTGAAACGGCTCGACGCGTTCACCATGACCACCGCGGCGTCCACCTGTGCGACGAACTGCCGGGCCCTCGCCCGGTCCTCGGTGACGATGACCTCGGTGTGACCGGTGCCGTAGCGGTCGATGTGCGCGATCGCGTCCTCGAGCGAGTCGAGCACTCCCACACTCATCTCCAGCCCGTGGAACTCCGCCGCCCAGGCCTGCTCGGTCACCGCGCGGTACGGCGTGCCGGACCGGTCGGCGTACGCCGCAGCGCGCGCGTCGAGGTCCAGGACCACCCCCGCGTCGTGCAGGTCCGCCAGGAGCCCTGGGAGTACAGCGCCCGCCGCGTCGCGGTGCACGAGCAGCGACTCGGCGGCGTTGCAGACGCTGGGCCGCTGGGTCTTGGCGTTGAAGGCGATGTCGCGGGCCATCACCGCGTCGGCGCCGGCATCGACGTACACGTGGCAGTTGCCGATGCCCGTCTCGATCACCGGCACCGTCGCGCCGAGGACCACCGTCCGGATCAGGTCCGCGCCACCACGCGGGATGACCAGATCGACCAGCCCGCGTGCTGTGATCAGCGCGGTGACCTCGTCGCGGCCGCCGGAGAGCAACTGCACCGCATCCGCCGGGAGGTCGCGTTCCTCCAGGGCGCGCCGCATCGTCGCCACCAGGACGGCATTGCTGTCGGCGGCCGCGGAGCCGCCGCGCAGGATCATCGCGTTGCCGCTCTTCAGGCCGAGGCCGGCCGCATCGACGGTGACGTTGGGGCGGGCCTCGTAGATCATCCCGACGACGCCCATCGGCACCCGGACCTGACGGATCTGCAGACCGTTGGGCAGGGTCGAGCCGCGGACGACCTCGCCGACCGGGTCGGCGAGTCCGGCCAGGTCACGCAGGGCGGCCGCGATGGCCTCCACCCGTCCGGAGGTCAGCCGCAGGCGGTCCTGCAGGCTCTGGGGCATGTCGGCCTCGGCACCGCGGCGCAGGTCGGAGGCGTTGGCGCGCACGATGTCGTCGCTCGCCGCCACGACCGCGTCGGCCAGCGCCATGAGCGCCGCGTCCTTCTCGGCTCGCGACAGCAGCGCGAGCCGGCGGCTCGCCGCGTGGGCGCGCTCCCCCGCGGCGCGTACGCGGGCGTCCGCGGTGCTCGTGTGCGTGGTCGTCATGGCGCGATTCTAGGGCGGGTCTGTCCACCCCACGGGTGCATCTCAGGTGCGGCGGACCGGCTGCCGACGGCTGCGCACGATGGTGCCGACCACCACGATCGCGATCGTGGCGTACGTGAGGTAGGTGCTGTAGCGGGACAGGGTGTGCACGAAGTCCTTGGCGGGAGCGCCGATCCGATAACCGGCGTACATCCAGATCCCCCGGTAGACGATGGCGGCCGCGAAGTCGATCAGCAGGAACCTGCGCAGCCGCATGCCCACGTCGCCGACGAACGCGTTGACGATGGCGGAGGGCAGGAAGGGCACGAACCAGACCAGGAACACCGCCGGACCGCCGAACCGCTTCGCCAGTCGTTCGGCGATGGCCGCCGTCCGGGCAGCCCAGCGCGATCGCCCTGCGACCACCTCGATGATGCCGTGCCCCCACAGGCGCCCGGCCCACCAGAAGATCCAGTCGAACTTGATCGACGTGAGAGCGGCCATCAGCAGGCCGACCCACCAGTACGGCTCGTGCCCGGTGCGCAACCGGGCGCCGATGTCGACCATCGCGATGTTGGAGCCGCTGAATGCCGCGAGGGCGTAGGTGTTGAGGCCGAGCAGGAAGGCGCGCAGGGGCAGCGTGGCCAGGCCGTAGATGCCGAGGACCGCGATGCACCCCCAGCACCAGAGGTCCTTGCGTCCGGGTTTGCCGGTCCATGGCATCCGCGGGTCGTCCCACCATTCCCGGGGCGCGTCCTCCTCGACGGGCGGAAGTTCGCCGGGCTCGGAGCGGACCCTCTGGCGCACGGGCTTGGTCAGGTCCACCGCGGCCGGCGGCTTCTGCCCCGGCGGCAGATCGGGGCGTGCCGACCACGGATCGGTGCCACTCATCGACGCCTCCTGCTCAGCACCACGAGATCGTCGCGATGGATCACTTCACGTTCGTACGCGGGCCCGAGCTCCCGGGCGAGCTCCTTGGTGCCCCGCCCCAGCAGAGCGGGCAGCTCGCGGGAGTCGTAGTTCACCAGCCCCCGTGCCACCACCCCACCGGAGGGGTCCACGACGTCAACGGCGTCACCGGTGCTGAAGGTTCCCTCCACGGCACGGATCCCGGCGGGCAGCAACGACTTACGCCGCTCCGTGACCGCAGCGACCGCTCCGTCGTCGAGCACCAGCCGGCCCTGGGGAGCGGTCGCGTGCTCGAGCCAGATCCTTCGGGCACGGCCACGGCCGCGGGTCGGCGCGAAGACCGTGCCCACGTCGGCCGCCGACAGGGCGGCACGGGCCTGGGTGGCGGAGGTGAGCAGCGTGGGCACACCGGCCGAGGTCGCGATCGCAGCCGCTTCCACCTTGGTCACCATGCCGCCGGTGCCGACTCCCGACTCCGACCCGCCGATCCGCACGTCCTGCAGCGCGTCGACCGTCGGGACGAACGGCACGCGCACGCTCCCAGGCAGCGACGGCGGACCGTCGTAGAGCGCGTCGACGTCGGAGAGCAGCAGCAGGCCGTGCGCGTCGATGAGCTGCGCGACCAGCGCGGCGAGCCGGTCGTTGTCACCGAAGCGGATCTCCTGCGTGGCGACCGTGTCGTTCTCGTTGACGACCGGCACCACGCCCATCGCCAGCAGTCGCTCGAGGGTGCGCCTCGCGTTCAGGTAGTGACCGCGCCGGGTCACGTCGTCGGCGGTCAGTAGCACCTGCCCGACGACCAGGCCGCGCGCCGCGAACGCCGCGGTGTACGCCGCGAGCAGCACTCCCTGCCCGACGCTCGCCGCGGCCTGCTGGGTCGGCAGGTCGCTGGGCCGCCTCGGCAGGTCCAGGGGCGCCATCCCGGCCGCGATGGCGCCGGAGGAGACCAGCACGACCGAATGTCCCGCGGCGCGGTGCGCTGCCAGGGTGTCCACCAGCGCGGTGAGCGCGGCGAGGTCGAGGCGCCCGCGGGCATCGGTCAGCGAGCTGGAACCGACCTTGACCACCAGGGGCGAGGCAGCGGCGAGTCGCTGCCGCAGCCCCTGCTCGTCCTCAGCCGTCATCGTCGGAATCCGCCGACTCGGTCACCTCGACGGGGTCGCGGTGGGTCCAGACCTCGGCGCGTCGTTCGGCGGCAAGATCCTCGCGGGCCTCGCGCTGGCCGTCCTTGCGGGCGTGGAACTGTTCACGCCGCTCGGCGCGCGTCGGGCGGGCCGGCTCGTCGAGCCGCAGATCACTGCCGCGCGCGCCGAGCAGTTCCGCGCCGGCGGCCATCGTCGGCTCCCAGTCGAAGACCACGGAGTTCTCGACCGGCCCGATGAGCACGGTCGACCCGGGCACGGCGCCGGCCTTGAAGAGCGCGTCCTCCACGCCGAGCCGTGCCAGGCGGTCGGCGAGGTAGCCGACCGCCTCGTCGTTGGCGAAGTCCGTCTGACGCACCCACCGGGTGGGCCTGTCGCCCACGATCCGGAAGAGCTCGCCGTCCGGCGTGTTCTCGCGGCGCACCTCGAAGCCGGAGTCGTCCACGGCCCGGGGGCGCAACACGATCCGCTGGGGCACGATCTCGGCGGCCTCGGTGCGGGCCTCCTGTACGTGCGCGGCGAGCGCGAAGCTCAACTCCCGCAGCCCCACGTGCGAGGCGGCCGAGACGATGAACACCTGCAGTCCGCGGGCCTCCAGGTCCGGTCGCACCATCTCGGCCAGCTCCTGGGCGTCCGGTACGTCGGCCTTGTTCAGGATCACGATGCGGGTGCGCTCGGACAGCGGCCGGCCGCCGAGGGAGTCGTCCGCGACGTACTCCGACAGCTCGTGCTCGATGGCGTCCAGATCCGACATCGGATCGCGGTCCGGTTCCAGCGTGGCGCAGTCGACGACGTGGGCGAGCACCGAGCAGCGCTCCACGTGCCGCAGGAACTCCAGCCCGAGGCCCTTGCCCTGGCTCGCGCCGGGGATCAGACCCGGGACGTCGGCGATCGTGTACCTCAGGGACCCGGCGGTCACGACGCCGAGGTTCGGCACCAACGTGGTGAAGGGGTAGTCGGCGATCTTCGGCTTGGCCGCCGACATCACCGACACCAGGCTGGACTTGCCGGCGGACGGGAATCCGATCAGCGCCACATCGGCGAGCGTCTTCAGCTCCAGCACGATGTCGAGCGCGTCGCCCGGCTCCCCGAGCAGCGCGAACCCGGGCGCCTTACGACGCGGCGAGGCCAGCGACTTGTTGCCCAGGCCGCCGCGACCGCCGCGGGCGACGATGTAGCGGGTGCCCATGCCGACCAGATCGGCCAGCACCGTGCCCTGACCGTCGGTCACGACCGTGCCCTCCGGGACCGGCAGCACCAGATCTTCCCCGTCGGCGCCGTTGCGCTCGTCACCGGCGCCGGGACGGCCGTTGCCGGCGACGCGGTGCGGACTGCGGTGGTACTCCAGCAGGGTGGTCGACTGCGGGTCGACCTCGAGGACGACGTCCCCGCCACGGCCGCCGTTGCCGCCGTCCGGTCCACCGAGCGGCTTGAACTTCTCGCGTTTCACGGACGCGACGCCGTGACCACCACTGCCCGCACCCACGTGCAGCTGCACGCGATCGACGAAATTAGTGGCCACGGAGGTACTCCTTCAAAGAAAAATCGGGGGCGGGTCCGACCCGGACCCGCCCCCGTCACAACGTGGCTGAACGTCTCAGACGGAGACGTCCGCCAGCTGTGCATCGACGATGTTGACGGTCTTGCGACCGCCCTTCTGCCCGAACTTCACAGCGCCGGGAACGAGCGCGAACAAGGTGTCGTCCTTGCCGCGGCCGACGTTCACACCGGGGTGGAAGTGGGTGCCGCGCTGGCGGACGATGATCTCGCCGGCGCTGACGACCTGACCGCCGAAGCGCTTCACGCCGAGTCGCTGCGCATTGGAATCGCGGCCGTTCTTAGAGGACGACGCGCCCTTCTTGTGTGCCATGTCTGAAGCCTTACGTGTGGAGGGGAGAGACGATCAGTCGGTCAGACCGAACTCAAGAATTGATCTCGGTGACCTTGACCTGCGTCAGCGGCTGACGGTGGCCCTGGCGCTTGCGGTAACCGGTCTTGTTCTTGTACTTGATGATGGTGATCTTGGGGCCCTTGGCCGCCTTCACCACCTCAGCCTTCACGGTGACCTTCGCCAGCTTGGCGGCGTCACTGGTGACGGTCTCGCCGTCCACCAGGAGCAGCGGCTTGAGGTCGATGCTCTGACCGGCCTCCACGGAGACCTTGTCGATGATGAGGACGTCGCCCACGGAGACCTTCTCCTGGCGACCGCCTGCGCGAACAATCGCGTACACGTCGAAACTGCCTTTCGTTGAGGCGCACTCGCTCTGGTAAGACCGCCCGACAGCGACCCTGCGGTGCAGGACGTCGGGACGGTGGGCGCGCCAGCGTTCGATTCTACTGGTCGGTGATGGCGGCTTCCAAATTCGCCGCATCCCCGGCGACGGGGGGTCCGGCGGGCGCCACGACCCGCTTGCGCTTGCGACGCGCCGGCGGGGCCGTCGCGGGGGCGGTCGCCACCACGGGTGCCGGCTCCGCCACGGCGGGTGCCGGGGCCTCGGAGGCCAGCACGGTAGCGGGCTGCTCGGGGGCGGGCTCCGCCTGGGGGGCGGGACCGGCCGCGGCCTCGACCCGGCGTACGTCGTCGTGCACGGCCTCGATCGATTCCTGCGCCGCGTCGCCGGCCTTCTCCCCCGCGCTCAGCGCGGCGGCGTGCGCGGCCGCGGCGATCTGCGCCGCCGACGGGCCGGTGGGTGCGGGCTGCTGCTGCGGTGCCGCAGGGGCCTCGGAGCGGTTCTTGCCGCGCCGGCCGCGACCGCCGTTGCCGCTGTTGTTGCCATTGCCGTTGCTGCTGCCCGAGCCGCTGGTGGTGCCCGAGGTGTCCCCACCCTTGTCGACCGGGTGGTCGTGCACGATGATCCCGCGTCCACCGCAGGCGGTGCACTCCTCGGAGAAGACCTCGATCAGACCGGATCCGACCCGCTTGCGGGTCATCTGCACCAGCCCCAGCGAGGTGACCTCGGCGACCTGGTGCTTGGTGCGGTCGCGACCCAGGCACTCCAGCAGGCGGCGTACGACCAGATCCCGGTTGGACTCCAGCACCATGTCGATGAAGTCGACCACGATGATCCCGCCGATGTCGCGCAGCCGCAACTGGCGCACGATCTCCTCGGCAGCCTCGATGTTGTTCTTGGTGACCGTCTCCTCCAGGTTGCCGCCGGAGCCGACGAACTTGCCGGTGTTGACGTCGACGACGGTCATCGCCTCGGTGCGGTCGATGACGAGCGATCCGCCGGAGGGCAGCCAGACCTTGCGGTCCATGGCCTTGGCGAGCTGCTCGTCGACGCGGTGCACGGTGAACAGGTCCTGCTCACCGGTCCACTTCTCCAGGCGTCCGGCGAGGTCGGGGGCGACGGCCTGCAGGTAGCCCTGCACCTGGTCCCAGGCCCGGTCACCGGAGATGACGAGCTTGGTGAAGTCCTCGTTGAAGACGTCCCGGATGACCCGCAGCGCCAGGTCCGGCTCACCGTGCAGCAGCGAGGGGGCGTGTCCGGTCTTGGCGTCGGACTGGATCTTGTCCCAGGTGCCCTGCAGTCGCTCGACGTCGGCCTTGAGGTCCTCTTCGCTGGCGCCCTCGGCCGCCGTACGGACGATCACACCGGCGTCCGCGGGCACGACCTCCTTCAGGATCTTCTTCAGCCGGGCACGCTCGGTGTCGGGCAGCTTGCGGGAGATGCCGGTCATGGCGTGACCCGGCACGTAGACCAGGAAACGGCCTGGCAGGGAGATCTGCGAGGTGAGGCGGGCGCCCTTGTGACCGATGGGGTCCTTGGTGACCTGGGCCAGCACCGTCTCGCCCGACTTCAGGGCGTTCTCGATGCGCTTGGCCTGCCCGTTCTCCAGGCCGGCGGCATCCCAGTTGACCTCGCCGGCGTAGAGCACGGCGTTGCGACCGCGACCGACGTCGACGAACGCCGCCTCCATGCTGGGCAACACGTTCTGCACGCGGCCGAGGTAGATGTTGCCGGCCATCGAGGACTGCTGGGAGTCGCGGGAGACGTAGTGCTCGACGAGGACGCCGTCCTCGAGGACGCCGATCTGGGTGCGGCCGTCGCGCTCACGCACGACCATCACCCGGTCGACGCTCTCGCGACGGGCGAGGAACTCGGCCTCGGTGATGACGGTCCGGCGGCGACCGGCCTCGCGGCCCTCGCGGCGGCGCTGCTTCTTGGCCTCCAACCGGGTGGAGCCCTTGATCGCGGTGACCTCGTCGCGGCCGGCGCGCGGCTCGCGCACCTTGGTCACGGTGCCGGGCGGGTCCTCGCTGTCCCCTCCCCCGGAGCCGCTGCGCCGACGGCGGCGGGTGCGGCGGCGGCCGTCACCCTCGGCGCGGCCCTCGGAGTCGGTGGCTTCGTCGGGGCCGGTCTCGTCGACCGAGGCGTCGCCGGCGTCGGAGTCATCCCCGCCGGACTGCTTCTTCGACGCACGCGGCGGGTTCTTGCGCCCGCCCTCGTCCTGAGTGCCCTCACCCTGCTCGGTGTCAGCCGACGGCGCACCCTCGCTCTTGCTCTTGCGTCCGCGTCCACCGCGGCGACGGGGTCGGGCACCGTCGCCCGCGTCCGGGTCGGCGTCAGAGTTGGACCCGTTGGAGCGGTCGCGGCTGTCCTCCGACGCCCGCGAGCGCTCGTCGGAGGTGTCCTCCGGCGGGGGCGAGGCGGGGATGCGCGGCGCCCGTGCGGTGGTGTCGGGTGCTTGGAACAGCAACCCGAACGCCGGGGGCACCACCGAGGCGGACGGCGCGTTCGCGGTGTCGTCGGTGGTGTTCGTGCTGGTCTGGTCGTTCTCGGGGCCCATGGCCCCTCCTTCGCGTCAGCACGCGGTGCGTCCACAACAAGGGGGCCCGAAGGCCCGCACGCCCGCGTGGTGCGGGTATGGCCGGTCGCGGGATGTCGCGACCGAAAAGTCGGCTGTTGCGGTCTGCCTGGCTCGCGCGGAGCGCGGCACCGAGGTGACCGTCGTCCTTGGACCCGGCTTCAGGAGCGGCGAAGTCAGCGCCGCCGCTGAGTGCGGGGAGGACGGGGCATCCGACACGTTGTGCTGCGCCGAACGACCGATCCGATTGTCTCACACGCGCGGGTGCCGATCGCGAACCTGGAGGACGACACCACGCGCCGGAAGATCTCAACGACCGAAGAACCGCGATCCGATGTAGGCCCAGGGCCCGGACAGCAGAGCGCGGTGTTCGATCGACGACACGTCGACGACGCCGGTCGCCTGCGGCTGGGGCGTGCGTGCGAGCAGGGGGCGGTGTGCACGCAACCTCCCGCGTGCGCGGGCCTCCCGACGGGCGAGCACCCGCACCCCACGCATCAGGTCCTGAGGACTGAGCAACAGCTTGGTCGCCCACGCCGACAGCCCACAGCCGTACCCGTCGATCTGCGACTCCAACGCCTCCTGGGTGTCGCGATGCCGGTGCCAGACCAGCGCCGACGGTTCGTAGACGAGGGAACCGCCTCGGGCGATCACGCGGTAGAAGAAATCGATGTCCTCCCCTCCCTTGCTGCGGGTGCCCGCACCGAGGTCGGGGTCGAAACCGCCGAGCCGCAGCACCGCCGAGCGGCGCACCGCGAAGTTGGCGCCGGTGCCGTAGCGGCCCACCTCGAAGGGGAAGTACGGAACATCCTCCGGCGGTTCGCGCAACATGTACGTCCGCGGCCGCAGATCCCGGCTCCATCCGACGCGCTGGTCGAACCAGGCCTGCGGCGGGGTCCGCAGTTCGCCGGTGGGGACCAGACCGCTCACGCACCACGCGTTGTCTCCTTCGCGAGCGAAGGCACGCGCGAGCCCGGTCAGCCACAGCGGATCGGTCACGACGTCGTCATCGGTGAACGCGATGAGCTCGTGGCGCGCTGCCGCCACCCCCGCGTTCCGGGCCCGCGAGACACCGGGCGCCGGCTCGGTGACGAGCCGGATCCGCTCGTCGCCGAGCGCACGGACCACCTCGCGGGTGGCGTCGGTGACCGGTGCGTTGTCCACCACGACGATCTCGTACTCGCCGTCGTACTCCTGATGGAGCAGGGACCGCAGTGCGGTGCGTACGTCGGTCGGTCGCTCGCGCGTGCAGAGCACCACGCTGATCGGCTCGGGCCTGGCAAGTAGCTGGTCAGTCTGCGGCGCGGTGGCCTCCGGCAGTCGCGCGATCTCGGCCGCCACCCGATCGGCATCGACCCTCCCGTCCGACAGGTCGACCGTCACGAAACCCCACACCTGCCGCCGATCCCGCACGAGCAGACGCGCCCGGGCGAATCCGTCGGCACCGTCCAGGACCAAGTCGACAGGAGCCCCCTGCGAGGGCACATCGTCGAGAAACACCTCACCCACCCACGTGGCGCCGGCCCAGACGGGCACGCTCGGCGCAGCGAAGATCGGCCCCTTGATGCGCATGCCGAGGCGACCTCTTCCCGTCGAGTTGATGAATGTCTCGGACCCTAACCGAGTGTCAGCGCGATCCGCCGGGCAACGTCCAACGCCGCCCTCGGGCATGGTCATGTCGGCCAGACAGCCCCGGCGCGCATCCACCGCTGACGCACCGGCAGCACCGTCCAGGTGAGCTTGCGGCTCACGTCCGCCAGGAGTCGGTCGCGCCGGGTGAGGCCCCAGGCCGGATCGGCGGCGATCCGCCTGACCAACTCGCCCAACTCCTGGTACTGCTCGGGCGAGTGGGCGGCTGAGAGCGCCTGCGGGCTGACCCGGAAGGCCGCGAGCTCGTCCGGCTGCCCGATGAAGCTTCCCCTGCTCAACAGCCGCACCCACAGGTCCAGGTCCATCGGGTGCACCAGCGAGCCGTCCCATCCGCCGACGGCGTCGTAGTCCCGCCGGCGGAACGTCACGGCGGCCGGCTCCCCCACCGGATTCACGCCGCCACCGAGCACCGTTCGTCGCGCGATGCGCCGACCGGTCTGCGGTCCGAGCAGGCCATACAGTCCCATGGCGTGGGCGAGTACCCGCCCGTCCTCGTTGATCAGGGCGCGCCTGCTCGCGACCACGCTGACCTCGGGGTGTTCCGCGAGCACCGCAGCCTGCAGGCGGGTGGCCGAGCGATGGATCAGGTCGTCGGCGCAGAGCAGCTTCACGTACCGCCCGCGGGACACCTCGATGACGCGCCGCCAGTTGGTCGGCAGGTCGACGGTCTCGTCATTGCGCTGCACGACGAGTCGCGGATCGTCGAAGCCGTCCAGGATCTCAGGGGTCCGATCGGTGCTCGCGTTGTCGAGGACCACGACCTCGAAGTCGTCGCTGTCCTGGGCGAGCGCGGAGCGGACGGTCTCGGCGAGGAACCGCTCACCCTGGTAGGTGGGTATGCAGATCGAGATCAGCGGCGCCTCGCCGCATTCCCGCTCCCCAGCCGAAGGTTCGTCGGTGCCCATCCCCTCGTGACCGTCCTGCGGGCCGGAGACCGTGCTGGTCCGCTCGTGCGAGAGCCGCCGGTGGCTCTGGAACGCCTCTGAATCCACCCGACCCTAAACCCGGCCAACTCCCTACCGGGTCCGGTTGTGCACATCCGATTCCGCGGCAACATCAGTCCGGCGCGCGGACCTCGTCCGGCGTGGCCGCGAGCGGATCCGCGACGGTCCCATCCGGGCGCAGCGGTCCCTGACGGGACCGGGTGACCAACGGGGGGCGTGCCGGGCGAAGGTCGGCGACCTCCACGAGCGCGCTGAGGACGTCGTCCGGGCGCACCGCGGGGGTCAGGTGGCGCAGCCGCAGACCCAGTCGGGAGGCGTAGGGCGGGCCGTCGGCCGGTCCGGCCTGCGCGTGCAGCACCGCCTCGCGGACGTCGAAGGTGCGTGGACCGCGCTTCATCATCCGGGTCACCTCGATGCGGTCGCTCGCCAGGAGTCGGGCGGTGGCCGCGGTGAGGGTCGCGAGGTCCACGTCGGCGAAGTCCAGCACCCAGTCGCTCGCCTCCAGCAGGTCCGCGAGTGCGCCGGTCGCCGCCTCCCGTACGACGACCACGTCCAGGCCGTCCGGGAGCGCCTCGTCCAGGTCGCGGTGCAGCACCGCCGGGTCGCGGTGCTCGCGCAGCTGTATCTCGAAGTACTCCGCCTCGCTCGCCGTACCCGTCGGGGCGGCGTTCGCGTAGCTGATCCTGGGGTGGGGGTGGAAGCCGGCCGAGAACGCCATCGGCACCGACGCCCGCCGCAACGCACGCTCCAACGCGCGCTGGAAGTCACGCGTGGAGGAGAACCGCAGCCGTCCGC
Organism: Allobranchiibius huperziae; assembly: GCF_013410455.1. Classification (NCBI taxonomy): domain Bacteria; kingdom Bacillati; phylum Actinomycetota; class Actinomycetes; order Micrococcales; family Dermacoccaceae; genus Allobranchiibius; species Allobranchiibius huperziae. Next base: position 1,224,513 of record NZ_JACCFW010000001.1, on the reverse strand, counting down.
GCTTGGCGTACTGGATGCGCAGCTTCTGGACGGCCGGGTCGGGGGCGGGCCCTTCCGGGACGCGTTGACGGGGTGGCACGGGAGGCCACGGTAGCCGTCGCCCGGCGTCGCACGCTGACGGCGTTCGCGTTCATCGACGGCGTTCGAACGCCGTCGATCGTGACGAACACCGTCAGCGTCACGCGTCGGGTCGCCGGCCGGCGTCGTCCCGCTAGGGGTTCAGCGCTCGCAGGCGATGCCGTCCTTGTCCGCGTCCGAGTGCTTGTTGGCGTTGTAGAGCGCGGTGTTGACGTAGAAGTTGGTCACCGGGTGCTTCTTGCGCGCACCGTGCGGACCGGTGTCACGTGCGCCCTTGCGGCCGACCCCGTGCGGGTACTTCTTGGTCAGGTTCTTGCAGCCGTGGAAGTCCACGATGGCCGGCGCGGCATGCGCGGGCGCGACGATCGTGGCGGCGGGGACGAGGGAGGCGCACACCGTCAGGACGACGGGCAGGGCACGGGGCATCGCTGTGAACTCGTTTCGTGGAGGGCGGCCCAGATGCCGCCGCCGAAGAATATCGACCGCGAAGCGTGCGTGGGGCTTTCAGGCCCCGATCAGACGACACTCAGGGGAAGCAGCTTCTTGCCGGTCGGCCCGACCTGGATGTCGGTGTTCATCTGCGGGCAGACGCCGCAGTCGAAGCACGGTGTCCAGCGGCAGTCGTCGACCTCGGTCTCATCCAGCGCGTCCTGCCAGTCGGCCCAGAGCCAGTCCTTGTCCAGCCCCGAGTCCAGGTGGTCCCACGGCAGCACTTCATGCTCGCTGCGCTCCCGGGTGGTGTACCAGGCCACGTCGACGTCCGTGCCCTCGAAGGCAGCCGTCGCGCACCGCATCCAGCGCTCGTAGGAGAAGTGCTCGCTCCAGCCGTCGAACCGGCCGCCATCGCGCCAGACGGCTTCGATGACCCGCCCGACCCGGCGGTCGCCGCGGGAGAGCAGTCCTTCGACCAGGCCCGGCTCGCCGTCGTGGTAGCGCATCCCGATCGCCGCGCCGTAGCGCTTGTCGGAGCGGATCGCCTCCCGCAGCTTGGCCAGGCGAGCATCGGTCTGTTCGGGGTCCAGCTGCGCGCACCACTGGAAGGGGGTGTGCGGCTTCGGCACGAAACCGCCGATCGAGACGGTGCAGCGGATGTCGCGGCGACCGCTGACCTCTCGGCCGACGTCGATCACCCGCTTGGCCAGGTCGGCGATCTGCAGCACGTCCTCGTCGGTCTCGGTGGGCAGACCGCACATGAAGTAGAGCTTGACCTGCCGCCAGCCCGCGCCGTAGGCCGCGGCGACGGTCTTGATCAGGTCCTCTTCGCTCACCATCTTGTTGATGACCTTGCGGATCCGCTCCGAGCCTCCCTCGGGTGCGAAGGTCAGGCCGGAACGGCGCCCGCCGCGCGTCAGCTCGTTCGCCAGGTCGATGTTGAACGCGTCGACCCGGGTGGACGGCAGGGAGAGCCCGGTCTGGGTGCCTTCGTAGCGGTCGGCGAGACCCTTGGCGATGTCGGCGATCTCGGAGTGGTCGGCCGAGGACAGCGACAGCAGCCCGACCTCTTCGAAACCGGTGGCCTCCAGGCCCTTCTTGACCATCTCGCCGATACCGGTGATGGACCGCTCGCGCACCGGCCGGGTGATCATCCCGGCCTGGCAGAAGCGGCAGCCTCGGGTGCACCCGCGGAAGATCTCCACCGACATGCGCTCGTGCACGGACTCCGCCAGCGGCACCAGCGGCTGCTTGGGGTAGGGCCAGGCGTCCAGGTCCATCACGGTGTGCTTGGAGACCCGCCACGGCACGCCGACCGTGTCCGCGGCCGGCGCGACGCGCTGAATGCGGCCGTCGGGCAGGTAGTCCACGTCGTAGAACGCCGGCACGTAGACACCACCGGTGCGCGCGAGGCGCAGCAGCAGTTCCCGACGGCCACCAGGTCGGCCCTGCCGCTTCCAGGCGGAGATGTGGTCGGTGATGGCGAGGACGGCCTCTTCACCGTCGCCGACGACCGCGGCGTCGATGAAGTCCGACACCGGCTCGGGGTTGAACGCCGCGTGGCCACCGGCCAGGACGATCGGGTCGCCCTCGCCGCGGTCCGCCGCGTGCAACGGGATCCCGGCCAGATCCAGCGCGGTGAGCATGTTGGTGTAGCCGAGCTCGGTGGAGAAGGAGAGTCCGAAGACGTCGAACTCGCCGACCGGGCGGTGCGCGTCGACGGTGAACTGCGGCAGCTCGGCGGCACGCATGGCCGCCTCCATGTCGGGCCACACCGAGTAGGTGCGCTCGGCGAGGGTGTCCGCCCGCTCGTTGAGGACCTCGTACAGGATCATCACGCCCTGGTTGGGCACACCGACCTCGTACGCGTCGGGGTACATCAGCGCCCACCGCACGGTCAACTCGTGACCGTCGGCGTCGTACCCGCCGCACTGCCAGTCCTTGACGGTGGAGTTGAGCTCCCCGCCCACGTACTGGATCGGCTTGCTCACCTGCTCCAGCAGTGGTTCGAGGTCGTAGAAGATCGACGCGCCCGGCATGTCACCAGGGTAGAGCCGTCCGGGGGCCGCGCCGCGACGCGTCCGCGGCTCAGGCGTAGAGCGCGTCCAGGTCGTCGCCGTACTTGGTGATGACGACCTTGCGCTTCAGCTTCAGACTCGGGGTGATCTCGCCGTCCTCGACGGTGAGGTCGTGGTCCAGGATGAGGAAGCGCTTGATCTGCTCCCACCGGTTCAGGCCGTCGTTGAGCTTGTCGACGTAGCCCTGCACCATCTCGCGCGCGGCGTCGGAGGTCACGATCGTGCGGTAGTCCTGGCCCGCCATCCCGTGGCTCTTCGCCCAGTCCGTGATGGCCTCTTCGTCGAGGGTGATGAGGGCCGAGACGAACGTGCGGCTCTCACCCTCCACCACCAGCTGGGAGGCGTAGGGGCACAGCCCCTTGAAGGTGGCCTCGATCTGACCCGGCGCGACGTACTTGCCGTTGGAGGTCTTGAAGAGGTCCTTCTTGCGGTCGGTGATGCGCACGTGGCCGCTGGGGAGGATCTCGGCGATGTCGCCGGTGTGCAGCCAGCCGTCGGTCAGGGTCTCGGCCGTGGCCTCGTCCAACCCGCGGTAGCCCTGCATCACACCAGGGCCCTTGACCAGCAGCTCTCCGTCGTCGGCGAGCTTCAGCTCAGTGCCCGGCAGCGGCCACCCGACCGTGCCGATCTTGTTGGCGTACGGGCGGTTCACGCAGGTCGCGGCGCTCGTCTCGGTCATGCCGTAGCCCTCCAGGACCGGCATGCCCATGGCGTCGAACCACTTGGCGACCTCGGAGTTGAGGGCGGCCGACCCGGAGATGAAGAAGCGCACGCGCCCGCCGAAGCGCTCGCGGATCTTGGCCAGCACAATCTTGTCGCCGATCCGGTGCTGCGCGCCGAGGAGCGCGCCGACCGGCTTCTCCTCCGAGCGGCGCTCGGCGACCTGCTTGCCGTTGGCGCTGGCCCAGTGGAAGAGCTTGGCCTTCACCCCGCCCTCGTCGTCCATCATCGTGGTGATGCGGCCGTAGACCTTCTCGAAGATCCGCGGTGCCGCGCCCATCCAGGTGGGGCGAACGACGGCGAGGTTCTCCACGATCTTGTCGACACGACCGTCGATCGCGGTCGGGAAGCCGACCTGGATCGGCAGGGTCAGCAGCAGCTTGCCGAAGACGTGCGAGAGCGGAAGCCAGAGGTACTGCAGGTCATCGGGGGTGAGCAGACCCGTCGAGCCGGTCGCCGCGACCTCGTACATCCACGCGTCGTGGGGCAGCCGCACGCCCTTCGGCTTGCCGGTCGTGCCCGAGGTGTAGATGAGGGTGGCCAGGTCCTGCGGCCCGAGCTGGTCGACCCGCTCCTCGAGGACGCCCTCGTGGTCGCCGACGTAGTCCGTGCCGAGCTTCTCCAGATCTGCCAGGGACAGCACCCAGTCGCCGTCACTCTCGCCGTCGATCACGACCACCCTGGCAACGTCCGGGATGGCGTCGCGGCCCTGCTTGAGCAGGGCGACCTTGGCCTCGTCCTCGGCGATCACGACGGTGCTGCCGGAGTCGGAGACGATGTAGAGGACGTCGTCCGGGGTCGAGGTCGGGTAGATCGTGGTGGTCGCAGCAGCGGCGAGCATCACGCCGAGGTCGGCCAGCGCCCACTCCACACGGGTGGCGGAGGCGATCGCGACGCGGTCACCCGGCTGGACTCCCACGGCGACCAGGCCGCCTGCGATGGCGCGCACCCGTTCCTCGGCCTGCGCCCACGTCAGCTGCTTCCAGTCCTCGCCGGACGGATAGCTGTAGGCGTGCGCCGACGGGGTCTGCTTGACCCGGTCGAGGAAGAGTCGGGCGACCGACGGTGCCCGCCCGTCGATGGCGGACTGGTCGTACTTCTCGTCCTGCGCGCTGATCATGTGCTGGCTGCTCCACGGTGGGTTCGAGGGGGTGCCGTAACGGCGTGGGCCACCCTACTGCCCAGTCAACAACGCCCGCGCCCGATCGACGTCATGACCCATCTGCTCGATCAGGGGCTCGATCGAGTCGAACCGGACGTTGCTGCGCAACCGGTCGGTGAACTCCACGGCGACCACCTCGTCGTACAGGTCCAGGTCGGTGCGGTCGAGCACGTACGCCTCGACCGTGCGCTGGGTGCCGTCGAACGTCGGGTTCGTACCGACCGAGATGGCCGCGGGGAGCCGCTCACCGCCGTGCTGGATGCGCACGAGCCACCCCGCATAGACGCCGTCGGCGGGCACGAAGCCGGTCGCGTCTTGGGCGAGATTCGCTGTGGGGTAACCAAGTTCGCGTCCACGCTGCGCACCGCGAACGACCATGCCGGTCACGGCGTGCGGGCGGCCCAGGATGCGGGACGCGGCAGCGACGTCGCCCGCCACCAGGTCCGAGCGGACCTCGGTCGAGGAGTAACGGCCTCCCTCGCCGACGTCCTCCTGCACCTGCACCTCGAAGCCGAACTCCGCTCCGAGCTCGCGCAGCGTGTCGACGTCGCCCTCGTTGCGGGCGCCGAACCGGGTGTCACGGCCGACGACGACCGCGTGGGCACGCAGTCCGTCGACGAAGACCTCTCGCACGAAGTCGCGGGGTGACATCGCGGCCAGCTCCAGGGTGAACGGCATCACCAGCACCGCGTCGAGCCCGATCTGCTCCATCGTGGCCAGCCTGTCCTTCAGCGAGCTCACGAGCACCGGGGCGTGGTCGGGATGCAGCACCGCCAGTGGGTGCGGCTCGAAGGTGACCGCGACGCTGGCGAGCCCCTCGCGCCGCGCTCGTTGCACCACGGCCGCCAGGAGCGTGCGGTGCCCGAGGTGTACGCCGTCGAAGTTGCCGATGGTGACCACGCTGGGACCGAATCCCGACGGCAGGTCGGCGGTTTCGGTCAGGCGCAGCACGCCGCAACTCTAGCTGGCGGTCAGTTCCCTCTTGTTCAGGCCGAACGCGTACCAGGCGCCGACGGCCAGGAGCCAGGTCAGGACGAACACGCCGACGATCACGAAGCCGATGCCGTCGAGGTTGATCGACCCGACCGCGGCGATCGGGCCACGGGTGATGCGCAGCTGGTCGGCGAAGATCGAGCACAGCTCGATGCTGCCGATGACGACTGCGACGAAGATCGACAGCCCGGTGACGGTGGCGTTGTAGTACAGCCGGCGCAGCGGCTTGGCGAACGCCCACTTGTAGGCCTTGCCCATGAAGATCCCGTCAGCGGCGTCCAGCAGGCTCATGCCCGCGGTGAACAGGACCGGCAGGGTGAGGATGGCGTACCAGGGCAGCGCAACCGCGGCCGCGCCGCCCGCGATGACGAGCAGGCTGATCTCGGTGGCGGTGTCGAAGCCGAGACCGAAGAGCAGTCCGATGGGGTACATCTGCGTCGGTCGGGTGACCGAGCGGGTGAGCCGGCCGAGGAAGCGGTTGAAGAAGCCGCGGTTGCGCAGGTGCTCCTCCAAGGCCTCCTCGTCCAACTCGCCGCCGCGCGCCCGCCGCCAGACGCGCACGATGCCGACCAGCGCCACCAGGTTGAGCAGCGCGATGAGCCAGAGGAACAGGCCGGACACCGAGGTGCCGACGACCGCGGTCGCCGTGTGCAGCGTGGATCCGCCGTTCTTGACCGACGAGGCGAGGGCGCGCACCCCGAAGGACAGCAGCACGCACAGGCCGAAGACGACCGAGGAGTGACCGAGGGAGAACCAGAAGCCGACGCTCAGCGGGCGCTTGCCGTCGGTCAGGAGTTTGCGGGTGGTGTTGTCGATCGCGGCGATGTGGTCGGCGTCGAAGGCGTGCCGCATGCCGAGGGTGTACGCCGTGATGCCGAGGCCGACGCCGAAGACGCCCTGGCTGCCCACCGGGTAGTGGTGCGGGGCGACGACCGCGAAGAGAGTGACGAAGCCGATCACGTGCAGCGCGAGGACGGCCAGCGCCATCCCGGCCACCGACCGGCGGTCCGCCGGCGTGAATTCGGCTGCGAAGGAACGCAACCGGCCCGGCCGACCGCCCGTGGTGAGGTCTGCGACGGACTGGACCACGTGATGCCTCCCGGAGTGATTTATCGACTCCGGCGACCCTACAGCTCAGATGCGACTGAGTCGCACGTGCGTCGTCAAACCTGTTCGAAAGGAGGGAAGACGACCTGGGATCTCGTCGAGTCTCCGGACTCGTCGAGGATGGCCACCAGGTCCCCGGCCGGGCCGATGCCCGCGACCGGGTCCTGCCGTACGCCGTCGTGCGCGATGCGCTTCCCGTGCCGAAGGTCGCGTTCCTGGTCCGCCGTCAGCTCCCGCACCGCGAACTGCCCTCGCGCGGCCTGCGCGAGCGGCAGGACGGGAAGCGCGGCGCCCTCGTCCCGCAGGGTCGTGAGGTCCTGCAGCGTGTCCGCGGCGGTGACGTCGAAGCGCCCGACCCCGGTGCGGCGCAGCGCGGTCAGGTGGCCGCCCACCCCCAGATCCGCGCCGAGGTCACGTGCCAGCGCGCGCACATACGTGCCGGAACTCACCTGCACCTCGATGTCCAGGTCGAGCACCGGCAGACCGTCCACGGCAGAGGCGCGTTGCGCGCGGACGTCGAACCGCGCCACGCGCACCGGACGGGCCTTGAGCGCAACCTCCTCGCCGCCGCGCACCCGCGCGTACGAGCGCACCCCGTCGATCTTGATGGCGCTGACACTGCTCGGCACCTGCTCGATGTCGCCGGACAAGGACGCGACGGCCCGCTCCAGCTCGGCCGGGTCGACGTTCCGCGCACCGAGCGACTCGACCACGTCGCCCTCGGCATCGTCGGTCACCGTGCTCTGGCCGAGTCGGACCGTCGCCGTGTACGTCTTGTCGCAGCCGACGAGGAAGGTCAGCAGCTTCGTGGCCCGTCCGATGCCGATGAGCAGCAGCCCGGTGGCCATCGGGTCGAGGGTGCCCGCGTGACCCACTCGCCGGGTGCCCGCCAGGCGCCGGCAGCGCGCGACGACGTCGTGACTGGTCCAGCCGGCGGGCTTGTCGACGAGCAGCAGTCCGTCGATCCGACTACTCCGACTTCTTGTACGGGTCGGCCTCGCCGGCGAAGCTCGCCTGCCGCTTCTTCTCGGCCAGCTCCTCGTCGCGGGTACGCGCTGCCCGCAGGGCGTCCTCGATCTGCGCCACACCCTCGGGGATGGCGTCGGGCACGAACTCCAGGGCAGGCGTCAGCCGGATGCCCAGGCCCTTGCCGACGTGCGAGCGGATCCGTCCACGGTTGTCCTCCAACGCCGCCTCGCTGTCGGCGCGCTCCTGGTCCGTGCCCAGGAAGGTGTAGAAGACCGAGGCGTGCTGCAGGTCACCGGTGACCCGCACGTCGGTGATGGTGAGGAAGCCGAGACGCTCGTCCTTCAGCCGGTGCTCGAGATAGTCGGCCACCAGGAACTTGATGCGTTCGGCGATCTTGCGTGCGCGTGCGGGGTCGGCCATGGCGCGATTCTCGCACCGCGACACGGTCCAGCACCAAACCGGCCTACGGCTTGGTAGCGACGATCAGGTCGCGGTCGATCGAGGCGTCCACGCGGTGCCGCAGGTCGTCGTACCCGGGGCCGGTGCGGACCTGCAGGCCGTGCTCGGTGAGCAACTGGTCCAGCGCGTCCCGCGGCGCGACATGCCGGTTGTAGGACAGGCCGACCGCTCCCCCGCCACGCAGCACCCGCACCCACCCGGGGAGCGCCTGATCGAGCAGCTCGAGGGGGCTGCGGGCCAGCTCGTCGGCCTGCGAGCCGTGCTGCACGCCGTACGGCGCGTCGGCCACCACCACATCGACACTGCGAGCCCGCAGGAGCCCGTCCAGGTCGCGGGTGTCGGTGTTGAGGTACTCCACGTGCTGCACCTCACCGGCTCGGAAGCTCTCCTTGCTCGCCGCGATCTCGATCTGCAGGCGTCGCCCGCGCATCCGCCCGTCGGTGCGCAGCGCGCTCTCCTGCACGGTGTGCTTGTAACGATGGGTCCGCATCCAGGTCTTGATGAACGCCGCGTACGCCTCGTGGTCCTTGCGGTCGATCTCGACGCCCGTCACGTCGTAGCCGAGGGACAACGCCAGGTTGAGCGTGGTGCCGCGCCCGCACATCGGATCGAGCACATCCAACGAACCGTCCGTCCAGCGCTGCGGCCGGGCCGTCGCGGCGGCCGTGACGCCGAGCACCAGACGGGTCCACTGCTCGTTGGTCTTGCCGGAGTACTTCGGGATGGTCACCAGGTCGCTGGGATAGATCTCCCTGCGCCGCAACGGCACCGGCCGCAGCAGCTCGCCCTCCCGTTCGAAGAGGGCTGCGCTGGCCGAGAGGTTGGAGAGCACGTCGACCAGCTCGCCGGCGTCGCCATCGGCGCTCACCGCCAGATACTCCACGCCGGCCAGGTCGGCGGGCTCCACCTCGACCGGACGGTCGCACAGCACCCCGGTGAGGACGCGCGCCTCCGCGGCGACCAGAGCACGGGCGGCGCCGGCGTACACCCGGTTGGCGCTGGGGGCGATCATCAACAGCAGCTCCGTCACGGGAGCACACGCTATCTGCCACAGGGCGGGGCCACGTTGCACGCATCGGCGGGCGGCGACCGCCGATGAGGGCTCGAGGCCCCGAGACGACGAACGGCCCAACACCCTCGCGGGTGTCGGGCCGTTCGTGCATGCACTCGTCCTTCACAGGACGAACTGAGCCTTCTCCGCTCCGCTTACTCACACTCCGCTTCGGCCGCCGACTCGGCTAGCGCCTCGTCGACAACCTCCGCTGCGTGTTCGTCAGCTGCGCGGTGCCTTCTCCGCTCCGCTTCCTCACACTCCGCTTCGGCCGCCGACTCGGCTAGCGCCTCGTCGACAACCTCCGCTGCGTGTTCGTCAGCTGCGCGGCTTCTCGCGCATCTCGTACGTCGTGATCAGGTCACCATCCTGCAGGTCGTTGAACGACCCGAGGTTGATACCGCACTCGTATCCGTCGCGGACCTCGGTCACGTCGTCCTTGAAGCGCCGCAGACCGGCGATCTCCAGGTTCTCGGTGATGACCACGCCGTTTCGCGTGATCCGCGCCTTCGAACCGCGTCGGATGAGCCCCGAGCGCACCAGCGAACCGGCGATGTTGCCGAACTTGGAACTGCGGAAGATCTCGCGGATCTCCGCCGTGCCCAGCTCGACCTCTTCGAACTCCGGCTTGAGCATGCCCTTGAGGGCCGCCTCGATCTCCTCGATGGCCTGGTAGATCACCGAGTAGTACCGGATCTCCACGCCTTCCTTCTCGGCGAACGCGGCGTTCTGGCCCTCGGCCCGGACGTTGAAGCCGATGATGACCGCGGTCGCGGCCACAGCGAGGTTGATGTTGTTCATCGTGATCGCGCCGACACCGCGGTCGATGATGCGGATCTCGACCTCTTCGCCGACGTCGATCTGCATCAAGGCGTCTTCCAGAGCCTCGACCGAACCGGAACCGTCACCCTTGAGGATCAGGTTGAGGGTCTCGACCTTGCCCTGTGCGAGCGTCTGGTCCAGGTCCTCCAGGCTGATCAGCTTGCGAGCCCTGATCAGCGAGGCGCGACGGTCGTCGGCTTCGCGCTGCTCGGCGATCTGACGCGCCGTGCGGTCGTCCGGCACCACGATGAACGTGTCGCCGGCGCGGGGCACCGCTGCCAGACCGGTGACGAGCACGGGACGGGACGGACCCGCCTCCTGCACGTTGTCACCGTGTTCGTCGAGCATGGCGCGGACGCGGCCGTGTGCCACGCCGGCGACGATCGAGTCACCCACGCGCAGCGTGCCGGACTGCACCAGCACCGTGGCCACCGCACCGCGACCGCGGTCCAGGTTGGCCTCGATCGCGACACCGCGAGCTTCCTTGTCCGGGTTGGCGCGCAGATCGAGCGCCGCGTCGGCGGTCAACAGGACCGCTTCGAGCAGACCGTCGATGTTCTGCCCCTGCTTGGCCGAGACGTTGACGAACATCGTGTCGCCGCCGTACTCCTCGGCGATCAGGTTGTACTCGGTGAGCTGCTGACGCACCTTGTCCGGGTTGGCGCCGTCGACGTCGATCTTGTTGACCGCGACGACGATCGGTACGTCGGCCGCCTGGGCGTGGTTGAGCGCCTCGATCGTCTGCGGCATGACGCCGTCGTCGGCCGCGACGACCAGGATGGCGATGTCGGTCACCTTGGCACCGCGGGCACGCATGGCCGTGAAGGCCTCGTGACCGGGGGTGTCGATGAAGGTGATCGCGCGGTCCACGCCCTCGTGCTCGGCGTGCACCTGGTAGGCACCGATGTGCTGGGTGATGCCACCGGCCTCGCCCTCGGCCACCTCCGCGTTGCGGATGGCGTCCAGCAGTCGCGTTTTACCGTGGTCGACGTGACCCATGACGGTCACGACCGGCGGACGAGCCTGCAGCTCCTCGTCGGTCTCGGCCTCGGCCTCGGCCTCCAGGTCGATGTTGAAGGCGCCGAACAGCTCCTTCTCCTCGTCCTCGGGCGAGACGACCTGGATCTGGTAGCCCAGCTCGGCACCGAGCGCCATGAAGGTGTCCTCGTCGAGCGACTGGGTCGCCGTGGCCATCTCACCGAGGTGGAACAGCACGGTGACCAGGCTCGCCGGGTTGGCGTTGATGCGGTCGCCGAAGTCGCTCAGGGACGCACCGCGTCGCACGCGCACGACGGTGTTGCCGTCGCCGTGCGGCACGCTGACGCCACCGATGGTGGGCGCCTGCATCTGCTCGAACTCCTGGCGCTTGGCACGCTTGGACTTGCGCCCGCGCACCTTCCCGCTACCGCGTCCGAAGGCACCGGGCGCAGCGCCGCGGGCCGGTCCACGGCCGCCGCCCGGACGACCGGCGAAACCGCCGGTGCGTGCGGGACCGCCACCGGCACCGGGCGCACCACGACCGCCGCCGCGTGCCGGGCGGTCGCCCGGACGAGCTGCCGCCGCACGATCGGGCATCATGCCCGGGTTCGGACGTGCCCCACCCGGACCGCCGCCGGGCGAACCGGCGCGAGCTGCCGCGGGGCGCGGAGCGCCGCCGGGACGCGGGCCTGCCGCGCCACCGGCGCCGCGGGCTGCGGCGGGACGGGGCATGCCCTGACTGGGAGCGAACGGGTTGTTGCCGGGGCGCGCGTTGGCGCCGCCCTGACCACCGGTGCGCATGCCCTGACTGGGAGCGAACGGGTTGTTGCCCGGGCGCGGACCGGCCGGACGGGGGGCCGCCGGTCGGGCAGCACCGCCACCGGTGCCACTGCTCGCGGCAGGGGCCTCAGCGGCCGGGCGAGCGGGAGCGGGAGCAGCTGCTGCCGACTCCTGCGCGGGTGCCGGCTGCGACGTACGCGCTGCGGGCACCTCGGGCGCCGAGGTGGCCGGCTTCGGGCTGGGGGCGGGGGTCTGCCGAGCCGCGGGCGCCACGGGGGCCGCCGGGCCGGGCCGGGCCGACGTGCCACCGGGAACGGCGCTCGGGCGCGCCGACGGCTGGGTCGCCCCGGTCGCGGCCGCTGCGGGCGCGCTCGGAGCTGCCGGCGCGGCTGCGGACGGACGACCGCCGGGCTTGGGTGCGGAGGGAGCCGCCTCCTTGGAGGGCGCGGCGGTGCCGGCACCCGGAGGCGGGTTCTCCTTGATCTTGCGCACGACGGGCGCTTCGATCGTGGAGCTGGCGGTCTTGACGAACTCGCCCTGCTCCTTGAGGTAGTTCAGTAGTTCCTTGCTCTGCATTCCGAGCTCTTTGGCGAGCTCATGCACTCGGACCTTTGCCACGCTTCTCCTGTTCGGGAAATGTGACGGTCCGAGCGGCGGTCCGGAGGTCATCCGGGGCAGCACAGACCGTCTTTCAGTGAATGCTCATTAGTGAGGACTCATCGGGTGCTCATAGCGATAAACCCGCTTCCGGTCTTGTCGTGCCGCACGGTGCGGCAGGTCGCTACATCTTCAACGTGGTCAAGTGGCAGGCACACAGTCGTCGCGCAGCGCCTCGACATCCAGGACACCGTCGCGTGGCACCGGGAGAGCCCGCTGCAACGCACGACGGCGCACTGCCTGTTCGAGACAGTCCGCGCGCGGATGCAGCCAGGCCCCACGGCCTGGATGCCAACCGCGCCCGTTGGGTACGGCGCACCAAGCGCCGTCCACTGCGATCGCGGCAATCCGCAACAACTGCGACCGATCGGCGCGTTGCCGACATCCCACGCACGTGCGCAAGCCGCGATGAGCGACTGGCGGGGGTGTGGAACGACGGTCGCGTCTCCGCTCGACCATCACCAAGTCTAGCGCAGCCGACCGGCAGGGCCGTCCGCGCCGCTGCTCTCCGGCCCGCCCGGTGCGGCGGTGGCCTCGGGCTCGGCGGCTGCGGTGTCGGACCGGATGTCGATCCGCCAGCCGGTCAGCTTCGCGGCCAGGCGGGCGTTCTGCCCTTCCTTGCCGATCGCGAGGCTGAGCTGGAAGTCGGGCACGATGACCCGGGCCGCGCGCGCCTTCTCATCCACGATCTGCACCGACTGCACCCGCGAGGGCGACAGGGCCGAGGCGATGAAGTCACGCGGGTCACGGGCGAAGTCGACGATGTCGATCTTCTCCCCGTGCAGTTCGGTCATCACCGCACGCACCCGCGAACCCATCGGGCCGATGCAGGCACCCTTGGCGTTCAGACCCGGCACCGTGGAGTGCACCGCGATCTTGCTGCGGTGCCCGGCCTCACGGGCGAGCGCCGCGATCTCGACGCTGCCGTCGGCGATCTCGGGCACCTCGAGCGCGAAGAGCTTGCGCACCAGGTTGGGGTGGGTGCGCGAGAGGTTGATGGACGGGCCCTTGAACCCGCGCTTCACGGCCACGACGTAGCAGCGCAGCCGCTCACCGTGCACGTAGCGCTCACCGGGCACCTGCTCCGCGAGGGGCAGCACACCCTCGATGGTGCCGAAGTCGACGTGCACGTTGCGCGGGTCGCCGGACTGCTGGATGACGCCGGCGACGATGTCTCCTTCACGGCCGCGGAAGTCACCCAGGATCGCCTCGTCCTCGACGTCGCGCATCCGCTGGACGATGACCTGACGTGCGGTGGCGGCGGCGATCCGGCCGAAGTCGGTGGGGGTGTCGTCGAACTCGGGCCCACGCTCGGGGACGACGGGGCCGTCCTCGCCGTCCGGCGACGCGGCGGGCTCTTCGCGGGCGAGGACGGTGACCCGACCGCTGGCGCGGTCCAACTCGACCCGGGCGTCGCGGTAGCTGCCGTCGATGCGGTGGTAGGCCGCCAGCAGCGCCTGCTCGATGGCGGGCACGATGACGTCCATCGGGATCTCCCGCTCGCGCTCCAGCGCGCGTAGTGCGGCCATGTCGATGTCCATCAGTCCTGCTCCTTGGTGACGTCGGCTGTGGTGGGCCGGTTGAATTCCAGCTCGACGCGGGCGCGCGAGGACTCGGCGTACCCGAAGGTGCGGGTCGCGCCGGTGTCGTCGGCGAGGTCGAACGAGTCGGTGCCGGCGGCGGTGAGCCGGCCGGTCAGTTGCTCCTCGCCGGTCGTGGTCAGGGCGATCAGACGCCCGACGTTGCGGCGGAAGTGCTGGGGGGCGTGCAGCGGCCGGTCCGTGCCGGGCGAGCTGACCTCGAGCACGTACGCCGCCTCCCCCATGGCATCGGACTCGTCCAGTGCATCGCTCACGGCACGGGTGACCTCGCCCACCTCGTCGAGGCTGAGAGGTTCGACAGGAGATTCGCGGTCGGCGTCGTCGACGGTCACGTCCCGGTCGACCAGGACCCGGACCAGGCGTCGTTTGCCGGCGGGCGTGACGGTGATGTCCTCGATGGTCATGCCGCTGCGGGCGACCACAGGAGAGAGGACAGCCACGATGTGCCGGGAGCGTTCGGTGCTGCCCTTGGACGGATCCATCCCAGCGACCTCCTGTGTTCTGTTGTGTGCCGTACGACGGGACACACTACTCGCCGCAGGGGGGTGCCTCCGCCTCAGAGAGGCTCAGAGAGCCACAGAGACACCCGAAAGAGACCGAGGGATTCAGAGACCGGAGGAGGTCAGCCCCCGTCGACGCAGCACGCGGCGCTCGATCGGGTCGAAGACCGCCAGCTCGACCACGACTCCCACCAGCAGGATCAGGATGATCGCGCTGAGGACGGTCGGCATGTCGGAGTCCTGAGAGCCGTTGCTCAGCAGTCCCCCGAGCCCCGTGCCCAGCTGCGCGGACGTGGCGACCAGCTCGGCGGCCATCAGGGAGCGCCAGGCGAAGGACCAGCCCTGCTTGAGTCCGGTCAGGTAGGTGGGCAGGGCGGCGGGCAGGAGCACCGAGCGCATCAGTTCGAAGCGTCCGGCGCCGAGCACCGTGCCGGCCTCGCGCAGCAGCGGTGGCGTCTGGTCGACGCCGCCGATGAGGCCGTTGGCGATGGACGGGACCGAACCCAGGAGCACGACGGCGTAGATGAGGGCCGGGCCGCCCTGGAAGATGACCAGCGCGAAAGGCACCCAGGCCACCGACGGCAGCGACTGCATCGCCGACAACAACGGCCGGAATCCCTTGCGCAGCAGGGCGACCTGACTCACCAGCGCGCCCAGCACCGTGCCGATCACGATGGAGGCGAGGAAGCCGATGAGGCCGCGGTGCACGCTGACCCAGATCGCCTCCCAGGCGGTGCCGTGGGTGATGAGGCTCCACAGGTTCGAGGCCACCGACGCGGGTGTCGGGACGATGTACGTCGGTTTGAGGTGCGCCCAGCACGCGAACTGCCACAGCAGGATCAGGCCGACGACGACGGCCAGGGGCGCGAGCACCCCGGTGACGTCGAACCGGTGGCGGCGGCGACCGTCCGGTGCGGCGTCGAGGGCGTCCAGCCCGCCGGCCAGCTGGGCCAGGTCCACGTCGCTCCCGTCCCCCTCGGTGTGCCGGGTCGAGCTCTGCTCACGCGTGGGCATGACGACCGATCTCCTCTCGCAGGGCGTGGGTGATCTCGTCGGTGAGCGCGGGCACGTCGTCCGGCGGCAGGTCGCGGGTGTCCCAGGTACGTAGCACGCGGCCTGGCCGCGAGGACAGCAGCACGATGCGCTGGCCGAGCAGCACGGCCTCCCGCACGTTGTGGGTCACGAAGACGATCGACAGCTCGTCGGCCCGCCACACGTTCAGCAGCTCCTGGTGCAGCAGGTCGCGGGTGATGGCGTCGAGGGCCGCGAACGGCTCGTCCATCAGCAGCACCCGCGAACCCTGGGCAAGGCTGCGCGCCAAGGCAACCCGCTGGCGTTGCCCTCCTGACAACTCGTGCACCCGACGGCCCGCCACGTTGCCGAGACGGACCGTGTTCAGCAGCTCGTTGCACCGGCCCGCCCGCTCCTGGCGCGGCACTCCCGCGAGGCGCAGCGCGAGCTGCAGGTTGCCCTCCGCGGTCAGCCACGGCATGAGGGCGGATTCCTGGAACATCAGCGCGGGCTGACCGCCCTGCACGTCCACCTCGCCGCCGGTCGGCTGCTCCAGCCCGGCGAGCAGCCGCAGCAGGGTGCTCTTCCCGCACCCGGAGGCGCCGAGCACGGTGACGAACTCGCCCGCCGCGACGTCCAGATCCAGCCCGTCGAGCGCGAGCACGGGTTCACGCGCGCTCCCGAAGGCCTTGCGCAGCCCGTGCACTCGCACGGCCGGCGTACGGCGTTCGTCCACCCGCGGTCCCGGTTGCTTGGTGACTACCGTCATCACGAACTCCCTTTGGCACCCAGACCGCCGTCGGAGACGACGGCCAGCTTCTTGTTCTGCAGCACTGCGTTGAGCGGGCCGAGGTCGTAGATCCCCTGTAGGTCGGCGTCCTTGCTGAGCAGGTCGACGGCCGCGGCGTGCGAGGCGAGCTCCTTCAGCGAGGAGGCGTAGGGGTCCCACCCGACCTTGACGTTCTTCAAGGCGGCGACCACGACCGCCTCGGGCAGCTTCTTGCCGGTCAGCTTGCCGAGGTCGGCGTCGAGCTCGGTCGCTGCCTTGGTGGGGTCGGCGGTGATGGACTGCGCCGTCGCCACCTGTGCGCCGAGCAGCGCTGACACGGTCCTGGGGTTCTTCTTCAGGTAGCTGGTGGACACCAGCAGGTTGGTCGTCACGAAGTTGCCACCGGGCCACTGCGACTTCTCGTCGACCAGCACCTTGGCGCCGGCCTGCTGCTGCAGACGCGACACCCAGGGCTCAGGCAGCCAGGCGGCGTCGATGCGGCCCTGCTTGAAGAGCGTGAGCGTCTGGGCGTTGTCCTGGGACACGACGTTGACGTTCTTGCCACCGCTGCCGGTGAACCCGAGCCCGTGGTTCTTGAGGTAGTACTTCAGCGCTATGTCCTGGGTGCCCCCGCGTTGCGGATCGGCGACGGTCTTGCCCGCGAGCTGCGAGACGTCGGTGATCGACGGCTTCGCGACCAGCGCCGCACCCCCGGACGCACCGCCCGCGATCAGCCGCACCGCCGTGCCATGGCTCTTGATGAAGGCGTTGATGGCCGGGTTCGGGCCGACGTACGCCGCGTCGATGGCACCGGACAACAGGGCCTGGACTGCCGTGGGCCCCGCGTTGTAGATCGTGGTGCTCAGCTTGGTCGAGCCGAGGGCCTTGGCGTAGCTGCCGTCGCCGACCCCCACGACCGGGACGGCGTGCGTCACGTTGGCGAAGTAGCCGAGCTTGAGCGTGCTGGCGGTGCCTGAGGGCGCGCCCTTCGGGGCGCCGGCAGCGGCCGACGAGCCGCAGGCGGTCAGGCTCATGCCGGCGGCGGCTGCGAGGGCGACGACCGCACCGGTCGTCGCGAGAGGTCGGATGCGAGAACGAGCAGACATCGGGTTCCTATCGGGGACAAGAGGAGGGGTGGCGAAGGGCCAGGCAGGTTCAGGGGACGAGGGCGCCGAGGTCGGCGCCCGACATACAGGCCGCAAGCGTCGCGCCGGTGGCCGGGTCGACGACGACGAAGGCTCCGGTGCCTCGCAGTCGCCGGTATTCGTCGATGGCGACGTCTTCGGCAAGCTGGACGGTGCATCGCCCGATGTCGTTGAGCTGCAACGGTGCCGAGCTCGGCGTCCAGCGCAGTTCGCTGACGTCCCAGATGTCGGTGACCGGCCCGAGCATCGCCCGGACGGTCTTGGTGCCTGCCTTGACCAGCACGCGTTGCCGGGCTGCCGACGGCGCGTCGCCCATCCAGGTGACGACCGCGTCCAGCACCCGGGTGACGGCGATCGGGTCGTCGGTGGTGAGCACCTCGCCGCGCGCGATGTCCAGCTCCTCCGCCAAGCGGATGGTCACGGACTGACCCGCGACGGCCACCTCGGCCGGCCCCGTCGGGGTGTCGATCGCGATGACCGTCGAGGCGGTGCCGGACGGGCTGGCGTGCACGACGTCGCCCACCTGCACCCGACCCGAGGCCACCCGCCCGGCGAGCCCGCGGTAGTCGGGGTACTGCGCGGTGCGGGGCCGGATGACCAGCTGGACGGGCATCCGGAACGGCTCGGCGGTGTCCTCCAGCTCGGTGTCCAGCTCCTCCAGGAGGGCGAGCAGCGGGCGGCCGAGGTACCAGTCCGGCGCGGCGCGTACGACGCCCTCACCGGTGAGCGCGCTCACCGGGACCGCGACCACGTCACCGAGGCCCACTCCCCTGGCGATCTCGTGCAGTTCGGCCTGCAACTGCTCGAAGCGGTCCTGCGACCAGTCGACCGCGTCCATCTTGTTGACGGCGAACACGACGTGCCGCACCCGCAGCAGGGAGAGCAGGGCGGAGTGCCGCCGGGTCTGGGCCGACGCACCGTTCCGGACGTCGACCAGCACGACGGCGGCATCGGCCGTCGAGGCACCGGTGACGGTGTTACGGGTGTACTGAACATGTCCCGGTGTGTCAGCCAGGATGAAGCTTCGCCGGTCGGTCTTGAAGTACCGGTAGGCCACGTCGATGGTGATGCCCTGCTCGCGCTCCGCGCGCAGGCCGTCGGTCAGCAGCGCCAGGTCGAACTCGGTGGCGCCGCGGCTGCGGCTGGCGCTCTCGACGGCGTCGTACTGGTCGGCGAGGATCGACTTGCTGTCGTGCAGCAACCGACCCACGAGGGTGCTCTTGCCGTCGTCGACCGAACCGGCCACGACCAGGCGCAGCGGTGCGTGCTGGGACACGGTGGACAGCGTGGTGGTGCTCATCAGAAATATCCCTCGCGCTTGCGGTCTTCCATGGCGGCCTCGGACAGTCGGTCGTCGGCACGGGTGGCACCGCGTTCGGTGAGCCTGCTGACGGTGACCTCCTCGATCACCTGGGCGACCGTGGAGGCCTCGCTCTCGACGGCACCGGTGCAGGATCCGTCGCCCACGGTGCGGTAGCGCACCGAGCGGGTCGAGAGCGTCTCCGCAGCGCGCGGTCCGCCCCACGGTCCGGGCGTCAGCAACATCCCGTCGCGCTCGAAGACCGGGCGCTCGTGCGCGAAGTAGATGCTGGGCAGCGGGACGTCCTCCGCCTCGATGTAGCGCCAGACGTCCAGCTCGGTCCAGTTCGAGATCGGGAAGACCCGGGTGTGCTCGCCCGCGGCGTGCCGTCCGTTGTAGATGTGCCACAGCTCGGGGCGCTGGCGGCGAGGGTCCCAGCCGCCGAACGCGTCGCGGATCGAGAAGATGCGCTCCTTGGCCCGCGCCCTGTCCTCGTCGCGGCGGGCTCCCCCGAGCAGCGCGTCGAAGCGGTGCTCGGCGATCGTGTCGAGCAGGGGAACGGTCTGCAGCGGATTACGGGTGCCATCGGGCCGCTCCTGCAGCCGACCGTCGGCGATCCACTCTTCCACCCGGGCGACCACGAGGTTGACGCCGGCCTCGGCCACGACCCGGTCACGGAACTCGATGACCTCCGGCAGGTTGTGCCCGGTGTCCACGTGCAGCAGCGTGATCGGGAGTGGAGCCGGCCACAGGGCCTTGCGTGCCAGGTGCAGCACGATCGCCGAGTCCTTGCCGCCGCTGAACAGCATTGCGGGACGGTCGAATTCGGCCACCACCTCGCGGATGATCTCGATGGCCTCCGACTCCAGGTCGCGCAGGGCGGCGACGTCGGTGGCGAGTGGTGGTGCGGCTTCGATGGTCATGCGACCTCGCTCTCGGCGCGGACCAGACCGTGCAGCGCGTCGACGGCGTCGTCGAGCGGCACGCGGCTGGTGTCGATGGTCAGATCGGGATCGGTGGGCGGCTCGTAGGGGTCGTCGACGCCGGTCATCGCGCTCAGTCCGCCCGCCGCGGAGCGCGCGTACAGGCCCTTGACGTCCCGCTCCTGGCACACGGTCAGCGGGGTGGAGACGTAGACCTCGCGGTACGACGTCCCGCGGTCGCGGTGGTGGGCGCGGACTGCGGCGCGTGCGTCGGCGTAGGGCGCTATCACCGGGACGACGACCGTCACGCCGTGCCGAGCGAGCAGCTCCGCGACGAATCCGACCCGCCGCACGTGGGTGTCCCGGTCCTCCCGGCTGAAGCCGAGCCCCGCGGACAGGTTGGTCCGCAGCTCGTCGCCGTCGAGGATCTCGACCGACACGCCGTCGGCCGCGAGCTGCGCGGCGAACGCGCGGGCCACGGTGGTCTTGCCGGCGCCGGACAGCCCGGTCAGCCAGATCGTCTGCCCGCTCACAGGTGGATACCGCACTCGACCTTGTCGGTGCCCGACCAGCGACCGGACCGCGGGTCGGCACCCGGCGCCACGCGGGCCGTGCAGGTCTCGCACCCGATCGATGGGTACCCCTGCAACAGCAGCGGATTCATGATCACGCCGTGTTCGCGCACGTAGTCGTCGATGTCCTGGTCGCTCCATGCGGCCAGCGGCGCGATCTTGATCCGCTCACGGCGCTCGTCGAAGGAGACGACGGGCGTGTTCGCCCGCGACGCGCTCTCCACCCTGCGCAGTCCGGTGGCCCAGGCGTCGTAGCCGTCGAGGGCGTCGTCCAGCGGGTGGGTCTTGCGCAGCGCGCAGCACAGGTCGGGGTCGCGCTCGTAGAGGCGTGCGCCGTACGTGTCATCCTGTTCGGCCACCGTCTGCGCGGGCGTCAGCGACACCACGTTGACCGGGTAGTCGCGAGCGACCCGGTCGCGCACCTGCAGGGTCTCGGCGAAGTGGTACCCGGTGTCGAGGAAGAGCGCGTCGACGCCGGGCAGGATGCTGCTCGCCAGGTGCAGCAGCACCGTGTCCTGCATCGACGCGGCGACGGCGAACCGATCGCCGAACGTCGTGCCGGCCCAGCCGATGACGTCGGACGCCGAGGCACCCTCCAACTCGCGTGCGGCATTCGCCGCCACCCCACGCAGATCCGTGGCGACGCTCACGACGCCGCCTGCCCGCGCAGCCCGTGGAACTGGACGGTGAACACCCGCAGGCAGCTGCCGCAGCTCCACGCACCGCGGGGTTCGACCTCCGGACGCAGATCCTCTTCGGCGCAGTACGGGCAGTGGAACGGCACGACCCGGTTGTTGGCGCTCATCGCAGCGACTCCTCGTCGGCACGCACAGCCCATTGCGCGAATCGTTCTCCGGGAGTGCGCTGTTCGTCGAAGCGGCGGGCGATTCGCTCGATGTAGTCGCCCAGCTCCGCCGACGTGACCTTGAGGGCCCGCAGCTTGCGGCCGAATCCGGCGTCGAGCCCGAGGCCGCCGCCGAGGTGCACCTGGAAGCCCTCGACCTGCTTGCCGGCCGCGTCGGTGACGATCTGACCCTTGAGCCCGATGTCGGCGACCTGGATGCGGGCGCACGAGTTGGGACAGCCGTTGAGGTGGATCGCGAGCGGCTGCTCCAGGTGCAGGTCGTCCAGGCGCTGCTCGAGCTCGTCGACCAGTGTCTGCGCGCGGGCCTTGGTCTCGACGATCGCCAGCTTGCAGAACTCGATGCCCGTGCAGGCCATCACCGAACGGCGCCAGGGCGACGGCTTCGCGTGCAACCCGGACGTCGCCATGCGATCGATCAGCGCGTCGGTCCGCGCGGGATCGACGTCCAGCACCACGAGCTTCTGATGGGTGGTGAGCCGCACCCGGTCCGAGCCGGACGCCTGCGCGGCGGCGGCGATCTCGGTGAGCACCGTGCCGGACACCCGTCCGGCGATCGGCGCGAACCCGACGTACGCGCGTCCGTCGCGCTGTTCGTGCACACCCACGTGGTCCAGCGGCTGCTCGGGCAGCGGCGCCGCCGGGCCGTCCGGCAGGGCACGCTGCAGGTACTCGGTCTCGAGCAGCTCGCGGAACTTCTCGGCGCCCCAGTCGGCGACCAGGAACTTCAGGCGGGCGCGGTGCCGCAGCCGGCGGTAGCCGTAGTCGCGGAAGATGCGGATGACCCCGTGCCACACCTCCGGGATCTCCTCCAACCGGACGAAGGCACCGAGCCGGGTGGCCAGTTTGGGGTTGGTCGACAGGCCGCCACCGACGAGCAGGTCGAAGCCCGGGCCGAGCTCCGGGTGCACGACGCCCACGAAGGACACGTCGTTGATCTCGGGCGCGGTGTCGGGCAGCCAGGAGATGGCGGTCTTGAACTTGCGCGGCAGGTTCGACAGCTCCGGGTCGCCGATGAAGCGCTCCCGGATCGCGTCGATGGCGGGAGTGGCGTCGATGACCTCGTCGGCGCTGACGCCCGCGACCGGGGAGCCGAGGATGACGCGCGGGGTGTCGCCGCAGGCCTCGGCCGTGGTCAGACCGGCACCCTCGAGCAGCTCCCAGATCGCCGGGACGTCCTCGATGCGGATCCAGTGCAGCTGGATGTTCTGCCGGTCGGTGAGGTCGGCGGTGTCCCGGCCGTATTGCGTAGACACCTCGCCGATGACCTGCAACTGCTCGGCGGTGAGGGTGCCGCCGTCGATGCGGACCCGGAGCATGAAGTACTCGTCGTCCAGCTCCTCGGGGGCGATGGAGGCCGTGCGACCGCCCTCGATCCCCGGGCGGCGCTGGGTGTAGAGACCCCACCAGCGCATCCGGCCGCGCAGGTCGGAGGGGTCGATCGAGGCGAATCCCTCGCGGGAGTAGACCTCCTCGATGCGGGCACGTACGTTGAGTCCGTCGTCCTCCTGCTTGAACACCTCGTTCGGGTTCAAGGGCTCGCGCTCTCCGAGGGCCCACTGGCCGTTGCTGCGCGTGACGGTCGACATGCTCATAACCTTTCCTTTTGGTTGATCCAAGGTCAAATGATGCCTGATGTGTCTCAGACGTCGAGACCGCGGTCTCACCTACGATCGGCAGCGTGACCCGTCCGCAGACCGTCCGCCCGGGTCGGCGCACCGTGCTCGGGGCTCTCGCTCTGGGCGCCGCGTCGAGCCTGACGGGCTGCGGGATCCGGCTCCAGAAGGGGTCACCCGCGGTTCCCGGGATCGCCCATCAGGCGCCGCCGCCCGACCAGGCCGCTCTGCTGCGTGCGCTCGCCTCGGTGCGAGGGCTCCAGGTCGCGGCGACCCGCGCCGATGGCCTGTGGGCGCCCAAACTGGATGCGGCGTACGGCGCAGCGGCGAACCGCCTCACCGAGGTGATGGCATCCGACGGGATCAGAGTGCCGACCGCCTCCACCACTCCCCCGGCCGCTGCCCTCAGCGCCGCGCAGCTCGGTGCGGCGATCCGGGCGGGACTGTCACCCACCGCGTACGACGACGCCGTGCACGCCAACTCCGCGAACACGGCCATGCTCGCGGCGCTGCTGGCGTTCGACGCTGCAGGTGCGACGGTGCAGGGGGCCGCGCCGGCCTGGGGCGGCGAGCAGGTGTCCGGGGCGACCGCCGCCGCGCTGCTGCCGTCGGTCCGCACCGCCGTCTACGGCCTGGAGATCATCGCGGCGAGGACGCCCGCGCGCGCCCGCACGCTGCCCTCCGCCGCCGTCGTCACGATGGACGCCGCACGGTCCCGGCTCGAACCTGCCGCCGGGCCGAAGGGCCCGCCCGCCCGACTGGTCTACCCACTCGCCGTACAGCCCACGACGGAGGACGCCCGCACGACGCTGGCGCGCGATCTGCTCAGCGACGTGGTCACGGCCTGCGCCGCCCAGGTCGGGTCGGCGCGCGGCACCCGTGGGGACCTCCTTGCGCTCGTGCACCTGTGGAGCGACGCCACCGCCCTCGGCTGGCGGTGGGGGCTGCCGCCCGAACCGTTCCCCGGTCTGATCGGGTGAGCGGCCTGCCCGTCACGATCCCGCCGGCGTTCTTCGCGAAGGTCGACGGGCGACCGGCCGAGGGTGGTGGACCCGATGGCACCACCTGGCTGGCCAGCCTGCCCCGGCTCGTCGAGGAGAGTGCGGACCTGTGGCAGCTGGAGCTGGACGACGACCCGTCGGCGACCCGGCACGGGGAGTGCGCACTCGTCGTACCGTGCCGGCGCGACGGCGAGCCCGCGGTGCTGAAGGTCACCTGGCCGCACCCGGAGGCGAAGTACGAGCACCTGGCCCTGCGCACCTGGGACGGCACGGGCGCCGTACGACTCCTCGCGGCAGACCCGGGCCGCTGGGCGATGGTGCTCGAACGGCTGCACGGCGACACCAGCCTCGAGACCGTCCCGATCCTGGACGCGTGCGAGGTGATCGGAGGGCTCTTCCGTCGTCTCGACGCCCCACCCATGGCACGGGTCACGAACCTGCCCGACGAGTGCGGGAGGTGGCGCGAGCTGTGCCGCGCAGGGTCGCCGCAGGTGCCGCGCCGGATGACCCAGCAGGCCGCATCGCTGCTGGGCGATCTCGCCGAGGGAAGCCGCGCCGATCTGGTCCACCAGGACCTGCATTTCGCCAACGTGCTCGCCGGCGATCGTGAGCCGTGGCTCGCCATCGACCCGAAGCCGATCAACGCACGGTGGGAGTTCGCGGTCGCCCCCGTCATCTGGAACCGCTGGGACGAGGCGCTGCGGGCGACCAGCGTGCGCGCCCACCTGCGCGCCCGCCTCGGCGTGCTCTGCGAGAGCGCCGGCCTGGACGAGGACCTCGCACGACACTGGTCCTTCGTACGGCTCGTGCTGAACGCGCTCGGCGAGTGGCTGTCCGGTGCGCCGGACCAGAGCGCGCTGTCGTGCTACCTCACGGCGGCGAAGGCCATGCAGGAGTGAGCCGGTCTGACAGGGGCCTGGGTTACTCTGGCGCCGCCATCGAGACCGACACGTAGGGACATCTGTGAGCACCTCGAACGCCCGAGAGACCGGCAAGGCCAAGCTGGCTCGCCTGCAGGCCGAGCAGAAGCGCGAGCGGCAACGCAAGATCATGGCGGCCATCACGGCCGCGGTGGTCGTGGTGGTGCTCGTGGTCGTCGGCGGCTTCTACCTCGTGTCGCGTCAGCAGCAGAAGGACAACGACGCCAAGGCCAAGGCCAACGCCCGCGACTCGGCGTTCATCAGCAAGGTGGAGAACGTCCCCGCCGCCACGTTCGACACCGTGGGTGCCGGGACCGCGTCGCAGGCGCCGAAGGCCACGAACGGATCGGCGGACACCGTCGACGGAAAACCGCGGATCCTCTACATCGGTGCCGAATACTGCCCCTACTGCGGCATGGAGCGCTGGGCCCTCACCTCGGCGCTGTCCCGCTTCGGCACCTTCAAGGGCGTCGCGAGCGCGGTGTCCTCGCCCACCGACACCGTCGCCAACATCCCCACGATGACCTACTTGAACGCGTCGTACACCTCGCAGTACATCGCGTTCAAGAGCTACGAGACGGAGACTCGCGACGAGCAGCCGCTGCAGAAGGTCTCCGCGGCCGACGCAGCCCTGCAGAACAAGTACGACTCGCAGGGCAGCATCCCGTTCCTGCTCTACGGCGGTCTCTACACCAGCTCCGGCGCGACGTACGACGGGACGGCGCTGCAGAACATGAGCAGCGCAGCCGTCACCCAGCAGATGCTGTCGCCCACCACGGCCATCAGCAAGGGCATCCTCGGCGCGAGCAACGTGATCTCCGCGCAGATCTGCGTGCTCACGAAGGGTGCCCCGGCGAACGTGTGCTCCTCCGCCGGCGTCAAGGCGGCCTCCGCCAAACTCGCCAGCTGAGTCATGCGCGACCTTCCCCGTCGCCCTCGGTGGCTGCCACCGGTCAGCCTCGCCCTGAGCGTGCTCGGGCTCGCGGTGTCGATCTACCTCACCTATGAGCACTTCACGGGGTCCTCGACCCTCGCGTGCTCCGGATCGGGGCAGGTCGACTGCCTGAAGGTGACCACGAGCCAGTGGTCCAAGCTCTTCGGCATCCCGGTCGCCATGCTCGGGCTGCTCTTCTTCGTGGCGATGACGGCGGTGTGTCTGCCGCCCGTGTGGCGCCGTGCCCCGCGGTGGGTTGACCTGGCGCGCATCGCGGCGACCGGGGTCGGCCTGGTGATGGTGTTCTACCTGATCTGGGCGGAGTTCTTCCGGATCCACGCGATCTGCCTGTGGTGCACCGGGGTGCACGTGATCACCTTCGTGCTGTTCTTCGTGCTCGTCTTCGGGCTGCTGTTCACCGACCCGCCCGAGCTGGTGGCCCAGGACGACGACTCGGACGTCGTCGATCACGACTCCGCGACCAGCCGCCGGTCCGACTGAGGCTCAGCTGCCGGCGTTCCACTCCTGCACGATCGCCAGCACGTCCATCAGTTCCTGGGCGGTGGCGTCGGGTGTGGCGTCGACCTGCACGCGTTGCGCGGCGGGGATGATCGAGTGCGGGATCCAGACCGCGCGCATCCCCACCTGCTGCGGTCCGTGCACATCCTCGAACAGGCGGTCGCCGACGTAGACGCACCGCTCGGGAGGCACACCGACCGCGGCAGCCGCAGCGCGGAACGCCTCGGGGTGCGGCTTGGTCCAGGCGATCTCGCTGGAGTAGACGTCCGCGTCGATGAGGTGTGCGACGCCGTCCCGCTCGAAGATGGCGCGGTGGTAGTCACTCGACCAGATCGTGTTGGACAGCACGCCGACACGGATGCCGCTGTCCCGCAACGCCGTCCACAGCGGTTCGACCTGCGGGTCGGTGAAGGTGTGCGGCTCCCAGAACTTCTCGTACGCAGCCCGCGCGGCAGCGTGCTCGATCCCGCCGAGTCCGGCGTCCGCCAGGATCTGGTCCATCGCGGCGCTGCTCTGGGACTCCCTCGCCCGGCCCCACGCCTCCCCCTCGGCGCGCTGCAACTCCGACGCCAGCGCGCGGGCCCGGTCCTCCTCCTGGTGCACGGCGCGCGCGAAGACCTGCCACTGCTGCTCCAGGTCGACCTCGTGCCACGGGGTGAGGGTGCCGCCCCAGTCGAAGATGACCGCGTCGACGCGGCTCACGCCGTGGGCCGCACCTCGGCGAGCACCTCGGCGACCGCGTCGCCCACGGCCACCTCCCGGCGTTCGCCGCTACGGCGGTCCTTCAGCTCCACGACGCCGTCGGCCAGGCCCCGGCCGAGCACCAGGATGGTCGGTACGCCGATGAGCTCGGAATCCTTGAACTTCACACCGGGCGACACCTTGCGCCGGTCGTCGTAGAGGACCTCGAGGCCCTGCGCCTCCAGCCCGTGGACGATCTCGTCGGCCTGCAGGAAGACGGACTCGTCCTTACCGGTCGCCACGACGTGCACGTCGGCCGGCGCGACCTCGCGGGGCCAGATCAGGCCGATGTCGTCGACGTTGTCCTCGGCGATCACGCCGACGGCGCGGGTGACGCCGACGCCGTACGAGCCCATCGTCACCGTGACGAGCTTGCCGTTCTCGTCGAGGACCTTCAGGCCGAGCGCCTCGGCGTACTTGGTGCCGAGCTGGAAGATGTGGCCCATCTCGATGCCGCGGGCGAGCGACAGGGTGCCGTGGCCGGACGGGCTGAGGTCGCCCTCGCGGATATTCGCGGCCTGGATGGTGCCGTCGGCCTCGAAGTCGCGCCCGTGGACCAGGTCGATGACGTGCCGACCGTGCTCGTCGGCGCCGGTCACCCACGCCGACCCGCGCGCGACCGACGGGTCGAGCAGGTAGCGGATGCCGCTGGCGTTGTCCGCGCCGAGCACGCCCGGACCGATGTAGCCCTTGGCGAGGCTCGGGTTGGCGGCGAAGTCCTTCTCCTCGAACGGGACGACCTCGGCGGGCTGGACCTTGACCTCGAGTCGCTTGGGGTCGACGTCGCGGTCGCCGGGCAGACCGATCGCGAGCGGCTCGCGCACGCCGTCGGGGTGCTCGAGCATCACGATGACGTTCTTCAGGGTGTCGGCCGCCGTCCATGCCCGGCCGTCGTCGCGGGGGTGCTTCGCGTTGAGCGCGGCCACGAGGGTCTCGATGGTGGGCGTGTCGGGGGTGTCCTCGACATGCGCCGGGCCGGCGGTCACCTCGACCTCGGCGGCCTGGGGCACGACGACGGCCTCGACGTTGGCGGCGTACCCGGATTCGTCGCGCACGAAGGTGTCCTCGCCGTGCGGACTGACCGCGAGGAACTCCTCGGACGCCGAACCTCCCATCGCGCCGGAGTCGGCCTGCACGATGACGTACTCGAAGCCGAGGCGCTGGAAGATCCTGATGTAGGCCTCGCGGTGCGAGTCGTAGGACTTCTGCAGCCCGGCCTGGTCGATGTCGAAGGAGTAGGAGTCCTTCATGATGAACTCGCGGCCGCGCAGGATGCCGGCGCGCGGGCGCGCCTCGTCACGGTACTTGTTCTGGATCTGGAAGAGGCTGAGCGGCAGGTCCTTGTAGGAGGAGTAGGCGTCCCGGACGGCGAGCGCGAACATCTCCTCGTGGGTGGGGCCGAGCAGCAGGTCGGCGTCCTTGCGGTCCTGCAGCCGGAACAGATTGGGTCCGTACTCGTTCCACCGCCCGGTGAGGTCGTACGGCTCGCGCGGGAGCAGGGCCGGGAAGCGCACCTCCTGCGACCCGATCTGCTCCATCTCCTCGCGGATGATCCCCTCAACCTTGGCCAGCACCTTCATGCCAAGGGGCAGCCAGGTGTAGATGCCGGGGGCGACACGGCGTACGTACCCGGCGCGCACGAGCAGCTTGTGCCCGGGCAGCTCCGCGTCGGCCGGGTCCTCGCGCAGGGTTCGCAGGAACAGGGTCGACATGCGCAGGGCCACGGGTGGGCACTCCTTGATCGGTGCGGTGAACGGGTCGCCACGAGGATATCCGCCCGGCGAGGCGTCCCTCTCCCGAGTTTCCGCCCACCCCCTCCCCGTCGAGCGGAAGGGTCAGGGGTGCGGGAGGGCGCGACGCACGATGGCCGCGGTGTCCGTAGGACCCACGCTCGGCGGCAGCGCCCCGAATACCCCGCGGTCGCCGCCCTCGACCCGGGACGCGAGGAACGCGTCGGCGACGTACGACGGGCTGTGCCGCGCCAGCAACGAGCCCTGCAGCACGACCGCCATCCGTGCGGCGATCCGCCGCGCCCGTCCCTCTCCCGTCACGGGATCCGCTGCTGCAGCGCGCAGTTCGTCGACCACCGATTCCGCAGCGGCATCCAGAGCTGCCGCTCCAGCGAGTGCCACCTCGTCACGCCACGCCTGCACCGCATCGGGCGAACGGGTCGCCGCACGGAGCACGTCCAGCGCGTTGACGTTTCCGCTGCCCTCCCAGATCGAGTTGAGCGGCGACTCGCGCACCAGCAGCGGCATGCCCGACTCCTCGACGTACCCGTTGCCACCCAGGCACTCCATCGCCTCGACGCACACCGGCGGCGTGCGCTTGCAGACCCAGAACTTCGCGAGCGGCAGTGCGATCCGCCGTAGCGCGATCTCGTGCGGATCCGTGCGCCTGTCGACCGAGTGCGCGAGGCGCAACGCCAGCATGGTCGCCCCCTCCGATTCCAGCGCCAGATCGGCGATCACACCTGACATCGCGGGCTTCTCGATGAGCACCGAACCGAACGCCGACCGGTGCGCCGCGTGCCAGCTCGCCTCCGCGACCGCTCGCCGCATCAAGGCCGCCGACCCGAGGACGCAGTCCAGCCGGGTGGCGGCCACCATCTCGATGATGGTGCGCACCCCGCGGCCCTCCTCTCCTAGCCGTACGGCGTGCGCGTCCTCGAACTCCAGCTCGGCCGACGCGTTCGACCGGTTACCGAGCTTGTCCTTGAGCCGGACGATGCGCACCGCGTTGCGCGAGCCGTCGGGGCGCACCCGCGGCACGACGAAGCAGCTGAGCCCGCCGGGTGCCTGCGCGAGCACGAAGAACAGGTCGTTCATCGGCGCGGAGGTGAACCACTTGTGCCCGCGCAGCGTGTAGTCACCTGACGAACGAGCCGTGGCCACAGTGCTGTTCGTGCGGACGTCGGATCCGCCCTGCTTCTCGGTCATGCCCATGCCGGCGAGCAGTCCCGCCTTGCCGGTGGGCTCGCGCAGTCCTGGGTCGTACGTCGCAGAGGCCAGCAGCGCGGTCCACCGGGCGGCCTGGGCGGGGTCGGCCGCGAGCGCGGGCACGGCGGCGTAGGTCATCGTCATGGGGCAGGCGTGGCCGGGCTCGATCCCGGTCCACGCGACGAAACCGGCAGCGCGCCTCAGGTGGGCGTCCGGCTCGTCCGAGGTCCACGCGGCTCCGGCGAGCCCCAGACCGACACCCGTGCGCAGCATCCAGTGCCAGCTGGGGTGGAACTCCACCTCGTCGATGCGGAGGCCGAACCGGTCCGCCGTACGCAGCACGGGCGGGTGGGCATTGGCGAGCCGACCGTGTTCGCGCGCTTCCGCCGAGCCGGCGGCGGTGCCGAGCTCCCGCAACGACGCGAGGATCTCAGCGCCCCCACCCTCGGGCGCCTGGGCCCGGATCGCATCCAGCAGCGCGGCGTCCGAGGCGATCGCGTCGTAGCCCTCCAGGGGTGGCGGTTGATTGTCGGGGCTGCGCTCGAACGGGTCCGCATGGCTCATCTGGCGGAGATTAGCCGGGAGCGGAGGTAGCGTCGTCGCCATGGCGTCGACCCTGAGCTTCGAGACCTACCTCGACGGCATCCACGAGGCGACCGCCCGTCTGCGCGAAGAGGCCTGGCAGGCCGGGTCGCTCGCGACCGTCCCCACCTGTCCCCAGTGGAACGTGGGCCACCTCGTCGCCCATCAGGGCATGGTGCACCGGTGGGCCGCGGGCGTGCTGGCGGGTGGCCCCGAGACCGACACCGAGGAGGTGGAACGGGAGGGTCTGGAGACCATCGATCCCGGCGTCTGGCTGCAGGACGGGTGCGATGAGCTCGTCGGCTGCCTGCGGGCCGTTCCCGCCGACGCGGATGTCGCGTTCTTCATGGAGAGCCCGATGGGCGGCCGCGACAGCTGGGCGCGACGACAGTGTCACGAGACCACCATCCACTCGATCGACGCCCTCGCCGCGCGGCTCGGCCAGCGGGCGGATGCCGACGAGGTGGACCTGTCACCGGGCTTCGCGGCGGACGGCGTGGATGAGCTGTTGTGTTCCTTCATGCCTCGGCGCAGGTTCGATCTGCGCTCCAGTAGCCCCGTGACCGTCACGGTGCACAGCACGGACACCGGCGACTCGTGGCTTCTCTCCTTCGGAGACGAGCTGCCGGTGGCGCAGCGCGACCGGACCGCGGATCACCCCGACGCCGCGATCGAGGGCACGGCCGTGGAGCTCTATCTGGCGCTGTGGAACCGTGGTGCGCAGATCCGCTGGGAGGGGCGCGATGTGCTCTCCCTCTGGCGCGACCGGATGAAGGTGACGTGGGACTGAGCGCGACCCCGCCGCCCGCGGCGCTGGTGCTGCGCGGCCGCACCTACGACGCCGCGAACCCCGCCGTGATGGCGATCGTCAACCGCACGCCGGACTCGTTCTGGGAGGGCAACCGCCACCACGACCTGTCCGCGGCCATCGATGCGCTGCACCTGGCGGTCGCCGACGGTGCCGACATCATCGACGTTGGCGGAGTGCGGGCCGGCCAGGAGGGCCCGGCGGTCGACGCAGCACTGGAACGCCGCAGGGTGCTGCCGTTCCTCGAGGCTGCGCGCACGGCGTACCCGCACCTCGTGCTGAGCCTGGACACCTGGCGCAGCGAGGTGGCACAGGCGGCCGAGGGTGTGGTCGACCTGATCAACGACACGTGGGCCGGCCACGACCAGCTGCTGGTAGATGTGGCCGCGCGGATGGGCGCCGGCATCGTGTGCTCGCACACCGGTGGACTGCCGCCGCGCACCGATCCGGTCGCGGTGCGCTACGCCCGGACCGACGGCGGCGACGTCAGCGACGCCGATGAGGAGGAGGCCCTGCTGCGCGACGTCCGCTCTCAGCTCACCGGGGCCGCTCGCGTCGCCATGGACGCGGGCATCCCCCGAGAGCGGATCCTCATCGACCCGACCCTCGACTTCGGCAAGACGACACGGCACTCCCTGAGCCTGCTGCGGCGTACGTCGGACGTGGTTGCCCTGGGTTTCCCTGTGCTGCAGGCGATCTCACGAAAGGACTTCCTGGGCGAGACCCTCGACCTGCCGACCGATCAGCGGTTGGAGGCCGGGCTCGCTGCCACCGCCGTGGCGGCCTGGCAGGGCGCCACGGTCTTCCGCACCCACGACGTACTGGCGACCCGACGCGTCCTCGACATGGTGGCGGTGATCCGCGGTGACCGGGAGCCGCAGCGCGCGGTACGCGGCGAACCGGACCGATCAGCCGAACCGGGCGCAGCCGAAGGGTGAACGACGCGCCGGTCGTGCGTTACCGAGCCCGCCGTGCCTTCCATGCCCAGCGGACCAGCGGCCACTGCAGCGGCAGACGCACGAGCAGCACCCCGAGCGTCACGCCTCGCGCCGTGGTGGCGCCGTTGCGGACCAGGTCCTCACCGGCGTCCACGACCATCTGCACGTTCGCCGGGAGGACCGCCACGAGCAGCGCCGCGGACGCGATCGCGGCGTATTGCCGCGTGCGCGGCACCATCAGTCCCGCAGCGCACAGGATCTCGGCGGCGCCGGACAGGTAGACCAGTTCGCGGTGGTAGGGCAGGAAGTGCGGGACGGTGTCCTCGAAGACCTGCGGGCGGAACGTGTGGATCACGCTGGACCCCGCGAAGAGGGCAGCGACGACCTTGGTCCCGTTGGTGAGCGGTGGCATGCGGCCCACCCTTGCAGACGCGGCGCCGCGCGCCGTCAGAGGATGACGGTGGCGAAGGTCTCGATCTCCTCGAAACCGGTGGCCTGGTAGGTGCGCAGCGCCGGCTCGTTGTAGGAGTTGACGTAGAGGGTGACGTCGGGGGCGAGGTGATCCTGGACGTGCTGCACGACGGCGTTCATGGCCGGCTCGGCGATGCCGTGCCCGCGGGCCTGCGGCGCGACCCACACCCCCTGGATCTGCGCGACGCCGAAGGCCAGCGACCCGACGTCGGCCTTGAAGATGATGCGGCCGCCCTCGCTGATCACGTAGGTATGGCCGGCGCGGATCAGTCCGCGCACCATCCGCCGGTAGTCCTGGTCCGATCCCACGTACGGCGGGTAGCCGATCTCGGCGGTGAACATGTGCGCCGAGGCGGGCATCACCAGGTCCAGCTCGTCCTCCCGCGCGAGCCGTACCCGCGGGTCCATCGGCCGTCCGACCGCGCGCGGCGACGTCGTCACCGCCATCATCGGCTGCTCCGGCCTGATGGATCGCGCGGTGCCCCACATCGGCTCGAGCCGCTCCCACAGGCCGAGCACCTGCTCCGCCTCGCCGAAGATCGAGGAGCACCGGCGCCGGTAGCGGCGCAGCTTCGCGGCGAAGACGTCGAGTGCGGCGTCGTTGCACGAGATGGGCACGACGTTGGCCGAGACCCAGCACATCGCAGTCAGCTCCGCGCCTCCCAGGCCGAGCAGCGAGCTGGCGAACGCCGGACCGCCCTCCACCAGGCGCGCACCCACGAAGACGTTGCCCATCGCGTCCTGACGACACAGCGCGAGCGCGGCGTCGTAATCGCTCGACCCGAGGGTCCGCGCGGGACTGGAGGTACGCAACACGGTGTCAGCCTGCCTCGGATCGGATGGAGAGATGGTGCAAACGACCAGTATCCCTGCGGTTGATAGCGTCGCCGCCATGCCCGACGAGACTCCGACCGTGCCCGGCACGCCCGTCCTCGTGAATTTCCGCAAGTGGGACGGGCGCGAGCACTGGCAGGAGCCGACGACCTATCTCGGCACAGACGAGCACGGAGTGTGGCTCGGCATGCGACGCGGTACGACGTTCCACCGCCCCGGGTACGAGGTGGTCTCCCAGGCCGACTCGGTGAAGCTGGCGTCGCACGGCGGCTGGTTCGCGACGTTCAACGGACCCGGCCACCAGATCCAAACCTACGTCGACATCACCACCATCGGCGACTGGTCCCGGTCCGCCGACGGTTTCGTCTTCACCCTCGTCGACCTCGACCTCGACATCGTGCGGGAGCACGACGGCCGGGTCTTCATCGACGACGAGGACGAGTTCGCCGATCATCAGAAGCTGTTCGGGTACCCGGACGACGTGATTCAGGCGGCCGAACGCGACTGCGCCTACGTCTTCGACGCGGTCGGTGCCCGCGCGGAACCCTTCTCGGGGCGCCCCGACGACTGGATGACTCAGCTGCTCGCCGACGTCTGATCCCGCGCCGAGGGCTTCAGCTGATCGTGACGCTCGGGGCGCCGCCCTCGCCGTCGACCGGCTCGCCCATCTCCTCGGCGATGCGCATGGCCTCGTCGATCAGGGTCTCGACGATCTGGCTCTCCGGGACCGTCCGCACGACCTCGCCCTTGACGAAGATCTGGCCCTTGCCGTTGCCGGACGCGACACCCAGGTCGGCCTCGCGGGCCTCCCCCGGGCCATTGACGACGCAGCCCATGACAGCCACCCGCAGCGGCACCGTCAGGCCCTCGAGACCCGCAGTGACCTCGTCCGCGAGCTTGTAGACGTCGACCTGAGCGCGCCCGCAGGACGGGCAGGACACGATCTCCAGCTTGCGCGGCTTGAGGTTGAGCGACTGCAGGATCTGGTTGCCGACCTTGACCTCCTCGACCGGCGGCGCCGACAGGGAGACCCGGATCGTGTCGCCGATGCCCTTGGACAGCAGCGCACCGAACGCGGTCGCGGACTTGATGGTGCCCTGGAACGCCGGTCCGGCCTCGGTCACGCCCAGGTGCAGCGGCCAGTCGCCGCGCTCGGAGAGCATCTCGTACGCGGCCACCATGATCACCGGGTCGTTGTGCTTGACCGAGATCTTGAAGTCGTGGAAGCCGTGCTCCTCGAAGAGCGAGGCCTCCCAGACGGCCGACTCGACCAGCGCCTCGGGCGTGGCCTTGCCGTACTTGTCCATGATCCGCTTGTCGAGCGACCCGGCGTTCACGCCGATCCGGATCGAGACGCCGGCGTCCTTGGCGGCCTGGGCGATCTGCTTGACCTGGTCGTCGAACTTGCGGATGTTGCCCGGGTTGACCCGGACCGCCGCGCAGCCTGCGTCGATCGCCGCGAAGACGTACTTGGGCTGGAAGTGGATGTCCGCGATGACCGGGATCTGGCTCTTGCGGGCGATCGCGGGCAGCGCGTCGGCGTCGTCCTGGCTGGGGCAGGCGACGCGCACGATGTCGCACCCGGACGCGGTCAGCTCGGCGATCTGCTGCAGCGTGGCGTTGATGTCGGTGGTCGGGGTCGTACACATGGACTGCACGGAGATCGGCGCGTCACCGCCGACGAACACCTTGCCCACCTTGATCTTGCGGGTGGGGCGGCGCGGTGCCAGGACGGGTGCGGGGGCGGACGGCATACCGAGCGAGACGGTCATCTGTTGGCCAGCATTCCTTCGAAAGGAGGTCAGTTGAGTTTGACGGGGTTGACGATGTCGGCATAGAAGAGCAGCCCGAACATCACGAGCAGCACCATCGAGACGCCGTACGCGACCGGCAGCGCCTTGGCGACGTCGACGTAGATCGGACCCTTGAGACCGCGGGCCCGCGCGATCGGGCGTTTGACGGCCTCCCACAGCGCACCGGCGATGTGACCGCCGTCGAGCGGCAGCAGCGGGACGAGGTTGAAGACGAAGAGGGCCAGGTTGAGGGATGCCAGGAGTCCGAGCAGCAGCTCCACCTTGTCCACGATCGAGACCTGGTGGCTCTCCGTGACGTCACCGGCGACGCGGCCCACGCCCACCACGGACATCGGGCCGTTCGGGTCGCGCTGGCCGCTTCCGAACGCCGCATTGAAGACCCCGACCATCTTCTGCGGGATCTTCACGAAGACCGATGCGGTCTGCCGCACCCCGTCGCCGACGATGGAGGGCGCGTCGGTGAGCGGCTGACGACGTACGACGCTCGTGCCGCCGATGCCCGCGCCGATCAGGCCGCCGCGGATGGTCTCGGTGCGCCCGGACCAGTTGAGGACCGGGTTGCCCTGAGCGTCGGTCTTGGGCAGGGTCCGCAGCGCGGGCGTGATGTGCAGGGTGCGGCGGACGCCGTCGCGCAGGACGACGATCGGGATCTGCTGCTGCGGGTGAGCCCGGATGACCTTCGTCGCGCCCGTCGTAGTGCTCACCTTGACGCCGTCGACGGACTCGATGCGGTCACCGGTCCGCAGGCCGGCTGCGGCCGCTGGCGAAGGGGTGGGGCAGGTCTTCGGGGCGCTGCCGGAGCTGCTGGCCAGGCACGGCATCACCGAGCCGACGTCGGCCGTGACCTGGGTGGGCAGGCCGATGCCGCAGGCGATGATGATCAGCAGCACCGCGGCGATGACCAGGTTCATGAACGGGCCACCGAACATGATGATGACCTTGCGGTGGGTCGGCAGCTTGTAGAAGACCCGATGAGCCTCGTGCGGCTCGATCTCCTCGAACGCCGCGTCGCGGGCCTGGTCGACCAGCTGGCTCCAGCGGCCGGTCGAGGACGCGCGTACCCGGTTGGGGTCCTCGCCCGGCGCGGGCGGGAACATGCCGACCATCCGGATGTAGCCGCCGAGGGGGATCGCCTTCACGCCGTACTCGGTCTCACCGCGGCGACGGGAGAACACGGTCGGCCCGAAACCGATCATGTACTGGGTGACCTTCACGCCGAATTTCTTGGCGGGCACCATGTGGCCGAGTTCGTGCAGCGCGATCGAGATGGCGACGCCGATCACCATCAGCACGACACCGAGCAGGAACATCACCCGACTAGGTTCTCATGCGCGGCGAAACCCGCCTCGCTCACTGCGCCGCGAGAAGTTCCTGTGCGCGGCCGCGCGCCCAGTCCTCGGCCTGCAGCACCTGCTCGACGGTCAACTCCCCCGCCTGCGCCTGATGGTCGCCGACCACCTTCGCCACCGTGTCGACGATGGCCGTGAAGCGCAGTCGCCCGTCGTGGAAGGCGTCGACGCACTCCTCGTTGGCGGCGTTGTAGACGGCGGGGTACGTCGCTCCGGCCGAACCGACCTGCCGCGCGAGCCCGACGGAGGGGAACGCCTCGTCGTCCAGCGGTTCGAAGTCCCAGCTGGAGGCCGTGGTCCAGTCGATGCGGGGCCCGGCGTCCGGCACGTGACGCGGCCACCCGAGGCCGAGCGCGATCGGCACCAGCATGCTCGGCGGCCCGCATTGGGCGATGGTGGAGCCGTCGACGAACTCGACCATGGAGTGGATCATCTGCTGCGGGTGCACGACCACGTCGATCCGCTCCAGCGGGATGTCGAAGAGCAGGTGGGCCTCGATGACCTCCAGACCCTTGTTGACCAGGGTCGCGGAGTTGGTGGTGATCACCCGGCCCATCGAGAAGTTGGGGTGCGCGAGCGCCTGCTGCGGGGTGACGTCGTGCAGCTCCTCTCGCGGCCGACCACGGAACGGTCCGCCGCTCGCCGTGACCAGCAGCCGGCGTACCTCGTCGTGGTCGCCGGCTTTGAGGCACTGCGCGATGGCGCTGTGCTCGCTGTCGACCGGCACGATCTGCCCTGGGGCGGCGAGGGCCTTCACGATCGGTCCGCCGACGATGAGCGACTCCTTGTTGGCCAGAGCCAGCGTCGAACCCGCGCGCAGCGCCGCCAGCGTAGGGCGCAGTCCGATCGATCCGGTGATGCCGTTGAGGACGACGTCGGCTCCGCACTGCGCCGCCTGCGTCGCCGCGTCCGACCCGACCACGATCCGTGGTGCGTACGACGGTCGACCCGCCGAGCGCGCCACGTCGTCGATCATCCGGCGTAGATCTGCTTCGGCACCGGCCGCTACGGCGACCAGTTCGGCGTCCAACTCGACCGCCTGGCGGGCTACCAGCCCCAGATCCCGCCCGCCCGCCGCGATCGCGACGACATCGAACGCCTCGGGGTGCTGACGCACGATCTGGACGGCCTGGGTGCCGATCGACCCGGTCGAACCGAGCAGGGCGATGGTGCGGGGACGGGCGTCGGTGCTCACTGCGCCATTGTGCCCGGGAACCTCTGGTGGGGTGGCGTCGCTCAGCTCGCCTGCTCGATGCCGAGGTGCGCGGCGATCATCCGGCACAGCCCGCGGGCGTCTGGCGCTGTGAGATCGGCGGCTGGGCTCACCACGTAGGTGCCGGAGTCGCCCCAGACGACGCACACCGTGGTGGCCGCTTGTCCCGGTGCGCGCACGGTCACGTCGGCCGTCGCCAGAGCGCGGCCCCAGGGCGCCGGTTCGGACGTCGACCAGGGGCTGACGACGACCCGCCCACGCACGGAGACTCCGTCGGGCTCGGACTGCAGCTCCGGTGTCAGCGCGGCGAGCACCAGCTGCACGGAGCGACCCGCCGGGAGCACGTCGAAGTCGTGCAACCCGTCGTTCGAGATGTCCTCGCACACCGTGGTCCCGCCTGCGTCGTACACGTGGCGCAGCGACCGCGCACCCTCCGCGCATACCTCGATCCGGTACGAACGCTCGGGATTCGCACGCACCTGAAGGAGGTGCACCAGCTCGTCCGGCATCAGCAGACCTTCACCTGCCTCGAGCGCGACACCGTGCGCGCACAGGGCTCGGTAGGCGACGTCCACCGCGACCGATCGCTGTGCCGTGCCCAACCGGTCAAGGTACGGCGTGTCGACATCGCCCGCGGCGCCGAACAGCTGCAGCTCCTCGTCGGTGAGCCGGAACAGCGGGGCCGTCACGGGAGCACCACCGGCCGGTGGACCGCCAGGAGCCGTCGAACCGGTCCGGTGCGCATGTGGCCGGGACCCCAGAGATCAGCGCGCGGCTCGGCGCCGATGGGCCGCACCGGTCCGGTGCGCATACGCCCTGGATCGACGACACCCAGTTCGGGCATCCGCACCGGGCCCGTGCGCATGCGGCCCCCGGGAACCGGGGCGGCGCGCTGCAGGTCCACGCTGTCCAGCGAGAGCGCGAATCGCGCCTGATGGCAGCGGATCGAGGACCACACCTCCGCGATCCGCACGTCGAGATGGGACGCGGCCGGGACGCTCGCGCTGGCGCGTTGCGCTTCGAGTCGGCCGAGGTCGACCAGATCCCGGTCCAGGTGCAGAGCCACCGCGGTCGCCTCTCCGGCGACCTGCCCCAACAGGGTTGCGGTGGCCCGCAGGCCCCGGGCGTAGTCGCCGATGGCACCCGCGTGCACCAACGCGGCGCTCCCCGTCCAACGCCCTTCGAGACGGCAGATGCAGGCGGCCGCGACCGACGCATCGTGCTCCAGATCTTCAGCCGCGCGCATGATCTGACGTGCCGCGGCGCGGATCGCGACGGGGTCGGGCCGCCGGCCGTTCATGGCCCCGGCCGCATCCCGGCCTCGACCTCGGCCTCCTGACCGGCGTAGGCCGCCGCGGCTCGCCGCAGTGCGCGGGTCAGACCCGCGCGCTGCTCGTCCAGCCCTGAGAATGCTGTTGCCGACCGCTGACCGAATCTCACGGCAGCAGTGAGCGACTCGGCTCCCGACACCGCCGCAGCCAGAGCCAGGACAGTCCGCGCGGCGCCGTACTCCGCTGGGTGCGAGATCGCGCCCAGCGCCCCCGCCTCATGCTCCAGAGCGTCCGGCGACACCTGCCATCGACCTCGTCGATCCACCGCCGTCTCCCTCCACCGCGTGCGACTGGTTGCACGTTAGGAGCAGACCGCCGGAGCCCGCAGAAGTTGTCCACAGGGCCAGGGCCAGCCACCCGGCACACGGCAGCACCAGTTCGGTGCCCGGACGCGGAAGCGCGGCCGGCTGAACTGTGGACAACCCTGAAATGTCCACCTCGACAGCGGGGGATGTGGATAAGAGCTCTCGAATCATCAATAATCGCAGTAGTTTTCGAAGGACAAACCCTTGCTACAGCTATCGAACACGCGTATGATCCAGAATGTAGGTAAGGGGCAGGGGCGAGCAGTCCAGGAGGGGCCATGGCGCAGTCGATCGGCGAGACACCTCAGCCCGCTGCGCCTGCCATTCCAGGGACGGGCGCGAGGTTGGTGGCCCTGCTCGTCGAGTTCACTGACGCTCTGGACGAATGGCCGACCGCGTTGTGGCAGTTGGACGAAGCGGCGCTGGGCGAGGTCGTCGGGAGCATGCTGCGGATGGGCAGCCGGATGGAGAACGTCGCGGCGCTGGCCACCGCGGATGCGCTGAGCCGCGGCACGGTCGCGAACTCCACCGCGACCGGGGCACCGGCGTGGGTCGCCCGGCAGGCGACCGGTGTGGAGCCGACCGTCGTACGACGGGTCGGGAGGGTGGGGGTGGACTGCGCCGATCCTCGCAACCAGGTCGTGGTCGACGCGCTGGCCGACGGGTCGGCGAGCGTGCCGGTCGCCGACGTGGCCTTACGGGAGGTGCCGCGGATCCTGCCGCAGCTCCCGGCCGCCGACCGCGACGGGCTGCTCGGTCGCTATCTGTCGTTGTCCGACCACGGGTCTCGCACGTTGCGGGAGCTCAGCACCCGCATCTTGGGTGAGTACGCCCCCGAACGCCTGGTCCGCGACGAGGAGCGTCAGCAGGAGTGCGAGTCGGTGTTCTGGGCCGACCTGCCCAGTGGCCTGACCCGGTTCGTGGCCGAACTCTCGAGCGGGCACGCCGCGGTGGTCAAGCACGCCCTGCGCGCCCTGTCCGCGCCCGCGCCAGTGGAAACCCAGGCCGGCACCAGCGTGGCCGAGCGGGACACCCGCACTCCGGCCAAACGGCGTGCGGACGCCCTGGTGCGACTGATCGACACCGCCGCAGGCGTCCTCGACGGCACCGCCCCTCGGCCGGTCGGGGAGTTCGGCGGGACCGCCAAGATCCTGGTCACCCTGGACTACAACACCCTCTACGAGGGCCTTCGCAACGCAGGCCGGCTCGACGATCTCAGCGAAAACGGTTCGCACGAAACCAGATCGCTGCCGACGTACCTGCCGGGCATCGGGCGCACCACCGACGGTGAGCATCTCGACGCCGGGACTCTACGACGGATGGCGTGCGACGCCGACCTCATCCCCGCAGTCCTCGGCACCGACTCCGAACCATTGGATGTCGGCCGCGCCAAACGCCTCTTCACCGGCGGACTACGCACCGCGATCATCCACCGCGACCAGCACTGCACCTTCCCCGGCTGTGATCGGCCACCGGACTTGTGCGATGCCCACCATATGAGGCCCTGGTGGGCCGGCGGCGAAACGAACCTCGGCAACGCGGCACTGCTCTGCGCCCGCCACCACACCATCGTGCACCGCGACCTGCTCACCGCCACCGTCGCCGCATCCGGCGTCACCTGGGACCTCACACCAGGCCTGATGCCCACCCGACCCGGCCAGAACCCAGCAGCCTGACGCTGACGCTGTTCACGTTCGTTGACGGCGTTGCAACACCGTCAACGAACGCGAACACCGTCAGCGTGCAACGTGGGGCTGGCGGTGCGGACGAACGCTAGAGAGCCAGACCGACGTACTTGGTCTCGAGGTACTCCTCGATGCCCTCGAAGCCGCCTTCACGGCCGTAGCCGCTCGCCTTGACGCCGCCGAACGGTGCAGCCGGGTTGGAGATGATCCCCTGGTTGACCCCGACCATTCCGTACTCCAGGCCCTCGCTCACCCGGATCGTGCGGGAGAGGTCGCGGGTGTAGAAGTACGACGCGAGGCCGTACTCGGTGGAGTTGGCGCGGTCGATCGCGTCCTGCTCGTCGGTGAAGGTCTGGATGGCCGCGACCGGTCCGAAGATCTCCTCCCGGACCAGGTCGGCGTCAGCCGGTACGCCGGTCAGCACGGTCGGCGGGTAGAAGAACCCCTCACCGTCGCCGGGCTCCCCGCCGCAGACGACCTTGGAGCCGCGCTCCGCCGCATCACGCACCAGGGCGGCGACCTTGTCGACCGCCTTGGCGTTGATCAACGGTCCGACGGTGACCCCGTCGTCCAGGCCGTTACCGACGACCATCGCGCCCATCCGCTGGGCGAGCTTGTCGCCGAACTCCTGCGCCACGTCAGCGTGCACGAGGAACCGGTTGGCCGCCGTGCATGCCTCGCCGATGTTGCGCATCTTGGCGAGCATCGCCCCGTCCACGGCCGCGTCGACGTCGGCGTCGTGGAACACGATGAACGGCGCGTTGCCGCCCAGCTCCATCGACAGCCGCAGCAGCTGGTCGGCGGACTGCTCGACCAGCTTGCGGCCCACCGCGGTGGAGCCGGTGAAGGTCAGCTTGCGGGTGCGCGGGTCGCGGATGAGCGGCTCCATGACGCCGCCGGAGTCGCTGGTGGTGACGACGTTCAGCACGCCGGCAGGCAGCCCGACCTCCTCCAGCAGCTGCGCCAGCGCCAGCATCGTCAGCGGCGTCTCGGCGGCGGGCTTGACCACCATCGTGCAGCCGGCCGCGATGGCCGGCCCGATCTTGCGGGTGCCCATCGCCAGCGGGAAGTTCCACGGCGTGATCATCAACGTGGGACCGACCGGAGCCTTCATCGTCACCAGCCGGGTCGCGCCGTTCGGTGCCGTCGACCAGCGACCGGAGATGCGCACCGCCTCCTCGGAGAACCAGCGGAAGAACTCCGCGCCGTAGGTCACCTCGCCCTTGGACTCGGCCAGGGGCTTGCCCATCTCCAGCGTCATCAGCTCGGCGAAGTGATCGGCACGCTGGGTGATGAGCTCGAACGCCGACCGCAGGATCTCTCCGCGGTCGCGCGGCGGCGTACGCGCCCAATCCGCCTGTGCCGCAGCGGCGGCCGCGAGCGCCGCGACACCGTCGGCCGGGGACGCGTCCGCGACGGTCGCGAGTGCCTTCCCGCTGGCCGGGTTGTCGACCGTGAGGGTCTTGCCGCCCTCGGCGTCACGCCACTTCCCACCGATGAACAACTGCGTTGTGACCTGCTCGACCGCTCCGGTCATGTCGTCTCCTCGTCGAACGCCGTGATGAATCGCTCAGCTGTTGATGTTGGCCATCACGTGCTTGATGCGCGTGTAGTCCTCGAACCCGTAGCGGCTGAGGTCCTTGCCGTAGCCGCTGTGCTTGAAACCACCGTGCGGCATCTCGGCGACGAGCGGGATGTGCGTGTTGATCCAGACACAGCCGAAGTCGAGTGCCTTGCTGACCCGAAGCGCGCGACCGAGGTCACGCGTCCACACCGACGACGCGAGGCCGTACTCCACACCGTTCGCCGCCCGGATCGCGGCCTGCTCGTCCTCGATGCGCTGCACCGAGATGACCGGCCCGAAGATCTCGTGCTGGCTCATCTCGTCGTCCTGGGTGAGCCCGGAGACGACGGTCGGCTCCAGGAAGTAGCCGTCGCCGAGACCGCTCATCCGGTGCCCGCCGGCCGCGATGTTCGCGTGGTCGGGCAGCCGGTCCAGCATCCCGGTCACATGCGCGAGCTGGTTGGCGTTGTTGACCGGGCCGAAGAGTGCGTCCTCGTCGTCCGGCAGGCCCACCTTGGCCTCGTTCTTCGCGTACGCCGCGAGCGCCGCCACGAAGTCGTCGTGGATCTTGGGCGAGACCAGCACCCGGGTGGCTGCGGTGCAGTCCTGGCCGGCGTTGAAGTAGCCGGCGGTGGCGATGCCCTCGACGGCGGCCTCGATGTCGGCGTCGTCGAAGACGATCACCGGAGCCTTGCCGCCCAGCTCCAGATGCACCCGCTTCAGGTCGCGCGATGCGGCCTCGGCGACCTGCATGCCCGCCCGCACCGAACCGGTGATGGCCACGAGCTGCGGGGTCGGGTGCTCCACGACCTTCGCACCGGTCTCGCGGTCACCGGTGATGACATTGAACGTGCCCGCGGGCAGGAACGGCGCCGCCAGCTCGGCAAGCAGCAGCGTGGTCTCGGGGGTGGTGTCGCTGGGCTTGAGGACGATCGCGTTGCCCGCGGCGAGCGCCGGCGCGATCTTCCACATCGCCATCATCATCGGGTAGTTCCACGGGGTGACCTGGCCGACCACACCGATCGGCTCGCGGCGGATCCACGAGGTGTGCCCGGCGAGGTACTCCCCTGCCGACACACCCTCCAGCACCCGCGCGGCGCCGGCGAAGAAGCGCAGCTGGTCCACCATGGGCGGCACTTCCTCGGATGCCGTGAGCGCGAACGGCTTTCCGGTGTTCTGCGCCTCCAGCTTCACGAAGTCGTCGGCACGCTCCTCGATGGCGTCGGCGAACTTCAGCAGCGCCTGCTGGCGCTCGC
This sequence comes from Allobranchiibius huperziae, assembly GCF_013410455.1. Taxonomy (NCBI): domain Bacteria; kingdom Bacillati; phylum Actinomycetota; class Actinomycetes; order Micrococcales; family Dermacoccaceae; genus Allobranchiibius; species Allobranchiibius huperziae. Next base: position 1,180,724 of record NZ_JACCFW010000001.1, on the reverse strand, counting down.
TCGGGGTGACCTGGCCCCACTCGGCGAAGCCCTTCTCGGCCGCCGCGTACGCCGCGTCGACGTCGGCCTGGCCGGAGATCGGCGCCTGCGCGACGACCTTCGCGGTCACGGGGCTGACCAGGTCGAGGCGCTCCTCGCCTCGACCGTCGACGTACTCGCCGCCGATGAAGTTGCGCAACTGGCGGGGGGAATCGGTCATGGTGCTGCTCTCCTTGTGGCTGCGAATCATGGGCGTCGTGTTCGTACTAGCACTCGATGACGTTCACCGCGAGCCCGCCTCGGGCGGTCTCCTTGTATTTCACGGACATGTCACGACCGGTCTCGCGCATGGTCTTGATGGCCTTGTCCAGGCTCACCGTGTGAATCCCGGTGCCGTTGCGGGACAGGCGTGCCGCGTTGATGGCCTTCACGCTGGCGATCGCATTGCGCTCGATGCAGGGGATCTGCACCAGCCCGCCGACGGGGTCGCAGGTGAGCCCGAGGTTGTGCTCGATGCCGATCTCGGCGGCGTTCTCCACCTGGGACGGCGTGCCGCCCATGACCTCGCAGAGGGCACCGGAGGCCATTGCACAGGCCGAGCCGACCTCGCCCTGGCAGCCCACCTCGGCGCCGGAGATCGAGGCGCCCTCCTTGAAGAGGATGCCGATCGCGGCTGCCGTCAACAGGAACCGGACGATGCCGTCGTCGTCCGCGCCCTCGACGTAGGTCGCGTAGTAGTGCAGCACCGCGGGGATGATCCCGGCCGCACCGTTGGTGGGCGCGGTGACGACCCGGCCACCGGAGGCGTTCTCCTCGTTGACCGCGAGCGCCCACAGGTTGACCCAGTCCATGACTCGCAGCGGGTCGTCGCGCAGCTCACCGACCGTGAGCGCGGCATAGAGGTCAGGCGCCCTGCGCGGCACCTTGAGGCCGCCGGGCAGGCAGCCGCCGTGCCGCAGTCCGGCCTGCACGCACTCGCGCATGACCTGCCACAGATGCAGCAGTCCGGCGCGGATCTCCGGCTCGGTACGCCAGCTGAGCTCGTTGTGCAGCATCACCTCGCTGACGCTCATCCCCTCCCGCTCGCAGATCGCCAGCAGCTGCCCACCGGTGGTGAAGGGGAACCGCACCTGCGTGTCGTCCAGGACGACGCGGTCCGCGCCGGTCGCCGCGCCGTCGACCACGAACCCGCCGCCGACCGAGTAGTAGGTGCGCTCGAGCAGCAGGTGATCGCCGTCGTAGGCCTCGAAGGTCATGCCGTTGGGGTGCGCCGGCAGCGACTTGCGCCGGTGCATCACCACGTCGTCCGCGGGGTCGAAGCGGATGGGTCGTTCACCGCCGAGCAGCAGCTCACCGGCCTCGCGGACGGCGCCGACCTGCTCGTCGGCAGTGTCCGTGTCGACCGTCTCGGGCACCGCGCCCATCAGGCCGAGGACGACCGCCTTGTCCGAGCCGTGCCCGTGACCGGTCGCGCCGAGGGACCCGAACAGCTGCGCGCGCACCCGGGTGACCCGGTCGAGGATCTCGGTGCGGCGCAGCCCCGCGACGAATGTGCCGGCCGCGCGCATCGGGCCGACCGTGTGGGAGGACGAGGGGCCGATCCCGATGGAGTAGAGATCGAATGCACTCAGAGCCATGACGTGCCACCTCCTGCAGGTCGGGTCGAGCCGTGTCCCGGCCGACGTCGCGCCGACCTTCGCAAAGTACCGCTGAGTAGGCTATCCGACAACGAAATCGGTCTCATACGCCTTGCCTACCTCCGAATTTCGTGAAAACCTACCGGTGTGAACGATGCTATTCGTACCTCGCCGGTGATGCTCGACGACACGTCGAAGGCCATCATCGCGCGCCTGCAGCAGGACGGTCGGGCGGCCTACTCCTCGATCGCCCGCGAGATCGGCCTGTCCGAGGCCGCCGTCCGCGGACGGGTGCAGCGGCTGCTGGACTCCGAGGTGCTGCAGATCGTCGCCGTCACCGATCCCGCCCAGGTGGGTTTCCGTCGGCAGGCGATGATCGGGTTGCGCGTCACCGGCGATCTGGGCGACGTCGCCCAGCGCCTCGGCGAGCTGCCCGAGATCGCGTACGTCGTGATGACTGCCGGCCGCTTCGACCTGCTCATCGAGGTCGTCTGCGAGGACGACGAGCACCTGCTGGAGCTTCTTACCGACACGGTCCGCACGATGCCGGGCGTCACCGACACCGAGACGCTCGTCTACCTGAAATTGCACAAACAACGCTACGACTGGGGCACGAGATGACCACGACTCCGCAAGAGACCACCGCCCGGACCGCATCCATGACCGGTGCGGGCACCACGCCTGCCGGCACGCCGCGCTACGAGGCGGCCCGCGACCATCTCTGGGGACACTTCACCCGCCAGTCGGTCTACGAGCCGACGTCCTCCGGCGGCCAGGGCGCCAACGTGCCCGTGATCGTCAAGGGCGACGGCGCGTACATCTGGGACGCCGAGGGCCGCAAGTACCTCGACGGCCTCGCCGGCCTCTTCACCGTGCAGGTGGGCCACGGCCGCGAGGAGCTCGCGCAGGCCGCGGCCAAGCAGGCCAAGGAGCTCGCGTTCTTCCCGATCTGGTCCTACGCGCACCCCTCGGCGATCGACCTGGCCGAGCGGCTCGCGGCGTACGCGCCCGGCGACCTGAACCGGGTCTTCTTCACCACCGGCGGCGGCGAGGCCGTGGAGTCGGCGTGGAAGCTCGCCAAGCACTACTTCAAGCTGCAGGGCAAGCCCGGCAAGCACAAGGTCATCAGCCGCGCGATCGCCTACCACGGCACCCCGCAGGGCGCCCTGTCGATCACCGGCATCCCGGAGCTGAAGGAGATGTTCGAGCCGCTGGTGCCCGGCGCGTTCCGGGTGCCGAACACGAACATCTACCGCGCTCACGACGACCTGCGCGACGACCCGAAGAAGTTCGGCCGCTGGGCCGCCGACCGGATCGGTGAGGCCATCGAGTTCGAGGGCCCCGACACCGTGGCCGCCGTCTTCCTCGAGCCGGTGCAGAACGCCGGCGGCTGCTTCCCGCCGCCGCCCGGGTACTTCGAGCGGGTCCGGGAGATCTGCGACGAGTACGACGTGCTGCTGGTCTCGGACGAGACGATCTGCGCGTTCGGCCGGATCGGCGAGATCTTCGCCTGCCGCGACTTCGACTACCAGCCCGACATCATCACCTGCGCCAAGGGCATGACCTCCGGGTACTCCCCCATCGGTGCGATGATCGCCAGCGACAAGCTGTTCGAGCCCTACAAGCACGGCACGACGGCGTTCCCGCACGGCTACACCTTCGGCGGTCACCCGGTCTCGGCCGCGGTGGCGATGGCCAACCTCGACATCTTCGAGCGCGAGGGCCTGACCGACCACGTGCACCAGAACGCCCCGGCGTTCCGCGCGACACTGGAGAAGCTGAAGGACCTGCCCATCGTCGGCGACGTCCGCGGTGAAGGGTTCTTCTACGGCATCGAGCTGGTGAAGGACAAGGCCACCAGGGAGACGTTCAACGAGGACGAGTCCGAGCGGATGCTGCGCGGATTCCTCTCCAAGGCGCTCTTCGACGCCGGCCTCTACTGCCGCGCCGACGACCGTGGCGACCCCGTGGTGCAGCTGTCCCCGCCGCTCATCATCGGGCCCACCGAGTTCGACGCGATCGAGGGCATGCTGCGCGACGTGCTGACCCGTGCCTGGGACATGCTCTAGGCCTCACGCACGACCGATCAGGGTCGTCGCGCGCTCTATCGGGCGCGCGGCGACCCTGTTCGTCTGTCGGTGACTGCCCCTAACGTTCGGCGCATGTCCCGCGCGGTCACCCACCAGCAGGTCGCGCGGATGCGGCTGGCCGCGCAGTGCCTCGCCGGGCGATCGCTGCCGACGCCCGAGGACGTCGTGCGGCATCTGACCTGCACCCAGTCTCAAGATTGGCGCGCCTGCCGCATCGCCCTCGCGGCGCGCACGACTGAGCGTTCGGTGCAGGCCGTCGACGCGGCGTACGACGCCGGCCGCATCGTGCGCTCCTGGCCCGTCCGCGGGACGCTGCACACCGTGCTCGCCACCGATCTGAGGTGGATGCTGGCGCTGACGTCCGACCGCATCCGCGCGCAGTACGCCACGCGTCTCGCGGGCCTCGGGGTCGACGCCGCGCAGCTCGACGGGGTGCGTGACCTGACCCGCGAGCTCCTGCACGGCGGTGCGGCGCTGACCCGCCGTGAGCTGCTGGACGCCTGGACCGCCGCGGGCCTCGACGTCAGCGGCCAGCGGGGCGCCCACCTGCTGGTCGACCTGTCGATCGACACGGTCGTCTGCCTCGGACCGATCCGCGACGGGGTCCAGCAGTTCGTTCTCTGCGACGACTGGCTGCCGAAGGCGCAGCCGCCTCCCGACCCGGTCACGGCCTGGGCACGGCGGTACCTGCTGTCCCACGGTCCGGCCGCCCGTGCCGACTTCCTGTGGTGGACCAAGCTGCTGGTACGCGAGGTCGCGCCCGCCTGGGAGCAGATCGTCGACGGCCTGGACGAGCTCACCCTGGACGGGGTGAGCCTCTACGCGGCACCAGAGGTCGTCGAGGCCGGGATGTCCCGCGCGACCCTCACTCCACTGCTGACCGCGGCGTTCGACGAGATCCTGCTCGGGTACGCCGACCGGTCCGCGACCCTTCCCGCGCGGTTCGCCGACCACATCGTGCCGGGCGGGAACGGGATGTTCCGGCCCGTCGTCCTGGACGGCGCGCGTGCCGTCGGCACCTGGTCGGCGCCGATGAAGCCGGGAGCGCCGCCGCGGGTCGAGCTCTTCGAGGGCCCGCCGAGCAGGCGCCTGGCAGCAGCCCGACTCAGCATGCCCGCCCGCTGACGGTCACCGGTCGGTGCCGGAGCGCGGGATCGATAGCCTTCGGTCCATGGCAACTCCCCGTGACCAACGCGAGCTCGACATCGTCCTCTTCGGCGCCACCGGCTTCGTCGGCAAGCTCACCGCCGAGCACCTCGCGGCCTACGCACCCGAGGGCGTGCGCATCGGCCTCGCCGGGCGCAACACCGCCAAGCTGGAGGACGTCCGTAGGTCGCTGGGCCCCTCGGCTTCGGATTGGCCTCTGATCACCGCGGATTCGAATGACGACGCCGCTCTGGCGGCGCTCGCCGAGCGCACCCGCGTGGTCATCACCACCGTCGGCCCCTACGCGAAGTACGGCCTGCCCCTGGTGAAGGCATGCGCCGAGGCCGGCACGGACTACGTCGACCTGACCGGCGAGGTGCTCTTCGTGCGCGAGTCGATCGATCGCTACCACGACGCCGCGGCCGCCTCCGGAGCCCGCATCGTGCACTCCTGCGGGTTCGACTCGGTGCCCTCCGACCTGGCCGTGCTGACCCTGGCCGAGCGCATCGCGCAGGACGCCGCCGGCGAGCTCACCGACACCACCCTCTTCGTCACGATGAAGGGCGGTGCCAGCGGCGGGACCCTGGACTCGATGAAGGGCCAGATCGACGAGGTGCGCTCCGACAAGGCCAAGCGCGCGGTCGCCGTCGACAAGTTCGCGCTGTCCCCCGACCGCTCGGCGGAGCCGAAGGGCGAATGGCGCGACAGCGTCTCCGTGCGGTACGCGCCCGAGGTGAAGGCGTGGACGGGACCGTTCGTCATGTCGACCTTCAATACCCGGATCGTGCGGCGCAGCAACGCGCTTCGCGGTCACGATTACGGCAGCGCGTTCCGTTACCGCGAGTTGCAGAAGACTGGAGCGGGCATCGCGGGACGCGCCACGGCGTACGCGCTGGCCGGCGGACTCGCGGTCGCCGTCGGTGCGCTGAGCCTGTCGCCGCTGCGGCCGCTGGTCAACCGGGCGCTGCCCAAGGCCGGTGAGGGCCCGAGCGCCGAAGCACGCGCCAAGGGCTTCTTCAAGGTCGATGCCCGCACGACGACCACGGATGGCAGCGCGTACCGCAGTGTCGTTGCGGCACAGGGAGATCCGGGCTACGCCGCGACGTGCGTGATGCTCGGGGAGGCCGCGCTCGCGCTGGCGACCCAGCGCGAGCAGTGCCCGCTGCCGGACGGTCTCACCGGCGGCGTGCTGACCCCCGCCACGGCGCTCGGCGACGTCTATGCCGCACGACTGCGCGACCGCGGTTTCACCGTGCAGGCCGAGCGCGTCTGACGAGGTTGGGGGTTCTGCGTCTGCGGCCAGTGCTGCAGCCCTGACCACGAACGCAAACCGCTCACACGGTCGCCGCGGCGTCCCTCACCGGCGGCGCAACACCGGGGCCAGCGCGTCGAGCACCGCTGCGTCCTCGATGGTGCCGGGCACCTGCGGTTCGTCGCCGTCGGCGAGCTGACGCATCGTGCGCCGCAGGATCTTGCCCGACCGGGTCTTCGGCAGCGCCGCCACGATGTCGACCCGCTGCAGACCGGCGATGGCGCCGACCTGCTCACGGACCAGTTGGGTGAGCTCGGCGCGGATGCGCTCCTGCTCCTCCTCGGTGGGCTCCTCAGCGCCCTTCAGCACCACCAGTGCTCGCGGCACCTGACCCTTGAGCTCGTCAGCGACTCCGATGACGGCGCACTCGGCGACAGCCGGGTGGCCGGCCACGACGGCCTCGAGGCCGCCGGTCGACAGGCGGTGCCCTGCGACGTTGAGCACGTCGTCGGTGCGGCCCATCACCCAGACGTACCCGTCGTCGTCGATGTATCCGCCGTCGCCGGACAGGTAGTAGCCGTCGTACGCCGACAGGTAGGACTCGACGTAGCGGTCGTCGTCACCCCACAGCGTCTCCAGCGTGCCGGGCGGCATCGGCAGCTTGATGCACAGCGCGCCCTCCTGGCCCGGTGCGCACCGCTCGCCCTCCGCGTCGAGCACCTGCACGTCGTACCCCGGGCTCGGCATCGTCGCCGAGCCGGGCTTGATCGGGAAGAGCTGCGTGCCGATCGGGTTGGCGCAGATCGGCCAGCCCGTCTCGGTCTGCCACCAGTTGTCGATGACCGGCACCTGCAGGCGGTCCGTCGCCCATTGCCAGGTGTCGGGGTCGGTGCGCTCGCCCGCGAGGAAGAGGGTGCGCAGGCTCGACAGGTCGCGACCGGCGATCAACGTGCCCTCCGGGTCCTCCTTCTTGATGGCCCGGATGCCGGTGGGAGCGGTGAAAAGGCCTGCGATCTTGTGCTCTTCGATCATCCGCCAGAACGTCGACGCGTCGGGTGTGCCGACCGGCTTGCCCTCCAGGAGCACCGTCGTGCAGCCGGCGAGCAGCGGCGCGTAGACGATGTAGGAGTGCCCGACCACCCAGCCGACGTCGGACGCGGTGAACCACACGTCGCCCGGCTGCATCCCGAAGATGTGCGTCATCGACCAGTGCAGCGCGACCGCGTGCCCGCCGTTGTCGCGCACGATCCCCTTCGGCCGACCGGTGGTGCCGGAGGTGTGCAGGATGTAGAGCGGGTCCGATCCCAGCATCGGCACGCAGCCCGCGGCGCCGACACCATCGGGACGCATCGCCGTACGCCAGTCGATGTCCCGCTCACCCATCGCGGCCTCGGCCTGCGGCCGCTGCAGCACGACGACGCTCTCCGGCGGGTGCTGCGAGCGATCGATCGCCGCATCGACCATCGGCTTGTACTCCACCACCCGGGTGCGCTCGACTCCGCAGGACGCGGTGATGAGCACCTTGGGGCGTGCGTCGTCGATGCGCGCGGCCAGCTCCGCGGGTGCGAACCCGCCGAAGACGACCGCGTGCACCGCACCGATGCGCGCGCAGGCCAGCATGCTGACGACCGCTTCCGGGATCATCGGCAGGTAGATGACGACGCGGTCGCCCTTCTGCACCCCCAGTGCGGTGAGCATCCCGGCGGCCCGCCCGACCAGGTCGAGCAGCTGCGCGTACGTGTAGGTCCGGCTGTCCTGCGTCACCGGGCTGTCCCAGACGACCGCGGGCTGGTCGGCCCGCCCCGCGATCACGTGCCGGTCGAGCGCGTTGAAGCAGGTGTTCATCCGGCCGTCGGGGAACCATCGGTACAACGGCGGATTCGACTCGTCCAGAACGGTCTTCGGGAAGTTGATCCAGTCGATGCCTCGAGCGGCCTCCGCCCAGAACGCCTCCGGGTCCTGCATGCTCGCTTCGTATGCCGCTTCGTACGCGCCGCTGCTCATGCCCGTCATTCTCCACGCGGAGGCGGCCGACCACCCCCGGTATGACGCGGCCCGGTCAGTAACCGGCCTCGCAGACCAGGTGCAGGTTGGACCGCAGCGAGGCGGGCACGGCGCAGCCGACCCCAGCCGTGCCGAGCGTGACGACGGTCCACCGACCGTCGACCCGGTGCAGCGCGACGAACGCGTCGTCGGTGCGCTGGTCGATCGGGTGCACCACGGCCGAGGCCCACGACGTGTTGGCCGAGGCGACCCGGATCGAGCGCACCGAGACGTCGGACGCCGGCACGTCCCCGAGCAGGGCGCTGTGGTCGATGGCCGACGTGATCGCAGCGCTCGTCGTGATCCCCCGATGGGTCACGACGGCGGGCGACGTGCGGTGAACGACGGCCTTCGTCACACTGGTCACGCTTGTCGTGTGCTTCACCGGATGTGCCGCCGGGGTCGCCTGAGCCACCGAGACCGCCCCCGCCGCAGCGATCGCCACAGCCACCGGAACCACACACATCGCACGCTTCATCTGCTGTCCTACTCCCTTGCTCTGCGACCGAAGGGCCGCTTCCCCGAGTACGCCGGCGATGTCCGCCGGCACATGGTCAGACGCACGAACCCCCGAAGAGGTTGTCTCGCCCGCGGGTTCGAGACCGAACCGTGACACCAGCGGGCAGGATGAGGGCGTGGCCACCGGGGAGATCACCAGCAGTCGGGCGCTGCGGAGCAGGATCGCCCGCGGAGACTCATTGAAGGGGCTGCGGTTGCAGGACGTGGACCTGCGCGAGGCCATGTCCGATCTGCTGGCCATGTCCGACCTGACGGGTCTGGTCGTGCTGGGCGGCGTGGTCCCCGATGCGCTGGTGGTGCATCTGCGCGCGGCGGGCGCACTGGTCTTCCCGCCCGACCCGTCGCTGCCGGTCAACCCCTACCGCTCGCGGTTGTACGAGCCACGCGAGCTCTACGCAGGGCTGACCGCCCACGGGTACGCCGGGACGCCGGACCGGCGTGCGTACGACTGGCTGCTCGATGCAGCCACCGCGCACGACGCCTACGCCATGGTGATCCGGGCGGTCCACGACAACTCGATCGACGATGCCCTGGACGAACGGCTCGAGCGACGGCACGTGGTGGGCGTGATGGGCGGGCACGACGAACTGCGCACCAGCCCGGCGTACGCGGACGCCGCCGGTCTCGGGCGCACCCTCGCCCAGTCGGGGTGCCTGGTGCTGACCGGAGGCGGCCCCGGTGCCATGGAGGCGGCGAGCCTCGGCGGCTGCGTGACCGATGAGGCCGCCCTGCGGTCGGCCCTGCAGGAGCTGGCGAGCGTGCCGTCGTACCGGCCGGACATCGGGCGGTGGGCGTCGACCGCCCTGGCGGTGCGCGAGCGCCACACCGACGCGGTGCACCGGGCCCGGGTGATCGCTGTCCCCACCTGGTACTACGGCCACGAACCGCCGCACGTCTTCTGCGCGGGCATCGCCAAGTTCTTCAGCAACGCGCTGCGAGAGGACACCCTCCTCGCGCGCTGCGACGCCGGCATCGTCGTCCTGCCCGGCGCGGCCGGCACCGTCCAGGAGATCTTCCAGGCGGCCACCCGGATGTACTACGCCACGCCCTCCGACGCCACCGATCCCCTGCCACCGCTGGTGCTCGTCGGCGAGCGGCAGTGGACCCGCGACGTGCCGGTCTGGGAGCTGCTGAAGACCCTCGCCGCCGACCGCCCGATGTCCGCTGCCGTGCACCTGGTGGACTCCACGCAGGATGCGGCCGAGCTGATCCTGCGACGAAGCGGCCGACGCTGAAGCTCTGGGTCAGGCGGTAGAGGCCGCCAGCTGCCCGCAGGCGCCGTCGATGTCCGAGCCGCGGGTGTCGCGCACGGTGGTCGGGATGCCGCGGGCGCGCAGCCGCTCGACGAACTGCTGCTCGACTCCGTGCCGCGACGCGGTCCACTTCGAGCCCGGCGTCGGGTTGAGGGGGATCGGGTTGACGTGCACCCAGCCGCTGCCGCGGGCGGCGAGCTTCTCCCCCAGCAGGTCCGCGCGCCAGGCGTGGTCGTTGATGTCGCGGATCAGCGCGTACTCGATCGACACCCGACGTCCGGTCTTCTCGTAGTAGCGGTACGCCGCGTCGAGGGCCTCGTCGACCGACCACCGGTTGTTGATCGGCACCAGCTCGTTGCGCAGCTCGTCGTCGGGGGCGTGCAGCGACAGGGCCAGCGTGACCGGGATGCCCTCGGCGGCGAGCTTGTCGATGGCGGGCACCAGCCCGACGGTCGACATGGTGATGCCGCGGGCACTCATCCCGAGGCCCGAGGGCGGCGGCTCGACCAGCCGACGGATCGCGTCGATGGCGCGCCGGTAGTTCGCCAGCGCCTCGCCCATGCCCATGAACACCACGTTCGACACCCGCAACGGCGACTCCCGGTCCTCGTCGACGCCCCCGGGCAGTTGGCCCGACCGCATTATCCGGGCGCCCGCGACGACCTGCTCGACGATCTCGGCGGTCGACAGGTTGCGGGTCAGCCCCTCCTGGCCGGTGGCGCAGAACGGGCAGTTCATCCCGCACCCGGCCTGGCTGGAGATGCACATGGTCACCCGACCCGGGTAGCGCATCAGCACCGACTCGACCAGAGCACCGTCGAAGAGGCGCCAGACGCTCTTGATCGTCTGGCCGTCATCGGCCTCCAGCGTGCGCACCGGCGTCAGCAACGGCGGCATCAGCTCCTGCACCAGGCTCGCCCGCTCCGCCTTCGGCAGGTCGGTCATCTGCGCCGGGTCGTCCACGAAGTGCTCGAAGTAGTGGGTCGACAACTGGGCTGCCCGGAAACCCTTGTGCCCCAGCTCCTCGACGGCCGCCTTGCGACCGGCCGGGTCCAGATCGGCCAGGTGCGTCGGCGGCTTGGAGCGCCGGGGCGCGGTGAAGGTCAGCTGCCCCGGCGTGGGACGCGGGGTCGGGGCGGGCAGATCGACGGTCGGCATACGACCATCGTCCCAGGTGCGGGCCGAGCCGCGAAAACTCCCAGCCCTCGCGGGTCAGGAGACGAACGGGGTGAGGATCGCCCACACGACCGGCACCGTGATCAGCAGCGAGTCCAGTCGGTCCATCAGGCCGCCGTGGCCCGGAATCAGGTTGCTCATGTCCTTGATGCCGAGGTCGCGCTTGATCATCGACTCGCACAGGTCGCCGACCGTCGCGGTCACGACAGCCAGCGCCCCGAGCAGCGCGCCGATCCACCAGCGCCCGTCGAGCAGCAGGGCGACCGACAGAGCTCCGGCCAGGATGCAGCAGGCGACCGACCCGCCGAAGCCCTCCCACGACTTCTTCGGCGAGACGCTGGGGGCCATCGGGTGCTTGCCGAAGACGACGCCGACCGCGTAGCCACCGACGTCGCTGGCGATGGTGACCAGCACGAAGGTGACGATGCGCAGCGGCCCGTCGTGCTCGTCGAGCAGCAGCATCGCGAAACCGACCAGGGCGGGCACGTAGAGCACCACGAAGGTCCCGCCCGCGGCGTCCTGGACGGCCGACTCCTCGTCGCCGAAGGACCTCCAGACCACGACCACCAGCACGGCGAGCACGACCGACGAGGCGAGCGCGACCGGTCCCCACTGATAGGCGATCACCGGTACGGCGGCCGCCGCGACGAGCGTCGGAACGGCCGGCGGGTAGATCCGACCGTGCTGCATCGCGCGCAGCAGCTCCCACACCCCGACGACCGAGGCGAGCGTCGCCAGTGCGACGAAGAACTCCTTGCGGATGAAGAGGGAGGCGAGCACCAGGACGCCGAGGAGGACTCCGACACCGACCGCGGCGTAGAGGTTGCGACCCGCCCGCGGAGTGGGGTTGCTCTTGTCGGCGGTGGCGCCGACGGGCGCCGCGTCGGAGCGGCCCGCTCGTGCGTCCCGTCGGGTCAGCGGTCCGGGAGGCGGCGACTGATCGGGCATGGGCAGGGTGGGGTGGAGCGCGCTCAGACCGAGAGCAGCTCCGACTCCTTGCTCTTCATCATCTCGTCGACCACGTCGACGTACTTCTTGGTGGTGCTCTCCAGCTCCTTCTCGGCGCGGGAGCCCTCGTCCTCGCCGACGTCGCCGTCCTTGACGTGCTTGTCGATCTCTTCCTTGGCACGCCGGCGGATGTTGCGGATGGACACCTTGGCGTCCTCGCCCTTGTTCCGGGCCAGCTTGATGTAGTCGCGGCGCCGTTCCTCGGTCAGCTGGGGCAGCTGGATCCGGATCAGGTTGCCGTCGTTGCCGGGGTTGACGCCCAGATCGGACTCGCGCAGCGCCTTCTCGATCGCGGCCATCGAGCCCTTGTCGAAGGGCTGGATGAGCACGGTGCGCGCCTCGGGCGTCTGGAACGACGCGAGCTGCTGCAGCGGAGTCGGGGCGCCGTAGTAGTCGACCAGCAGCTTGTTGAACATCCCCGCGTTCGCACGGCCGGTGCGGATGCCGGAGAAGTCCTCCTTGGCGACCTCGACGGCCTTCTCCATCTTCTCCTCGGCGTCGAAGAGACTCTCGTCGATGCTGCCGTCCATGGTGGGGAACTCCTTCGATACTGCGTGGTTGAGGGTGGGCGTCGTACGACCGAGGGGTCAGGCCGGCGACACCAGCGTGCCGATCCTCTCACCCTGCAGCGCGCGGGCGATGTTGCCCTGACCCTCCATGCCGAACACGACCATCGGCAGCTTGTTCTCCGCGCACAGCGCGAATGCGGTCTGGTCCAGCACCTTCAGGTCCCGCTCGACGGCTTCGGCGTAGGTGAGCTCGTCGATCCGGGTCGCAGCGGGGTCCAGCTTCGGATCGGCCGTGTAGACCCCGTCCACGCCGCTCTTGGCCACCAGCACCACGTCGCAGCGGCTCTCCAGGGCACGCTGCACGGCGACGGTGTCCGTGGAGAAGAAGGGCATGCCCATCCCCGCACCGAAGATCACGACGCGGCCCTTCTCCATGTGGCGGATCGCGCGGCGCGGGATGTACGGCTCGGCGACCTGGCCCATGGCGATGGCCGTCTGCACCCGGGTGTCGACGTCCTCCTTCTCGAGGAAGTCCTGCAGGGCCAGGCAGTTCATCACGATGCCGAGCATGCCCATGTAGTCGGCGCGGACCCGGTCCATGCCCTTCTGCTGCAACTGGGCGCCGCGGAAGAAGTTGCCGCCGCCGATCACGACGGCGATCTGCACGCCGGAGCGCGCAGCGACGGCGATCTGCTCGGCGATGTCCTTGACGACGTCGGGGTCGACCCCGACGGCTCCCCCGCCGAAGACCTCGCCGGACAGCTTGAGCAGTACCCGAGCCGGGCGGTCGATGGGGGTCTGGGTGGTCACGTGGTTACTCCCGAGTGATCGGCGTCCAGGGGTCGGTAGATACTTCCACAGATTCTCGAAGTGCTGCCACGCCGACCTCTGTGGCAGGCGCCGGGCGGCGCCGGTGCAGGAGAATGACCGCAGCGCCAACTACCCACCCCGACCGCGTACGCCGGTGCCGGAAAGTGACCGCGCTGCCGACTCCCGACGCCCGGCGACCCAGCAGGCCCACCCGCCGCGCAGCACTCCTCTTCGAGGCTGCCTGAGAACGGCCACCCGCGCGGAGAAGTGACCGAACTGCCGATTCCAAGGCCCTGGGACGCAGAAACCGCGCGGGACACGAGGGTTGACCCTCGTGTCCCGCGCGGTTTCACGCATCAGGTGCGGTGAGGAAGACCACGAGCCTTCTCGGCGTCTTCCTCACACTTCGCTGCGGGCGCGCCTCGCTACGCTCGGCACACGCTGCGCTGCGTGTTTCGTCAGACCCCGACCTTGAAGCGGACGAAGTTGACGATCTGCACGCCCGCCTCGTCGGCTACCTTCGCGACGGTCTTCTTCGGCTCCTTGGCGAACGGCTGGTCGTGCAGCACGTTCTCCTTGAAATAGCCGTTGACCCGTCCCTCGATGATCCGCTGCAGGGCCTGCTCGGGCTTGCCCTCCTCGCGGGCCGTCGCCTCGGCGACGCGGCGCTCGTTGGCCACGGTCTCCTCGTCGACGTCGTCGCGGTGCAGCACCGTCGGGCTGAACGCCGCGACGTGCATCGCGACGTCGCGGGCGGTCTGCTCGCTACCGCTCGCACCGACCAGGACACCGATCTGCGCAGGCAGGTCGGGGCTGGTCTTGTGCAGGTACGCGGCCACGACGGGGGCCTCGACACGGGCCACCCGCTTGATCTCGATCTTCTCGCCGATGGTGGCGTTGGCGTCGTCCAGCAACTCCTTGACGGTCTTGCCGTCCTCGCCGGTCGCCACCAGCAGGCTCTCCGCGTCCGCGGCGCCCGAGGAGACCGCGACCTTCAGCACGGCGTCCGCGAGGTCGCCGAACTTCGCGCTCTTGGCCACGAAGTCGGTCTCGCAGAGCAGTTCCACGAGCGTGCCGACGCCGTCACCGGCGGAGGCGGCCACGAGGCCGTTCTCCGTCGTGCGGCCCTCACGCTTGGAGACGCCCTTCTGGCCCTTGACCCGCAGGATGTCGGTCGCCTTGGCCTGGTCGCCGTCGGCCTCGTCGAGCGCCTTCTTGACGTCGAGCATTCCGGCGCCGGTCGACTCGCGCAGCGCCTTGATGTCAGCGGCGGTGTAATTCGCCATAGCTATGCCTCGCTCCTTCGCGAAGAGTCATGAAAAGTGGGTACGACGAGCGAACGCTCAGGCGCCCGCGGTGTCGTCGGCCGGTGCCTCGGTGGACGCGGCCTCGGCAGCCGGAGCCTCGGCAGCGGCCGCAGCGGTGGTCTCGGCAGCGGCAGCTGCCGTGGCGGCCTCGACACCCGCGGCGTCACCGGTGGTGACATCTGCGTCGGCGGTCTCCACGGCGGCCTTGGCCGTCTGCGACGGACCGGCAGCGGTGTCGGTGTCGGCGGCAGCGGTCTGGGAGTTCAGCAGTTCCTGCTCCCACTCGGCCATCGGCTCGGCAGCCTCGCCCTCGCCGGAGCGACCCTGCGAACGGGTGATGAGACCGTCGGCGACGGCGTCGGCGACCACGCGGGTCAGCAGCGTGACGGAGCGGATCGCGTCGTCGTTGCCCGGGATCTTGTAGTCGACCTCGTCGGGGTCGCAGTTGGTGTCGAGGATCGCGATGACCGGGATGTTCAGCTTCCGGGCCTCGGTGACGGCCAGGTGCTCCTTCTTGGTGTCCACGATCCAGACGGCCGAGGGGACCTTGGCCATGTCGCGGATACCGCCGAGGGTGCGCTCCAACTTGACCTTCTCGCGGTTCATCACCAGAAGTTCCTTCTTGGTGCGACCGGAGCCGGCGACGTCGTCGTAGTCGATCTCCTCGAGCTCCTTCAGCCGCGCGAGGCGCTTGCTGACGGTGCCGAAGTTGGTGAGCATGCCGCCCAGCCAGCGGTGGTTGACGTAGGGCATGCCCACGCGGGTGGCCTGCTCGGCGACCGACTCCTGGGCCTGCTTCTTGGTGCCGACGAACAGGATCGTGCCGCCGTGCGCCACGGTCTGCTTGACGAAGTCGTAAGCCTCGTTGAGGTAGGTCAGCGACTGCTGCAGGTCGATGATGTAGATGCCGTTGCGCTCGGTCATGATGAAGCGCTTCATCTTCGGGTTCCAACGGCGGGTCTGGTGCCCGAAGTGGACGCCGCTCTCGAGGAGCTGGCGCATTGTGACGACGGCCATGCCGAAGTCCTTTCGTCGTATGTTTCCAGTTGTCTTCCACCGACACGGGTGCGCCGGTGAACCTGGTGTCCAGACGACCCGGACCGCTCGCCCAGCAAGTGCTGTGCGGACGGACTGACGGGTGCGCCCCGGTATGCACCTCCCGGAGGAAGCGCGGCGCCGGACGTGGACACGCGAATTCGACCCTCGCCACATCACCCGAGGTGATCTCGCCAAGGCCGTGGATCCAGTGTATGGCGCACGCGGGCCGTGGAGCGAATCGGCCCGCCTAGCATGGCGGGATGACTGCTCCCCCGGTGCCGCTCGCGCCCCTGGTCGCCCGGATGCGCGGTTTCGGCGAGACCGTCTTCGCCGAGATGACCCAACGCGCGGCCGCGGCGGCGGCGGTGAACCTCGGCCAGGGGTTCCCCGACGCGGACGGCCCCCAGGAGGTGCTGGACGCGGCGAAGGGTGCCATCGACTCCGGCCAGAACCAGTACCCGCCGGGCATCGGTGTGCCGGTGCTGCGGCAGGCGATCAGCGCCCACCAGCGACGGTTCTACGACCTGCACGTCGACCCGGACACCGAGGTCCTGGTCACCGCGGGGGCCACGGAGGCCATCGCCGCCACCATCCTCGCGCTCTGCGAGCCGGGTGACGAGGTCGTCACCTTCGAGCCCTACTACGACTCCTACGCCGCCTCGATCGCTCTGGCGGGCGCCGTACGCCGTACGACGTCGCTCGCCTTCCCCGACTTCGCGGTCGACGAGGACGCGTTGCGCGCGGCGTTCTCGGACCGGACGCGGCTCGTGCTGCTCAACACCCCGCACAACCCCACGGGCAAGGTCTTCAGCCGCTCCGAGCTGGAGTTGATCGCGTCTCTGGCCCGCGAGCACGACGCCGTGGTCGTGACCGACGAGGTCTACGAGCACCTGGTCTACGACGGCGAGCACATCCCGGTCGCGACGCTGCCGGGCATGGCCGAGCGCACCCTCACCATCGGCTCGGGCGGCAAGACCTTCGCCACCACGGGCTGGAAGGTCGGTTGGGTGCTCGGGCCGGCGCAACTCGTACAGGCCGTCCGCACGGTGAAGCAGTTCCTCACGTTCGTGGCCAGTGGACCGTTCCAGCCGGCGATCGCCGTCGGCCTCGGGCTGCCCGACCGCTTCTTCGCCGAGCTGAGCGACACCATGCGACGTCGACGCGACCTGCTCGTCGAGGGGCTGCGGCGGCTGGACGTGCCGGTCAGCGTGCCCGCGGGCGGCTACTTCGTCATCGCCGACCTCGCCCGCTTCGACCCCGACGCGCTGCGGTTGTGCCGGGCCATGCCGACGCAGGTCGGGGTGGCAGGCGTGCCGGTGAGCGCGTTCATGGACAGACCCGCCGACCCGGCCGCCGAGGTCGCTGCTGCGTCGCTCGTGCGGTTCGCGTTCTGCAAGCAGGACGACGTCCTGGCCGAGGGCGTACGGCGACTGGCCCACCTGGCGGACTGAGCGGGTCTACGTTCGAGCGATGAGCGATCACGCGGTGCGAACGGTGCTGTCCGGGATGTCCTACACCGAGTGCCCGCGGTGGCACCAGGGTCGGCTGTGGTTCGTGGACTTCTATCTGCACCAGGTGTATTCGGTCGCCGAGGACGGTTCCGACCTGCGGGTCGAGGCGGACGTGCCGGCCCAGCCCTCGGGGCTCGGCTGGCTGCCGGGCGGCGATCTGCTGGTGGTCTCGATGAAGGACGCCAAGATCCTGCGCCGGACCGGGGACGGGTCGCTCGTGGAGCACGCCGACCTGGCGCGCCATGTGGCCGGGCTCCCCAACGACATGGTCGTCGACGGGCAGGGCCGGGCGTACGTCGGCAACTTCGGCTTCGACCTGATGTCCGGCGACGACATCGAGACGGCTCCCCTGCTGCGGGTCGACCCGGACGGCTCCGTGACGAAGGTCGCCGACGATCTGTGGTTTCCCAACGGCAGCGTCATCACCGACGACGGCCTCCTGCTGGTGGATGAGACCTTCGGCAACCGGGTGTCCGCCTTCGACATCGCCGCCGACGGGTCGCTCGGGCCCCGCATGGACTGGGCGAAGTTCGGCGAACTGCCGACGGCGCGCGACCTGGCGACCGCCGTACCCCAGGGCGTCGTGGTCCCCGACGGGTGCGGGCTCGACGCCGAGGGCTGCCTCTGGATCGCGGACGCCAGCCACGGACGCGTCGTCCGGGTGCGCGAGGGCGGCGAGATCCTCGACGAGGTGCGCCCGGGCACGGGGGTGTTCGCGTGCATGCTGGGCGGGTCCGACGGCACCACGCTCTTCATGTCGTGCGCACCGGACTTCGACGAACACGCCCGAAGCGCGGCCCGCGAGGCACAGATCAAGTCGGTCACCGTGTCGGTGCCGCGTGCCGGCCGCCCCTAGTCGGCTCGTCCACATCCCCTTGGCGATCCACAGGCGCCCGCGTCGCCCATGACCGTTCAGGCGCTCCGCATCCACGCTGCTGCCCATGGATCTGATGCTGGTGCTCGCCACCGTGTGGTCACTGTTGGCCGGCCCCGCCGCGGTGCCCGCTCCCACCACCGGCTACGTCTGGCCGCTCGACCCGCGACCGAGCCTCGTGCGCGGGTACGACGCGCCACCGCAGCCCTGGGCGGCCGGGCACCGCGGGGTGGATCTGCTGGGTCGCCCCGGTCAGCCGGTGCTCGCCGCCGGTGACGGAGTGGTGCTCTTCCGCGGGGCGGTCGCCGGACGCGGGGTCCTCACGGTCGCGCACCCGAACGGGTGGCACACGACGTACGAGCCGGTCACCGGCGGTCTCGCGGTCGGGACGCAGGTGCGTGCCGGTCAGCAGATCGCCACCCTCACCGCGGTGCAGAGCCACTGCGCGCCGCGGGCCTGTCTGCACTGGGGGCTGCTCGTCGCGCCGGACGTCTACCGAGATCCGCTCACCCTGCTGCGGGCTCTCGTCCCGATCCTGGTCCCGCTGACACCGTGACGATTCCCGCGCACGCGCGGGACCGGCACCCGTCGTCGGACGAGTGCCGGCCCGCTGCTGCCGTTCGATCTGTCAGTGGTTCGCCTGGAACCAGGGCTGCGCCCACCCGACGTAGTGCTCGCCCCACTTGCTCTTGATCTCGGCGATCGTCGTCGTGGTGTAGGTGCCGTTGCCGTGGATGTCGTTCGAGGCGAACTTGCCGCCGCCGAGCGAGATCATCACGTGCCCGAAGCTGCTGCTGTGGAAGAACGCCAGGCCGCCCGCGGGGACCGTGGTGTCACCGCTGTGCTTGTACTTGCCCGGGATGGCCGCCCAGTGCGAGTTGGCGGACTGCGAGCCGCTCGCGCCGAATCCGTAGGCGAGGGCCACGACGTGGTCGCACCGGTGGGCGTAGTCCGAGCTGCTCCGGCCGAGGTGGGCCTTGGCCCACGCCACCGCGGCACCACACGAGTGCGGGTCGTTGAGACCCTTGGTCGAGCAGCCCTTGGTGGACGTCGGCGGGGCGGGGGTCTTGCCGCACTGCGGCGCGACCCGGCCGTCGCTACCGGTCTTGACGTACGTGTCGGAGACATAGCCCTTGCCGACCTTGTCCCACAGCGTGCTGGTGCCGTAGATCCCCGTGACCTTCGATCCGTTGGTCTGGCAGGAGATCGTCACCTTGGCACCGTTGGCGTAGCTGCCGGTGCTGCGCGCCGAGGTCGACGCCGACGCGCGTGCCGTCAACGCAGACCCGTGGGTGTGGACGGTCCCCGCGTGACCCGCGGCGGAGGCAGCTCCGCTGAGGGCCAGCAGGCCGGCGGCGCCGATGCCCGCGACGGCTCCGGCTCGGGTGGCGTACTTCGTGATGGTGGTGCTCATGATCGTGCTCCTTCGTGACGGTTGGGTTCTCGGGGTTGACGTTGTGATGTGACGCAGCGAGTCGCGTTCAGGTTTCACACAGGTCGGACGACGTACGGCATGAGGTCCGAGCCCGGTGCGCTCAGCGAGGCCTCGCGGACGCTGTGGCTGTCGCGAGGCACATCGGCCTCGAGAATCCGTCCCTTGCCGAGGTAGATGGCGACGTGGTGGGTGCTCGATCCGCTGCCCCAGAAGACGAGGTCGCCCCGCTGCATCTGGGATCGCTTGACCCGGTGCGCGTGCGCGTACTGCGCCGTGGTGTTGGAGCCGACGTCCACGCCCGCGCCCTTCCAGAACGCGTAGAGGGTGAAGCCGGAGCAGTCGAAACCGAACCGGTTCGAGTCGTGGTAACCGCTCGGGGAGGTGCCGACGCCGTACGCGGGGCCGCCCTTGCCGCCCGCACCCCAGGAGTAGGTGAGGCCCTTGCCGGTCTGGGACGTGGCGGCCGCGATGACCCGGTCGACCTTCTGTGCGTGGGTGCCGCCCTGCGGCCCGCGCGGGCCGTCGATCCGGCCGTAGCGCTTGGACGCCAGCGAACCGTCGTCCTGGGCGCACTTGGACATCCCGGACACGTAGCCGTCGGTGCCGGTGGTGAGGTACTTGTCCGGCACCCAGAGCTTGTCGGTCGTCCTGTCCCACAGCGTTCCCTTGTGAGCGGCCTGACAGGTGACGGGCACCTGGCGGCCGGCCTTGTACTTGTCGACGACGGCGCCCTTGGCGTTGGCGCTGTCCCCGATGTGCTGGCGCCCGTTGAGCGTCACCTTCGCCGGGAACGATCGGGTGGCCGCGTCGGCGCTCATCCCGTGGCCGACTGTGGTGACCCCGATGGCGGCGGTCAGGCCGGCCACCGTGAGGATCCGAAGCGGTGTTCTGGTGCTGGTGCGGATGGACATGCGATGCCTCCTTCGTCGCTGCGCCGGATGCGCGGCATGGCAACGAAGTTCGCAGGCAGGACGGGCTGTTCGGCACCCGTGGACGGAACCTGACGACACCTGACACCGTCTTACAGACACGTTCTGCCGTTACATTGCGGCGGGAGCAACCGTTGGGGGACGGTTGGACGACGCGACGACCGAGGAGCACGAGCGTGCCGACCAACGACCGTCAGCAGACGGTGCAACGATTCGCCGACGAGCTGTCCGCGCTGCGGGAGTCCGTCGGCAGTCCCTCGTTCCGCAAGATGGCCGAGACCTCCGGGTGCATCTCGCATACGACGTTGCACGAGGCGGCCTCGGGCAACCGATTCCCGTCGTGGGACACCACCAAGCAGTTCGTTCTCGCGTGTGGTGCCGACCCCGCGCCGTGGCAGGAACGCTGGCACGCGGCCGCGCGCCAGGTCGACCCGTCGACGGAGCCCGCCACACCGAGCACCTCCCCCGTCGCCTCCGAGCCCGTCGCCACGTCTGCGGCCTCCGCGGGCGCACCCCCGGCTGACGACACGACCGGCACCGCGGTCTCGGGGGACCGCCCCCGCCACCGCTGGTGGGAGCCGACCTGGGTGCCCGTCGCGATCGTGCTGGTGGCGGCGATCGCCGTCGCCGGCCTCTTCCTCGCCCTGAGCAGGCGCTCCTCTTCCGCGAGCCCGTCCACAACGTCGTTCACGGCCGCTCCGCAGGTGGCCGCGGGGCAGACGGGCCCCGGCCAGTCGGGCGGGAGCTCGTCCGGATGCGTGGTCTCGAAGGCAGCAGCGTCGCCGATGTCGCCGGTCACCCCCGGGGACTCCTCGACGTTCGGTGCGGACATCTCCTATCCGGACTGCGCAACGGTGAAGGTGGGGCAGAAGTTCACCAAGGAGTGGCGCCTGGACAACGTCGGGTCGGTCACGTGGACCGGTCGCTCGCTCTCGCGGATGGGTCCGCCCCAGGGCGCCACGGACTGTCGGACACCGAAGCGCGCCGTGGTCCCCTCCACCGCACCCGGACACTCCGCCGTCGTCTCCATCGCGGTGACCGCACCGTCGACGGCTCGGACCTGTTACGTGAAGTTCGAGATGCTGGACGCTCAGGGACGACGTACGTTCCCGGGCAATCGTCCCGTCTACTTCTACGTGTACGTCGTGAACTGACCTCTCAGGCCCTCGGGTGGGCCTGGGTGTACGACGCCCGCAACCGTTCCACGGACACGTGGGTGTAGATCTGGGTGGTCGACAGGCTGGCGTGACCCAGCAGCTCCTGCACCATCCTCAGGTCGGCGCCGCCTTCGAGCAGGTGTGTGGCGGCGCTGTGCCGCAGGCCGTGCGGTCCGAGCGCCGGGGCCTGCGGCATCTCCCGCACCAGGGCGGTGAGGCTGGTGCGCACGGTGCGCGGGTCGACCCGACCGCCGCGGCGGCCGAGGAACATCGCGGCCCCGGAAGCCGGGGTCACCAGCGTGGGCCGGTGGGAGATCCACCGGTGCATCGCGTCGGCCGCCGGCACCCCGAACGGGACCGTGCGCTCCTTGTCTCCCTTACCAATCACGCGGACCACCCCCGTCGACAGGTCGACGTCGTCGACGTCGAGCCCGACCAGCTCGCCGACCCGGATCCCGCTGGCGTAGAGCAACTCGAGCATCGCGTGGTCACGCACCCGCACCGGGTCGCTGTCATCGGCCGCCGTACCGGCCAGCGTCAGGAGCTCGTCCGCCTCCTGGCGACGCAGGACGGCCGGTAGATGATGGCCGCGGGCGGGTGAGACGAGGCGCAGCGCCGGATCCACCTCGATCCGGCCCGTGCGCCGGGCCCAGCGGAAGAAGCCCCGCGCCGCGGCGGCGCGGCGGGCGATGCTCGTGCGCGCCGCGCCCGCCCGGTCCTGCTCGGCGAGCCAGGACCGCAGATCCGCCAACCCGATGTCGGCGAGCGCCGTGACGCCGGCGTTCGAGAGGAAGTCGGCCAGGCCGTGCAGATCGGTCAGGTAGGCGCGGACGGTGTGTTCCGAGCGGCCCTTCTCGAACCGCAGGTGGCGCTCGAAGGCCGGCAGGGATTCCAGCACCTCGCTGGGTGCCGTGCTCACGTCCGATGCGTCGCTCGTCACCCGGCCACGCTAGCCCGCGCGTCGCCACCCGTCCGGGGAGCGCGCCGCCAGCCCGCGCATCTCCAGTGCCCCCAGTCCGCCGAGCACGTCACCCACGGACAACCCGGCGGATCGCGTCAACTGGTCGACCGTCGAGGATCTGCGCACCGGCAACGCCTCCAGCACGCGACGTGGCACCTCGGGCAGGTCGTCTCCGACCGCCGGCGCCCCCTCGACCCGTGGCGCGAGGTCCGCGCCGAGCTCTCCGAAGAGTTCCGCACACTCGGCCGCGTCGGTCACCAGCGACGCGATCCCCTGCCGGATGAGTTCGTTCGTGCCGACGCTCGCCGTCGAGGTCACCGGTCCCGGCACCGCGGCCACGACCCGGTGCAGCCGCTCGGCGTTCCGCGCCGTGTTGAGCGAGCCGGACCGGATGCCCGCCTCGACCACCACGGTGCCCGGCGTCATCGCCGCGATCAGGCGGTTGCGTGCCAGGAAGCGGTGACGCTGCGGTGACGCGCCCGGCGGGCACTCGGACACCACGGCACCGGTGCGGGCGATCTCCTCGAGGAGATCGTGATTGCCGGCCGGATAGAGCCGGTCCACGCCGCCCGCCATGGCCGCGATCGTCACGCCGTCACCGGCCAGTGCGCCGCGGTGGGCGGCGGTGTCGATGCCGTACGCGCCGCCGGACACGACGGCGAAGCGGCGCACGGCCAGATCGTGAGCGATCTCGCCGGCGACCGACTCGCCGTATGCCGTCGCGAGCCGCGCACCGACCACCGAGACGCTGCGCGCGAGGACGGCGGCCAGATCGACGCAGCCGCGCACCCACAGGCACAGCGGCGCCAACTCCAGATCATCCAGCCCGCGCGGCCACCCCGGGTCGCCGGGCACCAGCACCCTGATGCCGAGGCGGTCGGCCGCGTGCAGGACCCGGGCCAGATCGAGGTCGGACACGCGGGCGGCGAATCGGTCGTAGGCCCCGTCGGCGTTGGTGGCGATCGCCCGCCAGGCGCCGACCGTCCCCCTCTCCTGGACCAGGGTGGCGATCGTCGGGTCCATCGGCTCCCCCACCTTGCACAGGGCCACCCGGGCCGCCCGGTCGTCCGGCTGTGTCTTCGCGGTCTTCACGCCGCCGCCGCACTGGTGCGCAGGGCCAGGGCCCGCAGCAGATGCTCCGGGCCGGGCGCGTCCGACTCCTGCAGGTCTGCCAGGGTCCACCCGACACGCAGGCACCTGTCGTAGCCGCGCATGGTCAGCGTGCCGCTCTCCAGGGCGCGGTCGAGCACCGCGGTGGTCTCCCGCGGCAGGCGCCAACGACCCCGCAGCGCCGGCCCCGGTGCCGTTCCGTTGATGAGCCACCCGCAGCCGTGCCAGCGACGTGCCTGCCGCTGGCGAGCACGTACGACGCGGCGGCGCTCGGCTCGCCACCTGGTCCGGCGAGGCTCGCGCGGGTCACCGGCGCGACCTGCAGATGCACGTCGACGCGGTCCATCAACGGACCGGACAGCTTGTTCAGGTAACCGCGACGCATCAGCACCGAGCAGCTGCACGCACCGCCCTTGCCGAAGTTCTTGCCGCACGGGCACGGGTTCGCGGCCAGCACGAGTTGGAACCGTGCCGGGTAGGTGGCGACCCGGTCGGCGCGGGCGATCGTCACCCGCCCGGCTTCCAGCGGCTGCCGCAGTGCGTCGAGGACGTCGCGCCGGAACTCGGGCGACTCGTCGAGGAAGAGCACCCCGCGGTGGGCGCGGCTGACCGCGCCCGGCCTGATCGGGCCGCTCCCGCCGCCGATCACCGCGGCCATCGACGCACCGTGGTGCGGTGCGACGAACGGCGCCCGCTCGATCAGCACCTCTGCGCCGAGCGCCCCGAGCACCGAATGGATGGCGGTGACCTCCAGAGCCTCGGCACGCTCGAGGGGCGGCAGGATGCCCGGCAGCCGCTCGGCGATCATCGTCTTACCCGCACCGGGCGGGCCGATCATCGCCATGTGGTGCCCACCGGCGGCCGCGACCTCCAACGCATGCCGCGCCTCCTCCTGCCCGGAGACGTCGCACAGGTCGGGAAGCGCTCGGGCGGCCGCGGCCGCCGGCAGGTGGATCGGCAGGTCGGGCAGCGGGCGTCGCTTCCGGACCAGGTCGTAGCGGGCGACCAGCTCCGGAAGCGTGCGCATCGGCGTCACGAGCACACCCGGCACGAGGGCGGCCTCCGCGGCGTTCGCCGCAGGGACGACGACGTGCGTCACCCCTGCCGCCACCGCGGCGAGCACCGCGGGCAGGACACCGTGCACCGGGCGGATCGACCCGTCGAGCGCGAGCTCGCCCAGGTGGACGATGTCGCGCACGACCTCGCCGTCGACGGCGCCGGTGGCCGCGAGCGCGGCCACGGCGATCGCCAGGTCGAAGCCGGATCCGTGTTTCGGCAGGGCGGCCGGCGAGAGGTTGACCGTGATGCGGCCCGAGGGCAGCTCCAGCTCGCTGTTGCCGCAGGCCGCGCGAATGCGCTCCGGCGACTGCCGGCAGGCGGCGTCCGGCATCCCGGTGATCGTGAACGCGGGCAGGCCCTGCGACGCGTTGGCCTCCACGTCGACCACCGTCCCGTCGATCCCTCGCAGCGTGACGCTGCGGGTCCGCCCGAGGCTCACCAGACGTCCCGGACGTGCTCGACGACCGGTGCACTGTGCGGCCGGACCAGAATGCCGACGACGTCGATGCGCACCGCTGCCACACCGACCGGGTGCTCGCGCAACCAGGCGTGCGCGAGATGCCGCAGTCGCGCGGCCTTCAGCCGGGTGACCGCCTCGACCGGTGATCCGAACGTCGTGGTGCGGCGGGTCTTCACCTCGACGATGACGAGAGTGTCGTGCGCCTCGTCGAAGGCGATCACATCCAACTCACCTTCGCGGCACCGCCAGTTGCGCTCGACCACCACCATGCCCTGCGACCGCAGATAGTCCACGGCGTAGTCCTCACCCGCGCGCCCGAGCGCATGACGCGGATCGACCCGATGTGCTGGTCCCGAACTCTTCATCCCTCATCACCTCCGCCACCGACCCTGGCGTGGGAGCGCCAGGGTCGGCAGCCGCCGTCATCGCGGCTGTGGACGGGCTGCGACAGCGGAGGGGGATGTGGACGAGCACGGGCTCCCGTGACGACATGCCGTCGCGCCGCTACCGTCGGACGGACTGGACCGGACCGTTCCCGAGTCGCGAGGACCCCCGATGAACGCTCGTCGCATCACTCATGCCGCCACCATCTGCACCGCCACCCTGGCCGCCGCCTTCGTCACCGGCCCCCTCGCGTCCACCGCACAGGCCGCGAGCGCGGAGCGACACGGCCACGGGCACCGGCCGGTCTACGACTGCCCGCCGCGCGCCCGCGCGGTCGGCTACAGCGACGCCCTCGACAAGTTGAACACCCTGGGCGCCGAGGTGGGCGGGCTGTCGGCGCTGACGTACGACGCCCGCCGCCACGCGTACGCCGCGATCGAGGACCACTCCGGTGACCAGGCGTCCCGGATGTGGTTCTTCCGCGATGCCGCGCACCCCCAGGTGACCGGCACCCTCACCCTGACGCAGGCCGACGGGACGCCGTACACCGGTGCCGACTTCGACGCCGAGGGGCTCGCGGTGCTGCCGAACGGCGACTACCTCGTCAGCTCCGAGGTGGAGCCGTCGATCCGCGTCTTCGACCGTTCGGGCCGCGAGGTGCGCAATTGCCCGTCCCCGCGCGCCTGCACGTGCCGCCGATCGGCGAGGCGACGCCGAACGCCACCCTCGAAGGCCTGTCGATCTCCCCCGACGGGGCCACGATCTACGCCGCGATGGAAGGCACCCTCAGCGGCGACGTCTCATCCACAGGCGATGCCGGTTACCGCCGGATCCTGGTCTACACGAAGGGCCGTCACGGCTACGCACTCACGCGGCAGCTCGGTTACCACGTCGATCCGGGAATGCGGATCTCCGAGGTCGCCGCCTACGGTCGCGACGGGCTGCTGGTGATGGAGGCCGCGTACGAGCCCGCGACCGGCAACGCGATCGAGCTGTACGCCGTGCACACCCGCCACGCCCGCGACGTCAGCGCGATCGGCGACCTCGGGAACTCTCCGCACGCGGTGCTGCCCAAGACACTGGTGTCGAACGTGACCGCGTGCCCGAGCCTCGGGGCCACCGCGAAGGAGCCCCAGACCAACCCGCTGATGGACAACTACGAGGGCATGACGATCGAGGCGCGGCACGGTCGCGATGCGCAGGTGCTGCTCATCTCCGACGACAACTTCAGCGCCACCCAGACCACCCGGCTGCTGCGCCTGCAGGCCGCCCTTCCCCCACACTGACGCAGTTCGGCAGCTCAGTCGGGCAGCTCCATCTCGGTATCGCTCTCCGGCGAGCCGAACCTGCCCGACCTCGCTTCGCTCAGTCGGGCAGCTCCATCTCGGTATCGCTCTCCGGCGAGCCGAACCTGCCCGACCTCGCTTCGCTCAGTCGGGCAGCTCCATCTCGCGGGCCGGCAGCTCTTCCACGTTCACGTCCTTGAAGGTGATGACGCGCACCTGTTTGACGAACCGGGCGGGGCGGTAGACGTCCCAGACCCAGGCGTCGCTCATCCGCACGTCGAAGAACACCTCGGCGCCCTCACCGCGGACGAGGACGTCGACCTCGTTGCACAGGTAGAACCGGCGCTCGGTCTCCACGACATGGCTGAACAAGCCCACCACGTCACGGTATTCGCGGTAGAGCGCGAGCTCCTGCTCCGTCTCGTACTTCTCCAGGTCCTCCGCGCTCACGCCCACTCCTTCATCGCGTCCGGTGCACCCTCTTCGACCGTATCCGCGGCGCCGGCGGACGCGCGGACGATTGCGCCATCGGCGCCCTCGCCCATACCGCCGAACGGTCGCCAGCTGCGCCGATGCAGCTCGCACGGCCCGTGCAACTCGATGGCTGCCAGATGGTCGGGCGCCGAATATCCCTTGTTGCCGGCCCAGTTGAAATGCGGATACGCCTCGTGGAAGTCGCGCAGCATCGCATCACGCTCGACCTTCGCCAGCACGCTGGCCGCAGCCACCGACGAGCACTTCATATCGGCCTTGATCATCGTGGTGACCGGCGGGATCGGGCGGCCGACACCGTCCGCTCCGGCCGCCGTCAGATCCGGCTGGGCCCCGGCCACCTGCTCGACGGACAGCAGCACCGGTGCCGCCTCGCGGTCCGACAGCCAGTCGTGGTTGCCGTCCAGGATCACCAGGTCGGGCTGCACGTCGAGCATCGCCAGGGCACGTCGGCCGGCGAGGCGCAGCGCGGCCATGATGCCGATGCGGTCGATCTCGGCGGCACTGGCGTGGCCGACGGCGTACGCCACCGCCCACCGACGCAGCCGGGGCACCAGCCGTTCGCGCGCAGCGGGAGTGAGCAGCTTTGAGTCGCGCACCCCTTGGGGCGCGGTCGGGCAGTGCTCGTCGATGACGACCGCGCCCACCGAGACCGGCCCGGCGAGGGCACCGCGACCGACCTCATCCATGCCGCAGAGCAACCGGTGGCCCTCGCGCTGCAACGCACGTTCCACGCGCAGGCTCGGTCGAGCGGGTGTCATGGCGTCATGGTCTCGGCTTGGGCACATCGGCGAAGACCGAGCCGTACGTCGGCAATCCGCCGATACGGCTGATCGGCCAGGCGATGGCGACGACCTGACCGGTGATGTCGGAGACCGGCACCGTCCCGTCGACGCCCTTGCCGTCCAGATTGTGCACACGCGAGTCGGCGGAGTCGGCCCGGTTGTCGCCGAGCACCCACACCTTCCCGGCGGGCACCGTGATGTCGAACCGGGCGTCGGGCCCGTCGTCGGACTTCTCACCCGGCGGCAGGTACTTCTCGGTGATCGCGTACCCGTTGATGGTGATCTGGTCCTTGGAGTTGCAGCACACGATGTGGTCCCCGGGCAGTCCGATGACCCGCTTGACCAGGTGGTCCGGCCCCCCGGGCAGCACCCCGACGCCGATCAGGGCGTCCTTGACGATCCGCTTGACCGGGCCGGGATTCGACTCGTCCGGACCCCAGGTGTTCGGTTTGGAGAAGACCACCACGTCGCCGCGGTGCAGCGCCGAGTGCTGCGGGGTGAACTTGCTGACCAGGATCCGGTCGCCGGTGATGAGGGTGTTCTCCATCGAGGGCGACGGGATCGAGAACGGCTGCACCAGGAAGGTCTTCACCAGGAAGGACAGGGCGAGCGCGATGACGACGACGATGGCCAGTTCGCGCAGGAACACCCACCGGTGATGAGGTCGGGGGTGCTCGGCGGTGGCTGGTACCTCGCCCGGTGCCGGGCGGTCGTCGGGGGTGTCCGATGCGGCGCGGTGCGCCGATGCGTCGGAGGAGGCGCCCGATGGGGGGCGGTTGCGGGAGTCGTCAGTCATACGTCCGTCAATGGGAAGGAACCTTCGCGAAGGTCGCGGAGTAGTTGCCGAGCCAGGTTATGCGGTCGAGGGGCCAGACCACTGCATCGGCCCGCCCGGTGACGTCTTTGATCGGCACCGACCCGGTCGCGCCCGACCCGTCGTCGTGATAGCGCGAGTCCCCCGAGTCGCCGCGGTTGTCACCCATCACCCAGATCCTGCCCGCCGGGACGGTGATGTCGAATCGGGTGAGGCTGGGCTTGGTGCCCGCCGCCAGGTACGGCTCGGTGATCGCGACGCCGTTGATGGTGATCTTGCCGGCGCTGTCGCAGCACGTCACATGGTCACCGGGCATCCCGATCACCCGCTTGATGAGGTGGTTGTCCCCCGCGGGGTAGAGACCGACGAATTCGAGCAGCTTCTGCACCGGGCCGGGATTGGGAGCGCTCCCCTCGTCGCCGAGCCAGTTGTCGGGATCGTCGAAGACCACGACGTCTCCGCGGTGCAGGTCGAACGGTCCCGGTGTGAGCTTGCTGACCACGACACGGTCCCCGGGCACCAGCGCCGGCTCCATCGACTCCGAAGGGATCCAGAAGGGCTGCAGCAGGAAGGTCTTGATGACGAACGACAGCAGCATGGCGATGACCACGACCAGCACGAGTTCGCGGATCGCGACGAGCCAGCGCTGCGTACGACGCGGCGGCGCGGCGGGGGCCGGTTCCTGCACCGGCTCCTCCGTCGCCGCTGGGACCGGGACGTCCCTTCGCGGAGCCTGCGTCGCGGTGGCGTCAGCGGTCGGTTCCGGGCCGGGCTGGGGAGGCCGGTGCAGCCGCAGACCGATGGTGGGCTCGTCGGCCGGGTCGGCGGCGACGGGAGACGCAGACTTCGGGAGCGGCCCGAGCCTGCGCTGGGGAAGGGTGGGGCTGTCGGCGGGGTCCTGGGCGGGACCGACCCGCGTCGCGTCCGTCGTGTCGGAGCCGTCGGTGGAGCGCTGCGCGGGGCTCGGCAACGGGCCCAGCACCTTCTGTGGGCGGGTGGCGCCGGCCGGCAGCTTCCAGGCGTGGGTACCCGGACGCAACCACCGTCTGGGTCCGCGTCCTCTGCCCCCGGGATCGGATGTCACCACGAGAGTGTGCCCCACGAAGATGGGACGGGGCCGTGCAGGGACGACCTCAGCGGGGCGGCGCGTCGCGGCGAACGCGACGATGGCGCGACCCCCGCGGGGATCGCGCCATCATCGGTGCGTGCTGAGTCGATGACTCGGGCGGTTCAGGCCTTGACGGGCTTGACCGAAGGAACGTCGCGCTTCTCCTTGATCTTGGCGGCCTTGCCGCGCAGGTCGCGCAGGTAGTACAGCTTCGCGCGGCGCACGTCACCGCGGGAAGCGACCTCGATGTGGTCGATCACCGGGGTGTGCAGCGGGAACTTGCGCTCCACGCCGACGCCGAAGCTGACCTTGCGGACGGTGAAGGTCTCGCCGATGCCGCCGCCGTGACGGCCGATGACGACACCCTGGAAGATCTGCACGCGGCTGCGCGTGCCCTCGATGACCTTCACGTGCACCTTGACGTTGTCACCGGCGCGGAAGTCGGGGATGTCGCTGCGGAGGCTGGGGGCGTCGATCGCGTCGAACTTATGCATGACGAGCTACTTCCTCGTGGCGCCACAGGTCGCCACCGTTGATGAACGGGGAGTGCGTCGAGCTGCTCGGACCACATGCCCCGAAGGTTCTCGGGGTCACGTCCCCCTGTGGCGGGGGTCCGCTTGCGTGCACGACGCGACTGCACAGTCTGCCAGACCGGGGCGCCAGGGCTGAAATCGAGCACACCGGACCGGCGCGGATCAGGCGCGCGGCTTACGCAGCCGCACGGTCCGCCCGAACGGACCCTGGCCGGCGCGCCGGTATCCCGCCCTGCGGTACATCCGCAGCGGACCGAGGCTGCGTTCGCCGGTGAAGAGGCTGTACGCCGTCGCCTCGGCGGGCGCCTGCGCCTCGATCTGCTCCAGCAGCCATTGCCCGAGGCCCCGTCCGCGCAGGTCGGGCGCCACCATGACCCGCTCGATCTCCCACGCGTCACCGTCGAGCCTGCCCCTCGCCGACGCGACGAGCCGGCCGTGGGAGCGCACGACGTAGGTCGACGTGATCTGCAGCGAGGCGGCCAGCGACTCGTAGGTCTCGTGCTGGGCGGGGATCTGCAGGGTGTCGTTCTCGATGCCGGTCGTGAGCCAGCAGGCGTGCGTCAGGGTGAGCAGCTCCCCCACGTCGCCCGGGCCGGCCGGCACGAGTGCCAGGTCGTCGGGATCCGCCGCAGCGGAGGCGTGCAGCAGGTCGGGGCGCCGACGGGCGGTGCGATGCAGCTGCTGTTCGCGGCGCCAGCGTGCGATCGCGCCGTGGTCGCCGGAGAGCAGGACGTCCGGCACGGCACGGCCCTGCCACTGCGCGGGCTTGGTGTAGACGGGGTATTCGAGCAATCCGTCCTCGTGCGACTCCTCATCGAGCGACGCGGCGTTGCCGATCACGCCCGGCAGCAGCCGCGCGACCGCTTCGATGATGGCGAGCGCGGCGACCTCGCCGCCGTTCAGCACGTAGTCGCCGAGCGAGACGACGCGCACGTCCATCCGGTCGGCGGCGTGCTCGTAGACCCGCTCGTCGATGCCCTCGTAGCGACCACACGCGAAGACCAGCCACTCCCGGTCCGCGAGCTCACGGGCGGTGCGCTGGGTGAGGGGCTCGCCACCCGGCCCCGGCACGATCAGGACGGGCCGAGGATCACCCTGTGTCGCCAGCGCGTCCAACGCCTCACCCCACGGCTCGGGCTTCATCACCATGCCGGCGCCGCCGCCGTACGGCGTGTCGTCGACGGTGCGGTGCCGGTCGTGGGTGAAAACGCGCAGGTCGTGCACCCGGATGTCGAGCAGGCCGTCGCGCCGCGCCTTGCCGATCAGCGACAGGTCCAGCGGGGCGAGATAGTCGGGGAAGATCGAGACGACGTCGATGCGCACCGGTCAGTCCCGCCCGAGGTCGAGCAGGCCGGGCGGCGGGTCGATCTCGATCCGACCGGCCTCGATGTCGACGACGGGCACGATCTGCTCGACGAACGGCACGTACGCAATGCCGCCGCCCTCCAACGCGATCTGCAGCAGGTCCTGTGCCGGGCGCTGCAGCAGCGCGACGACCGCCCCCACGAGAGTGCCGTCGACGTCGTAGACGATCAGGTCGACCAGATCGTCCTCGTACCAGCCGTCGTCCTCGTCCTCGTCCGGCGCGGCCATGAGCCGGGTGTCACGCAGTCCTTCGGCGCCCGTGCGATCACGCACCTGCTCGAAACCGAGGACCCACGTCGTGCCCTGCACGCGCGCCGAGCGCACCGTCAGCTCCCCGATCGACGGCTCGGTGCGAAAGCGTGCACCGGGGGTGAACCGCTCCTGCGGCCGGTCGGTGTGCAGCTGGACCGTCACCTCGCCCTTCAGCCCGTTCGCGCGGCCGATGCGGGCCACCATCACCTCGTCCATGCCGGGAAGTCTCCCAGCTACCGCTCGACGCCGCCTCGACCCGTCTGCCGCTATCGGCCCCAAGCGGTCTGGTACATGGTTGGATCGGCGCACGATCGGCCATCCGGCAACCGTCACTTCTTTCGGAGGAAGCATGAGTTACGACCAGTCAGCGCCACCGCCCCCGCCCGGCGACTACGGCCAGGGCGGCGGTTTCCAGCAGGGCGACCTCGGCGGCGGCCCGGTGCAGCCTCAGCGTAATCAGAAGGCCCTGATCGGCCTGATCTGCAGCATCGTCGGCTTCCTCTGCTGCGGCGTTCTCTCCATCGTAGGCATCGTGCTTGGGGTCCTGGCTCGGAACGAGATCAGGGCCTCCGGCGGCCGCCAGGAGGGCGAGGGGATGGCAACCGCCGCCATCATCGTCGGCATCATCTCCCTGATTCTCGGCGTCGTCATCGCCATCGTGCGATTCGCGCACTGAGCACACGATCTTTCCCGAACGGCGGGCACCGGGTTCTCCCGGTGCCCGCCGTTCCTGTGCTTCATGCGAAACCCGGTGCGGTTGTCAGGGAGCCAGTGCCGAGCCCCAGGGCGTGTTGCGCACGATCATGAAGATCACCGCGACGGCGCCGATCACGTAGGTCAGGACCGTGGCGTGCTGCCGTGCGAACGGCGCGCCGGGCACACCGCGCCAGCGGTTGCGCAGCGCGGTGAGCCACCACCCCACGACGACGGGCATGAGCAGCACCACGAAGACATTGCTGGAGAGCGCGGCCCGCAGGTTGCCGTTGGTGAGGTCGTTGACGGCGCGCAGACCCCCGCACCCCGGGCAGTAGATGCCCGTGAGCGCATAGAGCGGGCACATCCCCCACGACCCGTGCTGGTGCGGATCCCGGAAGTGCAGTGCCACGGTGGCGACGCCCACGAGCAGTCCGCCGACCGCGAGCGGACGCACCCGACGCCATGGCGACGTGGCATCGCGCGATGCGGCGTCGTAGGTCGTCGACGACTGCGCGGGCGCTGCTCCGAGCTGGGTCATGCCGTCAGTGTCTCAGGTGCCGCTCGCCACCGGAGCCGGTTCGGGCTCGGCATCTCGGCGCACGTCGGGCATCACGACACTCAGCGCGGACAGCGCGGCCGCGAGCACGAGCGGGACGATCAACGCGTCGGCGATGCCGAACGCGTGCACCAGGCTGCCGATGACCCCGGGGCCGAGCAGCCCCGCGGCGTATCCCATCGACACCACGACGGACAGCCCGCGACCGCCCGCCAGGTTGCCCGCGGATCCGTAGACCTGCGGGGCGACCAGACCCATGCCCAGGCCGACCACGGCCCACCCGAGCAGCAGCAGCCACAGCGGCGACGCGATGACGGCGATCAGGTATCCCGCCGCGGCGACGGCGGCGCCGAACCGCACGACGGCACGTCGTCCGATCAGGTGCACGGCCGCGTCACCGCACAGCCGGATGGTGACCATGGTCGCCGAGACCGCGACCACGCCGAGTGCTGCGGTTGAATCAGACACGCTGGCAATCGATTTCACGTCGTACGCCGACCAGTCCATGGCCGTGCCCTCAGCGACCGCGAAGCAGATCGCCATGAGGCCAAGCAGCCAGGCGGCGCGCGGGATGGCGGAGCGCGCACCGTGCGCGTCGGCGTGTCCGACGATCTGGGACTGCGCGGAGAGTCGCTCCTGGAAGACCAGGCTGACCAGCAACGTGATGCCCACGACCGTCATCGCGGCCAGCACCAGGTGGCCACCCGACAAGTGCGCGCGACCGAGCAGCAGTACGAGCAGTGACACCGCGAGCGTGCCGACGGAGAAGAAGGCGTGCAACCGGCTCATGACGGGACGCTCGCGGTGCTGCTCGACCTGCACCGCGAGCGCGTTCATCGACACGTCGAGCGCTCCGTTGCCCACGCCGAGCAGGACCCCGGCCACGCAGGCGGTCCACACCGATCCCGCCCACGGGAGCAGCAGCAGGCCGAGGGCCATCGCCAGGGTGCCGGCCTGCATCGGGCGCAGCGCGCCGTGCGCGTCGGACAGACGCCCGCCCAGGTTGATACCGACGATCGCGGCGAGCCCCAGCACCATCAGCAGCACGCCGATGCTGAGCGCGTCGGTGTGCAGCTGCTCGCGCAGCGCCGGGGTCAGCGCGCCGACGGCGCCGTACCCGAATCCGTTGGCGACGAAGGCCACGAGCACTCCTGCCAGAGCGGAGGAGCTCCCGAGAGCCGGGCGGCGTACGGAGTGCATGAGCGGGTTCCTTCGAGGTGGGAAAACGACGACGCCAGGTGTCCGGGATGTTCCCGGGCCACCTGGCGTCGCTGGAGTGCTGTCGAGCCGGTCAGCGCACCTGGTCGGTGTCGACGATGTCCACGCGGATGTTGCGGCCGCTCGCGAGAGCGCCCACGACGGTGCGCAGCGCGGACGCGGTGCGACCGGAGCGTCCGATCACCCGGCCGAGATCGTCGGGGTGCACGCGCACCTCGAGCATCTCGCCCCGGCGGCCGTCCTTGTGCTGGACCACGACGTCGTCATCGTGGTCGACGATGCCCTTGACCAGGTGTTCCAGCGCCTCTTCGAGCAAGGTGCTCAGCTCTCCGAGGGGGCGGCGGTGTCGTCCGCGGCCTTGGCGTCAGCCTTCTCCGCCTTGTCCGACTTCTCCGCGGCGGGCGCGTCGTCGGCGGGAGCCGCGGCGGCCTTCTTACGGGTGGTGGTCGCGCTGCCCTTGCCCGCGTCGTCGGACGCGTTCTGGGCGGCGGCCAAGGCGGCCTCGTACGCGGCCTTCTTGTCGCGCGGGGCTTCCTTGACGCGCAGCGTGCCCTCGGCACCCGGCTCGCCC
This sequence comes from Allobranchiibius huperziae, assembly GCF_013410455.1. NCBI lineage: Bacteria > Bacillati > Actinomycetota > Actinomycetes > Micrococcales > Dermacoccaceae > Allobranchiibius > Allobranchiibius huperziae. The sequence continues at coordinate 1,145,401 of NZ_JACCFW010000001.1, read as the reverse complement.
TTGAACTTCTGCCAGTCACCGGTCACGCCGAGGAGCGCACGCACTTGCTCGGTGGGCTGCGCGCCGACTCCGAGCCAGTACTGCGCGCGCTCGGAGTCGATCTCGATCAGGCTGGGGTCTTCCTTGGGGTGGTACTTCCCGATCTCCTCGATCGCCCGGCCATCGCGCTTGGTGCGCGAGTCCATGACGACGACGCGGTACTGGGGGGTGCGAATCTTGCCGAGTCGCTTCAAACGAATCTTGACGGCCACGTTGGTGGTGTCTCCTGTATCTCATTGGTGAGCGCGGCGAGACCGGGTGGGGAACACACGGGGAGCCGATGCTCGGGGTAGGCGCGCGGGCACAGGGAGGGCCGGCCGCACGCGGGTACGCCGATCAGTCTGCCAGAACGCCGCGCCGCGCCGAAATCGTCACGACGCCGGATAGAGCCCCGACACGCGCGCTCTGCTGCGCGCCAGCCCGAAGAGCATGCGGGCGGTCGGCAGCGGCGCACCGGTCAGCTCCCCCAGCTCGACGACGGCGCCGAGCAGCGCATCGAGCTCCACCGGTCGTCCGGCGTCCAGGTCCTGCAGCATCGAGGTGCGGAACGCTCCGAGCCGCCGGGTGATCCGGTGCCGGTCAGCAGGGTCCTGGTCCATCGGGATCCCGAGCGTCGCACCGAGGGCCTTGGCCTCGAACATGACGGCGTCGACCAGCTCCATCACCAGATCGTCGTCGAGGATCGTGTCCATCGTGCCGGTCGTGAGCAGGCTGACCGGGTTCATGGTCATGTTGCCCCACAGCTTCCACCAGACGTCGCGTTGGATCTGCTGTGACGTCGTCACCGACAGGCCACCGCTGCCCAGCACGCCCGCCACGCTCTGCGTCACTTCATCGGCGCCGCCCGCAGGATCGCCCAGCACGAGGCCGTCACCGGTCTCCCACCGCACCACCCCCGGCGCCGGCGTACTGGCGCCGAGGTGCACGACGGAGCCGATGACGCGCTCGCTCGGGAACGCGCGGGTGAGCGCACCTTCGGGGTCCACACTGCGCAGGGTGCGGCCGGAGACCGGGCCGCCGAATCCCCCGTCCAGGAACCACCAGGGCAGTCCGTTCATCGCGGTCAGCACCCTGGTGTGGTCGCCGAGCAGGGCGGCGACCGAGGTGGCGACGGCCGGCAGGGAGGGCGCCTTGACCGCCAGGACCACCAGATCCTGGGGGCCGAGGTCGGCCGGGTCCGAACTCACCGGGAGGGGATGGCGTTCGGTGGCGCCGTCGTGATCGAGCACCAGACCGTCACGGGCGAGGGCAGCGAGCGTGACGCCACGCGCGAGCAGGGAGACCTGCGCGCCGCCGCGGGCGAACGCCGCAGCGAGGGTGCCGCCGATGGCGCCGGCACCGACGACGCACACCCTCATGAGCCCGCCGCGACCGCGGGGCAGGAGCCCAGCGCGTTCATCGCCTGCCTGGTGCGGCCCCACGACGCGGGGTCCGACTGCGGCGTCGACAGCCGGACGGTGTGCTTGTCCGCGTCGTCGACATGGGTCGGCTGGTAGCGCGCCCGCTGGCTCCAGGTGCCCGAGGCGGTCTCGGTGAAGGTGATCTGCGCGAGCACGCCGTCCTGGTTGGAGTCCGTCTGGCCCCCGCCGCGGGTCGGACCCTGGTTGGAGATGAAATTGCCGAGACCGTAGAAGACGTACTTGCCGTGGATCGTGGTGCACGGCTGCACGACGTGCGCATGGGTGCCGAAGATCGCGTCCACGTACGGCGACGCGAGCAGCTGGCCCGCCAGCGTGGTCTGGGCCGGCGTGGGGTGCTGCACCCCCTCCTTGCCCCAGTGGATGTTGACGATCACGATGTCGGCGCCCGCCTTCTTGGCGGCCCGGGCGTCGGCGATGATCGCGGAGGCTCCGATGGCCGGCCACAGATAGGCCTTCAGCCAGGGCGCGTCGGACGGCACGTGCGTGGTGGGCGTCGCGGAGTTGGGCAGCGTGTAGGTGAACGCCAGATCGGCGACCTTGACGCCCTTCGCCTCGTACATCGCCGGAATGCCCAGCGGCCCCGGCGCGCCCGTCGGCCCCGCGACCTTCAGCCCCGCCGCCTGCAGTTGCCGACGGGTCGACACGATACCCGCCACTCCCCTGTCCATGGTGTGGTTGGACGCCGCGTCACACCCGTCGTACCCGGCCCGCTTCAAGGTGCCGGCGATCTCCCGCGGCACGTTGAAGGACGTCGAACCCGGGGCGCTCAGATCCGCATCGGTGGAGGAGATCGGGGTCTCCTGATGGCAGATCGCGATGTCCGCGGCGCTGATGGCGCTCTTGACCTGCGCGAACATGGGATCGAAGTCGTAGCCGGTGCGACCCGCGGCATTCGCGTACGCCGCGGCCTCCCGCCACAGCGGCGAGTGCAGCAGGATGTCGCCGCTCCCGCTCACCGTGACGCTCGGCGTGCGAGAGCGGGCGCTCGAGGCGCTCACGCTCGAACCGCCGGCGCTCGTACCGGAGGACGGGGTCGATGACGGACGCGCGTGGGGCGATGGGCTGCAGCCGCACAGAGCGACCATCGCCGTCGCGGCGACCACCGCGCTGCCCCAGGTCCCCCGGCCTCGTCCCATCCCGGCACGCTATTGCATCGGCCGCGCGATCTTCCCGGTCACGCCGGAGCGTGTCGGTCGAGGAAGCGGTAGACCTCGGTGTCATCCACTCCGGGGAACACACCCGGCGGCATGGCCGCCAGCAGGTGGGAGTGCGCCCGGGCGCTCGGCCATGCATTGCCGCTCCACCGGTCGGCCAGGTCGGCGGGCGGCAGGTTGCAGCAGGTCGGGTCCGGGCAGCGGGACGTCGCCCGGTGGGTGGTCTCGCGGCCGCGCATCCACTTCACGTCCTGGTAGCGCACCCCGACGTTGACCGAGAACACCCCCGCCGGCGTCCGGTCGATCGCTGCGGTGCACCAGTAGGTGCCGGACCGGGTGTCGGTGTACGCGCAGAACGCCTGCGACAGATCCGGCTGCTCGAAGACCCGGCGTGCCGTCCACGCGCGACAGACCCGCTGGCCCTCGATCGCGCCCGTCGCGTCGCTGGGGAAGATCACCCCGTCGTTCTCGTACGCCTTGTAGATGACGCCGTCCTGCCCGATGCGCATGAAGTGCACCGGGATGCCGAGGTGACGGGTGGCGAGGTTGGTGAAGCGGTGGGCGGCAGTCTCGTACGAGACGGCGAACGCGTCGCGCAGGTCCTCGATCGCGATGTCCTTGGCGTCCATGGCCTGCCGCAGCAGCTGGACCGCGCCCTCCTGCGGCATCAGCACGGACGCCGCGAAGTAGTTGATCTCCACCCGCTGGGTGAGGAACTCGGCGTAGTCGACCGGCACGTCGTGCCCGAGCACCAGATGTCCCAATGCCTGGAGCGCGAGCGAGCGCGAATCGTGTTGTCCCGCCTCGGGTTGCGGCAGGTAGATGCGCTTGTGCTGCAGGTCGGTGACGGTGCGCGTGGAGCCGGGCAGGTCTCCGGTGTGCACCAGGGAGAAGCCGAGGTGCGCGGCCATCCGGTCCACCGAGACCCGACCCACCGGACCGCCGGTGTAGTTGATGGCACCCAGCAGCTGGGCCGCCTCGTCCTCGATCTCGCCGAAGTAGTTGTCCGCGGCCCGCATCCGCTCGCGCAACCCCAGGTTGGCGCGTCGCGCGTGCTCCGGCGTCGCCGCGCGTTCGGCCGACGAGGCCGCCATCGCCTCGTGCAGGCCGACCAGTGCCTCCAGCGCCTCGGTCGGCAGACGAGGACCGATCTTGACCCGGGGCAGACCGAGCGCGTCGTACCCCTCCCCGCGCTGGGCGCGTTCGAGGCGGATCTCCAGAGCCGCGCGCCGCGAGGGCGGGGCCGTCGTCAGCAACTCCGACAGCTGGGTGCCGAGTGCCTGGGCGAGCGCGTTGAGCACGGACAGTCGCGGTTCGCGCTTGCCGTTCTCGATGAGCGACAACGCCGACGCCGACATCCCGATCTCCGCGGCGACGTCGCCGAGGGTGCGACCGCTCTCCTGGCGCACGTGGCGCACACGCCGGCCCACCGTGAGCGGATCGGGGACGTCACCGCCGCCGACGCTGGTGCTCGGGGCGGGGTGCGGTGAGGTCAGGCGACCCGTCGGCGCATCGGGGACGCCGTCGACCTCGGGAGGGATGGGACCGGTGGTGGTCATCTGGACAGAGTTGCGCTTCTTGACGCCCGTGCGAGGGGCGTTGCGGCGGTCAAGACCTGGCATCAGCGCACCTTAGCGCAATTTGCGCATTTTTTGACTGCAAATTTCTTCGTACTTGCCGGTTACGTCCCGCAGGATCGACACAACGCCGTATCCGAAGCGGCCCACTGAGCACCCCGAAAGGACTGCCCGGAGCCATGACCTCCACGATTCCCGACAATGAGATCAACCAGGCCCCCAGCACCGCTGCCGCCGACCGCAAGGCCGAGGCTGCAGCCGCCCTGCAGCAGGAGTGGGATGCCAACCCCCGCTGGACCGGCGTCGCTCGCGACTACACGGCCGCCGACGTCGTCACGCTCCAAGGCTCGGTGCAGGAGGAGTTCACCCTGGCCCGCCGTGGCTCGGAGCAGCTGTGGGAGAAGCTGCACACCGAGGACTACGTGAACGCGCTCGGCGCGCTCACGGGCAACCAGGCCGTCCAGCAGGTCAAGGCCGGACTGAAGGCCATCTACCTGTCCGGTTGGCAGGTCGCCGGTGACGCCAACGCGGCCGGCCAGACCTACCCCGACCAGTCGCTCTACCCCGCCAACTCGGTGCCGCAGGTGGTGCGTCGCATCAACAACGCGCTGATGCGCTCGGACCAGATCGAGTACGCCGAGGGCATCAAGACCGTCGACGAGTGGATCGTGCCGATCGTCGCCGACGCCGAGGCCGGTTTCGGTGGCCCGCTGAACGCGTTCGAGCTGATGAAGTCGATGATCGCCTCCGGCGCCGCCGGTGTGCACTGGGAGGACCAGCTGGCCTCGGAGAAGAAGTGCGGCCACCTCGGTGGCAAGGTGCTCATCCCGACCCAGCAGCACGTGCGCACCCTGAACGCCGCGCGCCTGGCCGCCGACGTGAGCAACGTGCCGTCGATCGTCATCGCCCGCACCGACGCGGAGGCCGCGACGCTGCTCACCACCGACGTGGACGAGCGCGACCAGCCGTTCATCACCGGTGAGCGCACCGCGGAGGGCTTCTACAAGGTCACCAACGGCATCGAGCCGTGCATCGCGCGCGGCCTCGCCTACGCTGAGTACGCCGACCTGCTCTGGATGGAGACCGGCACCCCGGATCTGGAGCACGCCAAGAAGTTCGCCGAGGGCATCAAGTCCAAGTTCCCCGACCAGATGCTGGCCTACAACTGCAGCCCGTCGTTCAACTGGAAGAAGCACCTGGACGACGAGACGATCGCCAAGTTCCAGCGTGAACTCGGCGCGATGGGCTTCAAGTTCCAGTTCATCACCCTCGCCGGCTTCCACGCCCTGAACTACTCGATGTTCGACCTCGCCCACGGCTACGCCCGCGAGCAGATGAAGGCGTACGTCGAGCTGCAGGAGAAGGAGTTCGCCTCCGAGGCCCGCGGCTACACCGCGACCAAGCACCAGCGCGAGGTCGGCACCGGCTACTTCGACGCGGTCTCCACCGCGCTGAACCCCGACAGCTCCACCACCGCCCTGAAGGACAGCACGGAGAACGCCCAGTTCCACTGAGTTCACCCCACGAAGTTCTCCGCTTCGCTCCGATACTTCGCGGGGACCCCGACAAGTCACCCCACGAAGTTCTCCGCTTCGCTCCGATACTTCGCGGGGACCCCGACACGTCATCCGGCGACGTTCTCCGTCTCCACCTAGTACCGCTCAGGGCCCCCACGGCCACCTGGCTCCGGCCGTGGGGGCCCTGAGTCTCCCCCTCCATCTCCCGCCCACCACATCAGCACCCGCAGCAGGGAAGGTCAGATCATGCGCGACACCTACGGCTCACCGAAGATCCGCGGCGCGTTCGGCGATCGCTACGACGAGATCCTCACCCAGGACGCGTTGGCGTTCGTCTCCGCACTCGACGGGGAGTTCGCCGGGCGTCGCGCCGAGCTGCTCGCCCGCCGCCGGGAGCGCGCCCGCGCCATCAACGCCGGCGAGGACCTGGAGTTCCAGGCCGACACGGCGCCGGTGCGCGCCGACAGCAGCTGGCAGGTCGCGACCCCCGGCCCCGGGCTCGAGGACCGACGCTGCGAGCTGATCGCGCCGGTCTACCGCAACACGGCCATGCACGCGCTGGAGTCCGGTGCCGCCGTCTGGGTCGCCGACCTCGAGGACGCGATGGCCCCGAGCTGGTCCAACCTCATCCAGGGCCAGGTCACCTTGTACGACGCGGCACGCGGCGAGCTCAACCTGCGCCGGGAGGACGGGCAGGTGCGCCGCCAGCCCGAGCACACCCCGACGATCGTGCTCCGCCCGCGCGGCTGGCACCTGTGCGAGAAGCACATCAGCATCGACGGCCGCCCGGTCTCCGCGACCCTGGTGGACTTCGGCCTGTACTTCTTCCACAACGCCCAGGCGCTCATCGAACGCGGTGCCGGCCCGTACTTCTACCTGCCGAAGATCGAGTCGCACGAAGAGGCGCGGCTCTGGAACGACGTCTTCCGCTTCGCCCAGGACGCGCTCGGCATCCCGCAGGGCACGGTGCGGGCGACCGTCCTGATCGAGACCCTCACCGCGGCGTTCGAGATGGACGAGATCCTCTACGAACTGCGCGAGCACTGCGCGGGTCTGGCCGACGGCCGCTGGGACTACCTCTTCAGCTACGTGCGCACCTTCGCCCACCGCGGCGTCGAGTTCGTGCTGCCCGACCGCGACCACATCACGATGGCCACGCCGTTCCTGCGCGCGTACGTCGAGCTGTTGGTGTCCACGTGTCACCGACGTGGGGCGTTCGCCATCGCCGGCCCGGCCGCGGTCAACCCGACCCGCCAGGACGAGGACGCGCGGGTGCGCGCTCTCGCCCAGGTGCGTTCGGAGAAGGAGCGCGAGGCCGCCGAGGGCTTCGACGGCTCCTGGGTGGCCCACCCCGCGCTGGTGGAGGTGTGCCGCTCGGCGTACGCCGCCGTGCTCGGCACCAAGCACGACCAGCGCGACATCCAGCGGCCGAGCCGCACCACCGCGCGTGACCTGGTCTCGCTCGTCGGGATCCAGCAGACGATCAGCCTGCAGGGCGTGCGCACCAACGTCTCGGTCGCGCTGCAGTACCTCGCGTCGTGGATCGGCGGACGGGGTGCTGTCGCGATCGACAACCTGATGGAGGACGCGGCCACCGTCGAGATGGCGCGGGTCCAGTTGTGGCAGTGGCTCTTCCACAACTCCCAGCTGGCCGAGGGACCGCAGGTGACCCGTGAGCTGCTCGACCGCGTGGTCGAGGAGGAACTCGCCATCCTCACCCGCGGCCAGGACGAGGAGATCGTGGCCCGTTACGACGGCGCCCGCGAGATCCTCGAGCGGGTGGCGCTGCAGCCGCACCTGCCGGGCTTCTTCACCAACTACGGCTACGTGCGCTTCCTCACCGAGACGTCGCTGCGGATGCAGCCCGGTGTCGACGAGGCGGATCTGCACCAGTCCGAGCGGGTGCACGCCCCCGCCTGACCTGGTCCCTCCCACCGCCGAGTGGCAGACCTATGTTTCGAGTGGCGCACCTGTCGGTGCGCCACTCGAAACATTTCCATGCCACTGGACGGAGGCGGCCGGCGGCGCGGCTAGACCGGAGCGCGCCCTACGGGATGACGACGTCGGTGAGGGTGACCGGGTTGTGGACCGTGTAGTCCAGCTCGTCCGCCTGCGTGGTGCCGGCGGGGGTGATGGTGTCGAGCACCTTCGGCACCGACGCCGGGTCGGCGCTGCACGCCGGTGAGGTGGACGCGGTCGCGCACACCCCGAACGCGTACGGCTGCGGTGTCGCAGCGAACGCGCGTGTCTGGTCGGTGCCGTGTGTGCCGTCCTGACCGGTCAGCGCGACCGTGAATCCCCAACCGGCGGAGGGCGTCCCAGCCAGCGAGTCCTTCTGGACCGAGAAGGTGATGTACCGCGAGACGGAGTTCGCGGAGGTGGTCAGGGGACCCGCGGACGTGCCGTCGGGATCGACGAACTTGCTGCCGGCGAACCCTTGCACCTCGATTAGGCGGCTCCACCTGGCGGAATCGGCGATCCGGTAGTTCATGCCGGGGTACGACGAACTCGTCGATGTCCCGGAGGCGGTGGGGTTGTGAACGTAGACGTCGACGAGCTGGGCGCCGTTGGGCTGACCGAAGGTGGCGGTCAGGTCGCGCGTCTGCACCCGGAAGGTGATGGTCGACCCGGTGTCGTAGACCTCGAACCGGGTGAGGTCGAACGCACCGGCATGGAACGCCGGATCGGTCGGGTAGGCGTAGTGGCCCGGCCCGTTGTCGTCGCCGGTGGGGTCGGTCACGGAGTACAGAAGTTTCCCGTCGACCACGTCGCTGACCACCCGGCGCACGACCTGGGCGGTGCCGCCACCCCGCGCGGTGCTGCTCACCGCGATCACGTCGGTGCCGCCGCTCACGGGGACGGTCGTCGTGAACCCGCCCCACGCGCTCACCCGCAGCGTGCGCACGGTCGTCGCGTTGGAGGCGTCCGTCGCCGACACCGAGATGTCGACGGTCGCCCCGGGCGCCGCCCGGCCGCTCACGGTGACGGTCTTGCCCACCGACGAGCCGTCCGCCGGGGCGGTGACCGTCAACGGCGTCGTCTGCTGGTGGTGGGTGACGTAGCGGTCGACCGTGATGCTCGGCTGCTCCAGGCTCCTGCCCGCGGCCAGATCGGCGGTCAGCCGCACTTGGGCGCCGGCGCCCCAGGTCAGCGGCGAGGCCGACCCGTCGGGCTTGCCGTTGACGAAGCCGATGGACGCGGTCGCTGGGTTGCTGCCGTACGGCGAGGCCGCGAGTGACGGGTAGTCCCAGACCTGTTCGGGCACCAGCCCCGGTCCGGAGTTCATCGCGTTGACGGTCGATAGCAGTTTGAGAGCACCGGAACGGTCACCGGTGGCGAGATCCTGCTGAGCGCGTTCGACGCCGAGGACCGGCCACGGGTGCCCCGTGCCGATGTTGCCGTTGGTCCAGGGCGCCCCCGCGACCGTGCAGCTGCTGGACGACGGGACGGCGCAGTCGCCGTACCCGTCGCCGTTGTACCGCAGCCAGCCCGGACCCGATGCGGTGTCCTTGCGCAGCGCCTTGTCCGCGACGGTGAGGCTGTTGGCGATGGTGGGGTCGTTCGCGGGCAGCATGCCGAGCCGCACATACTCCAGGAACCCCAGGTCCATCACACTGCGCTGGTCCAGCGTCGGGCCGCCATTGCCCACGTTGTAGCTGATCGCGGCGTTGGGGTCGCCGGTCTTGGACAGTCGGATGAAGTAGGGGGACGACGAGAGTGCCCCGGTCGTCGTCACGCCCCACTTCTTGATGCTGCGCTGCCAGGAGTCGGCGGTCGCGAGCCAGATCCGCGCGTCGGCCGCGTCGCCCTGGGTGCGAGCGATGGACGCGGCGGCGACCAGACCTGCGATCTCGGCGGCGATCGTCGAGGGTGAGTAGCCGGTCTGCTCCTCCCAGCGCTCGACGCCGTAGCTCGGTCCGTTGGCCACCAGATAGTTCGCTTCGGCGCGCACGTGCGGGTAGAGCGTCTTGTCACCCGCGAGGCCGGACTGCCAGGCCATCAGCAGCGGGTACGCGGTCTCGTCCGGCTGGGTGTTGAACGAGTCGGGGGCCTTGACACCGTTGAGCAGTGAGTTGCGCGGCTGCGACCCGTCGGCCAGCTGGCTCTTGGTGAGCAGGAAACGCGCGGTGTCCTGGGCGGTCGCGCGGTCACCGTCGACCAACAGCGCCGTGAACGCCTCGTAGAGGTCGCGCGGGAAGACCTCCCAGTAGCTGGTGGTGAAGAGGTTGTCCGGGTCGTTGGCGGGCGTCGACTGGCCCCACGGCTTGTCGATGCCGGCGACGATCGCGCCGGGGTAGGTCTTGTCCTCCGAGGCCTTCACCACATTGGCCGACTGGTAGTAGTCCCGGACGGCGGTCGGGTCGCTGTGCCACCCGCCACGCAGCCGGTCGACCCTGCGCAGACCGCGGTCGTATGCGGTCCACCCGGCGGTGTAGCTCGCGGCGGTCGCCGCGAAGGACCCGCGCGCCGATGCCGACGCCGTGGAGACCGCGGACGCCTGCGTGGTGCCGAACCCGAGCGCCAGGGTGAAGGACCGCTGCGCGTCCGGCGCGACCTGGGCGGTCTGCTCGACGTTGCCGTCGGCCGCGGTGGCGTACGTCGGGCTGAGCGTGTGGGTGGCGTCGAGCTGGGTCAGCCCGTCGCTGCCCGCGCCGACGAACCCACTGCTCACCTGCGTGAACGGCCGGTCGCCGGTGAGGGCGAGGAAGGACGGCACGGCGTACGAGCGGCCCGTCGCCTGGCTCTTGGTGCTCGTGTCGTAGCTGACCGGCACCGGGTGTCCGCCGGAGGTGTCGACCACCGCGGTGTCGGCGCCGGCGTTCGAGGTGCCGCCGCCGCCGTTGCCGCCGGCGTTCGCGTCGAGACGGACGTAGATCTTGTAGGCCGCGGCCGCAGTGGTGAGCGGTTGGTACTGGGTGTGCGTCACGACCGAATCACGTTCAGGGTCGGTGATGTACGTCGTCACCAGCCGATACCGGCCGCTCTTCGCGGTCGACGTGACGGTGCACGCCATCCCGCTCGCGTCGGCGCGCACCGTGTAGGTCATGTCGCGCGTCTGCAGGTCGGTGAAGGAGCTGCCGTCGCTCACGATGTACTGCATCGTCTTGACGTTGGTGGCGTCGACCGTGGGCGCGAAGACGTCGGACAGCACGCCGTTCGCGACGGTGTACCAGACCTTCGAGGTCCGGTTGCGTGCCGTGCCGACACAGTCCTTGCGCGACTGCGCCTGGTAGCTCGCGGCGCCCGGACCGTCGGTCGCCGCACCCGGTGTGGCGGCGCGCGCCGGGGCGCTCACGTAGCCGGTGCCGAGCGCGAGGGCGCTGGAGGTGAGGGCGACGGCGACGCGGCGGGAGAGACGAGTGCGTGCGGAAGGCAGTGCGGACATGGCTGACTCCATGTGATGGGACGTGTGTGACGTGGATCACGTACGACGCCCAAGGTAGACCCTGCCGGCGACAGACCGCCGCGACACGCCTCAGGCGAACGCCGCGCGCACGCGCAGGGCCACCCGGCTCACGTCGGAGGGACGCAGCGCTGCGGACACCCCGATGGGCGCCGGACCGTCGGGCGGGTCGTCCGCGAACCGTCCGTCGCCCCGCAGTCGGGGCACGACCGCGGGATCGAACCCCGCGCGCTGCAGACCTTCGCGCACGAACGCCTCCGCCTCCCGTGGCCAGACGCCCTCGACGACTCCCCCCACCGGCGATGCGGCGAGCAGCTCCCAGAGAGCATCGTCGGGCACCACGGCACGCGGGAAGAGCGGCAGGCCCAGTTCTGCGGCCAGGGCGGGAGCCAGCCCGGACGACCCGGAGCGGTCGGGTGCGCCGAAGTCACTGACGAGCAACGCCATTCGGGCAGGTCGGTGAGCGGCGTACGGCGTCGCGGGCCACTCCCCGCGGTGCACGGCGTACGCGTCGTGATCACGCCACTGCGCGGGTTCACCACCGGACTCCAGCAGGAGCATCGAGCGGATATGGCCCTCCCGGCGGAAACCGAGCGACCGCAGCACCCCCGCCGACCGGGTGTTGCCGGGGCGCACGTTGGCCTCGACGCGGTGCAGATCCATCCCCTGTCCCGCTCCGGCGAACGCCAGACCCACCACCAGGCGCAACCCTTCGGCGAACATGCCTCGCCCGGCGTAGGGGTCGTAGGCGTCGTACCCCATGGTGCCGTTCTGGAACCTGCCACGAACGACGTTGCTGACGTTGACCTTTCCGACGATGTCGTGCTCACCCGTCGGTTCGGTGGCGTGGATGAGGAAGGTGCGGTGCTCGGTGCTCTGACGACCCAGGTGCCACTCCAGATCACCTGCGGAGACCGGGTTCCAGGCCCCGATGCGGTCCCACGAACTGCGCACGGCCTGCTGGTAGGGGGCGAGGTCGTCGTGCACGACGGTGCGGACCCACACCCGTTCCCCCCGTGCGAGCAGCGGGCCCGGGGGACGTTCGCGGCTCACAGCATCGCCCTTCCGCGCAGGACGACGTGCTGGGGCGCGCTCAGCACTCGCACATCGATTCGTGGATCCTCCTGGTAGACAACGAAGTCCGCGCTCTCACCCTCGTCGAGACCCGGGCGACCGAGCCAGGCGCGGGCACCCCACGTCGCCGCGTCCAGTGCCTCCAGCTCGGTCATCCCCACCGTGACCAGCTCGGCCACCTCGCGCGCCACGAGCCCGTGCGGCAGCTGCCCGCCGGCGTCGGTGCCGACGTAGACCGCGATGCCCGCCTCGTGCGCCGCGGCGATCGTGGCGTGCCGGCGAGCGTAGAGGTCGCGCATGTGCGTGCCGTACGCCGGGAACTTGGCTTCACCCGCCTCGGCGAACTTCGGGAAGTTCTCGATGTTGATGAGCGTCGGCACGATCGCGATGCCCTGCCGGGCGAAGAGGTCGATGCTGTCCGGCTGCAGCCCGGACGCGTGCTCGATGCAGTCGGTGCCGGCGGCCGCGAAGTCGAGCAACGACTCCTCACCGAAGCAGTGAGCGGTCACCCGCGCATCCTCCTCGTGAGCGGCCGCGATCGCGGCGGCGAGAGCCTCACGCGGCCAGCACGGCGCGAGGTCGCCGCGGTCCCGGTCGATCCAGTCACCCACGAGCTTGACCCACCCGTCGCCTCGGCGGGCTTCCTGGCGCACATACGCGACCAGGTCCTCCGGCTCGATCTCGTGCGCGAAGTTGCGGATGTAGCGCTTGGTACGGGCGATGTGGCGTCCCGCGCGGATGATCCGGGGCAGGTCCTCGCGCTCGTCCATCCAGTGCGTGTCGACGGGCGAGCCCGCGTCCCGCAGCAGCAGTGCACCCGCCGCACGTTCGGCCACCGCGTGCTCTTCCGCCCTCTCGGGCCCCACTCCGCCCTGCGCCTCGAGCCCGACGTGACAGTGCGCGTCGACGAGCCCCGGCAGCACGAATCCCTCGACGCTCTGTACGTCGTCGGTGTCGGCGGGGCGGGTGAAAGTCACCGCGCCACCGACCACCCACATCTCCTCACGGACCTCGTGCGGACCTGTGAGGACGGTGCCTCGGACGTGCAGGATCGGGGCGGTCTGCGTCATGGTTCCGACCATAGTTCGCCGACCGGTCGAACGATCGAGGTGCCGGGCCGACCTGGAAGTGACCCAGCGTGACGGACGACACGGCCTCGTTCTGCGCGCCCCGCCACGCGAGACCTGTTGTCCCCCTATGCTTCCCAACCATGGGAGACGTCTACGTCCGGCGCCGACTCGTCGTGGGGAGCGGAGCGGCGGCGCTGGTGGGACTGATCGCCTGGCATCCTCTCCGGCACGACGGCCGGCCGAATACCGCTGTGTCGACAGGAAGTTCGAGTGGCGCAACGCACCGGAAGAGTACGTCGGCATCGCGCGCCACCGCCACCCGGACCGACCCGGGCATCCTCACGCGTGCCCTCGATGCGGCCCTGGGCGCACGCGCCGGCGACGTCAGCGTGACCGCGTACGACCGACGTTCGAGCGCCACCTTCTCCTACCACCCGGCCATGACGAACGTCTGCGCGAGCATCATGAAGGTGCTGATCCTGACCAGCGTCTCGCACACCCGTCGCGCGGCCGGGGGGTCGCTGACCGCGAGCGACCGCGATCTCGCCGAGGACATGATCACCGAGAGCGACAACGATGCGGCGACGGAGCTCTACCGCCGCGGGGGCGGGGCTCCTGCCGCTCAGCGCGTCGCGAATGCCCTGGGAATGATGAGCACTCGCCCGAACGTGCGGTGGGGTCTGACGACCACCACGGCGCCCGATCAGGTGATGCTGGTCCGGGCCCTCGCCTACGGGCACTCGTTCCTCGACAACACCGACCGTGCCTACATCTTCGATCTGATGGGACGGGTCGACCCCGGCCAGAAGTTCGGGATCGGCACCCTGCCCGCCGGGGTGAAGGGGGTCGCCGTCCAGGTCAAGAACGGTTGGCTGCCCTACAACCCCGGGTCGTGGCACGACAACTCGATCGGCCACGTGCAGGGTGCCGGCCGCGACTACGCCGCCGCGATCCTCTCGACCCGCAACGCCACCGACGCTGCGGGTCGAGCACTGATCACCAAGGCTGCCGCGGTGCTCTACACCCACCTCGGCCACTGACTGCCGGGTCGGCGGCTCAGCAGGTGGGGACGCCGGGAATCTGCCCGTCGTCCACTCCCCCGCTGACGTAGGTCGCGTTCACCCACACGTTCGCGTTGCCGGAGTCGTCGTCGGTCTTCAGCCACCAGTCGTTGTGGTAGCCCGCGTAGGAAGACTCCGATCCCTGCGTCTGGCAGTAGAAGTAGTTCGACCCCTTGTTCAAGGTGCCCACCACGGCGCCGTTGGTCGGGTTGTTCACCGACGGCGCGGTGGCCCACACGTCCTTGAACACCTTCGACCCTCCAGAGGGCGGCGGAGGCGGCGTGGTGCCGCCACCGGCCCAGAGCGCGTTGACGACGGTCGTCGCCGGCGACTGCTCGTCGTCGTACGCCCCGGGGTCGCCGGAGACCTGCACCGACTGCGCGATCGCGCCGGGATCACCGCTCTCCCAGCCCCCGCCGGGGAACTTGGCCTGCATCACCGACAGGAACTTCTGTGTGGCGTACGTCGGGTCCTGGACCTGGTCGACCGATCCCCACCCCTGCGAGGGGCGCTGCTGGAAGAGCCCGATGCTGTCGCGGTCACCACCGGTGTAGTTGTGCAGGGTGCTCTCGGCCATCGCGGTCATGGTCGCGACGAGGGCGGCCCGCTGGTCGAGTCCAGCGCCCTTCGTGGCCGCGATGACGGCACGGGCACAGGCGACCTGCCCGGCATCGATCGAGGTCCCCATCCGCACTCCGGAGAAATGTCCGGAGAGGCTCGCCGCCGTGGCAGCATCGCCCGGCGACGAGGGACAGGCGACCGTCCCGAGGTCGAACGCCCGCGCATGTCCGTGCGCTCCCGCGCGGGCAGGGCCGGCCGTGCCGGGAACTCCTGCCGGCCCTGGGAGGTGGTGGCCCGGGTGTGCCGAGGCCGTGGTCGCGAAGCCGGTGAGTGCGGTGCCCGCGACGGCCAGCGCCACGAGCGGGCGCGCGTACCGGCGGTTCTTCAACGTCTGGATCTTCATGATCTGTTCTCCTTGCGTCTCGGGTGTCTCTCGTGTCGTCCGTGCTGATGGCGTTGTAACTGCTGCGGTTTCAGCAGGTCGGTACGCCGGGGATCTGCCCGTCGTCCACTCCCCCGCTGACGTAGGTCGCGTTGACCCACACGTTCGCGTTGCCGGAGTCGTCGTCGGTCTTCAGCCACCAGTCGTTGTGGTAGCCCGCGTACGACGTCTCCGACCCCTGCGTCTGGCAGTAGAAGTAGTTCGACCCCTTGTTCAAGGTGCCCACCACGGCGCCGTTGGTGGGGTTGTTCACCGACGGAGCGGTGGCCCACACGTCCTTGAACACCTTCGACCCTCCAGAGGGCGGCGGAGGCGTGGTCGTGCCGCCGCCCGGGCGGTAGACGCCGGTCGGGGTGCCGCCGTGGCTCGCGACGGTCCGCACGTTGAGTCCGGCGTCGTCGCCCTCGGCCTGCGCCATCAGGCCGTTGCCCAGGTAGATGGCGGTGTGCCCGTCCCAGACGATGACGTCGCCGGGCTGGGTCGGCGCGTCCACCCGGCTGAAACCGTGGCTCGTGAGCGCGGAGTCGAAGTCGTAGGTCGAGACGGGGCCGAAGTCGGTGCCCGACGCCTCGTAGTAGGCCCAGCGCACCAGTCCCGAGCAGTCCAGTCCGACCTTGTTGCGGTCGTCGTAGTACTCCGGCGGCACGTCGTAGATCTGCCCCGTCGAGGGGCCGGGAGCCGCCTTGTGGCCGCCGGACCACGAGTACGGCGTGCCCTTGTCGACCTCCGCGCAGGCCGCCTGGACCTCCTTGGCCGCGACCGCGCTGGTCGCGCCGTACGCCTGACACCCGGCGTCAGCGTGCGCGGCCGTGCTGCCGAACACACCCACGCCCCCGATGAGGGCGCCCCCGCCGAGCACTGCCACGCCCGTGCAGTGGGCCAGAGCCTTCTTGGTGGTACGCATGATGTCCTCCTCCTCGTCCGTCGGGAAACGATCGTTTCCCTAGCTCCACCAGACCAATTCGGGACGCTGCCGACCAGCATTTGCATAGATGCGCAAACCTTCGGCATCTCGCCGCGCCCAGATGACGCAGATGAGAAGGGCAGGACGCTCGATGCGTCCTGCCCTTCTCATCTGCGAGACCGGGTCAGCAGGCGGGGACCCCGGGGATCCTCGCGTCGTTCGCGCCACCGCTGACGTGCGTGGCGTTGACCCACACGTTCGCGTTGCCGGAGTCGTCGTCGGTCTTCAGCCACCAGTTGTTGCGGTAGCCGTCGAAGTGCACCTCAGAGCCCTTGGACTGGCAGAAGAAGTAGTTGCGACCGGTGTGCAGCACGCCGACCTTCCTCCCACCTGAGGGCTTGGTGTAGGAAGACGCCTGCGCCCACACGTTCTTGTAGACCTTCTTGGGGTGGTGCTTGGCGGGGGGCGCCGGCTTGGTCGGCGGAGCGGGCTTCGTCGGCGGTGTCTTGGTGTCCCAGAGTGCGTTGACGAGCACCTTCGCAGGCGACCTCTCATCGGCATACGCCGACGGGTACTCCGAGATCTGCACGCGCTGCGCCACCTTCGCCGCGTCGGTGGTCTTCCAGCCACCGTGCGGGTAGTCGGCCAGCATGTGCTTCAGGAAGGTGCGGGTCGCGTGCTCCGGGGTGCGGCACTGGGTCACCGTGCCCCAGCCCTGCGAGGGGCGTTGCTGAAACAGCCCGACGCTGTCGTCGGCACCGCCCTTGTGGTTGTGCAGCGTGCTCTCCGTGATCGCGGTCATCAGGGCGATGTACGCCGCCCGCTTGGGCAGACCGATCGACTTCGTGCCCGCGACGATGGCCCGGGCGCAGGCGATCTGCTGGGCGTCCACCGAGTTGCCGAGTCGTGCGCCGTGGAAGTGACCGGACACCTTGCGTGCGAGTGCCGCGTCGTCGGAGTGTCTCGCGCACGTCGTCGCGCTGGCGGATGCCGCGGCGGTGTGGTGGCCCACGGCGACCGCACCGGTGGCCATACCGGTCACCGCCACGCCGGAAACGCCCAGCGCCACCACCGACCGCGTCACCATTCTGGAATTCTTCATGATCGTCTTCCTTTCGAGTTTCAGGGGTCCGCAGATAACGGTCAGCAGGTGCGCAGGCCGGGAATCCGCGCGTCGTTCGCGCCACCGCTCACGTGGGTGGCGTTGACCCAGACATTCGCGTTGCCGGAGTCGTCGTCGGTCTTCAGCCACCAGTTGTTGCGGTAGCCGTCGAAATGCACCTCAGAGCCCTTCGACTGGCAGTAGAAGTAGTTGCGACCGGTGTGCAGGACACCGACCTTCCTGCCGCCGGAGGCCTTGGTGTACGACGGAGCCTGCGCCCAGACGTTCTTGTAGACCTTCTTCGGGTGGTGCTTGGCGGGCGGCGCCGGCTTGGTCGGCGGCGGGGTGCTTCCCTTGCCGGCGTACCGGTAGATGCCGGTGACCCGCTCGCTCTCGGTGGACAGCTTCTGAGTCGTCAGACCGGCCACGTCGCCCTCGGCCTGCACGACCTTGCCGGCGCCCATGTAGATCACGGTGTGACCGGGGTAAACCACGACGTCGCCGGGCTGGGTCGCCTTGGAGACCTTCTTCCATCCGTGCTGCCGCAACGCATTTCCCTCTACGCCGGTGTAGGCGCCGGCGCCGATGTCGCGGCCGGTGCCCTTGTAGACGGCCCACCGCACGAGGCCCGAGCAGTCGAATCCGACCTTGTGGGTGTCGTTGTAGTACTCACCACCCTGGTCGTAGACCGAACCCGTGGACTTGCCCGGCTTCTTGTGGTGGCCGCCGTTCCACGAGTACTTGGTGCCCTTCTTCAGCTCGGCGCACGCCGTGTTGACGATGGCAGCCTGCACCTTGCTGGCCGACCCGTAGACGTGGCAGACGGCGCCGTTGCGGGTCGACGCGTGGGCGGCTCCGGAGCCGAATGCGACGACTCCTCCGGCCGCGATTCCGCTGCTCAGCGCGAGCGCGGTGGTGCCGTGGATGACTTTCCTGGTGACGGTGCTCATTGCTCTTCCCTTTCAAGAACGAGGGCGGCTCTTCCGTCCTGCGATGTCGCGCCGACATTCCGACCGGATTCGCTGTGCGATATCACGCGACGGAACTTTGTGGAGCAATGCTCTGACGGGCCCGGATGCCGAGAAGTTCCACGCCGAGCGAAGAAATCGAATGAGTCACGCTGCGACCGTTGCGACGGGAATGAATGAGATGCGCGGCGGCCAGCGCCCCGGCGTGACGGGAGACGCTCGGCACACTGGTCCCGAGGCGCTCGGCGATCTCGCTCGTCGTGCCCGGGATCTGGGTGGCCCGCAACACTTCCACCCGTGCCGGTCCGATCAGCCGGGCGAGGTCGGCATCGGGCGCGCCGGTGAGCAGACGCCCCGCCTGCGCGACGGGACACACGAGCACGTGACGGTCGCGGTGCCGTACGAGCAGTGCTCGCCCCGGCGGGCAGAAGTAGGCGGGCTGCACCAGCAGGCCGCCGCCCTCCAGCCGTACGTCACCGCTCGGGAGACCGGGCACACGCAGCACCGGATGCGCCCAGACCGCACCTCTGCAGATGTCCTGAAGCAGCGCGGACAGTCCGCCGACCGCCTGCCGGTGGGCGCGCTCCTGCAGGTCGGCGGCGACGCGCAACTGCAGAGCGGGCCAGTACGGCGCCAGTGCAGACTCCCAGTAGTGGTCCAGTGTCTGTGTGCCGCACAGCTGCGAGGTAGAGCGCGCGGGCGTCAGACAGCCGGCGAGGAGCGTGGCCACGGGGGCCGCGAGGCCGCTGCGAGCGACCCGCACACGCCACTCGGCGTACCTGCGCGGGGGCGAATCAGACTGCAGATGCTGCGCGCTGAGCATCATCTCCCAGGTGCTGCTGACACCGGGCGCAAGCATGACGTGGCCGAGATCGGCGGGTGTGAAGTGCACTCGGAGCATGGCGAACCTTCGGGCCGGGCGTGATGGATCGGCCCACACCTGGCGTGCGTGGACCTATCCCTCCGACGCGCGCCACGTCCGTTCGGCTCCCTGCCAGCACCGAGGGGTTGCTATGGGCCACCGCTCTGACAAGGATCCGATGCATGGCGAGAGTTGCAGTGATCGGTGCCTCGGGGCAGGTGGGCGAGGCGGTCGTCGCCGCGCTCCATGCGAAGGGACACGAAGCGGTCGAGGTGTCGCGCGCCCGCGGCGTCGACGTCATGAGCGGTGAGGGACTCGACGACGCCCTTGCCGGAGCCGTCGCGGTGATCGACGTGCTCAACACGAACGAGACGGACGCTGACGCGGCGGTGGCGTTCTTCACCGGCACCAGCAAGAACCTGCTGGCCGCTGAGGAGCGCGCGGGAGTGCGGCACCACGTGCTGCTGTCGATCGTGAACATCGAGGCCGTGCCCGACAACGGGCACTACCTGGGGAAGGTCGCTCAGGAGAAGCAGGTGCAGTCCGGCCCGATCCCGTGGACGATCCAGCGCGCCACCCAGTTCCACACCTTCGCCGCGACAGCGGTGAGCTGGGCCACCGCTGACGGCGTCGCCACCGTCGCGCCACTCCTCGTGCAGCCGGTCGATGTCGCCGACGTCGCGGAGGTGCTCGTCGAGCTCGCGCTCGGCGACCCGCAGGGCCGTACAGCGGATCTCGCCGGGCCCGACACGCAGGACCTCGTGGACATGGCACGACGCACCTTCGCCGCGCACGGTGATTCCACCCAGGTGCACGCCAGTTGGCGTGACAACCCGTTCGGCACCTCGATGGCCGGGGAGGTCCTGCTACCGAGCGGCGCTGCCCGCATCACGTCGACCACGTTCGAGGAGTGGCTCGCCTCCCGGACGGGCCCGCGGGCCCTGGCGAACACCTACTACGCCGCGTGGACGGCGCACGACTTCGACCGCCTCCGAAGGGTCTTGGCCGACGACGCCACGTTCCGCGGACCCCTCGGCACCGCCGACTCCGGCGACGAGTGCCTGCAGGGTCTGGAGGGCATGAGCCGGATGATGACCGGCATACAGATCGTCCGGATGCTCGTCGACGGTCCCGACGTCATCACCTGGTACGACCTGCTCACCAGAGACGCGCCGCCCACGCCGACGGTCAACTGGATGCACGTCGAAGACGGCCGCATCGCGAAGATCCGGGTCGCGTTCGACCCGCGCCCGATCCTCGGAGGGACGTCCAGCGACAGCTGACGCGCGTGGGGAGGCCGGTCAGTCCTTCTGGCCGAGGAACTTCTCGAAGCCTTTGGGCAGCTTCACGTCCTCGGTCGGCTCCTCGGCGCCCGCGCCGAACGCGTTGCCGAAGGACCGCTCGCGGGCGTCGGATGCCTTGGCCAGCGCGGCCTGCTCCTGCTGCGCGCGCTTGGCCGGGTTGCCGCTCTTGCCCTTCTTCTTGACCTGCTGCTTGCCGCGCTTGGCACCGCCGCCGCCCGGCATGCCACCCATTCCCGGCATCCCGGGCATACCCCCGCCGCGGCGCATCTGGCGCATCATCTTCTGCGCCTGGGTGAAGCGCTCCAGCAGCTGGTTGACCTCGGACACCGTCGTGCCCGAGCCGCCCGCGATGCGGGCGCGGCGTGAGCCGTTGATGGCCTTGGGGTGGGTGCGCTCGAACTTGGTCATCGACTGCACCATGGCCTCGACGCGGACGAACTCCCGCTCGTCGAGGCTGTTCAGCTGGTCGCGCATGCCCGACATGCCGGGCATCATCCCCATGAGCGCCTTGATGTTGCCCATCTTCTTGATGGCGTTCATCTGCTCCAGGAAGTCTTCGAAGGTGAAGTCCTCCTCGTCCATGAACTTGCGCGCCATCTCGGCGGACTGGCGCTGGTCGAACGCGCGCTCGGCCTGCTCGATGAGGGTGAGGACGTCGCCCATGTCCAGGATGCGCGAGGCCATCCGATCGGGGTGGAAGACCTCGATGTCCTTCACGCCCTCGCCCGTGGAGGAGTACATGATCGGGCGACCGGTGACCGAGGCGACCGACAGCGCCGCACCACCGCGGGCGTCGCCGTCGAGCTTGGACAGGACGACACCGGTGAAGTCGACGCCCTGCTGGAACGCCAGGGCCGTCTCGATCGCGGCCTGACCGATCATCGCGTCGATGACGAAGAGGACCTCGTCGGGCTGGATGGCCTCGCGGATGTCGGCCGCCTGCTTCATCAGCGCCTCGTCCACCGCGAGGCGGCCGGCGGTGTCGACGATGACCACGTCGTACTGGCGCACCCGCGCCTGACCGACACCGGCCTGCGCGACCCACACCGGATCGCCGTACGACGTCGTGCCCTCCGCGCCTTGGGCGGCGCCGCCCTCGTTGCCGCGCTCGGGCGCGAAGCACGGCACCCCGGCGCGCTCTGCGACGACCTCGAGCTGGGTGACGGCGTTGGGGCGCTGCAGGTCGGCGGCGACCAGCACCGGGAAGTGGCCCTCGTCGCGCAGCCGGCGGGCGAGCTTGCCCGCGAACGTCGTCTTACCCGAGCCCTGCAGACCGGCGAGCATGATCACGGTCGGCGGTCGCTTGGCGAGCGTCAGCGGCCGGGTCTGGCCGCCGAGGATCTGCACCAGCTCCTCGTTGACGATCTTGACGACCTGCTGGCCCGGGTTCAGCGCCTTGCTGACCTCGGCGCCCAGGGCACGCTCGCGCACCCGCGAGGTGAAATGGCGCACCACCGTCGTCGCGACGTCCGCATCGAGCAGCGCCATCCGGATGTCCCGGATGGTGGCGTTGATGTCGGATTCGCTGAGCCGCCCCTTGCCCTTGATGTTCTTGAAGGTGGCCGTCAACCGGTCCGAGAGAGTGTTGAACACGCCCTACAGTTTATGGGCCGTTCGCGGCGGACCCGGCACGCCCGGTATCACCCGCGTCAGGACGTCGCGCCGTTGGAGTAGAAGGTGACGTCGCTCGGTCCCTGGAAGGTCGGCGTGACAGGTGCACCGACACCATCGATCACGTGGTCGATCGTCCCGGCCTTGTTGAGCGAGATGGTGACCATGTCGTGCATCGCCACGCCGGGCGTGTTCGGCACCTCGAAGCCGTTCGCGGCGTGCAGCGACGGGTTCACGTTGGTGTAGATGTAGCTGCCCAGACCGTAGGCGGCGTGGGTCCGCACCGAGTTCGCCACCTTGTAGCCGGGGTAACCGGGCTCGCCGTGCTGGCTCCAGGCGGCCTGGTCCGGTGCGTCGTAGGGCAACTCGTTCTGGAAGAAGATGGTCTCGCCGCGTTCGCCGTTCCAGAGGACGTTGTACTTCTGGTAGTGCTCGGCGAAGAGCCCGGTGGCCGTGACGTCGTCGCCGTTCACGACCACCCCGTTGTCGGCGGTGTTCACCGTCCAGCCCACGTCGCCGGCGTTCTGCCCGTGGTCGGCGCGCCAGGACCAGATGTCGTCGAGGATCGTGTGGTCGCTGTTGACGACCAGCCCGTCGTCCACCCGCCCGACATGGGCGCCGCCGATCCTGAAGAAGACGTCCTGCAGGGCCGTCGGGTCGGCCGCGCTGGAGCGGTGCGGGTTGCCGTGGCCCCGACCCGCGTGGTCGCTGCCCACCCGCAGCAGGGCCGGGGACTTCTTCGCCCCGGCGTCGAAGATGATGCCTGCGACGTCGATGCCCGGGACGTCGGCCGTGGTCATCGCGATGTTGCCCGCGTCCGGCTCGATGGTGGCCAGTCCCAGGCCGAGCACCACGGTGTCGGCACGCTTGACGTCGATCGACCGGTTCGTCGCGTAGACCCCCGGGGTGAGGAGCAGGTTCCTGCCCTGCGCCAGTGCCGAGTTGATCTTCGCGATCGAGTCGCCGGGCTTCGCGACGTAGAAGCTGCTGAGCGGCAGGGAGCGGCCACGGGTCTGACCGCCCTGCCACGTGGTGCCCTTGGAGTTCTTCTGCGCTGCGGGGACGAACACGCGGTACGCGCCGTGAGCGTCGACATACAGGTACGGCTTCTCGCGGGAGACCGGGGTCGTGTCGAGGGTCGTGTACGGCGCCGCTGCCGAGCCGTCGGCGTTCGTCGTGCCGAAGCTCTGGGCCGGGGCACCGACGTCGCCGGAGAAGACCTGGTTCCAGACGCCGTTGCTCCAGCCGCCCATCGTGCTGTTGCGCACGTAGAACTGCTGCTGGCTGCCGTTGATCGGCGTGGCGCCTCCGAAGGACGTGTCGGCCACGAAACCACCGCTGGCGTAGGACGGCCCGGTGCAGTAGTCCATGAACGTCGTGTTCCCGGTGACGTCCATCCGGCGCATCGGCGCCGCCTGCGAGACGGCCCAGAACTCGGTGTTGGCGTAGCAGCCGCTGTTCCCGTTGCCGCCCGGCCCCGTGACGGCGATGTGCAGGTTGGACAGCGAGCGCCAGAAGTTGTCCAGCGCGGTGCCGTCGCTCTGGTTGTAGACGTCGACCGACCCGTTGATCGTGACGTCGTCGGGGTTCTGGCCGAGGCCCGCGACCTCGGTGTAGAAGCCGACCTGGAACCTCAGGGGGTCGGCGACGCTGCCGTAGGTGCCCGGCTTGAAGAGCAGCGCGTACCGCTGAGGGCCGAACTGGTTGGTGATCTGCTGGTTGGCGATCGCGTCGACCTTCGCCTGAATCTCGGCGGTCGACATGCTCGGGTCGAAGACGACGACGTTCGGGCCGAGGACGCTCGCGCTGATGGCGGGTCTGGCCGGGCCGGTGCGACCGGGCGCGGCGGCCGCGGTACCGACCGCGCCGGCGGTCGCCACCGCCGCCGAGGCAGCGATGGCAGCGGCACGGGTCAGGGAGTGTCGCAGGTTCCGACGGCGGGCAGCGGTCGACGTACGACCGAAGGCACTGGAAGTCACTTTGTTCCCCTATCTGGGCCTGGAATTCGGACTCTACATCCGTGATTTCGCCCGCGTGGGGATCTGAGCGCATCGCTATTCTCGAGGAGCTAGCGTGCGCGCCATGCTCCAGACGCCGGACGGGGGCGGTCGCCTCGAGCTCTTCGAATACCTGCACCCCGCCGTCATCGAGTCCGCGCCCACGGTGCCGAACGAGATCGGCATGCACCGCGTGGCGTTCTCGGTCGACGACATCGACGACGCCCTGCGGATCGTGGCCAGGCACGGCTACGGCCCGCTTCGGGGCGTCGCGACGTACGAGGGCGTCTACAAGCTCGCCTACGTCCGCGGCCCCAGCGGCATCATCGTGATGCTGGCGCAGGAGCTGCAGCCCAGCTGAGCGCGCGGGAGTGGCGGGGTCAGCTGTCGCAGGCGTCGATCAGGGCGGCGATCACCTGCGCGACGGCCGGAGGCTCGACGGGACGGCCACCGGCAGCGGTGACGTAGAAGGTGTCCAGGCTCTGACCGGCGTACGTCGCGACGTGCGCCGAGCGCACGGCGAGCCCGCACTTGGCGAACGTCATACCGATGTCGCGCAGCAGCCCGGGCCGGTCGGTAGAGCGCACCTCGATCACCGTGGCGTCCGCCGAGCCGCCCGGGATGACCGTGGCGCGGGTCGTCGGGGCATCCGGGACCGGCGTACGACGGCGCCGCTCCAGTGCGCGCAGCGGGCCACGGTCGCCCG
Source organism: Allobranchiibius huperziae (assembly GCF_013410455.1). Lineage (NCBI taxonomy): Bacteria > Bacillati > Actinomycetota > Actinomycetes > Micrococcales > Dermacoccaceae > Allobranchiibius > Allobranchiibius huperziae. The sequence goes on along the minus strand of NZ_JACCFW010000001.1, from coordinate 1,120,627 downwards.
CGGCCAGCAGGCCGAGCCCGCGCGAGACGTCCTGCGGGTTGGGCAGATCGCCGCCAGGGCACTCCACCTCCCAGCTGTTCACGGCGATCCCGTCGGCGGTGCGGACCCGTGCGGTCCGCACCACCACACCGGCTGCCGCCAGCAGGCCGACGGTGTCGGCGAACAGGCCCAACCGGTCACGGTCGGCGATCTGGATGGACGCGCCCCGCGGGGTCGGCACGATGTGGACGTACGCGATCCCCATGGCGACGTCGTCGACCGCGTCCGGGCCGAGCAGCGCTGTGGCGTTGGCGGGTTCGGCCGGCACGGTGTGGTGCTCGCCGAGCTGCGCCCGGGTGTCCCGCACCAGGTCGGCGACCAGCCCCGCGCGCCAGGTGGTCCAGGCCTTGGGTCCCGCGGCGACGGCATCGGCCTGGGTGAGCACGGCCAGCTGGTCGAGGATGTCGCGGCGCCCCTCGACGGCGTCGATGAGCGCACGGACCGTCGCCGGGTCCTGGGCGTCACGGCGCGTCGCCAGGTCGACCAGCGTCAGGTGCTCGCGCACCAGGAGCTCGATCACGTCGACGTCGTCTCCGACGAAGCCCATCCGACGCGCGATGTTGGCCGCCACGGGAGCACCCTCCACCGCGTGGTCGTGCACGCCGGCGATCTTGCCGATGTCGTGCAGCAGCGCGACCACGAGCAGCAGGTCCGGCCGGTCGACCTCGGCGCGGGCCTGCGAGGCCTCCACCACGGTCTCGATCAGGTGCCGGTCGACGGTGTGGCGGTGTACGGCGTTGCGCTGCGGGCGGCTGCGTACGGCCCGCCATTCAGGCACCCACAACGCAATCGCACCGGCGAGGTCGAGGCTCTCCCACACCTGGCGCAGACCCGGCCCGGCCGCCAGAAGATCGACGAAGGCGTCCCGGATCTCCGAGGTCCACGGTCGGGTGGGCTCGACCAGGTCGCGCGTCAGGTTGGCCACCGTGGCGGGAGCGAGCGGCAGCCGCCGCCGCGCGGACGCCGCTGCGGCGCGCAGCAGCAGCAACGAATCGCCTCTGGGCGACAGGCCCTGGCCCAGCACGACCTCGCCGTCGTGTTCGTAGAGGCCGTATCCCAAGGGGTGGAGCACCGGCCGACGGGGCCCCACCCGAAGGGTGCGGGCGCGCTGGCTCTGGGCGGCGCGTCGGAAGGTCCCGTCGAGGGCGAAGTTGATCGCTCTCGCGCACTCCACGACCTCGGTGAGCAGCGCGTCCTGGTCCAGGTGACCGAGCAGCGCCGCCACCCCGTCCTGGTCCTCGCGGCTGAGACGGTCCCGGCCGCGGCCGGTGACCACGTGCAACGCGTCACGCACGTCGAGCAGGCGCCCGTACGCGGCGTCCACGTCGCCGTGCGGCCGGTCCGCGAGCCATGCCGCGGTCAGGGACCGCAGGATGGTCATGTCGCGCAGCCCGCCGCGCGCCTCCTTCAGGTCCGGCTCGATCGCCGTGGTCAGGTCGCCGTTGCGCTGGTGGCGCGCCTCGAGGCTCTCGCGCAGCTCGGGCAGGCGCTTGCGGGCGTTGCCGCGCCAGTCGTGCGCGATGCTGGTGCGGATCCCCGACACGACGAGCGGGTCGCCGGCGATCCAGTTCAGGTCGAGCATCCCGACAGCGGCGGACAGGTCCGCCGACGCGACGCTGCGGCACTCCCCCAGGGTCCGCACGCTGTGATCGAGGCGCACCCCGGCGTCCCAGACCGGATACCAGATGCGGTCCGCGAGCGCCGTCACATCCCCTGCGTCCATCGACCGACCGTCGTGCACCAGCACGAGGTCGTAGTCGCTCAACGGGCCGCCGTCCCCGCGGGCCAGGCTCCCGACGGCCGCGAGGGCCACCCCCTGGTCGTGGGTGCCGCGCAACGGCGCGACCGCCTCGTCCCACAGGTCGCCGAGCCAGCTCCGTCCGTACGCCGCGAGCCGGGCGCGCCGCTGCTCACCGGCTCCGGGCCGGGTGAAGTCGCGGGTGCCCGCGAGATCCAGTCGCTTGCCTGTGTGATCCACCGGGATCGTTCCCATGGTCGTCTCCCCTTCGTCGACGTACGGCGTTGCGCGGCAGACGTGTGCGCCCGTACGGACGGGTGGCCGGCGTCCCGTCGACGGACGGGACGCCGGCCAATCTCGTGCGCGGTGCTGCTGCCGGGCGGAGGTCTAGAGCGCGGTGGCGCCCTTCTCCCCGGTACGCACCCGGACCACGTCCTCGACCGGCACGGTCCACACCTTGCCGTCACCGATCCGGCCGGTCTGCGCCGCCTTCACGATCACGTCGACGACGCTCCCGGCGTCCATGTCCTCCACGATGACCTCGACACGCACCTTGGGCACGAAGTCGACGGTGTACTCGGCGCCGCGGTAGACCTCGCTGTGCCCGCGCTGGCGACCGTACCCGCTGGACTCGCTGACCGTCATTCCGGCGATGCCGTAGGCCTCCAAGGCCTCTTTGACCTCGTCCAGCTTGAACGGCTTGATGATGGCGGTGACCAGCTTCATGCCTTCACTTCCTCTTCGTCGTGGTGGCGGGCGTCATGCGGGACAGCGTGCGAGCCGACGCCCATCCGGCCGCTGAACAGGTTGCCCAGGTCGTAGCCGGTCTCGGCGTGCTCGGCGGAGTCGATGCCCGCGTCCTCGTCATCCTCGTGCAACCGGAAGCCCATGGTCTTCTCCAGGGCGAATCCGATGATGTAGGTGACCACGAAGGAGAAGATCATCACGCTGATCGCGGCGGCCGCCTGGACGCCCAGCTGCAGGAAACCTCCCCCGTAGAAGAGACCCTCCTGCATCTTGATTCCGGCCAGACCGGTGGGGCTGTTGACGCTGGCGAGCAGGCCGATCAGCAGGGTGCCGACCAGACCACCGACCAGGTGCACGCCGACCACGTCGAGGCTGTCGTCGAAGCCGAGCTTGAACTTCAGACCGACCGCGAAGGCGCAGATCGAGCCGGCGGCAAGTCCCACGATCAGGGCGCCGACCGGGGTGACCGTGGCGCAGGCCGGGGTGATGGCCACCAGTCCGGCGACGACGCCGGAGGCGGCACCCAGGGAGGTCGGGTGCCCGTCGCGCACCTTCTCCACGATGAGCCAGCCGAGCATCGCCGTGCAGGTCGCGGCGAGCGTGTTGACCCAGACGCCGGCGGCCTGCGTGCCGGCGCCGAGAGCGGACCCGGCGTTGAAACCGAACCAGCCGAACCACAGGATGCCCGCGCCGAGCATCACCAGGGTCAGGTTGTGCGGACGCATCGGGTCCTTGCCGAAGCCGATCCGCTTGCCGAGCACGAGTGCGAGGGCGAGGCCCGCCGCACCGGCATTGATGTGGATCGCAGTGCCACCGGCGAAGTCGTACGCGCCGTGCCCGTGCAGGAATCCACCGCCGTTCGCGATCCAGCCGCCGGTCTTGGCGGCGTACCCGCTGAAGGCGAAGACCCAGTGCGCTGCCGGGAAGTAGACGAGCGTGGCCCACAGGACGGTGAACACGGTCCAGGTGGTGAACTTCGCGCGGTCGGCGATGGCGCCGGAGATCAGGGCCACCGCGATGATCGCGAAGACCACCTGGAACGCCACGAACGCCGACCCGGGGATACCGCCGGCGGCGGGGTTGCCCCCGGACGCGGGGGTATATCCATAGATCGCGCTGAGGACGCCGTGCAGTCCGAACTCCTTGAAGGGATTGCCGAGCAGGCCCTTGTCGCCCAGGTCGGGTCCGAAGGCCTCGCTGTAGCCCCAGAGCACCCACACGGTGCCGACCGTGCCCATGCTGATGAAGCTCATCATCATCATGTTGAGGACGCTCTTGGTGCGGACCATGCCGCCGTAGAAGAACGCCAGTCCGGGGGTCATGAACAGCACGAGGGCGGCCGCGGCCAGCACCCACGCGGTGTTCCCGCTGTCGATGAACGGCTTATCGGCCGTCGCCAGTGATGAGAGGGTCGTCATGGGCCATCACTGTCCGGGAGCGGCGTTTCACCCGGACGCACAACGTGTTACGGGAGTGTTGCGACTCGGGGCGCGGTGTTAAAGAACCGTTGCGCGAGACAGCCGTCTCGATGCTCGAGACGGGACGTGGGCCGCGGGGGTGGTGTCAGGGCGTGATGCCGCTCTGCTGCAGGACGGACGCGAACTCCGGGTTCGGGGAGTCGCCGCTGACCCGGCACTCGAACGCGAACGGGGTGACGTGTCGCGAGACCCGTTCGCAGCGCATCGTCAGGTAGTCGCCGGACACGATGTGCCGGTGCGAGGAGTTGGCGACCAGGGCGTAGTTCTGGTCGCCCATCGACGCCACGGTGTAGGTGGCGGTCTCCCGCCCCGTGTCGACGCGGACCTTCCGGGTGAAGTAGACCGTCCCGTGCGCGAGACGCCACTGGTGGTAGGCCGGGTCCGGCGGCCACAGCGGGCCCCAGCACGCGACGGCGATGATCGCGGTGACGACTGCCAGCGCGATGCCGGGGTGGCGGCGAAACGCACGCTGCACCGCCGTACGCCCGCCCGGCTGCGGCTTCCAGGCCCCGGTACGTCGGCGGTGCAGGATGCGGGCCAGCAGCGCGCACCACGCGAGGCTCACCACGATCGAGATGGACAGCCCGATCAGGAACGACCATGCCCACGGGCCCGATGACGCGATACGAGCCGGTCCGAGCACGCCGCACACGCTAACCCAGGTCGGAATGGGCAGCTCGACCATCACGATGCTGCGACGGCTTGACCTTGACGCAGCGTCAGGGTTGCACAGTGCTCGCATGACCACGAGAACAGCGATCGAGATCGCGGGGCTGACCAAGTCCTACAACGACCATGACGTGCTCCGGGGCGTCGATCTGAGCGTCCCGGTAGGGACCGTCTTCGCCCTGCTCGGCTCCAATGGAGCAGGCAAGACAACCACCGTGCGGATCCTGTCGACGCTGCTCAAGGCCGACGAGGGTGCTGTCACCGTCAACGGGTACGACGTCCGCGCCGAGGCGGCCGACGTACGCCGATCCATCAGCCTCACAGGGCAGTTCGCTGCGGTGGACGAGATCCTGACCGGCCGGGAGAATCTCGTCCTGATCGCCCGGCTGCGCCGGATGAAGGACCCACGGGCCGTCGCCGACGACCTGCTGGAACGGTTCGGCCTCACGGACGCCGCCACTCGGCGCGTGTCGACCTACTCCGGCGGGATGCGCCGCCGCCTGGACATCGCTATGAGCCTCATCGGCGACCCGCAGGTGCTCTTCCTGGACGAGCCGACCACGGGCCTGGACCCGCAGGCGAGGCTCGACGTCTGGGCGATCGTGCGCGAACTCGCCGGCCAGGGCACCACGGTGCTGCTCACCACCCAGTACCTCGACGAGGCCGAGCACCTCGCCGATCGGATCGCCATCCTGCACGAGGGCCGGATCATCGCGAACGGCACGCTCGCGGAGCTCAAGACGCTGCTGCCACCGGCCGAGGTCGAATACGTCGAGAAGCAACCGACCCTCGAGGAGATCTTCCTGTCCATCGTCGGCCACCGGGACGACGCGTCCGTGAGGAGCCAGTCATGAACACGACTTCGTTCGCCAACACCGTTGCTTTGCTGGGCCGTTCGCTGCGTCACATGCTGCGCAGCCCCGACACGGTCATCACCACCGCGATCACCCCGATCGCCATGCTGCTGCTCTTCGTCTACGTCTTCGGCGGGGCGATCCACACCGGCGGCAGCTATGTGGACTACCTCCTGCCGGGGATCCTGCTCATCACCATCGCGTCGGGCGTCGCGTACACCGCACTGCGGGTGTTCACCGACGTGTCGAGCGGCATCGCCGAACGGATCCAGTCGATGCCGGTGGGTCGATCCGCGATGCTCTGGGCGCATGTGCTCACCTCGCTGGTCGCCAACGCGATCTCCGTGGTGCTCGTGGTCCTGGTCGCGATCGCGATGGGTTTCCGCTCCGGCGCGGGCCTCGGCGCATGGCTCGCCGTCACCGGCATCCTGGTGCTCTTCACGCTCGCCCTGACCTGGCTCGCGGTCATCCCCGGCCTCACGGCGAAGTCCGTCGACGGCGCGAGCGCGTTCTCCTACCCGCTCATCTTCCTGCCGTTCGTCAGCTCCGCGTTCGTGCCGACCTCCGGGATGCCACGCCCGGTACGGTGGTTCGCCGAACATCAGCCGGTCACCTCGATCGTGAACACCATCCGTCACCTGTACGCCGAGCAGCCGGTCGGCCACGACGTCTGGATCGCGCTCGCCTGGTGCAGCGGCCTTCTGCTCCTCGCGGTCGTCCTGGCGACGCGCACCTACCGCAGCAGGGTCACCTGACCGGTCGGACGCACATGAGGAGAAGGGTCATGCTGACGATCGGCGAGCTCGCGGCGTACGCCGGTGTGACGGTGCGGGCGGTGCGGCACTACCACGCGACGGGGCTGCTCGCCGAGCCCGAGCGGGACGCGTCCGGATACCGGCGCTACGACGCGGGCGCGGTGGTCGAGCTCATCAGGATCCGTACGCTCGCCGACGCCGGCGTCCCGCTCGCGAGGGTGCGCGAGCTGCTCTCGGCCGATGACGAGGCGTTCGCCGCGGCGGTGGCGGACGTCGGCCGCCGCCTGCGGGCCGAGATCCGCGACCGGCAGCGTCACCTGCGGCGGATCGCCCAGCTCGCCGCGGGCGACAGCCTCGCGCTCCCGGCCGAGGCGGTCGCCTACCTCGAGAGACTGCACGAGCTGGGCTTCGCCGAGCGGTTCGTGGCCGGCGAGCGCGACGCCTGGATCCTCGTCGCCGCGCAACTGCCGGAACAGATGCCGTTCTACATGGCCATGAAGAACCAGCAGCTCGACGATCCGGCCACCCTCGAGCTCTACCGCGACATGGCGGCGACCATCGACTGGGACGCGACCGACCCCCGCCTCCCGGCGATCGCGGACCAACTCGTCGCCGCGCTGGAGGGCTGGTACGACGCGTCCGACGGTGCGGAGAGCACCTCCGGCAGAGTGCCGCGTGACCTGGCGGCCCTGCTTGACTCCGTCTTCCTGGACGCGGTCCCCGCCGCGCGAACGCTGCTCGCGTTGCTACAGGCTCGCGGCTGGACCGGCTGGACCAACCTGGAGCGCATCGCCCGCTGAGTGCTCGGCGTACGGACGTCCTCGGCGCGGCGAGCCCCGATCAGCGGCCGGCGAGTTCGGCGACAAGTGGTGCGAACGTGTCCGCGACGTCGGCTCCGAAGGCGATGTAGGAGACGCCGAGCTCCTCGCGCCGCCGACGCAGCTCATCGGCCGCGGCGGCGGGATCGAGCGGCAGGCAGGAGAGCGAGTCGGTCTCCCGCAGCGATCCGGTGTCGATGTCCGGGGGCGCCATGAACGGCGACACGCTGTCGCCGACCACCGGGACGTGCATCGAGAGCTCGACCTTGCGCGTGCTGTCGAAGCTGCGGATTCGTTCTTCGACCGAGGCTCGCGATTCGGTCGGCGTCATGGCGAAGGTCACCGTGTCGGCGATCTCGGCTGCCAGAGCGCGGGCCTTCGGCCCGGTCACCGCCGTCACGACCGGCGTGTGTGCGTCCGCACCGTCCAGCTCGCGCAGCGCGGCGACCGTCTCGCGAATCTGCTGCAGACGTTCACCGGGCGACGGCACGTGCAGGTCGCGCTCGCGCAGCTCCTCCTCGATGCCCGGTCGTCCTGCGCCGATGCCCATCTCGAAGCGGCCCGCGGTGAGCAGGGTCAGCGAGTGGGCTTCCCACGCTGTCAGCCACGGCCGACGCAGCGGGGCGGCGTACACCCAGGTGCCCACCCGCACGTCGGCGACGGTCGCAGCGACCGCGAGCGCGGCCGCCGGGGCGGGTTGCAGGCGTGGGAAGTCGGGCATCAGCACTGTCGAGTAGCCCTGGCCGGCGATGCGGCGGACCGTCTCGGTCCAGCCCGCGACGTCGGGCCCGAACGGCGTCACGACGCCGAAGCGGAACGGGCTCACTTCAGGATGCCGGTCGGTCATCTGCCTCTCCCTCCATGCAACCCACCCCACCGATCGGGGTCTCGTGACCGTCACACACCCGTCGACTCGCGTCAACGGCGGCGTCAGCGGCTACGCCCGAAGTGGCTGGACGCGCTGTGGTCACGACGAGGTGGCGGCCCACCGGGTGAGTTCGTCGTCCAGCTCCTCGTACTTGTCGTCGAACCATGACCCGCGCTGGCTCGATGAGACGGCCGCGAGGCCGGCGAACCCCACGCCGCCGAAGATGCCGATCAGGAGCGGCGCGAGACCCACCCGGTCCCCGTGCGCCAGCGTCACGATCCCGAAGACGGCGATGAGGACCATCCAGACCGTCAGGCCCCACCACAGGCGCGGCAGGTTGGCCTCCATCCACGCCTCCCGCACCGTGCCCCGGATATACGGCTGCCGGCTGCCCGTGTCCACGCGTCCGTGGAAGTGCGGCGGCGAGGAGCGCGAACCGGTGGGCACCCAGGCATGGACGAGGTCGCCGACGACCCGCACCTGCAGGCCCGTCTGGAAGATGCTGCCGGTGTTGGCCAAGCCTGCGATTCGGAGCGCGCTCACCGGCACCGACAAGTCTTGTTGCTTACGGGACACCCGCGACACCATGACAGATCCCGCTGCTTAGCGGGCCCCTTTTCCCGGCCGGTGATGCGTGCCGAGACCCCAGCACGACGTGCCCGGGGTCGCCCTCGGACACCTTCACAAAGCTGCCCCACCGGCGGCATGATCACCACACCACCCGTGTCCGGAGAACCGGGTCCGGCTCCAGGCGGGCTTCGTCCCGGTGGACTGTCGCGGGACAGATCGGAGGAGTTGATGTCGGCGGTGGACCACGGGCGCGGGTCTCCTGACCCGGCGGCCATCTTCACCGTTCAGGAGTTGGCCGACTTCCTTGATGGTGCCCGTCGTGGAGCTGGTCTGAGCCTGGAGGGACTATCGCGTAGAGCCGGGATCCCCCGTTCGACTCTGCACACCTATGTGCGCGGCCGATCGTTGCCACCGGCGGAGCAGTTCGACCGGATCTTGGCGGCGGTGGGGTTGCCCTCCAATCGATGGCGGATGTTGGCCGAGGCGCGTGATCGGGTGGAGATGATGTGGCGCGGCACGCATTCGCGCGCACCCTCAGCTGCCACCACGCGCCTGGCAGGAGATATCGCGGTGTGGCGCTCGGGTCTGCAGGAGGCGCTCAGCACCAGTCGCGAACAGGTCCAGGTGGTGATGCACTCCGAGCGGGTGCATGTGGACGCGCACCGGTCCATCTTTCGCATCGACATCGTTCAAAGCGTGGTGGCGAAGACGGACGACGCGCGCTTCCTTCTCCGGATCGTGCCCCCTTCGCCTCATTTGGATCTGGCACAGCTGCGGTTGATCCCTGGGCCCGGATGCGGCACCACCGGCCCAGCGCCCGTCGTGTGCAACGACGTAGCGGCATTCCCGATCGGGTTCGATCAACGGCTTCGCGCCGGTCAGACCCACCACATCGAGTACGCGGTGGACTACAGGTCAGCGCTCGGTGAACCGGGTACACCCACCTGGGAGGCGGCGGTCGAGACCGGGTGCCTGCTCGACGCAGCAGGTCCCCCACTGGAACTGCGGGTGCAGTTCGACGAACGGGTCTTACCGGTGCACGTCCGACAGATCTACCTGACGCACCCCGACAGCCCAGAGAACCGGGTGCGCGAGCTCGACCTGGACCTGCACCACGGAGCGCACATGTTCGTCGCCAGTCCAACGGCCGGATGCCACGGGATCCGGTGGGAGTGGCCACGCCGCTAGCCGTCCAGGGTTGTCCAGATTGACCCTGCCGTCATCCCTACCGGGTGTTTCCTGTCGGCATCGACGTACGTCGATCCCAGCCCGAGTTCGATGAGATGAGAGACATGACGAAGAAACGTGTCGTTGCCTGCTGCGTGAGCGCCGTCGCGGCGGTTACCGGTATCGGCCTGTGGCAGAGCCCCGTTGCATCGGCCGCGGCAGCACCCTCGGCCACCTACGTCTCACCGGGCGCCTATAACGGAACAACCATCGGCGCCAGCGTGGTGGCGAACATCCAGTCCTCCAGCAACCGTCAGTGCAATACCGGGTACTGGTGCGCCTACATCGCCCGGTCTTCGGGCGGGTTCTACAAGTTGGCGTTCCCCTACTGCGGAGTGGTCAACCTCGACAACTGGGTCGACTCCTCCGGCTATGGCAGCTACGAGAACGACAACCAGACCGGCGGGGTAGTCACCCATCTGTACTCCGGTTACGGGGGCAGCGGTTCGACGCTGGCGAGCTACACCCGGTCCGGTACCGGTCAGACCATCCACCCGGTGCTCTCCGGTCGTGGATACGAACCGGTGAACTCCATCAGGGTCTGCTGACTCGTTCCGCCTCGAAGGTTCGCTCCGCTGTTCGCTTCTACCGCAAAGGAATCATCGTGAGATTACGTGTGCTGTCTGCTGCCTCTGCTGCGGTGGCGTCCGGGTGCCTGGTCTTCGCTTCCACCGCATCGGTGTCGCCAGCCTCAGCCGCACCCGCTGGTGGAACGTATGCCCACTGCCCCTACGGGTACGCCTGCCTTTACCAGAAAGGTGACACCGACGGATCCAGCACTCCGACCACGTACTACCACTACGGGGCACACAACCTGTCCAACGTCACCGGCAACCGGATCTTCTTCAACAACCAGTCCGGCGGAGCTGTCGCATACCTGTGCACCGGCTACAACGGGACCGGGAGCTGCTTCTTGGTCAAGGCATACACATACGTGAACCCGTACAACTTCACTCCCGTCAATTCCATCTACCTCTCAGCCAAGGCCACTAAGTAGCCGCGCAGGTCATGGCCCGCACATTGCGCCACGACCGACATCCCACCCTGTGCCACCCTCCCTAAGGATTGGTCTTATGAAATACCAGTTGATGACTGCCGCCACCGCGGTGGCGATCACCGCAGTGATTGCTTCGTCCACACCCGCTCTCGCGTCGCTGCCCGGCCCCGGAGGCGGCGGTTGCTCCCTGAAGGAGTCCGGCGGGCCGGGCAACATCAGCTTCACGGCCCACATCACCGACAGCTGCGCGTACCCAGCCCGTTCCTGGGTCGATGTTTCGAACATTCCCGGAGACGAAAGCACCAAGTACGGCAACACGCTGCACGCAAGCGGCAGCAGCAAGGTCAGCTGGAGCATCCTGGACAGTCTCGACGTGTGGGGTTGGGAGTACTACGTCGGCGGCCATTGGTACAAGAAGACTCTCGGCCACGGCTGAGCCAGCGCCAGGCACTCCTGGCTCTTCTGCAGTACTCATCACGCGGCGCGCCGCTCAACCGTTGAGAACACTCCGTGCTCGGCGGTCGCTGCGAACGCGAACGGCCTGGATGAACCCACCCACGGCCGCAAGACATGATTCGGCGGCAATGACGAGACGCCAGCGTTCGCCCACACCGAGAACGCACAACATCACACCCACCACGGCCAAAGAGACGGCGGCCAGGATGAGCACGACGGCGGCGACGAGGGTGCGTCGTTCGCGGCCTCGTGCAGCGCGCGGGGCGCGATCCATTCTGGGATACCTCATCGACGAAGTGGCCTGCGCGCTCGACCCCGACCCCCGTATTCGGGAAAGGGAGCGTCCCGGGCCGGCCGGGAACGCGTCGCGAACCAGAGGTTACCTTTGCGTAACCATCTCTGCGCACACGCCACGCGCGCGGGCGAGGTTCTCCCGCGATCAGCGGACGCCGCGCGGTGCACGACCCGTCAGGATCGAGATCGTCGACAGCTCGTGCTCCTCTACTCCCGCCAGGAGTTCTCGCGATGTCGTCGCCGACTCGGCGTCGTGGACGGCTGGTCCATCGCCTGGTCCAGCCACTGCATGGCGAACGGCAATCCACCCATGACCAACAAGATCCCGATGATGGCCTCGATGTCCTCAGGCACGCCCATGTCCATACGACTCCTCGCCGGTTGTGGACGTGCCGCAGGGGCCCGGCCGGGCCCGTGCTGAGTAACTCTGTCGTGGCACCGTCCTCACTACGAGTTCAACGGTGCCAGGACATCCGACCGGCCGCACCGCCCCTAGGGGGGTAACCGCACCGCGCCGATCGTCGCCTCACCAGCCGATCAGCCGTCGCCGTCGTCCAACGGATCCTGCTGGCGACCCTCTTCCTCACTGTGCACCGTGATGGCCGCGTTGATCAGAGCCAGGTGCGACAACGCCTGCGGCAGGTTGCCACCGAAGGCCCCGGTGCGGGCATCGATCATCTCCGAGAGCAGGCCGACGTCGTTCAGGCTGCCGACCAGCTCCTCCATCAGGTCGCGCGCCTCGTCGACGCGTCCCACCAGCGCCAGCGCCGAGACCCTCCAGAACGAGCATGCCGTGAAGGTGAGCTCCTCCTCGGCGGCGCCGGTGAACCGATAGAGGTAGGGCCCGTCACTCAGGTGCTTCTCCAGCACGTCGAGAGTGCGTGACATCCGCTCGCCGCGGTCGAATCCGCTGATCGCGTGCAGCAGGATCGAGGCGTCGAGGGTGCCGCTGCCGGGATACCACTCGTACGCGCCGAGCTCCTCGTTCCAGCAGTGCTGCTCCACCCACTCCCCGATCGCGTCGGCCTCGTGGCGCCACCGGTCGACGCTGCCGGGGATCTGACCGATGTCGGCCATGTGCGCCGCGTGCTCGAGCGCCTGCCAGCAACCGAGTTTGGAGGTCGTGTAGTGCCGTTCCTCCGGCAGCTCCCACATGCCGGAATCGGGGCTGCGCCACTGGTCGCACGCGAGATCGGCGACCGTGGTCAGCAGCCGGCCGGTGCCCTCGTCCAGCACGTTCCCGTTGTCGACGTAGAGCTGCACGATGCTGAAGATGTCGCCGTAGATGCCGAGCTGCAACTGAGTCTCGGCCTGGTTGCCGGACCGCACCGGCCCCACGCCGCGCCAACCGGGGACGTCGTAGGTGTGCAGCTCATCCTGGTGCTGGGCGCCGTCCAGTCGCTGCAGCACCTGCGGCTGTGACCCCTGCTCGCGCAGAATCCGCAGCATCCAGCTGATGGCACCGTGGGTCTCCTCGCGCACGCCGAAGCGGAAGAGCGCCGTCAGCGAGAACGCCGTATCGCGCACCCAGGAGTAGCGGTAGTCCCAGTTCTTGTCCTTCGTCAGCGACTCCGGCAGCGACGTGGTCGCGGCCGCAGCGAGCGCGCCCGTCGGCGCGAAGATCAGCTGTTTGAGCATCAGGGCGCTGCGCTGCACCTCCTCCTGCCACGGGCCGTCCCACCCGAACGCATCGCTCCACGTGCGCCAGTTCGCGATCGTGCGGTCCACGCCGTCGTCGATGTCCTGCGGGGTGGGCAGGTAGAGCGGTTCGCTGTCGGTGCTGGTCAGGCCGAGCAGGTGCCGCGAGCCGGGACTCGTGCGGTAGTCCACCGCGATCGAGCTCGTGGTCACCTCCACCGACTCCTCCGCGAGCGTGCGCACCGCCATGGTCAGCCCATCGAGCCGCAGCACCTTGCCGTGCACCGAGTCGTAGACCCAGGGCGAGGCCGTGTTGAGGCAGGTGCCGGGCACGACGTGCGCCCGCAACAGCACACTGCCCTCCAAGCCATCGATCCTGCGCCCGAGCTCGCACCAGGGCAGCCGGCCGGCGAGCCCGGTGTTGAGCGAGTCGGTCACCCGGGCGCGACCGCTCGCGGTGGTGTAGGTCGTCTCCAACACGTTGGTGCCCGGCACGTAGCGGCGTTCGATGGTGGCGGGCTCCACAGGCGCCAAGGCGATCCGCCCGCCGTTCTCGGCATCGAGCAGCGCGGCGAAGGGCGGCGCCGAGTCCAGATTGGGCAGCGGCAGCCAGTCGATACAGCCGTCGCGGGCGATGAGCGCGATCGTGCGGCCGTCGCCGATCGAGGCGTAGTCGCGCAGATCGGCGTACCCGGCGTCATCACGCCCGTCGAGCGGTCCGGGCACGGGGTCGCCCCCGTGCCAGACCGCCTGAACCCCACCGTTCATCCAATGGGGAGCGGTCACGGTGTGGGCATGCCGCCGTTGACGTGCAGGGTCTCCCCCGACACGAAGCTGGACTCTGCGGAGGCCAGGTACACGAAGGCGGGCGCGAGGTCCGCCGGCTGACCCGCCCGACCGAGCGGCGTCGACTGGCCGAACTCCGGCAGCTCCTCCTGCGGTTGACCGCCCGCAGTCTGCAGCGGCGTCCAGACCGGGCCGGGCGCCACGACGTTCACACGGATCCCCTTCGGTCCCACCTGCTGGGCCAAGCCCTTGCAGAATGTGTTGATCGCAGCCTTCGTGGTGGCGTAGTCGAGCAGGTTCGGCGAGGGCTGATAGGCCTGGATCGACGAGGTGCCGATGATCGCCGAGCCAGGCTGCAGGTGGGGCAGGGCCGCCTTCACGATCCAGAACAGCGCATAGACGTTGGTCTTGAAGGTGTCGTCGAACTGCTCGTAGCTGAGGTCGGCCAGGTCCTCGACATGCTGCTGGCGGCCACCGTTGGACACCACGATGTCGATCCCACCCAGCTCCCGGACGGTGGTCTCCACCAGTGAGGTGCAGTAGCGCTCGTCGGTCAGGTCACCGGGAGCGAGTACCGCCTTGCGACCGGCCTGCTCCACCAGAGACTTGATGCGCTGAGCATCCTTCTCTTCCTCGGGAAGGTAGGAGATGACGACGTCCGCACCCTCGCGGGCGAATGCGATGACCGTCGCTGCGCCGATGCCCGAGTCACCCCCGGTGACCAGGGCCTTGCGGTCCCGCAGCCGACCGCTGCCGCGGTAGGTCTCCTCACCGAGGTCAGCCGGGTTGTCCAGGTCGGCATCGAGACCCGGACCGTCCTGATACTGCGCGGTCGTATCGATGTCGGCATACATCTTGGTCGGGTCGGTCACGGTGTATTGATCAGCCATACATCTCAGTATGTACACCCGACCGCCGATTCGTGGTCGCGCCCGGGGCGCGCGCATGCGTCGACCCGTATCGCTCTGCGAGATCGGCCGGGGCAGATTCCTCAGATCTCAAGGTGGCGCGCGTACATTCTCGATCCATTGCACGGGAAAACCATTGAATTCTCGGGGGTTTCGAGTGACCGGACACGCCACGAGCTGCACTACACCGCGGCCCGAATCGATCTGCAATCAAGCAGATTTCGTCCTCGCACTGGACCACTTGCGACGCCGCGCCGCAGCAGGGGCATCGCGGCAGCGCATCGGTCTGGACAGCCTCGTCCGGACGACCGGCATCCCCCGGTCCTCTCTGCACGGCTATCTCGCCGGGACGTCGTTGCCGCCGGCGGACCGGCTCGACACCCTCGTCCTGGCCCTCGGCGCCACCCCGCGGGAGGCGCACGAATGGGCGCTCGCGCTCGACCGCCTCTTCGACGGCGTCCTGACCCGTCGCATCCGCGCGGACGAGGATCTGCAGCTGCCCACGGAGAACGCCCGGGTCCGCAGCCGGCGTGCGAGAGGACTGCACACCGTTCCGGTGCTGCTGCCAGAGCGTCACCGAGCGGACAGCGGTACCGGTCCCGTCGTCGTCCAAGCCTGCGTGTGCTGCACGTGGGCAGGCACCCACACGTACGCCGAACCGAACGCCCGCTCGTGCCGCACCGGCTTCCTGCACGCCGGCAACAACTGGTTCCTCGGGCAGACGCACGGGAGTGCGGATGCAGGCGACTCGGGCGCGCCGGTGGCTCAGATATGGCTCTACACCCAGGCCGACATCGCCTACGACTCCGACGGCGGCTGGGGATGGGTGCCGGCCAATGTCGTGGCGAACGCCGCATCGCACGCGCCGCTCCCAGGGCTCCCCTATCTCGAACGTCCGAGAATGTCCGACGCGTCCATCCGGTAGCCGACCGCTGCTGATGTGCTGCCCGCGCTCCTCCCCACCAGCGACCGGGACTGCGAAGGCGGCACACCATGAAAGAAGATCGGCTCCACCCCGGAGTCACCACGCGACCGAGGATCCTGACCGTCCTCCTCGGACTGCTCCTCACCTCGGTCGCGACGTTGTCCCTCGGATGGTCCACCCCGGCGCACGCCGCCGACGGGTGCACCGCAGGGCACAACGCATCGGGCCAGAGCGTCTACTACTGCGGGGTCTGGGTGCCCTCGGGCGGGATCCCCGTCTACTCCAGCACGTCGCAGGGCTCCTCGGTCATCGACCACCTGCACAGCGGAGGAACGGCGAACTGGTTCTACTGCTCGACCTCAGGCGGCACCGCGACCGCCTCCGGGTACAAGTCCACGAGCTGGGCCCGCTCCGTCGGCGACGACAACGGCGCCATCGGCTACGTGCCCGCTGTCTACTTCAGCGGCAGTGAGAACTACTGGGCCGGACTGCCGAGCTGCTCGGGCGGGACCGGCTCGTCGGGCAGTTCCTGTCACTCCGGCACCAACAAGTCGGGCACGACGGTGTCGTACTGCGGCATCTGGACGCCCTCCGGCGGAACGCCGGTCTACGCATCGACCTCGTCCGGATCGGGGGTCGTGGACCACCTGAACACCGCGGGCACCGGCAACTGGTTCTTCTGCGAGCAGAAGGGCTCTTCGATCACGGTCGGTGGGTACACCTCCTCCGACTGGGCCAAGACCATCGGCGACGATCACGGCGCCACGGGATACGTCCCGGCGGTGTACTTCACCGGCTCGCAGAACTACTGGGCAGGGATGCCCGCGTGCTCGACGCCCGCGCCGCCGCCCTCGGACGACAGCTGCACGCTCGGTCACAACCCCTCGGGCGGGACCGCGTACTACTGCCCGGTCTGGGTGCCGTCCGGCGGGGTGCCGCTCTACGGCTCGACCTCGACGTCCTCCGGCGTGGTCGACCACCTGCACACCGGCGGTTCGGCCAACTGGTTCTACTGCCGGGTGAACGGCTCCACCGCCACCGTCGGCGGCTACAGCTCCTCGAGCTGGGCCAAGACCATCGGCGATGACAACGGCGCCACGGGATACGTGCCGGCGGTGTACTTCACCGGTTCACAGGACTACTGGGTCAACCTGCCGTCCTGCGGCAGCGGCTCCACCAACCCGACGCCGCCCTCCCCGCCGAGCAACGGCGGCGCCAACACCAACGGCAGCGCGTGCGGTACGGCGTACACCGGGCTCCCCGGTCTGACGCTGAAGATGATGCAGCAGGCCTGCCGGGTCACCGTGACCAGCGACTCGATGTACAAATACAGCATCTACGCCTGGGACGGCGGCCACGGCTCGACCCCCGGCCCGACCTACGGCTCGTGCGACCCGAGCAACGGCGCTCCGAACGACTGCCACGTCGACGGATTCGACTGCTCCGGCCTCGTGCGATGGGCCTACTACCAGGCCACCGGGGTGGACGCGCTCGACGGCTACACGTGGGGCCAGTGGTCCAAGGCGCTCGCCCTCCCGCACAAGGCCGTCATCAACGCTGCCAGCCACGGCGGGTCGGGCCAGGTCGACAACTACCTGTCGCAGCTCAAGCCCGGAGACATCCTCTGGTACGGCCAGAACGCCGGCGAGCACGTCGCGATCTACATGGGCAACGGCAAGCAGATGAACGCCTACCAGTCCGGCGACCACGACGGCATCACCAGCGTCACCACCGGCGACACCTTCTGGGGCGCCGTCCGGATGTGGTGACGCCACCCCTTCACCACCCCGCACACCCCTCACAGATCGGAGAACGGCTCATGTACAAACGCATCGCAGCAGTCTCGGCGCTGGGCCTCGGCGCGCTGGGTTTCGCCGGCGTCGCCCCCGCCCACGCCGCGGGCAGCACCGTGCACGGCTGCGCCTACGGCTACGTGTGCATCTATCCCCAGAACGCCGGCTGGAACGGCGACCACCCGTCACTGCGGTACTACCACTACGGCACGGACAACCTCAGCAATCAGGTCGGTTACCACTACGTGCTCAACAACCAGTACAACGCCGGCCTGGCGTTCTGCACCGGTTACAACGGCAAGAGCTGCAACTCCGGCCTCGGCAACTGGGGCGAGTCGCACGCCAAGGGCGCGTCCTGGAACAACGTCTACCTGACCCCCATCAACTCCATCGAGCTCGGACCGTACGGGCCGTGAGGATCTCGTGACCTCACCCGCCCGTCGCACGACCCCTACCCCAAGGAGCATCAGATGAAGAAGGCACTCACCCTCGTCCTCGCCACCGGCGCACTGGCAACCTTGCCGCTGTCGGTCCCGATCGCGCAGGCCCACGCAGCGACCGCCAGCTACAGCTGCTCGATCGACAGCTACGGCGCCGTGCAGACCGCGGACTGGCTGAAGGTGCACCGCAGCCCGAGCACCAGCTCGGGCACGGTCGGACAGGTGAAGCGCGGCACCCTCTTCCACTACTGCAGCTCCTCCGGTCGCTCCGGAGGCGGCCACTACTGGGTCTACGGCTACGGATACAACGGCTCGAAGAAGCTGACCGGCTGGGTGGCCAGCGAGTACCTGGCCCACCCGTGACCCGCGCCGTCCGCAGCGGGATCTAGCTCGCAGACCAGGGAAGGGACCGCGCCACCGGCGCGGTCCCTTCTCTTGCGTTCAGGGGCTGTCGGTGGCGGGTGGTTGACTTCATACATGAGTTCGACACCGGGCCTCGCAGTTGTCACTGACAGCTCGAGTCTCGTTGTGCCGGAGCATGGTTCGACCACTGATCCGCTCGCTCGGGTGAGCCTGATCTGTGGGCGGTTGAACGCCGCGCACGCCGATCTGATCGACCTGGTCAGCGACCTGGTGCGCACTGAGTCGTGGGCGATCGGCGGGATCCGGTCCCCCGAACACTGGTTGACCTGCTTCGCCGGGGTCTCCCCCGCCACCGCCCGGGACCTGGTCCGGATCGCGGCCCGGTCCGCCGAGCTACCGGCCCTGTCCCGGGAGGTGCACGCCGGGCGACTCTCGCTGGGTCAGGCCGCCGTGGTCGCCGCGCACACCCCGGTCGGGTACGACCAGGTCGTAGTTGACCTGGCGGTGCACGCCACCGTCCCGCAGTTGCGCCGGGCACTGGTCAAATACGACTTCGCCACCACCACCGACGAGGCGGACACCCCGCCGGCCCCACCAGACCCGTTCTCGGTCGCGGCGCAACCGGCGGAACTATCGATGTGGTGCGACCACGACCGGTTCCACCTGACCTACTCCGTACCCGCCGACATCGGAGCCCTGGTCCAACAAGCCCTCGCAGAGGCCAAAGACACCCTCTTCCTCGCCACCACCAACACGAAAGACGACGGGCGGCGGGTGCGGATGGCCGACGCCATGGCCCAAATCGCCTCCCGCTCCCTGGACGCAGGGACCGTCACCACCGCCGGGCGGGCCGAGAAGTTCCGGATCTACCTGCACCTGGACACCACCGGCCAAGGCTGGCTGACCACACGCGGCGCCCTACCACCGCACCTCCTGAGGAAGTGGACCTGCGACGGGGTGCTCCAACCCGTCTGGGAAACCGGCGGCACCCCCGTCAACGTCGGACGCGCCCACCGCATCGTCCCGCGCCGCACCCGACGCCTGGTCGAAGACCGCGACCGCGGCTGCGCCTACCCCGGCTGCCTGGCGATCCACCACCTGGAATGCCACCACATCGTCCACTGGGCCGACGGCGGACCCACCAACATGGCCAACCTGATCAGCCTGTGCCCCCACCACCACGACCGACACCACACCGGCGACTTCACCATCCACCCCGCGCCCGACAGACCCGGACGGTTCCGATTCGCCACCCGCCACGGGCACCCCATCGAACCCACCGTCGCCACCCCACCCGACAGCCCCGAACCCACGGCAGCACCGCGCTACCCCGGGCCCACCAACGAGATCCTGCACCTGGACCAGGTCAGATTTCACCGTCGAAGTGAGCGCTTCAGGCAGTGAGCACGCTGTCCGCTGGACGACCACGGGCCGCACGCCACGCAACAGGTGGGTGATGATGGATCCATGAGCGAGACACCGCGCCTTCGTTACAGGTTCATCACCGGCACCGACGACCAAGCCTTCTGCGAGCGGGTGAGCACCGCCCTCGACGAGGGCTACGTGCTGCACGGATCCCCGGCGCTCACCTACGACGGGACGCGGGTCGTCACCGGGCAGGCCGTCGTCCTGCCGACGCCCGCCGACGGCTCGGTGCAGAACGCATGACCGAGGGGTACGCCGGCGATCTGACGCCTCAGCAGGCGTGGGAGCTGCTCGCCGCGCACGACGACGCCGTTCTCGTCGACGTCCGCACCACCGCCGAGTGGGCCTATGTAGGTGTCCCGGACATCACGTGCCTGGGCCGGGAGACCGAGTTCGTGGAGTGGGTGAGCTTCCCCGACGGATCGTCGAACCCGCACTTCGTCGACGACGTGCGCGAAGCCGGCGTCACCCCCGGCGACGGACGACCGGTGGTCTTCCTGTGCCGCAGCGGGCAGCGCTCGATCAGTGCCGCCAAGGCCGCGACAGCGGCGGGCCTCGGGCCGGCGTACAACGTGCTCGAGGGGTTCGAGGGCGGCCTGGACGACGCGGGGCACCGCGGCGGCGGTGGGTGGCGCGCGGCCGGACTGCCCTGGAAACAATCCTGATCCATGAGTGAGCCACGACCCAAGCCAGCGCTGCCCGAAGGATTGCGCCCCGCGACGTACGCCGTCCGCGGCGGCCAGGAGCGCACCGGATTCGATGAGACCTCCGAGGCGCTGTTCCTCACCCAGGGCTACGTCTACGACCGGGCGGCCGATGCCGAAGCCGCGTTCGCCGGCGACCTGGACCGGTTCATCTACAGCCGCTACGGCAACCCGACGGTGTCCACCTTCGAGGAGCGGCTGCGCCTGATCGAAGGCGCACCCGCCTGCTACGCGACGGCGACCGGAATGTCGGCCGTGTTCACCTCGCTGGCCGCTCTGGTGAAGCAGGGCTCGCGGATCGTTTCCGCGCGAGCCCTCTTCGGCTCCACGGTCGTGATCTTCGAGGAGATCCTGGCCACGTGGGGCGTGCGCACCGACTATGTCGACGGCCACGACCTCGCTCAGTGGGAGCGGGCCCTGGCCACTCCCGCCGACGTGGTGTTCTTCGAGACCCCCACCAACCCGATGCTCGACATCATCGACATCGCGGCCGTCTGCGAGCTCGCGCACGCGGCCGGCGCCACCGTGATCGTCGACAACGTCTTCGCCACCCCGGTGCTGCAGCGGCCGATCGCGATGGGTGTCGACGTGGTGGTCTACTCCGCGACCAAGCACATCGACGGGCAGGGCCGGGTGCTGGGCGGGGCGATCCTCGGCAGCCAGGACTACATCGACGGCCCGGTGCAGACCATGATCCGCAACACCGGGCCGAGCATGTCCCCGTTCAACGCCTGGGTGCTGCTCAAGGGCCTGGAAACGCTCGACCTGCGAGTCCGAGCGGCGAGCGCTGCTGCCGCCGACCTGGCGCAGTGGCTGCAGGACCGACCGCAGGTGGCGTCGGTGCGCTACCCGTTCCTGCCCTCACACCCGCAGTACGACCTGGCCCGCCGCCAGCAGGACGGCGGGGGCACGATCGTCACCTTCGATCTGGCGACCAAGGACGACGACCCGGCCGCCGCGAAGGTCGCGGCGTTCGGGCTCCTGGACGAGTTGCGCATCATCGACATCTCCAACAACCTCGGCGACGCGAAGTCGATGGTCACCCATCCTGCGACCACCACCCACCGCAAACTCGGCCCGCAGGGGCGCGCCGCGGTCGGCATCGGCGAGGCGACGGTCCGACTGTCGGTGGGACTGGAGGACGTCGAGGACCTGCGCGAGGACCTGGCGCGGGCGCTGCACAGCTAACAAGTGGGGTCGTCGCGCGCCCTATCGAGCGCGCAATGACCCCATCCGTGTGCGGAGAGCGCGTCAGTCGAGGATGGCGTCCACAAATGCCACCGGGTCGAACGGCGCCAGGTCGTCCGGCCCTTCCCCGAGTCCGACCAGCTTGACCGGCACGCCCAGCTGACGCTGGATCAGCACGACGATGCCGCCCTTGGCGGTGCCGTCGAGCTTGGTGAGGACGACGCCGGTGATGTCGACCGCCTGGGCGAAGACCTCGGCCTGTCGCAGACCGTTCTGCCCGGTCGTGGCGTCGAGCACCAGCAGACACTCGTCGATCGCGCTCTGCTTCTCGATGACGCGCTTGACCTTCGACAGCTCGTCCATCAGGCCGACCTTGTTGTGCAGCCGCCCGGCGGTGTCGATGATCACCACGTCCGCCTCGACGTCCGCGGCGTCCTTGACCGCGTCGAAGGCCACGGCGGCGGGGTCGGCCCCCTCACGGTCCGAGCGCACGGTGGGCACGCCGACCCGCTCGCCCCAGGTCTGCAGCTGGTCCGCGGCCGCCGCACGGAAGGTGTCGGCGGCACCCAGGACGACGTCCTTGTCCTCGGCGACGAGCACCCGCGCGAGCTTGCCCACGGATGTGGTCTTGCCGGTGCCGTTGACGCCCACGACCATCACGCACGCCGGCCGGTCGCCCACCCGGGTGGCCGCGATCCGCCGGTCCATCGTCGGATCGACGAGTTTCAGCAGCTCCTCATGCAGCCAGCCCTCGAGCTGTTCGGGGGTCGCACTGCCCTCGACCTGCACCCGTCTCTTGAGCGCGTCCACGAGCTCCGTGGTGGCCTCGACCCCGAGATCGGCGCCGAGCAGGGTGTCCTCGACCTCTTCCCAGACCGCTTCGTCGAGCTGACCGCCGGCCAGCAGGCCGAGCAGGCCCTTGCCCATCGCGTTGTTGGAGGCCGCGAGGCGCGAGCGCAGGCGGCCCATCCGGTTGCGCGCCGACTCGGGGCGCTCGATCGCGACCTCGGCGGGAGCGGCCGGTTCGGGCTCGACCGGGGGCGCAACGACGACCGGTTCGGGTTCGGGCGTGGGCCGCGGGGTGGTCGGTGGTGCGGGCGGTTCAGCGGTCTTGCTGGTGTCGATCCTGGCGGTGCTGCCCGCCTGGTAGGTGTTGGCGCCGCGCACCTTCTCCTCGCGCGGCGGCGCGGGCGGAGCCGCCGTACGGCGGCGCGACGCGCTGCCCCGCACGAAGGCGACGAGCAGGCCGAGCCCGCCCAGCACGACGACGGTGATGACGGTGAGGATCTCCCAGAGACTGTCCACCGCCCCATCCTCGCAAACGCGACAGGGTGCTCGAGACCACCGCCCGTCGGGGCGGGTCGGTCTCAGGAGGCGCTATGCGCTCCCGACGCCTCGCTGCCCTGCTCGACGTCGTCGCCCTTCGCCCGTTTGTCACGCCCGCGGTCGGTGACGGAGGTGAGCATCTGCTCGCCTCGTTCGGTCAGCACCTGGCGACCTTCACGGCGGGCGGGGACGGCAACGAGGCCGACGACGACGCCGGCGAGGACGAGACAGAGCAACAGGGCACCCACGAGCCACAACATGCCCTCTATTCTGCGGGTTGCGGCTGTGAGTTCCCTATTACCGACACGCGCGGTCACTGTGCGCAGAGCCGCCCGCGGCGGTTTCCCGCGAGGGCGGGTGCCACGATGTGCCCCATGGGTGTCCAAGATCACTACAGGTCCGCCGCCGCCGGCTTCGACGCGAGCCGCCTCAGCCGTCTCGACGAGCACCTGCAGGGGTACGTCGACCGGGGCCATCTGCCCTGTTACCACGTGCAGGTCGTGCGACACGGGGAGGTCGCCTACTCGGCGTACGGCGGGATGCGCGACATCGCGAGCAGCTCGCCCACCACGGCCGACACGCTCTACCGGATCTACTCGATGACCAAGCCGGTCACCTCCGTGGCGGCGATGATGCTGGTCGAGCGGGGCCTGCTGCGCCTGGACGACCCGGTCGCCGCCTACCTCCCGGCATACGCCGATCAGCGGGTCTACGTCGGCGGCCAGGCTGCTGCCGCAGTCACCCGGCCCGCCGCCGGTCCGATGCGGGTGCGCCATCTGCTCACCCACACGGCAGGGCTGACATACGGCTTCCTGCGGGTGCACCCGACCGATGAGGTGATGCGCACGGCCGGTTTCGAGATCGGCGTGCCCGCCGGCATGGACCTGGCCGAGGCCACCGATGCGATGGGCGCGTTCCCGCTGCGCTTCGACCCCGGCACCAGCTGGAACTACTCGGTCGCCACCGACGTGCTGGGGCGGGTGGTCGAGGTCGTGTCCGGGACATCACTGGACGAGTTCTTCCGCACCGAGATCTTCGAGCCGCTCGCGATGGACGAGACCGCGTTCCACGCGGTGGACGCCGACCGGCTCGCGACGCTGTACCACGGGGCCGGCGGCAGCGCCCCGACGCCGCTGGACGCGCTCGGGGCCGCGGCGCTGAAACCGCCGACCTACCTGTCCGGCGGCGGCGGGCTGGTCTCGTCCATGGACGACTACACCCGCTTCGCCCGGATGCTGCTCGGGCGCGGTGAGCTGGACGGCGTGCGCCTCCTCGGCAACCGGACGGTCGACTTCATGGCCACCAACCACCTACCGGGCGGCGCCGACCTGGGTTCCTTCGGCATCCCGCTCTACGCCGAGACGCCGTTCAACGGAGTGGGTTTCGGCCTGGGCTTCAGCGTGATGCTGGACCCGACGGCAGCCGGTTACCCGACGTCGCCGGGCGAATACGGCTGGGGCGGCATGGCGTCGACGGTCTTCTGGGTCGACCCCGCCGAGGACCTCACCACCGTCTTCATGACCCAGCAGATGCCCTCGAACGGCTATCCGCTGCGCACCGAGCTGCGCCAGCTGGTGTACGCCGCGCTCGTCGACTGATCCCGGCGCAAGCGCGCGTCAGCGCGCGGGCGTGAGCTCCTCTTCCGTCTTCCGCGCGGGGGCCGGAGCGCCCATCGCCTCCGGCGCGACGTCCCGCAGCCGTTGCGAGACGACGGTGGTGATGCCGTCGCCGCGCATCGACACGCCGTACAGCGCGTCGGCGACCTCCATGGTGCGCTTCTGGTGGGTGATCACAATGAGCTGGCTGGAGTCGCGCAGCTCCTGGAAGAGGGTGATCAGGCGCCCCAGGTTGGCGTCGTCCAGAGCGGCCTCGACCTCGTCCATGATGTAGAACGGGCTCGGCCGCGCCTTGAAGATCGACACCAGCAGCGCCACCGCCACCAGCGACCGCTCGCCACCGGAGAGCAGCGACAACCGCTTGATCTTCTTGCCGGGCGGACGGGCCTCGACCTCGATGCCCGTGGTGAGCATGTCGCCCGGTTCGGTCAGCGTCAGGCGCCCTTCACCGCCGGGGAAGAGCCGGTCGAAGACGCCCTCGAACTCGCGTGCCGTATCGGCGAACGCCTCGGCGAAGACCCGCTCCACGCGCTCGTCGACCTCGCGGACGATGTCGAGCAGGTCCTTCTTGGACCGGGTGAGGTCGTCCAGCTGGGTGGTCAGGAAGGTGTGCCGCTCCTCCAGCGCCGCGAACTCCTCCAGCGCCAGCGGGTTGACCCGGCCGAGCTGGGCCAGCTTGCGCTCCGCCGACCGCAGCCGCTTCTCCTGGTGCTCGCGCACGAACGCGACGGGCTCGGGCGCGTCGTCGGGTGCGTCGTCCGGACCGGGCACGTGCGGGATCAGCAGGTGCGGGCCGAACTCCTCGACGAGCGCCTCGGGGGCGATGCCGTGCTCCTCGACCGCGCGCGTCTGCATGGCTTCCACCTTGAGCCGCTGCTCGGCACGGGCCAGCTCGTCACGGTGCACCGAGTCGGTCAGCTCGCGCACCTCCTGGGCGGCTGCCGTCACCACCTCGCGTGCCGCGCGCACGGCCTCCTCGAGCGTCGTACGTCGCTGCTGTGCCTCGTCGCGCCGCACCTGGGCAACGGCCAACGCCTCGACGGTGCGCTGCGCCAGATGCCCGGCGTCGTCGCGCACCTGTGCGGCGACCAACGCCTCGTGGCGGCGGCGTTCGCGGCGTTCCTGCGCCTTGCGGCGCGCTTCGACCTCCGAGCGTGCGGTGGCCTCCAGGGCGTCGGCCCGGCCCTCCAGCGCGCGGGCCTGCTCCTGCCGGCTGCGCAGCGTGAGGCGGTGCTCCGTCTCCGCCGACCGGGCGGCGGCCGCCTCGGCCGCGAGCCGGGGCTGGTCGTCGGCGTCCGGCTCTTCCGCGCCCGGATCCGCGTGCGCCGCCTCGAGCCGCTCCTGCAACTCCTGCAGCTCGGTCTCGTTGCTGCCCAACGACTCCCGTGCAGCGGCCAGCGACCGCTCGCCACGCTCGCGCTCGCTGCGTGCCGAGCGCAGCGTCTGGCCGAGCTGCCCCAGCTGCTCGGCCACGGCGGCCATCCGGGCGTCGGACTCCCCCAGCCGCTCCAGGGCCGCGTCGACCTGCTCGCGGAGCTGCTCGACCTGGGCGCGGGCCTCCTGTGCGGCGAAGCGTGCACGCTCCCCGCGAGACGCGGCCTGCGACATCCGCTCCTTCGTGTCATCGACCGCGGCCTGGATCTCCAGGGTGCTGGGCGCGGCCGCCGAGCCGCCGCGCACGAAATCGGCGGCGAACACGTCGCCGTCGCGGGTGACGGCGATGACCTTGGAGTCACGGGCCACCATGGCGGCGGCCGCTGCGGGGTCCTCCACCAGCAGCACCCCTGCGAGCAGCTGATCGACGACCGGGCGCAGCTCGTCCGGTGCGGAGACGACGTCGCACGCCCACGAGGTGTCGGGCCCGCTCTCCCCCATCCGCCAGCGGTCGTTGGTCGAATGCGCCACGAGGATCCCTGCGCGGCCGGCGTCCGCCTCGCGCAACTCCTGCAGCGCGGCGGCCGCCTCCTCGTGGTCGGCCACGACCACGGCGTCGGCAGCCCAGCCCAGCGCCGCGGCGACAGCGACCTCGCGCCCTGATTCGACCTGGACCAGGGACGCGACGGACCCGCGGACACCGTGCTGCTCACCCCACGAGAGCAGATGCGCGGCACCGTCACCGCGCCGCAGCCCGAGCTCGAGCGCCTCCAGTCGCGAGTGCAGCCCGGAGCGCTCCTGCTCGGCGGTCCGCTCGTCCTGGGTCGCCTCGTCCAGCGCCGCCTGCGCCTGCGCGAGCTCCGCCTCGGCACGCTCGTGCTGTGCGTCCAGACCCTGCTCGCCCTCTTCGTCCTCGGCGAGTCCGGACTCCAGCGCGGCGAACTCGCGCTCGGCCCGCGTCGCGCGCAGTTCGATCTCCTCGGCGCCGGCCTCCAGCCGGCCGATCTCCGCCTGCGCCGCCTCGATGCGGCTGCGCCGGGCAGCCACCTGACCCTCGAGTTTGGCCAGGCCTTCACGGCGGTCCGCGGCGGCACGCAGCAGCCGGGCGACGCGTTGCTGCTCGTCCTGGTGGGCGCCCTCGGCGGCCTCCCGGCGCGCGACGGCGGCTGCGAGCGCCTCGTCGGCCGCGCTCACCTGCGCCAGCAGATCCTCGTGTCGGGCGCGCTCCTTGGCGGCCTGGGCGCGCAGCTGCTCCGGGTCGCGCCCGGTGCTGCCCTGCTCGTGCTCCTCGGCCTCGGCCAGGAGCCGGACCCGTTGCGCCGCGAGCGTCTCCGTCGCCCGGATGCGCTCGGCCAGCGACGACAGGCCGAACCACTGCTCCTGCGCGGTCGTGAGCGCGGGCGCCGCTGCGCGGGCCTGCTCCTCGACCTGCGCCAGTCGGGCCTCTCCGCCGTCGAGAGCGGCCTGGGCCCGCCGCTGACGGGCGAGCATGGCCTCCTCGTCGGCGATGTCCTGCTCCAGGGCGCTCGTCAGCTGCACCAGGTCGTCGGCCAGCAGCCGCAGCCGGGCGTCGCGTACGTCGGCCTGGATGGTGGCGGCCTTGCGGGCGGTCTCGGCCTGCCGGCCGAGCGGTCCGAGCTGGCGCCGGATCTCGGTGGTGAGGTCGCCGACCCGGTGCAGGTTGGCTTCCATCGTCTCCAGCTTGCGCAACGCGCGTTCCTTGCGCTTGCGGTGCTTCAGGACGCCGGCGGCCTCCTCGATGAAGCCGCGGCGCTCCTCCGGCGTCGCACGCAGCACGGCGTCGAGCTGACCCTGGCCCACGATGACATGCATCTCCCGGCCGATGCCGGAGTCGGACAGCAGCTCCTGCACGTCCAGCAGCCGACAGTTGGTGCCGTTGATCGCGTACTCCGACCCGCCGCTGCGGAACATGGTGCGGCTGATCGTCACCTCGGTGTAGTCGATCGGCAGGGCGCCGTCGGTGTTGTCGATGGTGAGGGTGACCTCCGCGCGACCGAGCGCGGGACGCCCCGGCGTACCGGCGAAGATGACGTCCTCCATCTTCCCGCCGCGCAGGGTCTTCGCGCCCTGCTCGCCCATCACCCACGCGAGCGCGTCGACGACGTTGGACTTGCCGGAGCCGTTGGGCCCGACGATGCAGGTGATCCCGGGCTCCAGGCGCATCGAGGTCGCCGAGGCGAAGGACTTGAAGCCCTTCAGGGTGAGGCTCTTGACGAACACGGGGTGGAGGACTCCTGGACATTGCGGGGCTGGGCCGGACAGGGCGGGCGAAACCGTGCCGCCGACTCTACCGACGGGTCTAAGACATTCGGCGCAGGAGATAGGGCAATCGCCCGATGTGGCGCACTACCTCAGATGAGCAGTCTCGAGGTTGTCAGTCACCGCCAACCGTCAGGAATCGCCATGTACCCCATCACCGCCGACGTCGCCCACACCATCGACCAGCAGCACCGCGAGCGCCTCACGCAGGAGTACGCCGCCGCACGGCGTACCTCCGAAGGCTGGAAGCGCGGGTTCCACGCGTTGCTCAGCCTGCTGGACTCCCACACCGAGCCGGTCGTGCGAGGGTCCGCCCGGCACGCGTGAGTACGCAGCACAATGGCGGCATGCCCGTCGTCGTCGGACCGTTCGTGGGCCGGGACCGTGAGTTGCGCGAGTTGCTCGCGGCACCCGGCATCACGCTGCTCGGCGGCGATGCGGGGGTCGGCAAGACCCGGCTGCTGCGCGAACTGGCCGCCGCGACCACCGACCGGGTCCTGATCGGTCACTGCCTCGACCTCGGCGAGAGCAGCGCGCCCTACCTGCCCTGGTCGGAGATGTGGGGCCGGCTCCACCAGGCCGCACCGGACCTGGTGGACGAGCTCGTCGCCCGGCGGCCGCTGCTCGGATCGTTGCTGCCGGGGTACGACGCCGCGGACGCCGGTCAGGCCGACGCCGGGCCCGGCGTCCTGTACGACGCGGTGCACGCCTCCCTGGAGACCCTCGCGGCGCAAGGACCGATCACGGTGATGGTGGAGGACCTGCACTGGGCCGACCGGTCCACCCGCGATCTGCTGACCGTCCTGTTCACCCGCCAGTTCGAGGGTCCCGTGCGGTTCGTCGCGTCCTACCGCGCCGACGACCTGCACCGGCGGCATCCGTTGCGCCGGATCCTCGGCGAGTGGGGTCGTCTGCCGGGCGTCGAGCGAATGATCCTGGAACCACTGCGGGACGACGACATCCACCATCTCGCGACCGGCCTGCGGCCGGCCATCACGACCGAGCAGGTCGACATGGTGCTGGAGCGCTCCGGCGGCAACCCGTTCTTCGTCGAGGAGCTGCTCGCGGTCGATCGCGCGAACTGCACGGGCGTGCCGGAGGATCTGGCCGATCTGCTGCTCGTCCGCGTCGACGCCCTGTCCGACGACGCGCGGACCGTCGTACGCGCGGTGTCCGCCGCGGGGCGGTCGGTCACCCACGCGCGCCTGGCGACCGTCGTACCGCTGTCCCAGACCGCCCTGGAGGAGGCGCTGGCGGCCCTGGTCGACCACAACCTGCTGGAGGCCCGCGGCACCGACAGCTACACCTTCCGGCACGCGTTGCTCGCCGAGGCGGTCTATGACGACCTGCTGCCCGGTGAGCGCGTCCGGTGGCACGCGGCGTACGTCGAAGCGCTGAGCTCATCGAGCGAACTCGGTGCGGCAGCCGACCTGGCCCATCACGCACAGGCCGCCGGGCAGCTCGACGTCGCAGCGGCTGCGGCGGTCCGGGCGGGCGATGAGGCCATGCGCGCCGTCGGCCCGGCGGACGCCGCCCGGCTCTACGAGGACGCTCTGTCGATCTTCGCCCGCCACCCGGACGTCGCTCCCCCGGTACCCCTCACGCAGATCGCCGCGCGCACCTCGACGGCTCTCCTCGCGGCGGGCGACCCGTACCGGGCCGCGCAGACGGCGCGCGAGGCACTCGCCGTTCCCGGCCTCGCGGCGCACGACTACGCAGACCTGGTCATCGGTCTGGTGTCGGCCGCGATCCCCACCGGGGACCCGCTGGACCCCACGGTCGAGTTGCGCCACGCCATCCGCCTGCTGGAGCCGGAGGGTCCGACCGCGCGTGCCGCCCAACTGCACGCGCTGCTCGGTCGGTGGTGCTTCTTCATCGACGACTTCGACACCGCCCTGGTCGAGCTCACGGCGGCGCGCCGCCTCGCGCAGGAGCTGGAGCTGCCTGCGGTCCTGCTCGACGTGGACACCACGAGCGCGCGCATCGTCGACCTGCACGGCGAGAGCGCCGCCGCCCTCGGGCAACTGCAGGACGTTGCCGAATCCGCCCGACGCGCGGCGGAACCCGACCCGGAGGTACGAGCGCTGCACCAGGTCGCGCGGGTGTACACCCGTCAAGGCCGGCACCGGAAGGCACAGCAGGCGTTCGAGGTCGCCCTGCAGCGCTCGATCGAGACCCGCCACGAACTGGCTCTGTTCGGGATGGACGCGCGGGTCGCGTCCGCCTACTGGGCCGTGCAGACCGGGGACTGGGCGCGTGCCGAACAGCTGCTGGCCGCACCACAGCTGCGCAAAGCGCCGTACGCGACCTACCAGCTCCGCGCTGTGGCCGCCACGCTGGCGATGGCCCGCGGCGAGCACGAGCGTGCACTGCAGATCGCCCTGGAGCTGCGGCCGCAGTGGTCCAAGGACGTCTTCCTGGCCGTGCACGCGGGCTCGGCGCTGATCGACGTGCTGGGCGCGTTAGCCAGGCCCGACGAGATGCTGCGGTCCCTCGACGAGGTGAACGAGATCTTCCGCGCCACCTGGAACGCGCCACTGATCGATGCGCGGATCCGCCTGTCCGGCATCGCGATCGGACACCTCGCAACCGCGGCCGACCAGGAGTACGCAGCCGACGTCGCTCGGCTCGCCGACGCGACCGACGAGGTCGCCGCACGGTCGAGGGCACTGGACGACCTCGGGCCGGAGTCCGTGGCGTGGGTGACCCGGGTGCAGGCCGGAGTCGCGCGGTTCGCCTGGGGCGGCACCGGAGAGCCGCCGGCCGAGCTGATCACGGTGCTGCGCACCGACGTACGGCAGTTCGACAAGCTGGAGATCCCGCTCGAGGCGGCGCGGGCGCGCACGCACCTGGCCCGGGCACTCGGGGCTTCGAGTGAGACCGGCGCGGCGAAGGAGGCGCGGGTGGTGGCGTCGGATGCCCAACGCGCGATGCACGACCTCGGCGTCCGCACTGTCGCCGCTCCGGTGGAGTCTCACCCGACCCTGACCGCTCGGGAACGCGAAGTGCTCCAACTCGTGGCCCAAGGGCGGACCAACGGCCAGATCGCGCGCGAGCTCTTCATCAGCGTCAAGACCGCGAGCGTGCACGTCTCCAACATCGTGGCCAAGCTCGGCGTCACGAACCGCACCGAGGCGGCGATGGCCGCCAGCGCCCAGGGCCTCCTGCCCGCTGCGGCCCCGACCGATGCCACCACGCCGTGAGCACCGTTCTGCCGTCGGCGATCCCGCGCCTCGCTCACCCTCCGGTGACACTGCGGGCCTTCGAGCTTCGCGACGCGCCGCTCATCGCATCCGTGGCGGACGACCCGCTGATTCCCCTGATCACGACGGTCCCGGCCAGCGGCACCGACCGGGACGTCGCGGCATACCTCGACCGCCAGCACGACCGGCTCGCGCAGGGGGCCGGTTACTCCTTCGCCGTCGCCGATCACGACACGGACGACGCGGTCGGCCAGATCGGGCTCTGGACCAGCACCGTCAGCACCGGACGTGCCTCGACCGGCTACTGGATCGCTCCGCAGTTCCGCCGCCGTGGATATGCCCGAGCGGCCCTGCGATGCCTGACGAACTGGGCCATGGGCCTGGACGCCGTCGCGCGCCTGGAGTTGTATGTCGAGCCGTGGAACGAGGGGTCGTGGCGCGCTGCCGAAGCCTGCGGATACGCGCGCGAGGGCCTGCTGCGCAGCTGGCAACAGGTGGGCGACGAACGCAAGGACATGTACGTCTACAGCGTCATCTCGCAGGCGTCAGGCCCGCGAATTGCCCGCACTCCGTCCTAGGCTCGGTCGTACCACCGTCTGAGGGAGCCGCCGTGCGTCGTCGTCTGTCCATCCTGCTCACCGTCGTGCTCAGCCTGCTTGCGTCGTGCCTGATCGGTGCGCAGAGCGCATCGGCGGCGGGATACATCGAGAACGGCGCCGACAATCCGGTGAGTGCCGCGCCGCCCATCAGCCGACCGGCCACCGGGCACTGCACGGCGACCCTCGCCTCGCACTTCCCGTCCAATGCCGCGAGCGGATCCGCGCAGAACTACTCCGGCACGCTGGCTCCCCCGGCGGCGTGTGCCGGCAAGGCATGGTCCAAGGTCGTGCTGGACTCCACGACCTCCGTCAGCGGACGGCAGTACGACCGCAGCGGCACCCTCACGATCGGCGGCGTGACCGTGTGGTTCGGGACCACCCAGGAGCCGGGCGGCCCCACCCCCACGACGTTCTCCTTCTCCAAGGACATCACCGACTTCTCCGCCCTGCTGCGTACGCCGCAGCCGTTCACCGGCGGGTACGTCAACTACACGGACTCGACCTATACCGGCGTCTACGACCAGACGGTCCACATCACCTACTACCTGGCCGACTCCCGGCACCCCGCGCCGAGCGTGCCGGACAAGGTGGTCGGGGTGCCCGTGCAGGACCTGAACCCGGCGAGCCACACCACGAGTACCACGGTCAGCGGGCTGCCCCGCAACATCACCGGCGCACGCCTCGACGTCACGCTCAAGGGCAACGGCTGCGACGAGCAGTGGTTCACCGCGGTCCCGGACGCCGTCGCCGCCGACTACCCCGACGCGGGCCTGTGTGCGGCCGGCTCCTTCCGGGAGGCGACGGTGGCGGTCGACGGCACCCGCGCCGGTGCGGTGGGGACCTACCCGCACATCTACTCCGGCGGGATCGTGCCCACCCTGTGGCGTCCGGTCCTCGCGATCGACACGTTGGATCTGCGGGCCGAGTCACTGGACCTCACGCCCTTCGCGGGTCGGCTGGTCGACGGGAAGTCGCACACCCTGACGTTCGCCATCTCCCCGATCGGCGACACGTGGAACGTCACGGCCGCGCTCTTCCTCTACACCGACCATCACCGCGCGCGCACCTCGGGGAGCCTCACCTCGGCGAACGTCGCGGCCGCCGCGACCACGGACACCACGGTCGACCCCGCCCGGCAGGGCGCGGTGCACTACTCCCAGACCGCCCGCCGCGCCGACTCGGTCACCGGTTACATCGACACCTCGGCGGGCCGCGTGGTCACCACCGTGTCGACCGGGCGCACCTGGAGCAACGCGGGCGCCGTCAGTGACTCCGGAGCGGTGCAGTCCATCCGCCAGCAGGACCTGATGACGACGCGGTCGGTGTCCCGCGTGGGCGCCCGGACCGTGCGCAGCCTCTTCCTGCGCGAGTCCTACCCGATCACCGTGGACTTCTCGGCCGCCGACTACACCGACGACCAGAACTTCTCACTCACCGGGACGGTGACGATGGCGCAGGACGTGGCCCGGTTCGCCACCGACGGTAGGCACGCCACCGGGCTCGCCTACGACTGGCGCGTCTCGTCGTACGGCGTGCTGGCCAGATCGAAGGGGGTCACCAGCGAGTCCGACGGACACTCGACCACCTCGTACATCGGCACGGGCGCCACCGGTCGCCCGTACTGGCACGTCATCACCACCAACCACGGGCGGGTGACCTCGGACCGGCACCTGGGCGTCTGAGCCCTCTCCACGGTCGCACCACTCGGTGAGATCCGGCTTTGGGAGGGTCTGCGGGCAACGGGACCCTCGCGAAGCCGGATCTCAGCGAGGGGTGGCCCAGGCTGACGCACACGCGTCGGTCACGACATCCGCCCACAGGTCGGGATGGGTCTTCCAGAAGTTGCCGACCAGCTGCGGTCCCGGTGCAGCCCGTGGCCGGCGATGCCGACGACTGCTCGCACCCGGTCCGGGTGATCCAACGCGTATCGCACCGCCAGATCCGACCCGAAGGAGTGGCCGACCACCACCCAGTCCGCCACCCCGGCCGCACGCCGCAGGCTCTCCAGGTCGCGGACGGCCTGCGCGAGGTCGTGCGGGCCTCCCCCGGAGCGTCCGACGCCGCGAGGCTCCGCGAACCAGGACCGCATTCCTCGCGGGGCGAGTGCGTCGTCCTCGAGGTAGCTGACGCACCCCGGCCCACCGGAGAGGAGCAGCACATCGGGCCCGTCGCCCACGACGCCGACGTGCAGGGTGACGCCGTCATCGCATTCGACGGCCAGGTCCTGCAACGGGGCAGCTCAGTCGCGGGCGGTCAGGACGACCGGGTCGCCCGAGGTGACGGCGATGGTGTGCTCGCTGTGCGCGCCACGTGAGCCGTCCGCGCTGCGCAGCGTCCATCCGTCGGGGTCGGTGAAGATCTCATCGGTCGTGTGCATGAACCACGGCTCGATCGCGATGACCAGTCCCGGCTGCAGTTTCAGGCCGCGACCCGCGCGCCCGTCGTTCGGGACGTGCGGCTCGCCGTGCATGGTGCGGCCGACCCCGTGTCCGCCGAACTGGGTGTTGACGCTGAAGCCGCCGTCGTGCGCGACCTGCGCGATCGCCGCGCCCACGTCTCCGAGCTTGTTGCCGCTCCGCGCGGCGGCGATGCCGGCGGTCAGCGCGCGCTCGGTGCAGTCGATGAGCGCCAG
The DNA here is from genome assembly GCF_013410455.1 of Allobranchiibius huperziae. NCBI lineage: Bacteria > Bacillati > Actinomycetota > Actinomycetes > Micrococcales > Dermacoccaceae > Allobranchiibius > Allobranchiibius huperziae. The sequence continues at coordinate 1,085,917 of NZ_JACCFW010000001.1, read as the reverse complement.
GTCCTGCTCGCGCGGCGTGCCGACGACGACCGACAGCGCGGCGTCGGAGACCCACCCGTTCAACGACGCCGCGAAGTCCACCGACAGCAGGTCGCCGTCACGCAGCGCGTAGTCATGCGGAAGTCCGTGCAGGACAGCGTCGTTCACGCTGGTGCACAACACCTTGCCGAACGGCATCGCGCCGAAGCTCGGGTGATAGTCGATGTAGCACGACTCCGCGCCGGCCTCGCGGATCATCCGGTGTGCCAACGCATCGAGGTCGAGCAGGTTGACCCCCACGTCGGCCGCGTCCTTCAACGCGGTCAGCACGGCGGCCACCAGCTTCCCGGCAGGGCGCATCTGGTCGATCTCGGCGGACGACTTCAATTCGATCACGTCGTCCACCGTATGCCGCGTCCCCCGGCCCACCGAAAACGGCGACGCCGCCCGGGCGATGCGTCCTACTCGGCCAGCCACGCGGCGTACGCGTCGAACGTGTACGGGCGACCCAGGAAGTCCGCGACGAGGTCGGCGGCGTCCTTGCTGCCACCGGGCGCCAGCACCCGGTCGCGGTAGCGCGCGGCCACGTGCGGTTCGAAGAGATCCTCGGCGTGGAACGCGCTGAACATGTCCTTGGCGATGACCAGGGACCACATGTACGTGTAGTAGCCGGAGCTGTACCCGTCGAGGTGCCCGAACGCGCACTGGAAATGGGTGTCCTCGATGTACGGGAAGACCGAATACCGCTGCTGCGCCTCGCGTACGGCGGTCGTCAGATCCTCGGGTCTGTGCTGGTGGATACCGACCGAGAGCGCCGCGTAGAACATCTGCGTCCGTGCGAGATACCCCTTGCCGAAGTCGTCGGCCGTGCGCATCCGGCGCACCAGAGCCTCGGGGATGACGGCGCCGTCGGCATCGACCGCGAACTCGGCGAGAACCGTGGGATCCCAGGCCCACTCCTCCAGCATCTGGCTCGGTGCCTCGACGAAGTCCCACTCCGTGGAGACACCCGTGAACTCCACCCAGTCCTGCGTCCCGCCCACGATGTGGTGGATGAGGTGACCGAACTCGTGGAAGAAGGTCGTGACCTCGGAGTGCTCCATCAGCCCGCGGCTGAAGTTGCACACCAGCACGCCCTCGGGCAGCTGTCGACCGCGGACGCCCTCGACCAGTGTGAACTGCGCGGCGTGCTTGTACTTGCCCTCCCGCGGGTGCAGGTCCAGGTAGATGCGCCCGATCCGGGTGCCGTCGCGCAGCACGTCGTACGCCGCGACGTCCGGCGCCCAGACCGGCGCGGCGGGCACGGGCTCCCAGGTCAGACCGAACAGCCGACCGGTGACCGCCAGCAGCCCCTGCAGGACGGCGTCGAAGCGGAAGAAGGTGCGCACGAGCTGCGCGTCGACGTCGTAGCGCTCCTTGCGCACCAGTTCGCTGTAGTAGGGCAGGTCGTAGCCGTAGATGTCCTGCGCGTCGGGGTCGTCCTGGCGCAACCGGTCCAGCACGATCTGCTTGTCGCGCTGCGCCGCGTCGGTGGAGGCGGCCACGATCTTGTCGATGAACTCGTTGATGGCCGACCCCGTGCGGATCATCTTGGTCTCTGCGTTGAAGTCGGCCCAGTCCTTGTAACCGAGCAGCCCGGCGTGCTCGGCACGCAACGTCAGAAGACGTTGCAGCACCGCGTCGTTCGCGGGCCAGGCGATGTTGAGCCGCTCGAAGCTGATGGCACGGCGGGTGGCCGGCACCGAGCAGAACGTGCCCACCGGGACCGAGTCCGGGTAGTCGGTGGTGACGGTGATCAGGCCGTCGTCGTCCGGCTCGTGCGAGGTGAGCCAGTCGGCCGGCATACCGGCCAGATCCTCGGGGCGCACCCTGATGGACCGCACCCCCTCGCGCATGTTGCGCCCGAACTCCTGGCTCGCGCGCAGCTCGAGCTGGGCCAGCTCGCGCAGCCGGGCACGGGTCGCCTCGTCGCGGTCGACGCCGGAACGGCGGAAGTCGCGCAGCTGCCGCTCCAGCAGACGTGTGGCCGTCGGGTCCAGTCCCTCGCTCGACAGCGCGTCGAAGATCTCGAAGAGCTCACCGTCCAGGCCGAGGTCGGTGGCGAACTCATCGACCTGCTGCATCGTCACGTCGGCCGCCTCGCGGACGTCCTTCTCGGGATTGGTCTCCGAGTAGACCGCCGCGCTCGCCCGGGCGTTCGAGATCTCGATCTCGACGTCGTTCCACGCCCGCAGGACCGCCAGCGCATCGCACGGCGGGTCGGCCTTGAGCGAGCGCACCATCTCCCGGGCGCGCTCCAGGCTCCCGCGCGAGCGGTCGCCGAGCCAGGTCATCGTGTCGTCGGGAGCGGGCAGCTCGAGCGCGCTCGCGGTGCTGTCGGTGGTCTGCGTCGTCACCGCGTCAATCTAAACCCCGGTACCGAGGACGGGGCTGGCAGTGCGGGCAGCTGAAGGAGGACCTGTTCATGAACGACTCCCGCACGATGAGCGTGCCGCACCGGCGGCACGGCCGCCCCTCGCGCCCGTACGCCTCCAAGGACCGCTCGAAGTAGCCGCTCGCGCCGTTCACGTTCACGTACAGCGCGTCGAAGCTGGTGCCCCCGTGGCCGAGCGCGGCGGTCATCACCGCGGCTGCCTCGTCGAGGACGCCGCGCAGCGTCGCGAGCGGCAGCCGGTCGGTCGCACGTTCACCGTGCAGCTTCGCGCGCCACAGGGCCTCGTCCGCGTAGATGTTGCCGATGCCCGAGACCAGCGACTGATCCAGCAGCGCACGTTTGATCTGGGTACGCCGACGCCGCATCGCCCGCACGACCGCCTCCTGCTCGAACGCCGCTTCGAGCGGGTCGGGTGCGATGTGGGTGATCACCGACGGTACGAGCCGGGGTGCGTCCTCCAGGGTCGCGCCCACCTCGTCCGGCACCAGATCGACCAGCTGCAGACCCCCGAAGGTGCGCTGGTCGACAAAACGCAGCTGCAGCCCGTCATCCAGGTCGAAGATCGCGTGGGCGTGCTTCTCGCGTGGAGCGTCGGGCGGCTCGACCAGCATCTGGCCGCTCATCCCGAGGTGGACGACCAGTGCCTGGTCGCCGTCGAGGCGCAACCACAGGTATTTGCCTCGCCGCGACGCCTCGTGGACGCCCAGGCCGGTCAGCCGGGCCACCAGATCGACCGGCCCCGCGATGTGCCGGCGTGCGACGCGCGCCCCGTGCACCTGCACGGAGAGGAAGCGACGGCCGACGACGTGGTCGGCCAACCCCCGGCGGACCACCTCGACCTCGGGCAGTTCAGGCACCGGTGCCCGTGTGCTCCTTCAGCCGGCGCCACGCCTGCTCGGCGGCCAGCTGCTCCGCGGACTTCTTGTTGCGCCCGATGCCGGTGCCGACCGGCTCGCCGACGACCAGCACCGTGGCCGTGAAGACCTTGTCGTGGTCGGGCCCCTGCTCCTGCACCGTGTAGTGGGGAGATCCGAGCCCGGCGGCGGACGCGACCTCCTGCAGGGAGGTCTTCCAGTCCAGGCCGGCGCCGAGTTCGGCACTCGCGTCGATACGGCCGTCCATCAGGTCGTGGATCAGCCGAGCCGCCGCGGCGACCCCGCCGCACAGATAGACGGTGCCGATGACCGACTCCATCGTGTCGGCCAGGATCGAATCCTTGTCCCGGCCACCGCTGGAGAGCTCCCCCTTGCCCAGCAGCACGAACGAACCGAGGTCGATCTCACGCGCCACTGCCGCCAAGGCACGCGAATTCACCACTGCCGCACGGAATTTCGCCAACTGCCCCTCGGGCAGATCGGGGTGTGCGTGGTAGAGGTGATCGGTCACCACAAGCCCGAGGATCGCGTCCCCGAGGAACTCCTGGCGTTCGTTGTGCGGCACACCGCCGTTCTCGTAGGAGTACGAGCGGTGCACCAGCCCACGCTGCAACAGCTCCTCGTCGACGTCGGCCCCGGTCTTGTCGTGCAGGATCCGGGCCAACTCCGTGACGGGCCGCTGCACTGCGTCGTGCCGCGCGGACCGCCTGGAGCTGCTCACAACGTGGGTAGAGCTCAGGCCTGGTGCTCGGCGCGGACGGCGTCGGGGTACTGACGACCGTTGTAGCTACCGCAGGACGGGCAGGCCAGGTGCGGCTGCTTCAGCTCGTTGCAGACCGGGCAGCTGGACACTGCGACGGGCGTCGCCTTCCAGTTCGCGCGCCGTGAACGGGTGTTGGAGCGGGACATCTTCCGCTTCGGGACAGCCACGTCAGTTCCTTTTCTCGTCGGTGTCGGCGGGTGCTCCGGCCAGTCCGGCCAGGGCTGCCCACCGTGGGTCTTGCACTTCATGGTGATGCGTCGGGTCGTCTGCGAGGAGCGCTCCGCATTCGGAGCACAACCCCGGGCAGTCGGCCCGGCATACCGGTTGGAACGGCAGTGCAGGCACCACCGCGTCACGCAGCACGGGATCCAGATCGAGCAGGTCGCCGTCCAGTTCGTGCCGGTCGTCGTCGTCATCGCCCACCTCGTCTGCGTGGACGACCCGGTCGGTGTAGGCGAAGAGTTCCTGGAAGCTGACGTCCACGGGGACGAGCACTTCTTCCAGGCACCGTACGCATGCGCCGACCGCCTGCGCCGTCACCGACCCGGACACCAGCACCCCCTCCATGACGGATTCCAGGCGCAGGTCCAGATGGACCGGCGCACCGGCGGGTACGCGGATGACCTCGGTGCCGAGATCGTCCGGTGCCTCGATCGTGCGGGAGAACGACGCCATCGCGCCGGGTCGCCGCCCGAGCTCCCGGGTGTCGAGGACCAGGGGTGAGCGTGGATCAAGGTGCATGGTGTCGTTGTCTCACGAATGATCGAGAAGGGTCGGTCCCGTCACAGGCGACAAGACCAATCGAGAACGATACCGGCTCGATGCCGCCTGGCCCAAAACGATTCACTGCGACCGGTCGCGCAGCCGCTCCAGCAACGGCCCGAGCACCGGGGGCGGCACCATCGCCGAGACGTCCGCGCCGTGGGCGGCGATGAGTCGGATCAGCGAGCTGGAGTAGTGGGCCATCGCCGGGTCGCCGGGCAGGAACGCCGTCTCCACACCCGTCATCTCGCGGTTCATCTGCGCCATCGGCAGCTCGTACCCGTAGTCAGCCTGGTCGCGCAGCCCCTTCACGAGCACGCCGGCCTCCAGCTCGGCGCACACGTCGACGACCAGCCGGTCGCCGTACGCCGCGGCACGCACCCTGGGAAGGTGCGCCGTGGAGGCCTCGATCAGTGCGACCCGTTCGGCGGGCTCGAACGTGCCCTGCTTGGCGGGGTTGAAGAGCACGGCGACGACGACCTCGTCGTAGAGGGCGCTCGCCCTGGTCACGATGTCGAGGTGGCCCGCGGTGAACGGATCGTAGGAACCGGGGCACACGCAACGTCGCGGATCGGCGGGCATGACGGCAGGCTAGAGCACCGGGGGTTCGTCGGTGTCCTCGTCGTCCGGCGCGTATTCGGCGTACCAGACGGTGGTCTCGCCGTAGGCCCGCGACTCCAGCGAGCGCAGCCCGTCCGGCCAGTGGGGTTCGGGCGACCGGCTCGCTCGCTCCAGGACGACGACGGCCTCGACCTGCAGCCACCCGCCGGCGACCAGCGCCTGGAGCACCCTGCCGATCTCCTCGTCGGGCACGGCGTACGGCGGGTCGATCAGCACCAGGTGCATGGCGTGCGGCGCCGGGCCGGCCAGTGTCTGGGCGACCGTGGTCTGGCGCACCTGCGCGTCCAGTCCGAGCTCGGCGACGTTGCGGCGGATGACGTCGGCGGCGCGACGGTCGGACTCCACCAGCAGCGCGGACCGGGCGCCCCGCGAGACGGCCTCCAGGCCGAGGGCACCCGAGCCGGCGTAGAGGTCGAGGACCTGGGCGTCGGCGACGGCGCCGAGATGCGCCAGCCGGCCGAAGAGTGCTTCGCGGACCCGGTCGCTGGTCGGCCGGGTGCCGTCGCCGGGCGGCGTCGTGATCCGGCGGCCGCGCGCGGACCCGGCGACGATGCGCGGCATCAGCCGCGCTCCAGGAAGGCGGCCTGCACGTCGTCCAGGCGGGTGGTGACCAGCTGGGCGAGCCCCGGGTGCTCCGCCAGGGTGGGGTCGCTGGCGACCAGGTCGGCGGCGTCGGCGCGGGCGAGGTCGATCAGCTCGACGTCCTTGGGGTGGGCCAGCCGCAACAGCCGCAGGCCGGAGCGGTGGCCGCTCTGCCGGGCGCCGAGGATGTCGCCCTCCGAGCGCAGGCTGAGGTCCAGCTCGGCGAGCGCGAACCCGTCGGTGGTCGCGGCGACGGCGGTCAACCGCTCGACCGTCTCCTCGTTGTCGGTCCCGGTGACCAGAAGGCACAGACCGCCCGCGCTGCCCCGCCCGACCCGCCCGCGCAGCTGGTGCAGCTGGGAGATGCCGAAGCGGTCGGCGTCCATGACGACCATGGCCGTCGCGTTCGGGACGTCGACCCCCACCTCGATCACCGTGGTGCTCACCAGCACGTCGATCTCCCCGCGCCCGAAGGTCTGCATCACGGCCTCCTTCTCGTCGGCGGGCAACCGGCCGTGCAGCAGTTCGATCCGAAGCCCGGCGAGGGCGGGCTCGGCACGCAGGTCCTCGAGCATCTGGTGGACGCCGATCGCCTCCGGTCGCTGGGGAGCCGACCCCTCGTCGACGGTCTCGGACGGGTCGGCGTCGAGCAGCTCGCCGAGATCACTGTCCTCGCCGGCCTGCCCGGGCGACCGATCGTCGTCACCGATCCGCGCGCACACGACGTACGCCTGGTGTCCCTGTGCGACCTCCTCGCCGAGCCGCTGCCAGGTGCGCTGCAACCACGCGGGATTCGCCGCCGGCACCACGTGCGACACGATCGGCGCGCGGCCCCGTGGCAGCTCTCGCAGCACGGAGGTGTCCATGTCGCCGAAGACCGTCATCGCCACCGTGCGCGGGATGGGTGTCGCGGTCATCACCAGCACGTGGGGACTGCGAGCAGCCTTGGCACGCAACGCATCCCGCTGCTCGACGCCGAAGCGGTGCTGCTCGTCCACGACCACCAGGCCGAGCTCGCCGAACATCACCGTGTCCTGGATCAGCGCGTGGGTGCCGATCACGATGCCGGCCTCTTGATTCAGGACCTCCTGCAGCGTCGCGGCGCGCTGGGCGCGGCTCATCGACCCGGTCAGCAGGGCCACCCGCGTGCCGTGTTCCGCGCCGCCGAGCATCCCGCCCTGCGCGAGGTCGCCGAGCATCGCGGTGATGGAGCGGTGATGCTGCTGGGCCAGCACCTCGGTCGGCGCGAGCAGCGCGGCCTGCGCACCCGCATCGACCGTGGCCAGCATCGCCCGCAGCGCCACGATGGTCTTGCCGGAGCCGACCTCGCCCTGCAGCAGGCGGTGCATCGGCGTCGTACGCGCCATGTCGGCGGCGATCTGCTCGCCCACCTCGCGCTGCCCGGCGGTCAACTCGAACGGCAGCCGCTCGTCGAACGCGGACAGCAGGCCGCCGGTGCGCGGGGGACGCGCCGTGGCCTGCAGGGCGTCGTACTCGGCCCGCCGCTGAGCGAGCACGGTCTGCACGACCAGCGCCTCGTCGTAGCGCAGCCGCCGTCGCCCGCGTCCCGCCTCGCCGAGCGTGCGCGGCAGGTGGATCGCGCGGTATGCCGCCACCTGGTCGGCGAGGTCGTGCCGGGCCAGGATCTGCGGTGGCACCGGGTCCGGGGATCCGTCGAGCTGGTCCAGCACCAGACGGTAGGAACGGGTCAACTGCATGTCCGTGACGCCCTTGATGGCCCGGTAGAGCGGCACCAGTCCCCCGGCGTAGATCTGTTCTTCGCCACCGGCGTCCAGGAGGGAGTAGTCGGGGTGGGTGAGCTGCACGCTCGCGCCGTAGGTGCCGAGCTGGCCGCGGAAGACCCCGCGTACCCCGGGCTGCAGCCGTTGCTCATGGCCGTACTTGCTGAAGAAGACCAGCTCGGCCTGCGCGCCGTCGGCGTCCTCGATGCGCACCTGCAGCATCTCGCCGCGACGCTGGCGCATCCGCCGGGTGGTGGAGGCGACGACCGTCGCGATCAGCACGGCCTGCTCCCCCATCGCGAACTCCGACAGGTGGCCGGAGGTGGTCGCGTCGATGTAGCGGCGCGGCAGGAAGTCCAGGAAGTCGCCCACGGTGCGCAGGTCGCGCTCCTTCGCGAGTTTCTTCGCCGCGTCGCCGAGCACGTCGACGAGCTTGGTGCGCCGATCGATCACTCGCACCCCACGTCGAGTACGACACCGGGGCGGCGTCCCGCGAACGAGGTGACCTCCAGCTCCGGCCGCGCGGCGGTCAGATGCTCGGTCAGCGCGTCCAAGAGGCCGTCGGGTGCGTCGGCGCCGGCGATCAGGGTGACCAGTTCGACGTCGTCGTCGACCGTCCGATCGAGCAGCGCACGGCACCGCGCCGGGATGTCGTCTCCGGCGCCATCGGATCCGTCGAGGGTGTGGGTGGTCACGGCGTCGGCCGCGTCGTCGCAGTCGCGCCGCAGCGCCGCCGGGTCGTCCTGCCCCGCGCGGACCGCGAGCGCGGCGAGCACCTGGGCGGGGTGCTGGCAGTGACAGACGGACGATCCCGGCGACCCCGAGATCGCGCGTTCCGCGAGTGATCGCAATGCAGGCGTGTCGGTCAGCAGCAGCCGGTCGCCGATGCCGGCGAGCGCGTCTCCCAGGGCGTGCTCGTCCGGCGCGATCAGCACCTGGGCGCCCGGATCGGCGTCGTGCACCAGGTCGGCCAGACCGGGTGATGCCAGCACGGCCACCACGGGAGAGGCGACCTGCCGCGGCGTGCGTAGGTCCTCGAGCTGGTCGGCGAACCGGGTCACCTGGAACCTGCCGGGTCTCCCAGCGGCCGCCGCAGCGTTCAGCCCGGCTCCGAGATCGTCGAGGTGGGCGTGCACGCTCCACACGTCCGGCCCACCCGCGACCACGACGCTGTCGCCGAGGCCCTCCAGGACGACCGCCAGCCGGTCGATCCGCTCGTCGTCGGTGTCGTGCACCACGAAGACGAGCTCGTACGCCGGCCCGTCCCCACCATGCCGCCCGCTGTCCCCCGCCGGGCAGGGTCGCTCAGGTGGGGCGAGCCAGTCCGGCGTGCCGCCGCCGAGGACGGTGCCCGGAGCGCGACGTACGACGTGTTGCAGGGAGCGCAGCACGAGCCAGTAGCCGACCCCGCCGGCATCGACCACTCCCGCCTCGCGCAGCACCGGCAGCTGCTCGCGGGTACGGCCGACCGCGTCCTCCGCGGCCGCCACCACCGCATCGACCAACTCGACCAGCGGAAGATCGCGGGCACCGTCGGCAGCGGCGGCTGCTGCGTCCGCGACGGACAGCATGGTGCCCCCCACCGGCGCACGGACCCCGCCGCGCGCCCGCCGCGCCGCCTCCCGCAGGACGTCGGCCACGTCGGGCGCGCGCAGTGGTGCGCCGTCCAGTGCGATCACGACGTCCGCCAGGCCGCGCACGAGCTGGCTGAGGATGACCCCGGAGTTGCCGCGTGCGGACAGCACCGTGGACCGGGCGAGCACCCGCACCGAGGTCAGCAGGTCCGGCGGCGCCTCGGAGGCCAGGCCATCGACCGCCAGCTCCATCGTGACGCTCATGTTGGTGCCGGTGTCCCGGTCGGGCACGGGAAAGACGTTCAGCGCGTTGATGGCGTCGGCGTGCTCGGACAGGACGACGCGGGCGGTGATGACCCACCGGCGCAACGCCTGCACATCGAGCGCTTCGAGCGGCATACGGTCGCTGTGTCCTTCGGGTCGTCGGGGCGTTGCGCAGACTGCCCGGCAGGCTAGCAATTTGGGATGTGTCGCGCGGCTCGGCTACGATCCTGTGGTTTGCGGACCGCTTGCGACGGTGCATCCGATGCCCTGTGCGCGGCCCGCGATCGACCTTCGTACTTCAATTCTCGAGACACCAGTAGGAGACACCGTGGCTGCCACGTGCGACGTCTGCGGCAAGGGACCCGGCTTCGGCCACAGCATTTCCCACTCACACCGTCGGACCAAGCGTCGCTGGAACCCCAACATCCAGCGCGTGCGGACCATGGTCGGCGAGGCCGGTAAGACCCCGAAGCGCATCAACGTGTGCACCTCCTGCCTCAAGGCCGGCAAGGTCACCCGCTGAACCCAGCGCAACTGCAGCTGAACCGGTCCTTCGGGGCCGGTTTTTCTGTGTCTATCGGCTGATCAGCCGCCGAGCCAGCGTCGTACGGCGGCGACCCGTTCCGATGTCCGCCCGTCCCCACAAGGGACCGCGCGGTGCCTTGCCGGTACGCCGCACCGCTGCATCTCGCTTGCAAGGGCCCACGCGGTGCCCCTCTGAGGCTCACCGTGGGAAGGCCGGCCGCGTGCGAGGGCGGAGTTTCGCGCAGCTCAGGCCCGGGCCAGCAGCCGCGCCTCCGCGTCGGGGCTCATCCCGGGCGCGGGCCGGTCCGGCCGCAGCGGCGGTTCGCCCACGTCGCGCAGCCACGCCCAGGTGTCCTCGACGGTCCGCGCGGCCGGACGGCAGCTCAACCCGGCGGCGTACGCCGCTGACACATCGGCCGCGTGCAGGCCGGCCAACTCCCCGGACGGCGGCAGCCAGATCGGCAGTTCCGTCCACGGCGAGACGCCGGCGGCCTCCACGTCCTCAGGGGTGACCCACACCAGGCCGGCCCGCGACCCGGTGACCTCGCGACACAGATCGAGCAGCTCGCCGATGGTCGTGTGACCCGGGCGGCTCACCGCGTTGAACGCACCGGTCACCCCGCGCGCGCTCGCGTCGAGCAGCCACACGGCGAGGTCACGGGCGTCGATGTACTGCAAGGGGCGATCCCGTGGGCCGGGGCACGGCACCGGTCCCCCGGCGGCCATCCGGCGCAGCCACCACGGCAGTCGCCCGACGTCCTCGCGCGGCCCGAGGATCAGCCCGGCGCGCGCGATCAGCGCCGGGCCGTCGAAGTCGCGCTGCACCGCGAACTCACCGCCCCGCTTGGCTGCGGCGTAGTCGCCTGAATCGGCGCCGTCCGGGTCCGCGTCGACGACCGGCGCACTCTCGTCGGCGTCCACCGGGATGGGCCATGCGTACACGGAGCGCGAGGAGACGTACGCGTAGTGCCCCGCTCGCCCGGACAGAAGCCGTGCGCTGTCCCGGACCACACGCGGCGACCCCGACCAGGTGTCGACGACGAGGTCCCAGCTGTCGTCACCCAGGGCGGCGGCAAGCGCGGCCGGGTCGGTGCGATCCGCGTGGCGGGCCGTCACTCCGGGCGGCGGCGACCCGCTCTCGCCCCGGGTCAGGGTCGTGACGTCGTGACCTCGGGCCAGGGCGGCCGCGACGACCGCATGACCGACGAAGTGGGTGCCGCCGAGGACGAGCGTGCGGGTCATCGCGCTGTTCCCGTCGACCGGCTCTGCAACCAGCTCAGAACGTCGGGCGTGACCGGATCGGCGATGTCGGCGTACTGATCGCGGTGCTTGTCCAGGTATGCCGCCACGAGCGGGCAGACCGCCACCACCCGTCTGCCGCTCGTCCTGATGTGCTCGAGAAGTTGCGCCACCAGCATCGTGCCGAGGCCACGTCCGCCGTACTCCTGCGCCACCTCCGTGTGGAAGACGACCCGCTGACCGCCGCGATCGGCGTACGCGCTGAATCCCGCGAGTGTGCCGTCGTCGAAGACCTCGTAGCGGTGTTGCTCGGGGTGGTCCGAGACGGTGACAGTGGGCATCGGGCCCGCCTCTGGTGCGGGGTTACGGCGGGGTCGCAGCACCGCGTTGGGCAGCCGTGGCGCCGCCAGGTGCTGGATCTCGCCGGTGTAGCCCTGGACCTGGCCGAAGCGCAGCGAGCCGGTCTCCCACTGCTCCCGGTAGCGGACGATCTCCTCATGGGTGCGGCCGACGAAGTTCCACCACATCAGGACCTCCTCGCCGAACGGTGTGCCGCCCAGCAGGATCAGGCGCGCGGGTCCGTCACCGGTGTTGGTCACGACGATCGTGTCGGCGCCGGTGCCCACATAGGCGAGTTGCGCTCGCAGGACTCGGGTTTCCCCGACCAGTACTTCGCCGGTGTCGATGAGCAGGCCGTGCTCGAAGTCGGTCCGGACGCGGATGTCGAGGTGCGCACCCGGGCCCAGGGTGAGTTCGGCGCCCAGCAGCGGTGTGAAGGTGTGCACGGGCGACCGGCTGCCGAGCAGGTCGCCCAGAAAGACCCGTGCACGGGCACCCGGCAGGCGCACCTCGGGCGGCACGTAGTGCTCGAACGCGGGGTCGGTGTCGCGGTCGGCGTCGGGCAGCGCCACCCACAACTGCACCCCCTCCAGGATGGTGGTCCTGGCTGTCGACACCTCGGTGTGTGCGATGCCGACGCCGGCGGTCATCAGGTTCAGCTCGCCCGGACGCACCATCGCGTGCGACCCGAGGGTGTCCCGATGCTCGACCTCGCCGCTGAAGAGCCAACTCACCGTCTGCAGACCGGTGTGCGGATGCGGCGGCACGTCCATCCCGCCGGTCGTCGAGACGTCGTCCGGGCCGTAGTGGTCGGCGAAGCACCAGGCCCCGATGAGCGAGCGCTGCCGCTGGGGCAACGTACGGCGCACCGTCATGGCCCGCGGGCCGCCGAGCGGCACCTCTCGCGACTGCAGGATCTCCACCGCGAGGCGGCCGTCGACAGCAGCAGTAGCCGGCTCCGCGTGGCAGTCGACCTCTTGCGGCCGCTCGTCGGTGTTGCTCATCGCTCGCAGATTACGCCGGGCTTGGTCGCTCGCCGCCCGCGGCTAGGTGACCGAACGGCCGGCGAAGGCCGCGAGCGTGCCGTAGGTGTCGGCGTCCTGCGGTGCCGGTTTCTCCGGCCCGAACACCTCACCGCGGGAGTCGTCGGTCAGATTGCCCCGCATGAACTCCAGACCGGATTCGGCCACTGCCGGGTCGAGATCGGATGTCGACCGGCCGAGCGCGGTCGCGAGATCCCAGGTGTGCACGGCGTACTCGCCGCTCGCCATTCCGACCGGTGCCGGGGTGCCTTCGCTCCAGGCGTCGCGCAGCTCGTCGGCCGCGGAGTCGAAGGCCGCGACCCTGTCCGGTCCGGACTCGGGCTTCGCCGACCAGTCGACCTCCTCGCCGCGCGCCATCGCGGCGAATCGCGCGGTGTTGCCGGTCACGTGGTCGACGAGCTCGCCGACCGACCAGTCCTCGCACGGTGTCTGTGCCTGCCAGTCGTCGACGGAGCCGACCAGCTCCGCGAACTGAGTGAGGGCGGTGTCGATCAACGGCTCGGTGCCAGCGTGTCCACTCATGCCCCGGCACGCTACTCGCGGGGCCGGACAGCCGCTCACGAACGGCGAGACGGTTGTCGGTGGCGGGTGGTTGTATGGGTACATGAGTTCGACACCGGGTCTGGTCGCTGTCGGTGACAGCGCGGGCAGCCCTGTGCCTGCTGCACTTTCGGCAACGGACCCGTTGGACGAGGTCGGGGTGATCTGCGGTCGGTTGAACGCCGCACACGCCGACCTGATCGACCTGGTCACCGACCTGGTGCGCGAGGAGTCGTGGGCGATCGGCGGGATCCGCTCCCCCGAACACTGGTTGACCTGCTTCGCCGGAGTATCCCCCGCCACCGCCCGCGACCTGGTCCGCATCGCCACCCGGTCCGTCGAGCTGCCCGCCCTGTGCCGGGAGGTGCACGCCGGGCGGCTCTCGCTGGGTCAGGCCGCCGTGGTCGCCGCGCACACCCCGACCGGGTACGACCAGGCCGTCGTGGACCTGGCGGTGCACGCCACCGTGCCCCAACTACGCCGTGCCCTGGTCAAATACGACTTCGCCACCCCCACCGACGAGGCGGACACCCCGCCGGCCCCACCAGACCCGTTCTCCGTCGCGGCGCAACCGGCGGAACTATCGATGTGGTGCGACCACGACCGGTTCCACCTGACCTACTCCGTACCCGCCGACATCGGAGCCCTGGTCCAACAAGCCCTCGCAGAGGCCAAAGACACCCTCTTCCTCGCCACCACCAACACGAAAGACGACGGGCGGCGGGTGCGGATGGCCGACGCCATGGCCCAAATCGCCTCCCGCTCCCTGGACGCAGGGACCGTCACCACCGCCGGGCGGGCCGAGAAGTTCCGGATCTACCTGCACCTGGACACCACCGGCCAAGGCTGGCTGACCACACGCGGCGCCCTACCACCGCACCTCCTGAGGAAGTGGACCTGCGACGGGGTGCTCCAACCCGTCTGGGAAACCGGCGGCACCCCCGTCAACGTCGGACGCGCCCACCGCATCGTCCCGCGCCGCACCCGACGCCTGGTCGAAGACCGCGACCGCGGCTGCGCCTACCCCGGCTGCCTGGCGATCCACCACCTGGAATGCCACCACATCGTCCACTGGGCCGACGGCGGACCCACCAACATGGCCAACCTGATCAGCCTGTGCCCCCACCACCACGACCGACACCACACCGGCGACTTCACCATCCACCCCGCGCCCGACAGACCCGGACGGTTCCGATTCGCCACCCGCCACGGGCACCCCATCGAACCCACCGTCGCCACCCCACCCGACAGCCCCGAACCCACGGCAGCACCGCGCTACCCCGGACCCACCAACGAGATCCTGCACCTGGACCAGGTCAGATTTCACCGTCGAAGCAGCGGTCCGCCCGGATGAGACTCATCCATGGAAGTGGTCCCACCCGCCCGGTTCCTGGGCAGCGCCGTCCATCGTGACCCCTGTGCCGGTCGTGACCGCCCCGATCGCTCGCCAGCCGTTCGGCAGCGTGACGTCCGCCGCGAAGGTCGCCAGCAGCGTGTGCTCCTCGCCCCCGCGAAGCACGCAGTCCCAGGCGGCGTCCCCCACCTCGGGGGCGAGCGCGTCGACATACGGCTGCAGGTCGTCGGCCCGCAGCTCCAGCCGCACGCCGCTCGCCCCGGCGATACGGCCGGCGTCCCGCAGCAGTCCGTCACTAATGTCGAGCATGCTCGAAGCACCCGCATTCCGAGCCGCGGGACCCTGGGCGTAGGTCGGCGTGGGGCGCCGGTGGTAGTCGACCAGCGGGCCACGAGCCGCGGCGTCGCGGCGCAGCAGGAAGAGGCCCGCCCCCGACCTTCCGAGCGCCTCGCTCACGGCAACGACGTCACCGACCCGTGCGCCACTTCGCAGCACCGGCGGCCCGGACACCTCGCCGACCGCGGTGATCGACACCATCCGCACCCCCGCCGGAGCCGAGGACAGGTCGCCGCCCAGGACTGCGATCCCCTCTGCCGAGCACGCGTCTGCGATCGCGTAGGAGAGGTCGCGAGCCCACCGCACGGGTGTCTGCGGGTCGGCGACCAGGGTGACCACGACGCCGGTCGTGACCCCGCCCATCGAGGCGATGTCGGCGACGTTCTGTGCGACGCACTTCGCGCCCACGTCCGCGGCGCTGGACCACTCGTCCAGCCAGTCACGACCCAGCACCATGGCGTCCGTGGTGACGAGCACCCGGCCGGACGGCACCGCGAGATACGCCGTGTCGTCGCCCGGTCCGACCAGCACTCCGGCGGGCGGGGCACCGGGGGGCAGCACCTCGACGAGGATCTGCGCCTCGTCCAGATCGGCGAGCACCGCGGCGCCGTCGCCCTCGTCCGCCGGTCGTCCCCGTCGCCCCGTCATGGTGACCGCACGGTAGCGTCTGCCCCGGACCGACGCCGCCGTCGGCTCCCGCCCACGCCGGGCGTCAACGATCCGACGGAGGCACGCATGGTTCAGGCCTACATCCTCATCCAGGCCGACATGGGCAAGGCCAAGACCGTTGCGGCCACCTGCGCGCAGCTGTCCGGCGTTCTGGCCGCAGAGGACGTCACCGGCCCGTACGACGTGATCGTGCGCGCCGAGGCCCCCAGCGTCGACGAACTGGGCAAGCTGGTCGTCTCCAAGATCCAGGACGTCGACGGCATCACCCGCACGGTCACGTGCACCGTCGTCCGCTGACCGCAGCCCTGCTGGCGCTGGCCGCTGGGGCCGCGCTGACGGCCTGCGGAGGCTCGACCACCGTCGATGCCAGCGCAGCTGCGCTGGCCGCCTCCGCAGACTGCACCCGCGCGTCGGCGCACTGGCCCACGACCGTGGCGGGGCAGAAGTCCCGACCCACCTCGGCGAAGTCCGCGACGGTGCGCGCCTGGGGTGACCCGGCGATCATCGCCCGGTGCGGAGTGAGCAGCCCCGGACCGACGACCGACCCGTGCACCACGATCGACGGAATCGACTGGGTAGCCCACCAACTCAAAGACGGCTACCGCTTCGTCACCTTCGGACGCTCACCGGCGATCGAGGTCCTGATTCCCACGAAGTACGGGGGCCTGGATCTCGTGGAGTTCACGGCCGCAGCCAAGGCGATCCCGCAGACCAGTCATGTCTGCTCAGCGGCGCCGCCGAGCACCTCGAGCGGCTGACGGCTCAGCGCAGCCCGACCCGCCGGTCGAGGGCGAGCTCCAACAGCTCGCTGATCAGGCTCGGATAGTCCAGCCCGGCCTGCGCCCACACCACCGGGAACATCGACTGCGGCGTGAATCCCGGCATCGTGTTGATCTCGTTGAGCACCAGGCTTCCGTCCGGGCGGTACCACCAGTCCACCCGCGCGAGCCCCTCGCACCCGGCGGCCTCGAACGCCTTGACCGACAGCTCCCGGATCTCATCGCGTACGGCGTCCGGCAGGTTCGCGGGACAGGTCAACCGGGCCGAGCCATCCAGATACTTGGCCTCGAAGTCGTAGAACTCGTGGCGCCCGTCGGCGACCTCGATCTCACCGACCTGCGAGGCCCGCGGCGCATCGGACCCGCGGCCCTCGAGCACTCCGCACTCCACCTCGCGTCCCTCGACGGCGGCCTCGACGAGCACCTTCGGGTCGTGCAACCGGGCACTCTCGATGGCGGCCCGCAGATCTGCCGGGTCATCCACGCGTACGACGCCCATGCTCGACCCGGCGCGGGCGGGCTTGACGAACACCGGCCTGCCCAGGGCGCCGGCGGCATCCAGGCAGGCGGCGCTGTCACGTCGCCAGGCCTTGTCGGTGATCACGGTGTAGGGGCCGATCGGCAGACCGTTGCCCGCGAAGACCACCTTCATGAGGGCCTTGTCCATCATCACGGCGGACGCGGACACACCGCAGCCCACGTAGCGGACGTCGCTCAGCTCCAGCAGGCCCTGCAAGGTGCCGTCCTCGCCGAACGGTCCGTGCAGCAGCGGGAACACCACGTCGACCTCGCTGAGCTGGCGCGGCGGCGCGCCCGGCTCGAGCACCACCAGGGAGCGCTGGGTGGGATCGGTGGGCAGGGCGACCGCCTGGTCGCCGGACACCTCCGGTGAGCGACCGGCCGTCAGTTGCAGCGGCTCGGGGTCGTCGGCGACGAGCACCCAGCGCCCGTCCTTGCGGATCCCGATCGGCAGGACGTCATAGCGGCTGCGGTCGATGCTGCGCAGGACGCTCGCCGCGGTCGCACACGACACCTCGTGCTCGGACGATCGTCCCCCGAAGATGAGGGCGACGACGGGTTTGCGCGATTCCGGGCGCTGCGATGGCGAAAGACTCACCCGCGCACGGTAACCGGCCCGCCCTGCATGCGAGGTGCGCCGCACCGGCGTGCCACGCTGGCCCGATGGCTTCCGAACCCAGTGATCTCGCCGCCGCCACCCGCCTCGTCGGCCTCGGCCGCCCGCCGCGCACCCCCGGTGCGGTCATCAACCAGGGGGTGGAGCTGACCTCGACGTACGTCGCGGGCGGCGACGTGGTCTACGCCCGGTCCGGCAACCCGACATGGACGGCGTTCGAGGAGGTGCTCGGATCGCTGGAGGGCGGCCGAGCGCTCGCCTTCGCGAGCGGGATGGCCGCGGTCGCGGCGAGCCTGTCGCTGGTGCCGCACGGCAGCGTCGTGGTCGCTCCGGTCCACGCCTACAACGGCACCGGCTCACTGCTCGACGAGGCCTCGCAGCAGGGTCGCTTCGAGTTACGCCGGGTCGACAGCGCCGACACGGCGGCCGTCCTGGCGGCCATGCGCGGAGCACAGCTGGTCTGGCTCGAGTCGCCCACCAACCCGATGCTCGAGGTCGCCGACCTCCCGGAGCTGCTGGCCGGCGCGCGTGAGCAGGGCGCGATCAGCGTCGTCGACAACACCTTCGCCACTCCCCTGCTGCAACATCCGATCGCGCTCGGCGCCGACGTGGTGATGCACTCGGCGACCAAGTTCATCGCGGGCCACTCCGACGTGCTGCTCGGCGCGACCGTGACGGCGAACGAGGACCTGCAGGCGCGCCTCTTCGGACACCGCGTGCTGCACGGCGCCATCCCGGGACCGTTCGAGACCTGGCTCGCGCTACGCGGGCTGCGCACCCTGCAGGTGCGCCTGGACCGCTCGTGCGCGAGCGCCGCCGAGCTCGCCCGGCGGCTCGGGGACCATCCCGCCGTCGGACGGGTGCGCTACCCCGGCTTCGGCGCGATCGTCAGCATCGAGGTCACCGGTGGCGCCGCGGCGGCGAGCCTCGTCGAGGACGCCGTCCGGATCTGGCTGCCGGCCACGAGTCTCGGCGGGGTGGAGTCGCTCATCGAACGTCGTCGCCGGATCCCCACCGAGCCGGTGACGGTGCCTCAGGAGCTGTTGCGGCTCTCGGTGGGACTGGAGGACGTCGAGGACCTGTGGCGCGACCTGGACGCCGCCCTGCGCGCCTGACGCGCGTCGCTAGGCCTTCTCGTCCTTGCGGGAGCGGGACATCAGGGACTCCACGACCTCGCCCGGCGTCCGCCCCTCGTGCACGACGGCGGCGACGTTCTCCACGATCGGCACGTCGACCTCGACCGAGCGCGCCAGCTCCAGGATCGAACGGCAGGACTTGACGCCTTCGGCGGTCTGGCGGGTGTGCGCCACGACCTCCTCCAGGCTCTTGCCGGAGCCCAGCTCGAAGCCGAACGTCCGGTTGCGCGACTTCGGCGAGGTGCAGGTGGCGACCAGATCGCCCACGCCCGCGAGCCCGAGGAACGTCGCAGGGTCGGCGGTGAGCGCGGTGCCGAGGCGGGCGGTCTCGGCCAGGCCGCGGGTGAGCAGGCTGGCCATGGTGTTCTCACCCATGCCCATCCCGCTCGCCATCCCGACCGCGAGCGCCACGACGTTCTTGGTCGCCCCGGCGAGCTCGGTGCCCACCACGTCCTTGCCCAGGTAGGGGCGGAAGTAGCGGCTCGCGCACGCCTCGGCCACCCGGGCGCGCATCCGGGCGCTGGTGGAGGCAACGAGCGCGGCCGCGGGCTGCTTGGCGGCGATCTCGAGCGCCAGGTTGGGCCCGGACACCACCACGACGCGGTCGGAGTCGACCCCGCCGGCCTCGCAGATCACCTCGCTCATCCGCATGGTCGTGCCGAGTTCGATGCCCTTCATCAGCGATACGACCGCGGCGTCGCCCGGGATCGCACTGCGCCAGTCCGCGAGGTTGTCGCGCAGGCTCTGCGCGGGGACGGCGATGGCGACGATCTCGGCGCCTTGCATCGCCTCGTGCGCGTCGTCGGTCACCCGGATGCGCTCGGACAGCTTCAGATCGGGCAGGTACGCCGCGTTGACGCGGGTCTCGCGGATCTCCTGCGCCACCTCGGCGCGGCGGGCCCACATGGTGACGTCGTTGCCCGCGTCGGCGAGGACGGCCGAGAACGCCGTACCCCAGCTGCCGCTGCCCAGCACCGTGACCCGACTCATCGCTGACCGCCTCCCCGCACGTTGTCGCGTGGATCGTAGCGATCGCTCGGCACCGGCAGGCCGCGCGCGAGTGAGACCTGCGCGGCGATCGCGTCCATCAGGCGATCGGTCGCCGTCGCGAGCACCTCGCGGTCGACGGGTTCGTCCGCGAGGTCGGCCAGCTGCACCGGCGGTCCGGCGTAGACCTGCACGCGCTTCGGTGGCACCAGGTGCGGCACCTTGTCGTGGTAGGCGCGCATCAGCTGCTGGGTGCCCCAGATCCCGACGGGCACCAGCGGCAGCCCGGTCTCCAGCGCCAGCCGGGCCGCGCCGGTCTTCCCTGTCATCGGCCACATCTGGGGGTCCTTGGTGATGGTGCCCTCGGGCAGCACGCACACGCAGGCACCGTCGCGCAGCGCGACGAGCGCCGCGGCGTACGCGTCGATCGCGCGGCTCGTCTCGCGGTAGACCGGGATCTGGCCGGTGTTCGACATGATCCGGCCGAGCGCCGGGGTCGTGAAGAGGGCGTTCTTGGCGAGGAAGCGCGGCGCGCGGCCCTGGTCCACCAGGAAGTGACCGAGGATGATCGGGTCGACGTACGACACGTGGTTGGGAGCCACGACGAACCCTCCGCTCGCCGGGATGTTGTCCATCCCGCGCCAGTCGGTCTTCGTCACCCCCCGCAGCACGGGCCGCAGGGTGCGCACGATTCCCCGGTAGAGCAGGCTGATGTCGTCGCTCGGGCGTGGATGCCGCACG
The DNA here is from genome assembly GCF_013410455.1 of Allobranchiibius huperziae. Classification (NCBI taxonomy): domain Bacteria; kingdom Bacillati; phylum Actinomycetota; class Actinomycetes; order Micrococcales; family Dermacoccaceae; genus Allobranchiibius; species Allobranchiibius huperziae. The sequence continues at coordinate 1,065,498 of NZ_JACCFW010000001.1, read as the reverse complement.
GTTCTCCTTGTCGTCGCTGGGGTCATTATCCGGGTCGGTCACATCGCACCCCTGCCCGACGCGCGGTCGCACCCGGTCTGACACGATTCGCCGATGACCGCAGCAGGGAGTTCCGCCTGGCGGATGGTCGTGCCCGTCAAGGAGCGCTCCGCAGCCAAGAGCAGGCTGCGCGCGCCCGACGGGGTCGCGCGCGACGAGCTCGCGGCGGCGTTCGCCCTGGACACGCTCACCGCCGTCTACGACGTGGTGCGGGCCGACCGGGTGTTCGTGGTCACCGACGACGACGAGGTCGCAGGGTTCGTCCGGGCACGCGACGGCGTCGTCGTCCCCGACCCGGGCCGCGGACTCAACCCGGCCATCGCCGCGGGCCTCGCCGCCGCCACCCCCGACGGCCTGGCACCCACTCAGATCTGCGCGCCGGGAGCGGTCCTACTGGGCGATCTGCCGGCGCTGACCCCGGACGAGCTGTACGCCGGGCTGCGAGCCTGCGCGGTCTCGGAGTCCAGCGTGGTCCCGGACCGGGACGGGACGGGCACCGTGCTGCTGACCCACCACGACCTGCGCCGGATCGTGCCGCGCTTCGGCACGGGCTCGGCCGCCCGGCATGCTCGGGTGGCGCGGAGGCTGACGCCGGATCTGCCACGGCTTCGCACCGACGTGGACACCGACACCGCGCTCGCACAGGCGGTCTCGCTGGGCGTCGGCGCGCACACGGCACGCGTACTCGGCGTCTGCGTGTCAGTAGTCTGAGCCGCGTGCAGGCCAGCGTCCACACCTTCGACTTCGACACCGCGCGCGGTTCGGTGATCACCGACAACGGCCGGGTGCTGCCGTTCGACGAGCGCGTATTCGCCGCCTCACGGCTGCGCCACCTGCGCCCGGGTCAGCGGGTGAGCATCGAGGTCGGCGCCGGTGAGATCACCCGGCTGTGGATCGTCGGGATCGGCCCCGGCCAACGCATCGGCTGACCGGGGTCGCCCCTCGAGGAGCGCGACTCAGGCTCAGCGCTTGGCGGTCCGCTTGGTCGTCGTCGTCTTCTTGGCGGCGGTGCTCGTCTTCTTGGCGGGCGTGGCCTTCTTCGCGGCGGTGGACTTCGCGGCCGTCTTCGTGGCGCTCGCCTTGGTCGTGCTCGCCTTCGCCGTGCTCTTCTTGGCCGTGGACTTCTTCGCGGCGGTCTTGGTCGCCGTCCCGGCGGTGCCCGCGGCGGCCCGTCCGCCGGCGTTCCCGGTCTTCGGGATCGACTTCGGGTCGGCGACACCGGTCTTGAACGCCGCGCCCGGCTTGAACTTGGGCACCGACGTGCGCTTGATGCGCACCGTCTCTCCCGTACGCGGGTTGCGACCGGTGCGCGCGGCGCGGCTGATCTTCTCGAACGTGCCGAAGCCGGTGATGCCGACCTTCCGGCCCGCAGCGACCTCACGGATGATGATGTCGAAGACGCCCTCCACGGCATCGCTGGCGGCCCTCTTGCTGCCCAGCCGGGTCTCCAGGCTCGAAACGAGCTCAGCTTTGTTCACGTCTGCCCCTCCAGGGAATCCGCCCGGCTGATCACCGATCCGGGCACGGCGGCCGGACGTCGTCGTACGACCACCTCTGACGGTAGGACTGCGCGAGCCGTCGGGCAAGCGTTTCTGGGTTCAATCCGCCCGATTCGCAACGGGATTGGTGCAACGGCAGTCACGGCCACCGCTCGCGGGATTCGCCGGGCCCATGGCGTGAGCGGCCACTTGCACGCGAAAACACCTGCACCACAGCGCAATTCAGTCACGCGTCACGCAACAGCGATTTGCGACAGGGCAATCAACCGGCGGACTGGACCCGCGGCTTCCACGAAGGGCGCTGCCGCTCGAATTCGTCGACGGCGTCAGCGTGTCGCAACGTGAGGCTGATGTCGTCCAGCCCCTCGAGCAGACGCCAGCGGATGTAGTCGTCCACCTCGAAGCCGAAGACGTGCTCACGCACCGTCACCGTGCGTTCCTGCAGGTCGACCGTGATCTGCAGCCCGGGCTCGTTGTCGAGCAGCTTCCAGATCAGTTCGATGTCCTGCTGCTGCAGCTGGGCGGTCAGGAGACCCGACTTGCCGGAGTTGCCGCGGAAGATGTCCGCGAACCGTGAGGAGAGCACCACCCGGAACCCGTAGTCCATCAGCGCCCACACCGCGTGCTCGCGCGAGGACCCCGTGCCGAAGTCCGGCCCGGCCACGAGCACCGAGCCCTGCGCGTACACCGGGTTGTTGAGCACGAACGCGTCGTCGCCGCGCCAGGCGGAGAAGAGGCCGTCCTCGAAGCCGGTGCGTGTGACCCGCTTCAGGTAGACCGCGGGGATGATCTGGTCGGTGTCGACGTTGCTGCGGCGCAGCGGGACACCGATGCCGGTGTGTCGCACGAATGCATCCATGACGGAACCCTTCTCAGACGGAGGCGGTGGTCAGGTCGGCAGGGCTGGACAGCGTGCCGCGTACGGCGGTCGCGGCGGCCACCAGCGGGCTCACCAGATGGGTGCGCCCGCCCTTGCCCTGCCGGCCCTCGAAGTTGCGGTTCGAGGTGGAGGCCGCGCGCTCGCCGACGGTGAGCTGGTCGGGGTTCATGCCGAGGCACATCGAGCAGCCGGCGAGCCGCCACTCGGCGCCGGCGTCGACGAACACCTTGTCCAGTCCTTCGGATTCGGCCTGCAGGCGCACTCTCGCCGAACCGGGCACGACGAGCATCCGCACCCCGTCGGCGACTCGACGTCCCTTGATGACATCGGCGGCGGCGCGCAGATCCTCGATCCGGCCGTTGGTGCACGAGCCGAGGAAGACCGTCTGCACCTCGATGTCGCGTAGCGCGGTGCCGGGCGTGAGACCCATGTACTCCAGCGCCCGCTCGGCGGCCACGCGGTCGCCTTCGTCGGGGATCTGCTCGGGGTCCGGCACGGCGGCCGACAGCGGCAGCCCCTGCCCGGGGTTGGTGCCCCAGGTGACGAACGGTGCCAGTTCGTCCGCGTCCAGATCGACCACGGCGTCGAACGTGGCGTCGTAGTCGGTGACCAGCCCACGCCAGGCGGCGACGGCGTCGTCCCAGTCGGCGCCCTGCGGTGCGTAGTCGCGCCCCTGCAGGTAGTCGAAGGTGGTCTGATCGGGGGCGATCATGCCGGCGCGCGCGCCGGCCTCGATCGACATGTTGCAGATGGTCATCCGGGCTTCCATCGAGAGCGCGCGGATGGCCGACCCGCGGTACTCCAGGACGTAGCCCTGGCCACCGCCGGTGCCGATCTTGGCGATGACCGCCAGGATGATGTCCTTCGCGGTCACCCCGGGCCGCAGCGTGCCCTCGACGTTGATCGCCATCGTGCGGAACGGCTTCAGCGGCAACGTCTGGGTGGCGAGCACGTGCTCGACCTCGCTGGTGCCGATCCCGAACGCGAGCGCACCGAACGCCCCGTGCGTCGACGTGTGGCTGTCGCCGCACACGATCGTCATGCCCGGCTGGGTCAGGCCCAGCTGCGGGCCGATGATGTGCACGATCCCCTGCTCGGCGTCGCCCATCGGGAAGAGGCGTACCCCGAACTCCTCGCAGTTGCGCCGCAGCGTCTGCACCTGGGTGAGGCTGACCGGGTCCACGATGGGTCCGGGCGTGGTGGGGACGTTGTGGTCCTCGGTCGCGACGGTGAGGTCGGCACGCCGTACCCCTCGGCCCTCGAGCCGGAGGCCGTCGAAGGCCTGCGGGCTGGTCACCTCGTGCAGGAGGTGCAGATCGATGTAGAGCAGGTCCGGTTCGCCCTGCGCGCTGCGCACGACGTGCTGCTGCCATACCTTCTCGGCCAGGGTGTCTCCCACGGCGTCCTCCCTCGTTCGTACTGCTGCGATGTGAGCAGCGTCTCGCCACCTCTGGTGCGGCGAGCTTGCGTCTCGCTTGCTGAGACGCCAATATCAGTGCATGGACGACTCTAGCGGCGTCGGCGTTCTGGACAAGGCGGCGATCGTGCTCGCGGCCCTCGAGGCCGGGCCCTGCACCCTCGCGCAGCTCGTGGCACACACCGGGCTCGCCCGGCCTACGGCGCACCGCCTCGCGGTCGCGCTCGAACATCATCGGCTGGTCACCCGCGACCTGCAGGGCCGTTTCGTGCTCGGTCCGCGCCTCGGCGAGCTCGCCTCGGCGGCCGGCGAGGACCGGCTGCTGGCAGCCGCCGGCCCCGTGCTCGGTGCGCTCCGCGACCACACGAGCGAGAGCGCCCAGCTCTTCCGCCGCCAGGGCGACCAGCGCATCTGCGTCGCGGCCGCGGACCGGCCGGTCGGGCTGCGCGACTCCATCCCCGTGGGGTCGACGCTGTCCATGCACGCGGGCTCGGCCGCGCAGGTGCTGCTCGCCTGGGAGGAGCCGGACCGGTTGCACCGCGGCCTGCAGGGCGCGCGCTTCACGGCCACCATGCTGTCCGCCGTACGCCGGCGCGGCTGGTCCCAGAGCGTGGGCGAGCGCGAGCAGGGAGTGGCGTCGGTGTCCGCGCCGGTGCGCAGTCCCTCCGGACGCGTCATCGCGGCGGTGTCGATCTCCGGCCCCATCGAGCGGGTGTCCCGCCAGCCGGGGCGCCTGCACGCCGCCACGGTGGTGGCCGGTGCCAACAAGCTCACCGAGGTGCTCGCGCGGGCGCACGCCCAGCAGGGTGGCGCCCGGCGCACCGAGCAACCCGCCTGATCAGCGCGCGAGGGACGCGGCCAGCCGCTCCTTCGCGGTGCGCCCCTTGCGAGAGGCGGGCACGACGCCGGTGGCGCGCGCCAGCCCGTACGGCGGCATGTCGCCGTAGAGACTCTCGTGCGAGCCTGCCGGGACCGCGAACGTCTCGTGCCAGATACCGACCGCACCCTCCGCGGAGCGCGCCCGGGCGTAGTACGCCTTCCAGGCCGGGCGGTGCGCCATCGACTCCGCGCCCGCGTAGGCGTAGATGTCCGCCACGCTGCGCCAGTACTGCACGACCGTCGGACCGCGCACCCCGGCCTGCGTGCGCGCGTCGTAGAAGCCGAGCCACTCCTCCTGCCCGGCCTCGGCGCGCGCCTTGTTGGCGTAGAGCTCGGTGAGCATCCTCGGCATGGCCCTCACCACCGGGAGCCAGGCGTCCGGGCGGTGGATCTTGTTGATCCGCATGCCGATGAGGAAGACCGCGATATCGCCGTCGTGTTCGTGGGTGGTCAACTGAGGTGCCATACCTGCTCCTCGAGAGTTACTGGATAGTGCGACTCACCAATATTGGAGACTGGTACTATCCAATGTCAAGGAGGGTGGCATGAAGATCTCCGAACTCGCCCGACGGACCGACGTCCCGGTCCCGACGCTGAAGTTCTACCTGCGCGACGGTCTGCTGCATCCCGGGCAGCCGCTGAATCGCACCCAGGCCAGTTACGACGAGTCGCACGTCGAGCGCACGCGCCTCGTGAGGGCACTGACCGAGTCCGCGGGACTGGACCTGTCAGCGGTTCGGGCGGTCCTCGCGGTGTTGGAGCAGCGCCCCGCGGACTGGACGGAGTTCCTCGGCGAGGTGCAGCTCGCGTCGAACCCTCCCGGCGCATCGGACCAGCGCACCGACGACACGACCGATACCTGGATCCAGCAGGTGCAGGAGCTGCTGGCGGAACTCGGCTGGCAGGTCGACCCGCACAGCCCGCTCATCCCCCGCCTCGCCGCACAACTGCGGGCCGCGGACGGCAGCGGCGTACGACGACTGCCGGACACCTTGTCGCAATGGGCCGAGGCCGCACGGCTCGCCGCCCGGGCCGACCTGGCCACGGTGCCGAACGACCCGGTCGGCGCGCTGCGTCAGGTCGTCGTCGGCACGGCCCTCATCGATCCGGTGTTGGCGACCCTGCGCCGCCTGGCCCAGCAGCACGAGGCCGTCACATCGCTCGGCGCGGCGTCCACCTGAGGCCGTCGCCGCTCACTGCGCCCACGGAGGCGCCATGCTCGACCCGTCCGGCAGCGTCGCGTGGAGTCCGGCGGTCGTCGTGACCCACGCCGTGGCGCCGACCGGGCCGGTGTCGACGCGCAACGTCGAGCCGGCGGGCACGAGGGCCACCGAACCCGTTTGCAGCGTGGACGATTCGCCATCGAGAGTGACGATCAGCTGTCCGGCCAGCACCAGGATGACCTCCTCGTTGCTCGGCCGGTGGGCGACGCCGGTCAGACCCGGCGGCACGTCGAGCTTCCACGCGCACAGGTCGGCGCTGCCCGAGTCCGTGCGGACGAACGAGCTGAAGGTACTGCCGTGCACGCTGTGAACGTCTGCGTCGGCGGGGGTGAAGGTGGGCATCGGCGCTCCTCGGAGAGAAAAGACAAGTGAGTTGACTATCTGATCTCTCACCCAATTAGTCAAGCCACTTGTCTTCTATGCCATCCTCTGCTCATGACGACCACAGACTGGGAGATCGCCACAGCGACTCTGCGCATCACCACGCAGCTGGTGGACGGCATCCAGGAGGGGCTCGCAGCGCGGGGGTTCGACGACGTACGACCGGCGCACGGATTCGCGTTCGCGACCCTCTCGCGAACCCCCACGAACCAGGCCGGCATCGCCGCTGCTCTCAACATCTCCAAACAGGCGGCCGCGCAGCTCGTCGAGCACCTGGTGGGCGCCGGGTACGTGAGCCGGCATGCGGATCCGGCCGATGGACGCTCGCAGTTGCTGCGGCTGACAGCGCGCGGGCGCGCGTGCACGCGGGCGGCCGAGGAGTCCGCCGCGCAGGTGGTGGCGGGCTGGCGCGACGCTCTGTCGCCCGAGGCGTATGCCGGATTCGCGACTGCGGTTCGAGCGGTGGCCGAACCGGGAGGCCTGCGGCCCGCATGGTGACCGCGCGGTGACCCCGGACGGCAGAAGAGCGGCCCCCAGCATGCTGGGAACCGCTCTTCTCGCTACTTACGTAGCCCCGACGGGATTCGAACCCGCGCTACCGCCTTGAGAGGGCGGCGTGCTAGGCCGCTACACAACGGGGCCGCTGGGGTACCAGGACTCGAACCTAGACTAACTGGACCAGAACCAGTCGTGCTGCCAATTACACCATACCCCATGGGGGTATCACGCCCGCCAGAGTCCGAGGACCTGCCGTGTACGTGAACCGAGGAGAAACCTTACTGCCTGGGGCATCTCGACCCAAATCGAGAAGGTTCCAGCGCAGGCCCCACGGCCTCGCGACGGCTCACTCGGGCAGCGCGTACGTCAGTTCGTAGCGGTGCCGACCGGCGTCGTCCTGGGTGATCGTGAGGGTGCCCGCGATGCCGACCAGATCGTCCAGGCCCGTGCCGGGGACGATCTCGATCTGCTGGCGCAGGTCGCCGGCATCCATGATCCCGAAGTGCTGCAGCGCGAATCCGCCCTGCAGGCCGCCCAGGCGCGCGCGCACCATCTCGATCACGACGTACCCGGCGCACCCGGTCGCCGGGTCGCCCGCACCGAGCATCTGACCGCGCGAGGTGCCCGCCAGGTCGCCTGCGAAGGTCTTCTCGAACGTCCACCGGCCGACGCCCGGGGTGTCGTCGCCCTCCCCCGGCGTCATCGTGATCTCGAAGGATCCGCTCGCCGTCCGGTGTGATGCATCTCCCACCCGGGCAGCGTAGGCCCGCCCGGAGCTCAGAGCGAAGCGCGCAGGCGCTTCAGCCGGGCGAGCACCGAGGCCTTGCCGAGGATCTCCATCGACTCGAAGAGCGGCGGGGAGATGCGCTGGCCGGAGATCGCCGTACGCAGCGGCCCGAAGGCGAGCTTCGGCTTGACCCCCAGCCCCTCGACGATGGCCGCCCGCAGAGCCGCCTCGATGCGGTCGTGGGTCCACTCGACGCCGCTGCCGTCGGGCAGGCCCACCGAGCCGCTGATCGGCTCCAGCGCGGCGACGGCAGCGTCCAGGACCTCGGCCGCACCCTCCTTGAGCTGGGCGCGGGCGTCGTCCGCGATCGGCAGGTCGTCGTCGGCAACGTAGAACGGCGCCACGAGCGGGGTGGCGTCCTTCAGCAGCACGATGCGGGTCTGCACCAGCTCGGCCACGCGCTGCAGCCGGCCGAGCTCGGGCAGCGTCGGGCTGCCGGAAAGCACCCCGTCGCGCTGCAGGAAGGGCAGCAGCCGAGCGGCGAAGTCGTCGGTGCCCAGCTCACGCAGGTAGTGGCCGTTCAGCCAGTTCAGCTTCTCCAGGTTGAAGACCGAACCCGCCTTGTTGATCTTCGACCACGCGAAACCGTCGGAGAACTCCTGGAAGCTGAAGACCTCGCGCTCGGTGCCGTCGGCCTCCAGGATCGGCGGGTAGCCCAGCAGCGCAAGGAAGTTGACCAGAGCCTCGGGCAGGTAGCCCTCGTCGCGGAACCATGTGAGCTTCGCCCACGGGCTCTTGCGCTTGGAGATCTTGGCCTTCTTCTCATCGCGCAGCAGCGGCATGTGAGCGAACGCCGGCGGCGTGAGCCCGAGCCACGTGTAGAGCAGCAGGTGCTTGGGGGTGCTGGAGATCCACTCCTGGCCGCGGACGACGTGGCTGATGCCCATCTCGTGGTCGTCGACCACGACGGCGAGGTGGTAGGTCGGGAAACCGTCGGCCTTGACGATCACCTGGTCGTCCGGACGCGGCGCACTCGTGTGCCCCATCACCAGGTCGTCCCAGGAAAGTTGGACGTCGTCCGGGATGAACATCCGCACGACGGGAGTCTCGGTGAAGCCGGGCAGCTGCGCGCGCTCCTCGCGGGTCTTGCCGTGGCACATCCGGTCGTAGCCGGTGGGCTGCTTGGTCTTCTGCTGCATCTCCCGCATGGCGGTCAGCCGCTCCGGCGAGCACCAGCACAGGTAGGCGTGCCCGTCGGCCAGCAGCTGCTCGGCGTACGGGCGGTAGGTCTCCAGGCGCTCGGACTGCCGGTAGGGCGCGTACGGGCCGCCGATGTCCGGCCCCTCGTCCCAGGTGAGACCGAGCCAGTGCAGGGTGTCGTAGAGCTGCTGCTCGCTGTCCTCCTGGAAGCGCGCGCGGTCGGTGTCCTCGACCCGCAGGATGAACTTCCCGCCCTGCTGACGGGCGAAGGCGAGGTCGAACATCGCCATGTACGCCGTGCCGACGTGCGGATCCCCGGTCGGTGAGGGCGCGACGCGCAGCCGGACGGGGGACGAGGGGGTAGTGGCAGTCATGGTGGCCACCGATCCTAGTAGCGCCGCACGCGGTGGTCCTCAGCCCGTGAGCGTGAGCGCCAGCGACTCCTGCATCCAGGTGAGGAAGTCGTAGTAGGCCGCGAGCAGTTGCCGCTCGCCGTCGTTGCCGGTGCCGTGTCGTCCGAGGTCGAGCCCCTCCTGCAGCCGCTCGGCGTCCTCGTCCGTCCGCAGGTCGAGCCGCTCCCCCAGCATCAGCCGCACGTCGCCCACGGCGATCATCAGGGCCTGCGCCTGACGCTGGTCCAGCTCGACCCGCGAGCCGCCCTCGAAGGAGAGGGCGTGAATCGCGGTCGACAGGTTGGCGGCCTTGGCGCGGCGGATGTCGTGCTCGGCGAGCGCCCGGAAGTCCTGTGCCAGGGCGTCGTCGTCCCGACTCGCCTGCGGCAGCAGCCGGCGCAGCGCCGGGTCGCGGGCGTCGACCTCGCGCGCCGACGCGGGCTCACGGCCCAGGCTGTCGAGCAGGTCGCGGATGGGGTCGCCGGTGGCCGGTTCCTCGTCCAGGGCGATCAGCTCGCGCACCTGCGAGAGCAACGACACGATGACCTCGCGCTCCTCCTGATCGAACTTGCCGACGTACCGGGCGCCCTTGCGGCGGAAGGCCTCTGCCATCTACTCGTCCTTCTGCAGAGTCGCCCACAGGCCGTAGGTGTGCATCGCCTCGGTGTCGGACTCCATCTGCTCGCGGGGGCCGGTGGACACCACGGCCCGGCCCTCCTCGTGCACGGCGATCATCAGCTGGTTCGCCTTCGCCTCGGAATACCCGAAGTGCGTCCGGAAGACCCAGGAGACGTAGGACATCAGGTTGACCGGGTCGTTCCAGACGATGGTCACCCAGGGCCGGTCGAGCCCGGCCCGCAGATCCGCCTCGAGGTCCGGATCGACGTCCGGCAGGGCGTGCTCGGGAGGGGCCACGGACATGGCCCCAGGGTAGGCGCAGGCGAAGTTCCACTCCGAACCACCGACGGCGGCACACCCCTAGACTCGGCGACTGTGACCGGATCGACCGCACTGCTGACCGACCACTACGAGCTGACGATGGTGCAGGCGGCCCTCGCGAGCGGCGCCGCGCACCGGCGCAGCGTCTTCGAGGTCTTCGCGCGCCGGTTGCCCGACGGGCGCAGGTACGGCGTGGTCGCCGGGACGGGCCGCCTGCTCGACGCCCTCGCCGACTTCCGCTTCGGCGAGGAGCAGATCGAGTCGCTGCGCGAACGTCGGGTCGTGGACGAGCCGACCCTGGACTGGCTGGCCGGCTACCGGTTCTCCGGCACCATCACCGGCTACGCCGAGGGCGAGATCCAGTTCCCCGGATCGCCGGTGCTGGTGGTCGAGGCGAGCTTCGCCGAGGGAGTGATCCTGGAGACGATTGCGCTCTCGATCCTCAACCACGACAGTGCGATCGCGGCTGCGGCGTCTCGGATGACCGGTGCCGCGGGTGAGCGGCCGTGCATCGAGATGGGCTCACGGCGCACCCACGAGGAGGCGGCCGTGGCCGCCGCGCGGGCGGCGTACATCGCGGGCTTCTCCACCACCTCCAACCTGGCGGCAGGGCAGCGGTACGGCGTGCCGACGGCAGGGACGGCCGCGCACGCGTTCACCCTGCTGCACGACACCGAACGGGCGGCCTTCGACGCGCAGGTCGCGAGCCTGGGCTCCGACACCACGCTGCTGGTCGACACCTACGACATCCCCGAGGGCGTGCGGAACGCCGTGGCCGCGGCCGGGACCGGTCTCGGCGCGGTCCGCATCGACTCCGGCGACCTGGTCGTCGGCGCGCACGCGGTGCGGGAGCAGCTGGACGCGCTGGGGGCGCGAGACACCCGGATCGTGGTGACCTCCGATCTGGACGAGTTCGCGATCGCCACCCTGCGGGCCGCTCCGGTCGACATGTACGGCGTCGGCACCAGCCTGGTCACCGGCTCGGGAGCGCCCACGGCCGGCATGGTCTACAAACTGGTCGCGCACGAGGACGAGCACGGCGAGCTGATCGGAGTGGCGAAGAAGTCCAAGGACAAGGCGTCGGTCGCCGGGCGCAAGTACGCCATGCGCCGGATGTCACCGGACGGGGTGGCGCAGGCCGAGGTCATCGGGCTGGGCGAACGGCCGAGCAACGACGGCGACGACCGTCCGCTGATGGTCGATCTGGTCGTGGACGGCGAGCGGGTCTACAAGGACGACCTGGACACCGCGAGAGACCGGCACGCGGCCTCCCGTGCACAGCTGCCGCCGGCGGCCACCCAGCTGTCCCGCGGAGAGCCCGTCATCCCCACGATCTACGAGGACCACGCATGAGCGTCCCGGCTGACCCGGAGACGCGGCGCGCCCTCATCGTCGTCGACGTGCAGAACGACTTCTGCGAGGGAGGCTCCCTGGCGGTGGCCGGCGGTGGAGCCGTGGCCGCCCGCATCGCCGCGTGGATCGCGGCTCACGCGGACGGCTACGCGGCCGTCGTCGCCACCGCCGACTGGCACATCGACCCCGGTGCGCACTGGTCGAGCGACCCTGACTTCAGCGCATCCTGGCCGGTCCACTGCGAGGTCGGCACCGGCGGCGCCGACTTCCACCCGGCCTTCCAGGCTGCGCTGGGATCGGTCGATGCAACGTTCCGCAAGGGCGAACACCGTGCTGCGTACAGCGGATTCGAGGGTGTCGACGACACCGGAACGCCTCTGGCGGACTGGCTGCGGCAGCGCGACATCACCGCCGTCGACGTGTGCGGCCTGGCGACGGACTACTGCGTGCGGGCCACGGCGCTCGACGCCGCCCGGGAGGGCCTGCATACGACGGTGCTGCGCGATCTCGCGGCCGGCGTCGCCACCGAGAGCACCAGCGCGGCGTACGACGAGTTCGCAGCGGCGGGCATCCGGACCGCGGCGACCCGCTGAATCAGCGCACGATCGTCAGGGAGCAGGCGGCGTGGCCGAGCAGGTCCCGGGAGACCCGACCGAGCCGCAGCCCCTCGAAGCCCCCCGAACCGCGGGCACCCACCACGACCAGGTCACTGGAGCGGGAGCTCATCGTGAGGACCTTGCTCGGGTTGGCCCGGTCCACCTGCACCTGCACCTTCACGTCGGCGTGCGCCCGTCGCTGCGGCTCGATCCACTCCTGCACCCGGTCCTCGACCTGGCGGGAGTACGCGGCCCAGTCCGCCTTGCGCAGATGCGGGTCGTCGGCGTCCTGGGGCTGCCAGGCGTGCACCGCGAGGACCTCTGCGCCCGTGCGACCGGCCTCGTCCACCGCCCAGGCCAGAGCTCTGCGTGCGTCCTCGGAGGGGTCCAGCCCGACGGTGATCCGGCCGAACGGGTCGTCCGGCGCCCCGCGCACGATCGTCACCGGCACCGATGCGTGGCTCGCGACCTGCGTGGCGGTCTGCCCCACCGAGGCCAGCCCGAGTTGGGAATCGCCGTGCGCACCGAGGACGACCAGATCCGCCGCGAGGCTCGCACGGACGAGGGCCTTGGCCGGGTAGTCGTCGGACTGGGCCGTCGTCAGCGCCACCGTGTCGTGCGCCGCGTGGACGTGTGCCGCCAGCCGCGCCAGCAGGCGCTCCCCGGAGGTGCGGATCGCGTCGGCATCGGTATCCATCCCGAACGCGAAACCGGACTGGTCCGGGCTGAAACCGTGCAGCAGACGCAGACTCCCCTGTCGGGCCGCGGCGGCCCTGGCCGCCCACTCCACGGCCGTGGTGGAGGCGTGCGAGGAGTCGACACCCGCCACGATCCGATACTGGTTGTCGTCCACGGTGGGACCTCCGTCGCAGCGCACATCATCGTGACGGCCGCTCGCGGAAGGTGGCCGCCGGCGGACCCGCTGCCCGCTCGGCCTCGACGCTAGGAGCGCCGACTGAAGCTGTCCTGCACGGCATCGGAGAACCACCTGAATGCTAGTCCTGCCCCTTGCGCCGGTCGGAGTACCAGCGCGTACCCAGGCGGCATACGGTTAGTCCCATGTCCGCAGTGCTACCCCCGGAGCCGCTCTTCGCAGGCCTCTTCGACGACGCTTCGGCCCTCGTGGGCGCGACCCTGCAGGAGACGTTGGAAAGTCGCGCCCGACGGGTCGGCACGCCGGAGGCGACCTACGTCGGGTCGTTGCTGCTGCCGCCGCGGATGGTGCGCCCAGCCCTCGCGACCAAGGGCGCGCTGCGGATCGCGATCGTCGCCGGTCTGACCGACGACATCGACCAGTTCATCGAGACCGCCGAGCTGGTCAGCGCGCATCGCCGCCACGAGCTCGTCGGGCTGCACGTGCCCTACTCCCCCACGTGGCGCGAGGCGCTCAACCTGCTGGTGCCCGTGGTCGTGCGGCTGCCCGCGGGCGGCGCCGGGCTGGACGCCCTCGATGAGTTCAGCGGGAGCGGCCCGATGATCCGGGCGGGCATCCGCAGCGGTGGTGAGCACGCGGCCGGCAGCGCGGAGCTCGCGGCGTTCGTCCGCGGGTGCGCCCTGCGCTCCGTGGCGTTCCAACTCGCGGGCGGGCTCGGAGGTGCGATCACCGGGGAGGCCGGTCGGCACGGGCCGGGCATGCTCAACATGCTGCTGGCCACCAAACTCGCGCTGCGTGAGCGCAGCGTGGAGGACCTGACCGCGGTGCTGCGGCAGGACGACCGCGAGCTGGTGCTGACCCACATCCGGGGCATCACCGAGGACAAGGCGCTGCAGATCCGGCGGCTCTTCCGTTCGGTCAGCTACGCCGACGTGCGCACAGCCGTGCAGGACCTGAGCTCCCACGCGCTCACCGCCGCAGCGAGCTGAGCGGGCCACCGGCGACCGGAGCTCAGCGCGGGATCTGGCCTCTGGTGCGTACGACGTAGGTGTGCGCGGACAGGTCGTGCAGCGCCCGGCGCTTCGGATCGCGCAGCGGCCACAGATAGTCCAGCAGCACGAAGACGATGGCGAGCAACCCCAGCGCCGGCACGAAGCTCAGCAGCAGATAGACGCACTTGACGAGGAAACGGTTGACCGCGGCGCCGAGGCCGGGCGAGCCGGCCGACGACGAGCGCCGTACCCGGATGCCGGTCAGGATCTTGCCGATGGTCTGTCCGCGCCACACCGTCATCCCTATCTCGTACAGGGCGTAGACGACGATGTCGGCGACGAAGAGCTGCCACGGGGGGTAGGGCACCTGACCCGACCCCTTCCACGTGGACACGGTGTTCAGGTAGTCCGAGTGTTGTCGCGCCCAGTCCAGAGTCCAGGGCAGGGAGACGAGAGCGCCGATGAGGGACACCAGCAGGTAGTCGACGATGGCGGCGCCGGCCCGATGCCACCATCCCGCGAGGACGTCTCCGTCAGGGGTGGTGACCGGTGCCTGCAGCAACGCTCCCTGCTGCCGCCACGGATCGGACTGCGGCCGCGGTGAGGGACGAAGGGTGACACCGCGATCCGCGGAGTCGGACCGGCCGCGGAGGTCCTGGACCGGACCGGAGCGCTCCAGGCCCGGCTTGACCTTGGGCATCCTGCGCGGTGACCACAGGATGCCGTCCCAGTACCGCAACTGGTCCGGATCGTCGGGGTCCTCGTACCAGCCGGACGGGCGCTGCGTCATGACATCGATCCTCTCACCGCGCGCGGGGCACGGTGCGTCGCCCCGCGGACGGTCAGGAGGTCTGTCGCTGCAGCTGCTCGGTCCAGAACTGGATCATCCAGCGCTCGTACTGCAGACCGAAGGTCAGCGCACCCGAGGGGCCCTGCGGCAGCTGTTCCCCGCTCGCCGCCGCCAGGTGCTCGTAGCCCTTCAACGAACGACGGTGCTCGTTGATCTGGGTGGGTGCGAGGACCTCGGGCGAGGCACCGAAGAACAGTTTCAGCAGGCCGAGGTCGCGCGCCTCGACGGGCACGAAGGTGTCGTCGTGCAGCCACTCGGAGAGGGCCTCGTGGCCCTCCGCGGTCAGGGAGAGAGTGCGACGCTGGCGACCGGATTTCTCCTGGGACTGAGCGAGCAGACCGGCCGCGACGAGCTTGTCGCACTGCACGTAGACCTGCGCGTGCGGCAGCGCCCAGAACGGCCCGATGGTGCCGGCGACGGCTTGCTTGACGTCGTACGGGCTCGCGGTGCCCAGGTGCCGGACGAGCCCGAGCACGAGGTACGACGCGGTGGTCAGACGGGTGATCGGCATGGTCCAATTTTACCGAATGGACCTCCTCCCGCGGTGGCTACGCGGTCGGTGAATTCCGCACTACCGCACCCGGATACGCGGTCAGCGACGTCCGACGAACCACCGTCGTACGGCGTCGATCCGAGCACCCACCTCGTCGGTGGACGCCCGGTCCAGCGACGGCCCGCCGCACACACGGCGCAACTCGCTGTGCAGCTTCGCGTGCGGCTCGCCGGTCTTGCGGGCGTAGGCGGACACCAGCGAGTTGAGCTCCTTGCGCTGGGCGGCCAGGGCGCGGTGCGCGGCGACCGGGACCGGCGGCTGGGCGCCCACCTGTCGTTCCTGCCGCTGGCGCAGCAGATGGGTGACCTGGTCCGGCTCCAGCAGGCCCGGCAGGCCCAGATACTCCTGCTCGTCGGCGCTGCCGGGCGCGGCACCGAGACCGAACTGTTGGGCATCGAAGAGCACATGGTCGAACTCGGCGTCGGACTCCAGCGCCTCGAAGCTGCCCTGGCCGGACTGGACCGGCTCACTCGCGTTGGCGGCCGCGAGCAGGTCCTCCTCCTCGCTCCACAGGCCGTCGTCGGCGTCGCTGCGCGGACGGTCCAGCGCGTGGTCGCGTGACTCCTCCAGCCGCGCTGCGAGCTGCAGCACGCCCGGCACGCTGGGCAGGAAGATGCTGGCGGTCTCGCCGCGCCGGCGTGCCCGCACGAAGCGCCCGACCGCCTGCGCGAAGTAGAGCGGCGTCGCAGCCGACGTGGCGTAGACCCCGACGCACATCCGTGGCACGTCCACGCCCTCGGACACCATCCGGACCGCGACCATCCAGCGCTGCTCCCCCTGCGCGAACTCCTCGATGCGGCCGGAGGAACCGGAGTCGTCGGACAGTACGACGACCGGCTGCTCGCCCGTGATCGCGGCGAGGACCCGGGCGTACGCGCGGGCGTTGGTCTGGTCGGAGGCGATCACCAGACCCCCGGCGTCCGGGACGTGCCGGCGCACCTGGGTCAGGCGGGTGTCGGCGGCGCGCAGCACCGACGGGATCCACTCGCCCCCGGGGTCCAGCGCGGTGCGCCAGGCCGAGGCGGTCAGATCCTTGGTGAGCGGCTCGCCCAACCTGGCCGCGACCTCGTCGCCGGCCCGGGTACGCCAGCGCATCGCGCCGCCGTAGGCCATGAAGATCACGGGGCGCACGACGCCGTCGCGCAACGCTTCCGCGTAGCCGTAAGCGTAGTCGCTGGCCGAGCGTCGGATGCCGTCGGCACCTGCTTCGTACCGCACGAACGGGATGGGGCTGGTGTCGGACCGGAACGGGGTCCCTGTCAGGGCCACCCGGCGTACGGCGGGCTCGAACGCCTCCCGGATCGCATCGCCCCACGACTTGTTGTCGCCGCCGTGGTGGATCTCGTCGAGGATCACGAGAGTGGGCCGGGCCGCCGTCCGCACCCGGTGCAGCGCGGGCTTGCTGGCCACGCCCGCGTAGGTCACGGCGATCCCGTGGTAGCTGGACGCGTGCTCCTGCTGGCTGTTGGTGAATCGCGGGTCGATCTGGATGCCGACGCGGCCGGCGGCATCCGCCCACTGGGTCTTGAGGTGCTCGGTCGGCGCGACGATCGTCACCTGGGCCACGATGCCGCGGTCGAGCAACTCGGTGGCGAGCCGCAGCGCGTACGTCGTCTTGCCGGCGCCGGGGGTGGCGACGGCCAGGAAGTCACGCGGTTGCTCGTCGAAGTACTGCTTCAGCGCCGCTGCCTGCCAGGCCCGCAGCTTGTGCGCAGTCCCCCAGGCCGCTCGCTCCGGGAAGGCCGGTGAAAGGTGCGAGGCGGCGGAGGTACTCATATGGCGACAACCCTAACCAGGACCGCGGACGATCCCGACCGGCCCCGCGCCGGCGCGTCGAACCCGTCAGTGCTTCACTCGGGATCGGTGCGCTCGGCGTCCCGCGCCGCGTCCACGTCCGCGGTCTCGCCGTCCGTGGGCCCCCACCCGCTGTGCCGGCGGCCACCGTCGCCCTGGGTGCCGCCGCCCTCGCTCTGGATGCCGCTGGCGGCCGTACCGCCCGGGGTGCCGGTCCGCTCGACCTCGGCCTCCTCGCCGGCGTCGGTGTCGGTGGGCGCGTATCCGCTGTGCCGGATATCCCCCTGCTCCGGCGTGCCGCCCCCTTCGCTCTGCTCCCCCGACGAGGCCGTGCCGCCCGGGTGGGCTCGTCGAATGCCCTCGGTCTGCTCGTCGTCGTGCGTGTGGTCTGAATCAGTCATGGGCAGCCTCCGCAGAAGGGACACGGCAGGGCCTCGTCGGCCTGCCGCTGCGGCTCACGGTCCACCCCGGAAAGGACCGTGTCAATGGCCGGACGTGAAGGACGGCCCGGCGGATCACCGCCGGGCCGTCCTGGGGCGTGCTGCCCGATCGAATCAGTGACGGTCTCCCTGATCGGCTTCGCCGATGTCCTTGCCGTCGACCTCGATGTGCTCCTTGCGTACCTGCTCGGTGACCTGCTTGTCCTCACGGACCTGCTCGGTGGTGAGCCGCACGCCCTCGACCGCGTGGGCTTCCTTGGTGACCACCGGCACCTCTTCGTGCAGGGTCACCTCCTGCTCGGACTCCTGGAAGGCGTCGCCGCTGACGGCGGTGCCCTCGGCGACCGGCACTCGCTCGATGTGGACCTCCTCGTGGGAGACCGGCACCGCGACCGTCTGCTCCTCGGTGGTCACGTACTTGCGTAGCCGCGCCCTACCGGACTCGCGCGTCTCCGTGCCGACGTGCAACTGCTCCTCGTGCCGGGTGATGGTGCCGTCTCCCGCGACGCCGGAGCGCTGGGAGGTGTCGTCGCCGACCGCGGAACGCCGCGAGGTGTCGTCACCGACCGCTGCAGCCTCGCTGCGGTGGTGGTCGTCGGTCCGGTCCGTAGTCGGTCCGCCCGTGGTAGCAGCAGTGTCCCGGCCGGTCGTGGCGGCGGTGTCCCCGCCTGCGGCGGCGGTGTCCCGGCCGGCCGTGTCGTCGTATCCGGTGCCGCCGCCCGTGCGGGTGTCACTGCCCTGGCTGCGGTCACCTGCCGCCGCAGTGCCTGCGGCTGCCGTCCCTGCTGCTGCGGTGCCGGCCGCTGCGGTGCCCGCTGCTGCCGTGTCTCGACCCCGGTCGGCGTTCGAGTCGCCACCGCGACTGGCGTCATCGCCGGCCGTGTCACTGCCTGCGTAGGTGACCCCGTAGTACTTGTAGAGCTCCTGCTCCTGCTGAACGTCGAGATGCTGGTCGGCGTCGACGCGAGGTGCGTCCTTCACCTTGTCCTTGGTGTAGGGGAATCTCACGTCCTTTCCCTCGATCTGCGCGTCCTGAAGGGGGATGAAGGTCTCGGACGTCCCGAACAGGCCGGTATGCACGGTGGCCCATTCCGGTTCGCCCGAACGATCGTCGAGGTAGATCTGGCTGATCGAGCCGATCTTGCTGCCGTCGCTGTCCAGTGCCTTGCCGCCCTGGATGTCCTTGATCTGGTCTGTGCTCACCATGAGGATCGAGCCTCCAACAATTCGTGGACGTGGACACCGTCGTTGGCACCCAGCCCCCACCGTCCACGCATTACCACACCCGAGTCAACAGATGCGTGATTAAAACGACGCAATCTCTCTTTGGGCCGGTACTGCGCATACTCGGCCCGAATCCGGGTACGGCGCTGCGTGAAAGGCAGCAGCGGTCAGTTGCTGCCCTCGCCGCCGTCCTGGGGCGCGCGAATTCCGTCGAATATCTCTTTGCAGGTCGGACAGACCGGGAACTTCTCCGGGTCGCGCCCGGGGACCCAGACCTTGCCGCACAACGCGGTCACCGGCTCACCCGAGAGCGCGCTCTCCAGGATCTTCTCCTTGCGCACGTAATGCGCGAATCGCTCGTGGTCGCCGGGCTCCTGCTCCTGGTGGACCACTTCCTCGCGCTCGAGGACCGACGTGGAGGTGCGCGGGCCGCTCGGCTGCTCCAACGGGCTGGGCGGGGAGTCGGGGCGATCCAGTGGCGAGGTCATCCCTGAAGTGTAGATTCCGCCGGCCGCGCGGTCAGTTCAGCGAGGGATCCGCCGGGTAGGACGCAAGGAAGCGCAACGTGCCGCGCTGACGCCGTAGGACGCTGGCCCAGAGGTCACCGGGCTGCAGCGTGAACGCGTCCTCGGCCTCGGCGTCCACGACGAACCAGGACCCCATGTCGATCTCGCCCTCCAGCTGCCCCCCGGACCATCCGGCGTAGCCGGCAAAGATGCGGATGCCCGCGACCTCCGGGACGACCACGAGCGGCGGCGCGTCGAGGTCGACCAGACCGACCGCCCCGAACAACCGCTTGATGCCGACCGATTCGGTGGTGCCGGGCATCCGGACCAGGCCGAGCGCGGTGTCCATGGACACCGGGCCGCCCTGGAAGATCAGCGGCGGAGCGTTGACGTGCTCCTGCCAACCGGGCAGGACCGAGTCGACATCGGCCGCCAGCGGTCGGTTGAGGACCAGCCCGTGCGCGCCGTCGTCGTCGTGATGCAGGACGAGGACGACGCTGCGGTCGAAGACGTCGACCTCGGCGTCCTCCTCGCTGCCGATGCCCTCGCGCGGGGAGGCGATCAGCAGCCGACCGGTGAGATCGTCCATGCCGTTCATTCTGCCCCGCGCGAGACTCGAGGGTCAGCCCCTCGGTCGACCTCGGTAGGGCCCGTCGGTACGACGGCCGGAGCCGCCACCGGGACCGCCTCGGTAGTTGCCCGGACGACCGCTACCGCCACGGCTGGAGCCGCCACGACCGCCGCCGCGACCCGCCTCGCGCTTGGGGGTGAGGATGCGGTGCAGGTCCTGGTCGGAGATCGAGCGCTCCTGCGGAGTGCGGCCGCCGGTGGCCCGGATGACCTCGTCGCCCGGACGCGCACGCTGCAGCCCCGACTCCACGCCCGCCTGCTCCAGCAGCCGGGTGACGGCCTTGCGCTGATGCGGCAGGGCCAGGGTGACGACGGTGCCGGCCTCGCCTGCACGCGCCGTGCGTCCGGCACGGTGCAGGTAGTCCTTGTGGTCCGCCGGCGGGTCGACCTGCAGCACCACACCCACGTCGTCGACGTGGATACCGCGCGCGGCGACGTCCGTCGCGACGAGGACGGGGATGCGGCCGTCCTTGAAGGCGCTCAGCACCTTGTTGCGCTGGCCCTGGTTGAGGCCGCCGTGCAGTGCGGCCGCGAGGACGCCCTGCTCGCGCAGTTCGCTGGCGATGCGGTCCGCGCCGAGCTTGGTGCGGGAGAAGACCACGGTGCGGCCCTCGCGGTTCGCGACCTCGGCCGTGACCACCTTCTTGTCGCGCGGCTCGATGAGCAGCGCGTGATGCGCCATGTTGGTCACGCTCACCGTGCCGTCGTCGGTGGAGTGGGTGACCGGGTCGATCAGGTAACGGTCGACGACGGTGTCGATGCCACTGTCCAGCGTCGCGGAGAAGAGCAGGCGCTGACCGCCGGCGGGGACGTCGTCGAGGATCTTGGTGATGTCCTCCAGGAAGCCCATCTCGGCCATGTGGTCGGCCTCGTCCAGCACCGCGATCTCGACGCGCGACAGGTCGGCCGCACCGCGGTCGATGAGGTCCATCAGACGGCCGGGCGTGGCGATGAGCAGGTCCACGCCGCGGGCCAGGGCCTGCAGCTGCGGCTCGTACGGCATACCGCCGGCGACCAGCTTGTGGTGCAGACCGATGGCGTGCACCAG
The DNA here is from genome assembly GCF_013410455.1 of Allobranchiibius huperziae. Classification (NCBI taxonomy): domain Bacteria; kingdom Bacillati; phylum Actinomycetota; class Actinomycetes; order Micrococcales; family Dermacoccaceae; genus Allobranchiibius; species Allobranchiibius huperziae. The sequence goes on along the minus strand of NZ_JACCFW010000001.1, from coordinate 1,044,564 downwards.
CGGCTGCAGCGCGTCGGCGACCTGCATGGCCAGCTCACGGGTCGGCACCAGCACGATCGCGCGGGGGCAGCCCGGGCGTGCCTTGCCGCCCTGCGCGAGCCGGGTGAGGGCGGGCAGGCCGAAGGCCAGCGTCTTACCGGACCCGGTGCGGCCGCGGCCGAGCACGTCGCGCCCGGCGAGTGCGTCCGGGATGGTCGCCTCCTGGATCGGGAACGGCGTGGTGATGCCGTCGCGGGCCAAGCGGCGTACGAGCGTCTCGGGCAGGCCGAGCGCCTCGAACCCGTTGGGGCCGTCGGGAGTGTGAACCGCCGCCTTCTCGGGCGCCGCCGGGGCGGTGTCGACGGGGGCGATCTGCTGGGTCACGGGTGAATCTGCCTTCGGCTCGAAGCGGTGATCGGTGCGGGGATAGGTGCGCTCATCGCTGCGCGGGCGGCTGGACCGGTGCTCGTCGCGGGGACCGCGGCCATAACTGGGACGGTCCTCGCGGTTGCCGTAGGAGCGACGCTCGCCACGGTCGTCGCGGTTGTAGCTGGGCCGGTCACTGCGATTGCTCGGCGTCCGGCGCTCGCCGCCGCGTTCGTCACGGTCGGCACGGTTGTAGCGGGGACGGTCATCGCGATTGCCGTAGGAACGCGGCTCGCTGCGGTCGCTGCGGTTGTAGGTCGGACGGTCATCGCGGTTGCCGTAGGGACGCGGCTCGCTGCGGTCGCTGCGGTTGTAGGTCGGACGGTCATCGCGATTGCCGTAGGAACGCGGCTCGCTGCGGTCGCTGCGGTCGCTGCGGTTGTAGGTCGGACGGTCGTCGCGGTTGTAGGAGGGCCGGTCACCGCGCTCGGCCCGGTTGCTCGGGGTGCGGCGCTCGCCGCGGTCGGCACGGTTGTAGCTGGGCCGGTCATCCCGGTTGCCGTACGAACGGGGCTCATTGCGGTCGCTGCGGTTGTCCCGGTTGTAGCTGGGCCGGTCCTCGCGGTTGCCGTAGGAGCGGCGCTCCCCACGGTCCGCACGGTCGTCGCGGTTGTACGACGGGCGCTGGTCACGGCTGCCGTACGAGCGCGGGCCACCTGCCGAGCCCTGCCGGCGGTCAGCGGATCGCGGTCCCTCGGCCGATCGGCTGGGCGCGCCGTCCGCGCGGCGGACGGGTGCGCGCTGCGCCTCGAGCTTCTGGGCTCGGCTCCAGCGCTGCTTCTTGGGACCGGACTGTTTGGGGGTGCTCATCTCTCGTGCCTCTCAGATATGGGCGCGCACAGACCACCGCTGAACATGTCGAAGTGACCGGACCGAATGAGCCCGTGTCGACAGGAGCGGGAGCGCATGGCGCCGTCGAAGATCTCGGCGCCCATACATGAAAGTCGGCCCGCTGCAGACTGCAGGAGTAGGTGGGCCGATCAAAAGAGAGAACGCAAGATCGCGTGAATACTCGACAACCGTAGCCGATCCCGCGGTCACCTTCGAATCCGAAACGTCTCGAACGGCTCGAACAGCCCACGAAGTGACCCATCTCACCGGCCAAGACCCGCGCACCGGTCCCCCATCGCCCTTGACGGCAGTTTGAGCAAGTGCTCAAATTGCCGAATGGACAGATTTGAGCGAGTGCTCAAGACGCCGCCACCGGCTCCCTACCCCGCGATGCGCACGATCTCGGCGCGGGCCGACGGCTCGTTGCGGTCACCCACGTCGTGGGTCTCGGATATCGCCGCGTACCTGCTGTGGGCGACCACCGCGGCCGCAGTGGCGACGTTCGGGGTCGTCACCGTGCTGACGGCGGGCATCGGCGTCATCTTCTTCCCAGCGGTCGCGGTCATCGCCGTGGGTGCAGTTCTCGCGTGTCGCGGTCGGCCGCATAGTTTCTGGGGCGTCCTGCTGTTCCCTGCATTCGCAGTCCCCGCGGCTGCGTTCGTACTCTGGCGCGGATCGCGGAACCGGGAGTGCAGCGTCGAGGCCAGCTGCGTGGTGGGCCACCGATGCACCCAGACGACGGTGTGCACCCACGATCCACCCCCACCGGGAAACGTCTCGGTCTACCTCGCCATCTGCATCGGCCTGGCCCTGGTGTCGATCGCTCTCTTCGTCATCGCCGGTCGTCGCAGCAAGCGGCGACAGCGGGCACGCCAGAGGGCGGCCGCCTGACGGATGCGGACGAGTCCTGGCCCCGGTGCCCTAGCGTGCGGTGCGATGAACGACACCAGGAACAAGCTGCTGGACGCCACCGACACCGTGCTGCGGGAGGACGGGATCGGTGCGGTGTCCGCGCGGGCCGTGGCCACCCGGGCGGGGGTCAATCAGGCCCTGGTCTTCTATCACTTCGGCACCGTCGCGGAGCTGGTCGACCTGGCCTGCCGCACCGCCCTGGACGCCCGGGTCGCCGCGTACGCCGACCGCTTCGACGCGATCGACGACATCGAGGCCTTCCTCGTGCTGGCGCGGGAGTTGAACGCCGAGGAACGCCGCGCCGGGAACGTCGCGATGATGGCCCAGTTGCTGGCGGCCGGCCAGCACGACGAGGCCATGGCAAGCACCGCCAGGTACTGCCTGGGTCAGTGGTCCGAGCAGGTCGAACGCGTCCTGCGCCGGGTGCTGACGGGTCACCCCGTCGCGGACCTGATCGACGTCGGCGGCCTGGCGCATGCCGTGACGTGCGGCTTCGTCGGAGTGGAGTTGATGCAGGGCGTCGCAGCGGACGGCGCGGACGCCGCGCTCGCCACCCTCGACCAGCTCGCCACGTTGCTGGACGTGTTCGACGACCTGGGCCCGGTGGCCCGTCGCGCGGTCGCCTCCCGGCTTCGGCGCAGCAGTCACCAGCGCAGGCGCTGACTGCGGACGGTCAGACCGTCGCCTCGTCCGGCTGGCTGACCGCCATCCGGTGGTCGCGGCCCCCGGCCGCGTCGACGACCGCCTTGGCGACCACCGAGGAGATCCCCGGGTGGAAGACGCTCGGGATGATGTAGGCCGCGTTCAACTCTTCGCGCTTGACCACGCCGGAGAGTGCGACCGCGGCGGCCAGCATGATGTCGAGGGTGATGTCGGTGGCCGCCGCATCCAGCAGCCCCCGGAACACACCGGGGAAGACCAGCACGTTGTTGATCTGGTTGGCGAAGTCGCTGCGCCCGGTCGCGACGACCGCCGCGTGCGCGGCCGCCTCGGTGGGATCGACCTCCGGCTTGGGGTTGGCCAGCGCGAAGACGATCGAGTCCGGCGCCATGGTGGCGATGTCGTCCCCGGTGAGCAGGTCGGGCGCGGACACCCCGATGAAGACGTCGGCGCCGCGTACGGCGCCCTTGAGGCTGCCGGTCACCCCGCGCGGGTTGGTGTGATCGGCCACCCACGCCAGGGTGGACGACGTGTCACCCGCGATGTCGGGGCGGTCGCGATGCACGACGCCGTCGATGTCGGCCAGCACCAGGTCGCGGGCGCCGGCGTGCAGCATCAGCCGGGTGATCGCCGTACCCGCGGCGCCGGCACCGCTCTGCACGATGCGCACGTCGGCCAGGTCCTTGCCGACCACGCGCAGCGCGTTGCGCAACGCGGCGAGCACCACGATCGCCGTGCCGTGCTGGTCGTCGTGGAAGACCGGGATGTCCAACTCCTCCCGCAGCCGGCGCTCGATGTCGAAGCACCGCGGCGCGGAGATGTCCTCCAGGTTGATCCCGGCGAAGACGGGTGCGATGGCCTTCACGGTCCGCACGATCTCGTCCTCGTCGGTGGTGTCCAGGCAGATCGGGAACGCGTCGATGTCGGCGAACCGCTTGAACAACGCCGCCTTGCCCTCCATCACCGGCATCGCGGCCAGGGGCCCGATGTTGCCCAGTCCGAGGACCGCGGTGCCGTCGGTGACCACGGCGACGGTGTTGCGCTTGATGGTGAGCCGGCGCGCGTCCTCGGGGTGCTCGAAAATCGCCATGCACACCCGCGCGACGCCCGGGGTGTAGATCATCGACAGGTCGTCGCGGTTGCGGATCGGCACCTTGGACTCGATCTTCAGCTTGCCGCCGAGGTGCGCGAGGAAGGTCCGGTCGCTGACCTTGCGGATGTCGACACCGTCGATCGAGCGCATGGCCTCGACCAGGTCGTCGGCGTGGTCGGCGTCCCGGGCCGCTGCGGTCACGTCTACCTGCATGCGCGCCGTGTCGGAGGAGCTGATGTCCAGTGCGGTCACCAGGCCGCCGGCCCGCTCGACCGCACCGGTCAGTTCGCTGACGGCGGTGGGACGTCCGGGCAGTTCCAGCCGGACAATGATGGAGTTCGAAACCGAAGGCATGGCAGGCATGCCACACATTCAAGTTCATCCCGGCCGTACCGGGCAGTCGGGGTGGTGGTGACTCAACAGTGCGACGTGCCGGGAGTGGAGGTGGCGGGAATCGAACCCGCGTCCGCTGAACGCGCTCCAGGGCTTCTCCGGGTGCAGTGCGCAAAGGATTTTCTCGGCCCCAGGGCTCGCGCGCACACGTTCCCTGACAGGCCCAGCCGAGTAAGAGTCCCGTGTCGCCCCTCGGCGTGACGACACAGCAAGTTCTCTAGCTGACGCCAGACTCTGAGTCGAGAACTACCTCAGGCTGACGGACTTCGAGGCTCGCTCAGGCGGCGAGGGCGAAGTCGGTGCGCTTGGAATTGGCACCTATTGGTTTTGCACAGATCGTTAACGAGATAACTGTGCATCCTCGACCCGCTTCCCCTGAAAGGTCGGTCAACGTCGAAACCGATCACCCCCAAGTTGCGGGCACGTCGCACTGTTGAGTTGTCGCCGGCCACGAGGGTCGACGTCGTCCATCGTAGGCGTCAACGCTCCCCCGGGCGAACACATTCCTTCGTCCACGCCCGAACACCGCTGCCGCCGAACGACACTCAGACGTACGACGGTCGCAACGGGTAGTCCGCGACGCCGTCGGCGCCGATCTTCTGGCCGAGCACCTGGTGCAGCTGGATGTTGTTGCGGGCGAAGCCCAGCGACGAGCCGGCGAGGTAGAGGCCCCAGATCTTGGCGATCGGCAGACCCGCGTCCTGCACGCACTCGTCCCAGTGCTCCTCCAGGCGGTGCGCCCAGGCGGCGCAGGTGCGCGCGTAGTGCTCGCGCAGATCCTCCAGGTGCCGGACCTCGAACCCTTCGTCCTGCATGGCGGAGGTGATCACGCCGACGCCGGTGAGCTCGCCGTCGGGGAAGACGTAACGGTTGATGAAACCGCCGCGGGTGAGCGCCGGCGTCTTCGTGTCCGGGCGCGTGATGCAGTGGTTCAGCAATCGGCCGCCCGGACGCAGCTTGGAGTAGAGGAAGCTGAAGTACGCCGGGTAGTTCTTGACCCCGATGTGCTCGGTCAGACCGATGGAGCTGACCGCGTCGAAGTCGGACTCGGTGACATCGCGGTAGTCCAGGTAACGCACCTCGGCCCGGTCGTCCAGGCCCATCTGCTTGATCTTCTGGTCGGCCCAGGTCGCCTGGTTGCGCGACAGGGTCACGCCGAGCGCCGTGACGCCGTAGTGCTCCACCGCGTGCCGCACCATGCCGCCCCAGCCGCAGCCGACGTCGAGCAGTCGCTGCCCGGGCTGCAGATCCAGCTTGCGGCAGACCAGGTCGTACTTGTTGGCCTGCGCCTCGTCCAGGGTCGCGTCGTCCGTCGGGTAGCAGGCGCACGTGTAGGTCATCGAGTCACCGAGCACCAGCTCGTAGAACTCGTTGCTGACGTCGTAGTGGTAGCGGATGGCGTCGGCGTCCCGCTTGCGGGAGTGGCGCAGCCCCTCCAGGCCGCGGCGCCACTGCGGCGGCTGCTCCTGGTCCGGCAGTGGCGGCACCTGGAAGTTCTTGATACCCAACGACTTCGCGATCTTCGGCAGCCGCGTCAGCTGCGGGCGCTTCACCTGGAAGTCGGTCATGAAGAGATTGAGGAAGTCGTAGGGGTTGCCCGGTGAGACACCGTGCAGCTCCAGGTCGCCCATCAGGTAGGCGCGCACCAGTCCGAGCTCACCCGGGGCGGTCACCATGTAGCGCAGCGCGCGCTCGTTGCGCAGCTCGATCGCGTACGGCGCCGCGGGGTTGCCACCGGACGACCCGTCGTACGCCGTCACCTTCAGCGGCAACTCGGTGCCGAACAGCTCGTCGAACACCTCACCAATCGTCATCGTCATCGACGCTTCACCGCCTTCGTGTAGAGGTCGGGCAGACGCCCGTCCGGGTCGTAGGCCTTCTTGACCAGTTCGTAGGTCGTGCCGCCGTACATCGCCCAGAACTCCTCGGGCTCGTAGTAGGCGTCGCTGTAGAGGGACTTGTGTCCGTCGAGCGCGTGCACCACGCGCTCGATCTCGCGGTTGACGTCGCCGTCCTGGGCGCCGTCGGCGATCGCCACCGTCGACCAGAAGCCGACGTTGACGTAGGTCTCGCCGGTCCGCATCGGGTAGAGCGGCCACGGCCTGCCCTCCCCGTGCGACGCGGTCGGCACTTCGCGAAGACGCATGGGGCACAACCAGATCGGCTCGATCGGCACCTCGCGCAGAAACCACTCGAGGAACTCCTGCGTGCGCCCCAGCGGCAGCTCGACGTCCTGCACGACGCGCTCGCGCGCGGGCTTGCCGCGGCGTGCGTCGATTCCGGCCATCACCCCGTGCCGGGTCTCGAAGCGGATGATCCGGGAGTAGACGTCGCTGCGCAGGTAGCGGCGCGGCACCAGGCGGCGTACCCGAGGGTTCTGCAGTCCGAGCGCGCGGTTGCACCAGAACCAGTCGGTGTCCCACCGCCAGATGTAGTCCAGCGTGCTCAGGTAGTCCTCGGTGCGCGACTGGATGGAGCGGTAGAAGATCTGCTGACCGGTGTAGTCCGAGGTGTAGGGCGCGTGCCCGGTGAAGGTGCCCAGCACCAGGTAGCTCTCCTCACCGGAGAAGACAACCCCGTCCACGAAGTCGACGCGCTCGCCGTCGTGTTCGCGGCTCTCGACCACCGATCCCATGACGTCGACGAGATCGCCCAAGAACTCGAAGCGCACGTGGCGCAGGTGCACGTAGGGCTCGATCGGGTCGAGCGCGATCTTCAGCCGGACGCTGTAGCCGAGCGACCCGTAGGAGTTGGGGAAGGCGTGGAAGAGGTCGGCGTGCTCGCCGTCCGCGGTCGCGGTGACGATCTCGCCGGCACCGGTCAGGATGTCCATCTCCAGCACCGACTCGTGCGGCAGTCCGTTGCGGAAGGAGCTCGACTCGATGCCGAGGCCGGTCACGGCGCCGCCGAGGGTGATGGTGCGCAGCTGCGGCACGACGTACGGCATGAATCCGTGGGGAATCGTTGCGGCACAAAGGGTCTCGTATGTCGCCATGCCCTGGACGTCGGCCGTCCGGGCCACCGGGTCGACCTCGATCACGCCGTCGAGTCGGGACACGTCCAGACCGGGTTGATGGGTGTCGTCGCGGGTGCGGAACAGGTTGGAGGTCTTCTTCGCCAGCCGCACCGGGCGGCCGGGCGGGATGCGACGTAGCTGCTCGACCAGTCCCGCGGCCGCCTCCGTGTGCCGTCGCCAGCCGATCGTTCCTGCCCCTACCGCTGCCACCGGGCTCGCCTCGACCTTCCATCGGTGCTGTGTGTCCTACGACGTCCGTCTCCGACCTGCCTCGTGCTGTCGCACTGCAGACCGGGCAATACCGCACATTAGCGACGTCCAGGCGCAGCCCCGTACAAGATCAGGGCCGGCCGAGCGCACTGTGAGCGCCCTCACAGGCCGCCCCGGTTGCACGTTGCGTGCGAAAGGTGCAGGATGAAACGAAACAGTACCGTTCCATCCGGTTGTCCTCGCAGCAGACCTCGGGGCCAACCTCACGTCCAGCGGAGGTATTCCCCATGAGCTCGACCGGCGCAGCCGTTGCTGCACCTGCCGCTGCTCGGCCCCGGGTCGAGGGCGACCGCGAACGCGAGATCCTCGCGGGTGCGATCACCGTGCTGCTGGAGAGCGGCTACGACCGGCTGACCTTCGACGCGGTGGCCGCACACGTGCGGGCCAGCAAGGCCACCTTGTACCGCCGCTGGAAGTCCAAGGCGGATCTGGTCGTGGCGGCGGTCGAGGCGCACGCGTGTCCGGACGGCGCGGACAGCCTTCCCGACGTACCGAACAGCGGATGCCTGAAGACCGACCTGGTCGCTATGTTCTGTCCCGCGCACGAGCTGCCCACCGAGCTGTCCCAGGTGATGGCCGCCGTCCTGCCGGCACTGCACCGGGACGCGGAGTTCACCCGGCTGTTCACCGAAAAGTTCATTGCCCCGCGGATGGAGGGTCTGCGTATCGTGCTCGAGCGCGCGCAACGTCGTGGCGAGGTTGGCGCGAATGCTGATCTGGACCTGCTGGCCGCGGTCCTCCCCGCCCTGAAATTCCACCACGTCGTGATGCTCGACGAGTGTCCGACGCCGGCTCGACTGCAACACATCATCGAGCAGGTCCTGCTTCCGGCATGCGCCGCCGGAACAGACCGCAGCACTCTCGGTACCGACGCCTAGCGTCGATCACGACGACGACAGAGAAACCGACGCGCCGCTCACTCAGTCCGAATCAGTTCGCCCCGAAGGAGTCCCCAATGTCCGTCACCACGCAGAAGTCGGTCGAGACGACCGAGCCACCACCAGGCACGCGTCATCTCGGCATCGCGCTGATCGTCATCGCGTTCGCCCAGCTGATGATCGTGCTCGATGCCACCATCGTGAACATCGCGCTTCCGCGCATCCAGCGTGACGCGTCCCAGCACCTCTCGCAGGCCGACCAGGTGCAGTGGGTCGTCACCGCGTACGCGCTCGCACTGGGCAGCCTGCTGCTGCTCGGAGGGCGCCTCGGTGACCTGTTCGGTCGCCGCAAGATGTTCGTCCTCGGCGTCGGGATCTTCTCCATCGCCTCACTGCTCGGTGGTCTCGCGCCCACCGGCACGCTCCTCATCTCCGCCCGGGTCCTGCAGGGCGTCGGCGCCGCGCTGGCCCAGCCGGCCGCCCTGGCACTGATCAACACGACGTTTCCGGTCGGCAAGCAGCGCAACCGTGCCATGGCGGTCTACGCCGCCATGTCCGGCATGGGTGCCGCCGTCGGCCTCATCCTCGGCGGATTCCTCACCCAGGCGCTCGGCTGGGAGTGGACCTTCTTCATCAACGTGCCCATCGGCCTGGCGGTCGCGATCGCCGCGCCTCGAGTCCTCGTGGAGTCCGAAGGACACGATGGACGCCTGGACATTCCGGGTGCCGTCACCGCCACCGCCGGTCTGTTCGGCATCGTCTACGGTCTGTCGCACGCAGGCGGTCACTCCTGGGGTGACGCGCTCTCGCTGGTGCCCCTCGGCCTCGGCCTCGCCCTGCTCGTCGTCTTCGTGATCGTGGAGAGCCGCGTGCAGCACCCTCTGCTGCCGCTGCGCATCGTCGCCGACCGCACCCGTGGGGTGAGCCTCTTCGCGATGCTCATCGTGGGCGCCGGGATGTTCGCGATGTTCTTCTTCCTCGGCCTGTTCCTGCAGCAGGTGCTGGGGTACTCCCCGATCAAGAGCGGTCTGGCGTTCCTGCCGTTCAGTGCCGGCATTGTGGTCGCCGCGGGCATCGCCACCAATGTGGTCGCCCGTATCGACCCGCGCTGGATCGCCGGTTTCGGCGGTCTGCTCGCCACGTTCGGCATGTGGGGCTTCACCCACCTGTCGGTCGACTCCGGCTACTGGAGCCACCTGTTCCCCTACATCGTGATCATGGCGCTCGGCATGGGCCTGGTCTTCATCCCGCTGACGCTGACGGCCACCGCCGGCGTCCGCGGTGACGACGCGGGAGCAGCGGCCTCCGCTTTGAACACCATGCAGCAGGTCGGTGGTGCCGTCGGCATCGCGGCGCTGACCACGGTCTTCACGCACGCCGCCACCGCGCACGGCAAGGTGCTCGGTGCTGCTGCCGAAGCCAAGGCCAAGGCGGCAGCCGCAGCCGGCCACACGCCGACGTCCGCCCAGGTGGCCGCCGGCAAGCACCAGATCGCGCTGCACGTCCAGGCGTACGCGTCCTCGCACGTGTACTGGGTGGCGGCCGGCATGATCCTGATCGGTGCGCTGAGCCTGTTCGCGTTCCTGACCGTCAGCCACGAGCACCTGCAGACCGACGGCAACGCCGCCGCTCACGTGGGCTGATCCAGCCGGTTCCCGACGAGGGCCGTCACACCGACCGGTGTGGCGGCCCTCTCGTCGTTCCCGTGACCGGGGTGCGAGACACGGGCCGACAGCGCTGACCCAGCTATTAGGGTGCTGCGCACGAGTACGACGTGTCTGCACCGCAGCCGGAAGAGGGAGTCCCCCGTGTTCCGCAAGGTCCTTGTCGCCAACCGAGGTGAGATCGCCGTCCGGGCCTTCCGCGCGGCCACCGAGCTCGGTGCTGCCACCGTCGCGGTCTTCCCCTATGAGGACCGCAAGAGCGAACACCGGATGAAGGCCGACGAGGCCTACCAGATCGGCGAGGTCGGCCATCCCGTCCGCGCGTACCTGGACCCCCAGGAGATCGTCCGGGTCGCTCTGGAGTGCGAGGCCGACGCGGTCTACCCCGGCTACGGCTTCCTGTCGGAGAATCCGGCCCTCGCCGAGGCGTGCGAGGCGGCCGGTGTCACCTTCGTGGGTCCCCCGCCGCAGGTGCTGCACCTGACCGGCAACAAGGCGCACGCGATCGCGGCCGCCAAGGCGGCCGGGCTGCCCACCCTGCGCAGTATCGAGCCCAGTGACGACCTGCAGACCTTGCTCGACGGCGCGGAGCAGATCGGCTATCCGGTGTTCGTCAAGGCCGTCGCCGGTGGTGGCGGTCGCGGTATGCGACGGGTGCAGCGGCAGCAGGAGCTGCGCGAGTCGCTCGAGGCGGCCATGCGGGAGGCGCAGGCGGCGTTCGGCGACGCCACCTGTTTCATCGAGGAGGCGGTGGTGGACCCGCGCCACATCGAGGTGCAGATCCTGGCCGACGGCAAGGGCACCGTGCTGCACCTGTACGAGCGGGACTGCTCGGTGCAGCGACGTCACCAGAAGGTCGTGGAGATCGCGCCCGCTCCCAATCTGCCCGAGGACCTGCGCGATCGCATGTGCGCGGACGCGGTCGCCTTCGCGCGCGAGATCGGCTATGTCAACGCCGGCACGGTGGAGTTCCTGCTCGACCCGTCGGGTCGCTATGTCTTCATCGAGATGAACCCGCGCATCCAGGTCGAACACACCGTCACCGAGGAGATCACCGACGTCGATCTGGTGTCCTCGCAGCTGCGCATCGCCGCGGGCGAGACGCTCGCCGACCTGGGGATCGCCCAGGAGGACATCCACGTGCGCGGCGCCGCGCTGCAGTGCCGGATCACCACCGAGGACCCCTCGAACGGCTTCCGGCCCGACACCGGCACCATCACGGTCTACCGCTCGGCCGGCGGTTCGGGCGTGCGGCTCGACGGCGGCACCATCTTCGTCGGTGCCGAGGTCAGCGCGCACTTCGACTCGATGCTGGTCAAGCTCACCTGCCGCGGCCGGGACTTCTCGACCGCCGTACGCCGAGCCCGGCGTGCGCTGGCCGAGTTCCGGGTGCGCGGGGTCAGCACCAACATCCCGTTCCTGCAGAGCGTCCTGGAGGAGCCGGACTTCCTGGCCGGGCGGGTCACCACCGCGTTCATCGAGGAGCGACCGCAACTTCTCAACGCGCGCGTCCCCGGCGACCGCGGCACCAAGCTGCTCACCTATCTGGCCCATCAGAGCGTCAACCGGCCGTACGGTTCCTCGACCATCGCGCACTCGGCGCGCAGCAAGCTGCCCGCCGTGGATCCGGACGGGCCGGTGCCCGCCGGGGCCCGCGATCTGCTGCTGCGGGAGGGACCTGAGGCGTTCGCCCGGTCACTGCGAGCACGGACCGCCGTGGGAGTCACGGAGACCACCTACCGGGACGCGCACCAGTCGCTGCTCGCCACCCGCGTGCGCACCCGCGATCTGCTGCACGTGGCGCCGTACACCGCCCGATTGACGCCCGAGCTGCTGTCGGTCGAGGCCTGGGGAGGCGCGACGTACGACGTCGCGCTGCGCTTCCTGTCCGAGGATCCCTGGGACCGGCTGGAGCGGCTGCGGGCCGCGATGCCGAACCTGCCGATCCAGATGCTGCTGCGGGGCCGCAACACGGTGGGCTACACGCCGTACCCGACGCGGGTGACCGACGCCTTCGTGGCCGAGGCCGCCCGTACCGGGGTGGACATCTTCCGCATCTTCGACGCCCTCAACGACATCGAGCAGATGCGACCGGCGATCGACGCGGTGCGCTCCTCGACGTCGGCGGTGGCGGAGGTCGCCCTCTGCTACACCGGCGACCTCTCCAACCCCGGCGAGAAGCTCTACACCCTCGACTACTACCTGCGGCTCGCCGAGCAGATCGTCGATGCCGGCGCGCACATCCTGGCGATCAAGGACATGGCCGGCCTGCTGCGGGCGCCGGCGGCCCGGACGCTCGTGTCGGCCCTGCGCGAACGGTTCGACCTGCCGGTGCACCTGCACACCCACGACACCGCGGGTGGGCAGCTCGCGACGCTGCTGTCCGCGATCGACGCCGGGGTCGACGCCGTCGACGCCGCGAGCGCGTCGATGGCGGGCACCACGAGCCAGCCGTCGCTGTCGGCGCTGGTCGCGGCCACCGACGGCACTCCCCGGGCCACCGGTCTGGACCTGCAGTCCGTCTGCGACCTGGAGCCGTACTGGGAGGCGGTCCGCGCGCTCTACAAGCCGTTCGAGTCCGGCCTCGCCTCCCCCACCGGGCGGGTCTATCACCACGAGATCCCCGGCGGCCAGCTGTCCAACCTGCGCCAGCAGGCGATCGCGCTCGGCCTCGGCCATCGCTTCGAGGCGATCGAGGACATGTACGCCGCCGCCAACGCCATGCTCGGCCACATCGTGAAGGTGACCCCGAGCTCCAAGGTCGTCGGAGATCTCGCGCTGTCGCTGGTCGGCGCGGGCATCGACCCGGCCGAGTTCGAGCAGGAGCCGGGGCGGTTCGACATCCCCGACTCGGTGATCGGCTTCCTCGCCGGCGACCTCGGAGACCCGCCGGGGGGCTGGCCCGAGCCGTTCCGCACCAAGGCGCTGCAGGGCCGCACCGTGACCCCGCCGCAGGCGACGTTGTCCGAGGAGGACGAACAGGCACTCGCCCGGATGCCGCGACCGACCCTCAACAGGCTGCTCTTCCCCGGGCCGACGAAGGACTTCGAGCGGTCCAAGGAGCAGTACTACGACCTGTCGCTCCTCGCGACCCGGGAGTTCCTCTACGGGCTGGAGCCGGACGCCGAGTACGAGCTCGACCTGGAGCCGGGCAAGCGGCTGCTGCTGTCCATCCAGTCGATCGGCGAACCGGACGAACGCGGCATGCGCACCGTGATGTGCCTGGTGAACGGTCAGTTGCGTCCGGTGCAGGTCAAGGACGAGAAGGCGAAGGTCGAGGTCACCCAGGCCGAGCGCGCGGACCCGGGCGACAAGACGCAGATCGCGGCGCCGTTCGCCGGGGTCGTCACCCTGTCGGTCGCCGAAGGCGACGCGATCACGGCCGGCTCCGCGGTCGGTTCGATCGAGGCCATGAAGATGGAGGCAGCGATCACCTCGCCGGTCGCCGGGACCGTGCGCCGGGTGGCGCTGAGCGGCCCCGGGCAGGTCGAGGGCGGCGACCTGCTGATCGTGGTCGATCTGGCATGAGCAGATCGCGCGCCGCGCTCGGAGGATGCCTGATGGGCGCTGCCGGGATCCTGCTCACCGCGTGCAGCGGGGGCGGTGGAGCGGCGTCGTACGACGGGCCGAGCAGCTGGCCGGTGCAGACGGCCACCGGGGTGTTCACGACCGGAGCCGTCGACCCCGGATCGAGCGCACGCGCGGCTGTCTCCGCGCCCTCGACCTGGAACCTGACGCGGTCCACGCCCGGCGATCCGAACGTCGATCCGTCGTCCTGGCCGGATGCCGCCACAGTCTTCACCGACAAACAGCTGGTCACCCTGTTCCCCGAGGCGGCCAAGGTCAAGACACCGTCCTGCACGAAGCTCACCCTGCCCGGCGGCGTCAAGACTCCTCGCAACAGCAGCTGCACATGGTCGGTGTCGTTGCCGGAGTCCGGTGGCACCGTGAGCACGGTGACCTTGTCCTTCCACGGGTTCGGCGCGGACGGCCCGATGACCGCGGCCTGGCTCGCGGAGGAACGCACGCAGATCACGGGCAGGATCACCGGCGACGTCTTCTTCACCCCCGGGACGTTCGGCGCGAAGGGCGCCTATTTCCTGTCCAACATGCACTCCTCGGTGCTGGTCTCGAACGGGAAGAACGCCGCGTGGATCGACCTGGACTTCTCCGGCTTCTACCAGGCGTTCGGCAACAACGCCGACAAGACCCTGGCGGGGCTGCGCACCCAGGTCTTCCCCGTGCTGGTCGAGGACCTGGTCGGACGCCTGCCGCGGACGAACGAGGGTGTGCCGCTCGTCGGCACGGCGACCGGAACCGCCTCCTGACCCCCTCGGCATCCTTCAGCCGGGCCGGCCTCCGGCCGCGGTCCATCCCGCGGCGAGCGTGCCGGCCCCCAGGACCGTGACGACCACACCGACCACGGGCGCACCGCCCCGCGCCAGAGTGACTCCGATCAGCACGACGAAAACCCCCCACACCAGGGTGGGACTGCGGGCCCCCTCCTCACCCCGGAGCAGCGCGCGGGCGATCAGTGCCGCACCCAGCGCGAAGACCAGGACCACGATCGCGAGCGTCAGCGAACGGCCGGCGTTGGACTCATGCCCCGTGATGGTGCGGATGATCAGCAGCACCCCGAGCACGAGCAGCACCACACCCTGGAGCGCCAGGAGTGCCGCCGGGAGCACCCGACGCCAGCCCGTTGAGAGGCGCGGGGGCGCGGATTCGCGGTCGTTGGATGACACCCGACGATGGTAGGCGGGGGCGTCATGTGACCAAGGACTCACCTTCGAGACCGAAATGCCGGACGGAAACCCTTGTGTCCCAGTGTTGGAGTCTGTGAAGGTAGGAACATCCGTGCGTGACGCGTCGTTGGGCTATGCAACAGATCGTTGCTGCCGGCTCCAGCCGCTGCGCCGGATCACCAAGCTGACGGACCAAAGTAGCTCCGTGTGCGCTAGCGCACGGGGTTTGATGTGCAAGGAGCGAAAACACATGGATTGGCGCAACCGCGCTGCGTGTCTGGACGAGGACCCCGAGCTGTTCTTCCCCATCGGGAACACCGGCCCCGCCCTGCAGCAGATCGAAGACGCCAAGGCCGTCTGTCGTCGCTGCCCCGTCATCGACACCTGCCTGAAGTGGGCTCTGGAGTCCGGCCAGGACGCCGGCGTCTGGGGCGGACTGTCCGAGGACGAGCGTCGGGCACTCAAGCGGCGCAACGCTCGTGCCCGCCGCGCCGGCTGACCTCAGCCGCCGCTGACCCGCACCCAGCACCGCACGACCGTCCCGGTTTCGGGGCCGTGCCCCCACGAGATCGACCCGGCCAGGTCGGTGACCAGGGACCGCACGATCTGCGTGCCGAGTCCGGCGCTGGACACCTCGAAGTCCGGGGGTAGCCCGCTGCCGTCGTCGCGCACCTCCATCACCAGATCGTCCCTTTCGCCGCCGCCACTGGCGGGTGTACGGCGTACGTCCACCTGCACCTGACCCCCTCGGTCGGCGAAGCCGTGCTCGACCGCGTTCTGGACGAGCTCCGCCAGAATCATCGCCAAGGTGGTGGCGTCCTCGGCGGTGAGGAAGCCGAACGAGCCGCTCAAGCTGCCGGTCACCCGGGTGCCGGACCGGTTCGCCAGCTCGATGGCGGCCGAGATGGACCGCTGCGCGATCTCGTCGAAGGACACATGGTCGTCCAGGCGCGCACTGAGCGTGTCGTGCACGTCCGCGATCGTCGCCACCCGGCGGACGGCGTCCTCCAGGGACGCGCGCGCCGCGGGGTCGGCCAGACGGCGGGCCTGCAGGCGCAGCACGGCGGCGACGGTCTGCAGATTGTTCTTCACCCGGTGGTGGATCTCGCGAATGGTGGCGTCCTTGGTGAGCAGCTCCCGCTCGCGTCGACGCTGCTCGGAGATGTCGCGCACGAGCAGGACCGCCCCCACCCGGGTGCCCCGCTCGACCAGCGGGATCGCCCGCGCGCTGACGACGGCGTCGCCGGAGTCGATCTCGGTGTGCCACGGCACGCGTCCGGCCACCACGAGCATCAGCTCCTCGTCCACCGGTCCGCGTTCCGGCAGCATCTGCTGCAGCACCGACGCCAGCCGCACCCCGACCAGCTCACCCGCGTAGCCGAGACGGTGCGCCGCGGACACCGCGTTGGGGCTGGCGTACGTGACCGCCCCCTCGGCATCCAGTCGCAGCACCCCGTCACCGACCCTGGGTGCGCCACGACGGCCCTGCGCGGCGGAATCCCGTTGCGGGAACTCCCCGTCCGCGATCATCCGGGCGAGCGCATCGGCGGTCGCCAGATAAGTCACCTCCAGCCGACTGAGGGTGCGCATCGCGGCCAGATTGGTGTAGCGGGTGAGGACGGCGATCACCCGTCCGTCCATCACGACCGGTACCGCCTCGGAGCGGACTGGCGCCTCGCTGCGCCACAACGTCGTGGCCGAGCGGATCTGGCGGCGCTCGTCGTAGGCCTGCTGCACGAACTCGTCCCGCGGCAGATCCAACTCCCGCCCGACCAGGTCCTCGGTGAAGACGCCGACCCCGGTCGTCGGGCGGACGTGTGCTGCCGCCACCCAGGTGCCCTCGGTCGAGGGCACCCAGAGGGCGAGGTCGGCGAAGGACAGGTCGGCGATGAGCTGCCAGTCGGCGACCAGCAGGTGCAGCCACTCGACCTCCGGCTCCTGCAGGGCCGTGCATTCGGCGACGACGTCCTTCAGCGAGGGCACGGCGCGAGCCTAGCGAGCGTGCGTGGCCG
Source organism: Allobranchiibius huperziae (assembly GCF_013410455.1). NCBI lineage: Bacteria > Bacillati > Actinomycetota > Actinomycetes > Micrococcales > Dermacoccaceae > Allobranchiibius > Allobranchiibius huperziae. Next base: position 1,027,685 of record NZ_JACCFW010000001.1, on the reverse strand, counting down.
ACCCCGATCTGATTACCGAGCGCAGGGTGCGCAGCGCCACCGACAGCGGCGCCAGACCGGGGTGCTCCAGCTCCGAGAGGCCTTGCAGCGCCTGACCGGCCCGGGTCACCGATTCGGTGTTGGCCTGCACCCAGTTCTCGAGCCGCTCGGTCGCGGTCAGGTCGTCGGGCGTGCCGGCGATGACCGCCGCCGTGAACGCGTCGAGGACGCCGTACAGGTCATCGCGCACGGCACCGCGCGCGAGCGCGTCCCACCGGTCCTCGCGCGGCAGCGCGGACACGGCGTGCAGCAGCCGGTCCACGCCCAGGCGCTCGGAGAGCGCGAAGTAGACCTGGGCGATGTCCTGCACCGGCGTGCCGGTCCGGTGCGCCTGCTCGGTGATGTCGAGCAGTGAGTACGCGTCCAACAGCGCCGCCGCCTGCCCGGCCAGCTCGTGCGGGACTCCCGGCGCGCCGAAGATGGTGGTCTCCCTGGCCCAACGCTCGTGCTCGGTGCCCTGCAGCAGCTGCGGCAGTTGCGGCATCAGCTCGGCGACGACCGGGGCGAAGCGTGCGATCTCGCTGCCGATGTCGAGCGCCACGGGACGACTGTGCAGCAGCCACCGAGTGGTGCGGTCGATCAGCCGGCGGAACTCCAGGTAGAGCCTGGTCTGCACGTCGGTCGGCACCAGGTTGTCCAGCGCCTCGACCTGCCGCACGAACCCGGCCAGGTCGAAGATCTCGCGCGCGATGACATACGCGCGGGTGACCCGTTCCGGCGAAGCGCCCGTCTCCTCGCTGGTCCGGAAGGCGAAGGTGATCCCGCCCCGGTTGACCAGGGAGTTGACGACCGTGTTGATCACGATCTCCCGGCGCAGCGGGTGCTGGGCCAGATCGGCGGCGTACTCCTCGCGCAACTGGCGCGGGAAGTAGTCGACCAGGGTCTCCTCGAACCACGGGTCGTCCGTCAGGCCGCTGTCGGCCAAGTCCGCCTTGAGGACGAGCTTGGCGTAGGCGACCAGGACGGAGAACTCCGGCGAGGTGAGACCGCCGCCGTTCGCCTCACGGTCGGCCATCTCGGCATCGCTCGGCAGGAACTCCAGCTCCCGGTCCAGCTCGCCACGCTCGACGAGCCAGTCGGTGAACCGGCGGTGCACCCCGACCATCGCGTGCCGTTGCGCGCGGGCGTTGCCGAGCAGCACGTTCTGCTCGTAGTTGTCGCGCAGCACCCGCCGGCCGATCTCGTCGGTCATGCTGTGCAGCAACGCATCCCGCTGAGCGCGATCGAAGCGTCCGCGGCGCATCAGGTCCGTCACCAGGATCTTGATGTTGACCTCGTGGTCGGAGGTGTCGACGCCGGCGGAGTTGTCGATGGCGTCGGTGTTGACCCGGATGCCCGACTGCGCGGCCTCGATCCGGCCCAACTGGGTCGCACCGAGGTTGCCGCCCTCGCCGATCACCTTGCACCGCAGCTGCTTCCCGTCGACCCGGATCGCGTCGTTGGCGCGGTCGCCGACCTGGGCGTTGCTCTCCACGGCGGACTTCACGTAGGTGCCGATCCCGCCGTTCCAGAAGAGATCGACCGGTGCCAGCAGGATGGCGCGCATCAGATCGGCCGGCGCGAGGGCGCGTACGCCGTCGGGCAGGCCGAGTGCGGTGCGCACCTCGGCGCTGATCGGCACCGACTTCATCGTCCGTGGATAGACACCGCCGCCGGGTGACAACAGGCTCGCGTCGTAGTCGGCCCACGAGGACCGCGGCAGATCGAAGAGCCGCCGGCGTTCGGCGTAGGACGTGGCGGCGTCCGGCGTGGGGTCCAGGAAGATGTGCCGGTGGTCGAACGCCGCGACCAGTCGGATGTGCGGTGAGCACAGCATCCCGTTGCCGAAGACGTCGCCGCTCATGTCGCCGACGCCGGCGACGGTGAACTCCTCGGCCTGCGTGTCCAGCCCCATCTCGCGGAAGTGCCGCTTGACCGACTCCCACGCACCGCGGGCGGTGATGCCCATGGCCTTGTGGTCGTAGCCGGCCGATCCGCCGGACGCGAAGGCGTCGTCGAGCCAGAAGCCGTAGTCCTGCGCCACGCCGTTGGCGATGTCGGAGAAGGACGCGGTGCCCTTGTCCGCGGCCACGACCAGGTAGGTGTCGTCGCCGTCGTGGCGCACGACGTCCCGCGGCGGGACGACGACGCCGTCCACCAGGTTGTCGGTGAGGTCGAGCAGGCCGCTGATGAAGTGCTTGTAGCAGGTGATCCCCTCGGCCATCCAGGCCTCGCGGTCGGACGGGTCGGGCAGCGCCTTGGCGAAGAAGCCGCCCTTGGATCCGGTCGGCACGATGACCGAGTTCTTGACCGTCTGCGCCTTGACCAGGCCGAGGACCTCGGTACGGAAGTCCTCCCGTCGGTCACTCCAGCGCAGCCCACCGCGAGCGATCGGGCCGAAACGCAGGTGCACGCCCTCGACCCGCGGGCTGTAGACCCAGATCTCGAAGTGCGGCTTGGGGCTCGGCATACCGGTGATCGCCCGGGGGTCGAGCTTGAGGCTGAGGACGTCGAGGTGCGTGCCGTCTGCCTTGCGGGCGAAGGCGTTGGTGCGGGTGGTGGCGAGCACCACCTCCATCACCGTGCGCAGCACCTTCTCCTCGTCCAGGCTGCTGACGTCGGCGAGGCCCTGCTCGATGCGTTCGACGAAGCGGTCCTGGGCCGCCGCGCGATCCTCGTCGTACGCCGGGTCGAACCGGGCTTCGAAGAGCGCGACCAGCGCCCGCGTGATGTCGACGTTCGTGGTGAGGGTCTCCTCCACGAAGCGCTGGCTGCGCCCGAAGTCGATCTGCTGCAGGTACTTGGCGATGCTGCGCAGCATCGCGACCTGCCGCCAGTTCAACCCCGCGCGCAGCACCAGCGCGCCGAGACCGTCGCTCTGCGCGCGGCCGGCCACCACGGCCATGTAGGCGTCCTGGAAGCGCTCGCGCACCTGCGCGGCGTCCTGCTCGGTGCCCCAGAACTGCTCGCTCGCCGCCCGCAGGCCGAAGTCGTAGATGTGCACGACCACGCCGTCGGCGCGCCGCATCGTGTAGGGACGCTCATCGGTGACGTCGACGCCGAGCCCGGTGAAGACCGGGAGGATCTCGGTGAGGATCAGCCGGGAACGGCGGAAGAGCTTGAACCGGCGCTCCCGCGGATCGGCGCCGGGCTCGCGATAGAGCGTCAGCTTGGTGTCGTCGTCGCTGGCCAGCGCCTCGATCCGGCGAAGGTCGGCGACCCCCTGGCGGGCCGTGAAGTCCTCCTTGTACGCCTCGGGGAACGCCCGGGCGTAGAGGCTCATCACCCGCGCGGAGGCGTCCTCGCCGTCTTCCGCACGGCTGACGGCGCCGAGCCGCTCGCCCCAGCTCTGGGTGCTCTCCAGCACCTCTTCGCGCAGCCGGTCCAGGTCGACCTCGGGGATCGGCTGCCCGGGCGCCGGGCGCACCACGAAGTGCAACCGCGCCAACGAGGAGTCGCCGACACTGGTGGTCCAGTCGATCGAGCGGGCGTCGTACGCCGAGCGCAGCACCTTCTCGATCGCGAGCCGCACCGAGGTGTTGTAGCGGTCCCGGTGCACGTAGACGAGCACCGACACGAAGCGACCGAACTCGTCGATCCGGCGCAGGACACCGGGCTTGCTGCGCTCCTGCAGCCGCATCACGGCGGTGACCGTGCGGTGCAGCTCCTCGGTGCCCGTCTGGAAGAGCTCGTCGCGCGGGAAGGACTCCAGGACCTGCAGCAGGTCCTTCTCCGAGTGGCTCTCGGCGAGGAAGCCCGAGCGGCGGATGACCTCGGCGACCCGGTCCCGGATCACCGGCACCGCGAGCACCGACTCCGTGTAGGCCGTCGAGGTGAAGAGCCCGAGGAAGCGCCGCTCCCCCACGACCGCGCCCTGCTCGTCGAAGGTGCGCACACCGATGTAGTCGAGGTACTGGGGCCGATGCACGGTGGACCGGGTGTTGGCCTTGGTCACCGTGAGCAGCCGCGGATCGCGAGCGCTGGCACGGGCGTTCGGGGTCAACCGGGCGAAGGACTTCGACTCGTCGGACGCGCCGCGCAGGATGCCGAGGCCCCCGGACGGGGTCGCCCGAAGCACCACCTCACCGTCGACCTCGTCGAGGACGTAGTCGCGGTAGCCGAGGAAGGTGAAGTGCCCGTCGGCCAGCCACCGCAGGAAGTTGGAGGTGCGGGTGACGATCTCGGTGGGCACCGGGTACGGCGGGTGGTCCGCCAGGTCCGTGGCGATCTGGGTGCACCGGGCACTCATCGCGTGCCAGTCGGTGACGGCCAGGCGGACGTCGTGCAGCACGCTGCGCAGCCGCTCGGCCAGGTCGTCGTCCTCGGCGCTGTCCGCGGACAGGTCGATCTCGAAGTGCATCCACGCCTCGGCGATGCCCTCCGCGCCGCTGCCGTCCTGCACGACCTCCTGCAGCGTGCCGGCAGCGTCGCGGCGTACCCGCAGCTGCGGGTGGATCAGCAGATGCACGCCGCGCTCCCCGAGCGCGGCGAGCACGGAGTCCACGAGGAACGGCATGTCGTCGGTGACGATCTGCAGCACCGCGTAGGAGCAGGACCACCCGTCGGTGTCCTCCTGCGGGGAGAAGATCCGCAGCCTGGTGGTGTCTGCGGGACGGTCAGCGGCGAGCTGCAGGTGACTGCGGACGATGCCGGCGAGGGACGCGGGCCCGTTCGCCCGCAGATCCTCGTCCGCCACGTGGCGGAAGTACTGCTCGACCAGCCACGGCGGGGCCGGATCCGGCTTGTGGTCGGTCATCGCTGCGCAGTCGCGCAACAGGTCGGTGCGGGAGCTCGAAGCCGCGCTCATCGGGATGCCTTGGGACCTTCACTGTGCGGGGTCGGACGCACCTCGTTGTACGCCCGGTCCGACCTTATCCCTGACCACCCGGCACTTAGGGTGAGCGCCATGGGCAACCGGCTACAGGCAGCGAGAAGCATCGTCGCCACGGTGCCGCAGCTGCTCGGCGTGCAGGTGGAGACGGCCGATGCCGGCACCGCCGACGCGGTCGCCGAAGCGATCGAGCGGATCGCGGAGGGTCTGCTGCGATGGCATGACCGGCTGGCGCTGGGCGCCGACCTCGCCGAGGCCGGGCTCATCGACGAGTCCACGCCAAGCCCGCGACGGGACGGGGACGACGTGGCACCGCGCGCGCCTGCCGCGCTGCGGGCCGGGATCCGCCGTGGCCGACTTCCCGGCCGCCCGGTCACGCTGCACCTGGCGGCTGCCGAGCTGCGGGCCGTCGTACGGCGCGTGGGTGATGCGACCCGGGAGCTGACGGACGTCGCCGGCACGGGGGACCAACCGGACGCGGGCGCTCGCCTCGTCGTCGATCAGTGTCTCTGTCTCGCAACGGAGTTGGATTCGCTCGCCGATCTGCTCCAGACCGAGGGCGATCGACTGACGAATGCGGAGTCCGTCGAACAGCGTGATCAGGTACTCGCCAGGGTGGTGCGTGGCGAGCACCGACTGACCCGCGCGGCCATGGTTACCCTGACGCCATGAAGATCGAAGAGAAGTGGGTCTATCCCGCCTCCGATGACGCCGTCTACGCGATGATCGTCGACCCTGCCTTCCAGGAGGCCAAGTGCGTGGCGACCAAGGCCGTCGAGCATTCGGTCGAGATCGAGCCGGACGGCGGTGGGCACACCGTGGTCACCCATCGCACCATGTCGACCGCGTCGTTCCCGTCGCAGTTCAAGTCGATGATCGGTGACTCCTTGAAGATCACCGAGACGCAGGCGTGGGGAGCGCCCGACGCGGACGGCGTCCGCGAGGCGCAGTTGTCGGTCGTCATCGCGGGTGTGCCGATCGCGCTGACCGGCACCATCACCGCCACACCGTCGGGGACCCGCGGCAAGGACACCGTGATGGACGTCGCCGGCGATCTCAAGGCACGCATCCCGCTCATCGGCGGCAAGATCGAGCAGGCGGCGGCTCCCGCCATCGTCTCGGCCGTCCGGTCCGAGGCTGAGACGGGCAAGGAGTACCTCGCGCGCTGAGTCGGCGCGCGAGGCCTCCCCGTCAGCCCATCGCCGGGTAGGGGTGGCTCGTCGGCGGGACGAACGTCTCCTTGATCGAGCGCGGGCTGGTCCACCGCAGCAGGTTGACCGGCGCGCCCGCCTTGTCGTTGGTGCCCGATGCCCGGCCGCCGCCGAACGGCTGCTGCCCGACGACCGCGCCGGTGGGCTTGTCGTTGATGTAGAAGTTGCCGGCGGCGAAGCGCAGCCGCTTCGTCGCGTCGGCGATCACCATCCGGTCCTGGGCGAGGATCGCGCCGGTGAGCGCGTACGACGCGACCGACTCCATCTGGTCCAGCACCTTGTCGTAGTCCGCGTCCTGGTAGACGTGCACGGCCAGGATCGGCCCGAAGTACTCGGTGCTGAAGATCTCGTGGCCCGGGTCGCTCACCTCGAGCACGGTCGGGCGCACGAAGTAGCCGACCGAGTCGTCGTACGTGCCACCCGCCACCACCTCGATGTCGGCGTGCGCGTGGGCCATGTCGATCGCGGCCTTGTGCTTGGCGAAGGCGCGGTCGTCGATGACGGCACCCATGAAGTTGGAGAAGTCGGTCACGTCACCGACTGCGAGGCCGTCGGTGATGGAGACCAGTTCGTCCTTGATCTGCTTCCACAGGCTCGCCGGGACGTACGCGCGCGACGCCGCCGAGCACTTCTGCCCCTGGTACTCGAACGCGCCACGGATCATGGCGGTGCGCAGCACGTCCGGGTCGGCGCTGGGGTGCGCCAGGATGAAGTCCTTGCCGCCGGTCTCACCGACGAGGCGCGGGTAGGTGCGGTAACCGGTCAGGTTCGCGCCCACCGTCTGCCACAGGCTCTGGAACGTCGGGGTCGAGCCGGTGAAGTGCACCCCGGCCAGGTCGCGGTCCGCGAGCGCGACCTTGGACACCTCCAGGCCGTCGCCGGTGACCAGGTTGATCACCCCGTCCGGCAGCCCGGCCGCCTCCAGCACCTCCATGGTCAGCTGCGCGGCCCGCTGCTGCGTGGGTGAGGGCTTCCACACCACCGTGTTGCCCATCAGCGCCGGCGCCGTGGGCAGGTTGCCGGCGATCGCGGTGAAGTTGAACGGCGTGATCGCGTAGACGAAGCCCTCGAGCGGTCGGTGGTCGGTGCGGTTCCACACGCCGTTCGCGTTGGCCATCGGCTGCTCGGCCATGATGTCGCGGGCGAAATGCACGTTGTAGCGCCAGAAGTCGATCAGCTCGCAGGCGCTGTCGATCTCCGCCTGCACGACGGTCTTGCTCTGGCCGAGCATCGTCGCGGCGTTCAGGCGTGCCCGCCAGGGGCCGGCGAGCAGGTCGGCGGCCTTGAGCAGCACCGAGGCGCGGTCGTCGAAGGACAGTTCGCGCCACCCGGGCGCCGCCGCCTTCGCCGCGTCGACCGCGTGCTGCGCGTCGGAGGCGGTGGCGTTGCGCATCGTGCCCAGCACCTTGCGGTGGGCGTGCGGCTGGCGCACGTCGATCGGCTCGCCGCCGCCGGTGACCCGCTTGCCGCCGATGGTGTGCGGTAGGTCGACCGGCGCCGACGCCAGCTGCTCCAGCGCGACGTCCAGATCCGCGCGCTCGGGACTGCCCGGCCGGTACTCCAGGACGGGCTCGTTACGGGGGGCGGGGACGGACGTGACGGCATCCATGAGCGGTGGCTCCTTCGTGCGGGGGCAGCGCAGAGCCGAGGAGGCCCTGCATACGGTCCCGCCATGGTGGCACGACGACGCGGAGTACGCCGATCGGGCCCGGCTGCGCTCAGGCCTCGCCGAGGTCGAGCAGCAGCTGCGCCAGCTCGGTCACGTCGTACCAGGACAGGTCCAGGTCGCTGTCCGGATCGCGTTCGCCCGCGGGGTCCAGCACCTGCAGGCTGACCACGCGCCGCAGGTCGAGCCCCTCGCGGACGAGCACCCGGCCCGGTGATCCCTCATCCCCCGCGGCGGGCGGCTGCACCAGTTCGTCGTCGACGTCCGCTGCGACGACCACCCGGCCGCCGCGACTGGCGGACTGCAGCGCTGCCTCCTGCAGAGCGGCGTACTCGCGACCCTCGTCGTCCTCCGACGCCGGCAGCGTCTCCGTCAGCAGCTCGGTGACGGCGAACCCCACCAGCTCGTCGTCGGGCAGACGTCGTGTGCCCTGCAATGTGTGCAGCTGCGACGCCGTCAGCGGCAGGTAGACCCGTTTCATGCTGCTCCCTCGTGCGCCAGCTCGGCCAGCGCGTCCTCGATGCACTGCCCCAACACGTCCAGATCGGGCATCGCGTCGCGGTCGGCGTTCAGCCCGAAGCAGACCTTCCCGTCGTACGACGTGAGCCCGATCGTGAGCGCCTGGCCCTTGGCCAGAGGGATCACGGGGTAGGTGCTCTCCAGTTGCGCGTCGGCCGCGTAGAGCGGCTGCTGCGGGCCGGGGACGTTGGTGATCACCAGGTTGAACATGCGACGCGAGATGGCGCTGCCCAGCCGGGAGCCCAGGGAGTGCAGCGTCGTCGGCGCGTACCCGCCGAGGCTGGCCAGCGACCGCGCACTGGCACCTCCCTCGACCTGTTGCTGCATGTCGTAGGCGACCTGATGCAGGCGCATCATCGGCCGCGGCTCCCCCACCGGCAGATCGATGAAGCACGGCACCACCAGTCCGCTCTCACCCTCGCGCCCGGCGACGCTGAGCGGCACCATGGCGCGGATCTTCTCCGCACCGCCCATGCCCTCACCCCGGGTCATCAGCCAGGTGCGCAGTGCGCCCGTGATGGTCGCCAGCACGACGGCGTGCACGGTGATGGAGGTGACGGGTGTGATCTCGCCGTCGGGCGACTCCTGCAGGTCCTCCGCGGCGGCCACCCGGTTGCGGACCGCCTGATAGGCCGCCAGGTCGCTCTCGACCATGACATAGCGGCGATGTGCGCCGATCGGTCGGTTCAAAGGACTGGACGGGGCCGGCCGCGTGACGCTGCGGGCGAGCACTCCGGCGACGTCTCCGACGGTCGAGAGAGCCTGTGTCGCAATGGATCTGACGCCGGTGACGGCGTCGCGTACTCCGCGGGCGACCTCGGTCGGACGGCGCAGCACATCGACGGCCGCCGCCGCGAGCAACTCCATGTCACTGGGCGCCTTCGCCGGTCGCCACAACCGCGGCAGCGCGACCTCACGGCCCGGGTCGGCGTCGACGATGACCTGGGTCAGGTCGACCGCGTTCTGACCGTCCACGAGCGCCTCGTGGGTCTTGGTGACGAGCGCGAACCGGCCTCGCTCCAGACCCTCGACCAGGTAGATCTCCCACAGCGGCCGGTCGCGGTCCAGAGCACGCGCCTGGATGCGGGCGACGAACTCCTCCAGCTGCGCGACCGTCCCCGGCCGCGGCAGCGCGGAGCGGCGTACGTGGTAGCTGAGGTCGAAGTCCTCGTCGTCCACCCACACCGGCGGGCTGACCCGGCCCGGCACCTCCCGCACCCGCTGGCGGTAGCGGGGCACGTAGGAGATCCGGTTGCCGACCAGGTCGAGCAGCAGCTCGTAGGAGAACCCGTCCGGCCCGGGTTCGAAGATCATCACCGACCCGACGTGCAGGGGCGTCGTGGCCTGCTCCAGATAGAGGAACGAGGCATCGAGGGAACTGAGTCGGTCGGCCACGACGCCATGCTGCCAGACGACGTCGGCCCGTCACGCCGGACCGGAGCCTCGGCGCAGTACGCGTAACCGCCCGCGGCGACTCAGGTGCTCCACGCCCGACAGCCGGGCCGCGAGCGCCCGGATCGCCTCGCGCGCGGGCGAATGCGAGGCGCCGGCGGCCAGCGTGCGGCCGGCGAGCAGTGCGGCGTCGATAGCCTCCCGGTCCTCGGGCACCAGACTCAGATCGCTGACGCCGGCGAATCTGTGCAGCGCCTCGGTGACCTTGGTCTCGGGAGAACTCCCGACCGCGGAACTGCGCACCCTGGTGACCACCACCGTGGGATCCACGCGCACCACAGGACGCAGGTCCTCCAGTGCCCGGACGAGGCGCTGCAGCCCGACGGGATCGGCCGTGCCGACCACCACGACCGTGTCCGCGGCGCGCAAGGTGGCGAGCGTGGCGGCGTTGCGGCGGGGAGCCAGCGTGTCGTAGCTGAGCTCCTCGTCCTCCTCGATCGGCGCGGCGCAGTCGACGACGACGTGGTCGACCATCGCGCGGGCGGTGTGCAGCACCTCGGTGAGGGCGTCCTCGCGGATCTCCGGCCACCGGGACGCACGCGAGATGCCGGTCAACACGCGGAATCCCGGATCGACCACGGGTGCCACGGCTGCCAGGGAGGGCACGTCGAGCCGGCCGGCCTCGGCCAGCCGCATCGCCGCGGCGATCCCGGGCGCCTCGTCGAGCAGCGCCAGCAACTGACCGACGCACGCGCCGTAGGTGTCGGCGTCGACCACCATCGCCGACCTGCCGCTCAGGACGAGCTCCGCGGCCAGGTTGACCGCCACCGTCGTCCGCCCGGGCGCTCCGACCGGACCCCACACGGCGATGATCCCGCTCCCGCGCGGCTCGTCCTCGTGATCCTGGTCGTCGTCCTCCTCTTCCTCGTCCACGGCGTCCGGGGCGCCCTGCGGATCTCCCACGAGGAGCGCCAGCTCGGCGTCGACGTCACCGGCCGGTGCCCGCGGGTCGGACGTGGCGCCCGCCGCGGCGGCCAGCACGTGCGCCACCAGGGCGCGGGGGTCGTGCACGCTCACCACGCGCGGCACCGCCCACTGCCGCAGCGTGCGCTCCTGCACCTCGTCATAGGGATCGAAGACGCCGACCAGCTGCACACCGCTGGCGCGCAGGTCGGCAAGGGTCGAGCGGCGCACACCCGGCAGATCGGGCGAGATCACGGCGACCTGCGCCCGGCCGGCCTGCGCGACCGCGAGCAGGTCGGCGACGTCGGGGCACCGGCGCACTACGCGCAACTCGCTCTCGGTACCGAGCGCGGTGGCCACGGCGGCCTCCGACGGCGCGCTGACCGCCGTGACGACGGTCGTGCTCACGACCCGCCCCGCACCGGCGATCCTGCCGCCGGCACGAGATCGACCTTCGCGCCCTTGTTCACCGCGGCGAGGACCGCGGAGACCTGCGCGTCCGGGACCTGCACCTGCACCGAGTCGTCCGTGGTCCCCGCCCCGAGGCCCGAGGCCGGGGTCGAGATCCGGGCCACCAGCACACCGGAGATCAGCAGCTTGGGTTCCTGGTAGTCGGTGTCGCCGGTCGCCGCGGTCTGTTTGGCCGACACGTAGAGATCGACGATCGATCCGGCGACGAGGATCGCGGACTGCCCCGTGGTGGCCGGCAGCGCGATGGTCTTCTCGTGCAGCGAGGACCCGTCGCCGACGGCCGACACCGGCACCAGCTCTCCGCTCTGCACCGTGCGCACCACCTGGCCGTGCGGCAGACGGCGTCCCGCCTTCAGGTATCCGGCGTGCGGCCCGTCCATCCGCACCTTGACCGATCTCACGTCGCCCTTTCCGATGGTCTGACCGGGCACGAGCGTGTGCGACGCCTGCAGCATCTCGACCGAGGAGTCGAAATGGGAGAGCGCGGCGGCGCCGGTGAGCATCGCGACCAGCACGAGGAGCACGCCGGCGATCAGGCGCCCGTCCCGCCACGACGGCCGCTGCAGCCGCGCTGCGGCGGGCGCGGGCAGCGAGACGTGACTGCCCCGTCGACGAAGCTGTGGCATCGGTGACCTCCCGGCGTCAGTGTCGCGGCACCCACGGTCGTCCACAACCGAAACGGCGCAACTGACCCTCGTGGGCCACAATGGGGCGGTGCCCGCTCGATTCGTGCAGATCGCCGACGTCGCCGAGACGCTCAACATCTCCGCCCGCCAGGCCTACGGATTGGTCGCTTCAGGTGAGTTGCCCGCGATCAAGGTGGGCAAGAGCTGGCGGGTCGAGGTCGCCGAGCTGGAGAACTACATCCAGCGCGCGTACGCGCAGACGCGCACCCGCGTCGAGTCCGGCACCGTCGACGCCGACTGAGGGCCCGGTCAGCCGCGCCTGATCACCGCGATCGCCCGGAAGGGCACGGCGCGGTGGCCGGTGAGCACGCCCGACCTGCGCACCGCGTCGGCAGGGTGCTCGGCGATGTCGAGATGGTCCGACCCGACGGCGTCCACGGTGCCGACGACCACCCCGCGGTGGATGTCGTGCACCGCGACGGCACCTCGGTCGCGGGCGATGGCGCGCAGCGCGACCCCGATGCCGAACCGGCGCCCGAGACCCCGGCCGTCCGTACTGCGCACCGGCAGTCCGGTCACGGACAGCACCGCCGAGAACGGCAGCACGGCGCTGCCGAGCCGCCCGTGCCCCTGCTCGTCCAGCAGCAACCAGTCGGCACCCAGATCCTCCAGCGAGCCACGGACCGGGCCGCAGGGCGTGTGCACGGTCAACGGTGCACCGAGCGCCGCGGCCGCCCGGTCCGTCCAGGACACGGCAGCGCGTTCGCGGCGGGTGCGATCGGCCACCTGAGCGTCCAACTCCGCCCGATCGGCCGCGTCCAGTTGCGCCTCGAGGTCGGCGAACAACTCCGACCATCGCATGCGGCCAGGCTAGCGACGCGGCGACCCCAGCGAGGCAGATGTCATCAAATGACACCAAACGTCATAAAGCGTAGACAGATGTGTTCCATCGCACCTACAGTCCAAAGATGACGACATCCGACGGGATCGCCTCGAACCTTCGCCCCGGCCGCGCAGGTGCGCTCGGCGCGGGCGCGGTCGCCATGTTGCTGGTCGCGGCGTGGTGGTCGGTCCGATCGGTGACAGCGGTCTATGCCGACCTGGATCGGCGCGCGACCATCAGCACCGTCGACGCCGTTCCCCTGGTCATCCGCGGCGCGCTGGTCCTGGCCCTGCTCTGGGCGATCCTGGTCGTGCTCGCCGGCTTGCGCGTCGTCCGAAGCACTCCGCGCGAGCTGCCCGGCGGGCTCGTCGGTCGCGTCGCCCTGGTGCTGCTGGCCGCGACGATGACCACGACACTGGCCGGTCGACCCGCCGGCGCGCAGGCGGCCACCCTGCGCAGCGTCGATGCTGTCGTGCATGCCCCCGTGCCCGGCTTCGGCTCTGCCGTGCCCCGCAGCCGCGCGGAGATGGACGATTGCGCACCGGTTCCCGGCTGGACCGCACCGGCGCCCTCCCCCACCCGCGCTCGCGGCGCTGAGAGCGCGCCGTTGGTCACCGGCTGCGCGGGCAGCGCACACGACGGCACCGAGGTCGTCGTACGCCGTGGCGACAGTCTCTGGTCCCTCGTCGGCCGCGAGTTGCGCACCGACGACCCGGCCGCCATCGCCGCCGAGTGGCCGCGCTGGTACACCCACAACCGGCAGCTGATCGGTCCCGATCCCGACCTGCTTCAAGTCGGACAGATCCTCCACCGCCCCGAAGCGTCCGTGCTCATGAACACCCCCGCCCCGCAAGGAGATCCACGATGAGTTCGACAGCTTCGTCAACGGCTCCCGCGCACGTCGGCGTACGGCCGCTACGGATCCGGCCCGCGGTCGACGTGGAGCCCGGCGTGCTCAGTGAGGGCGAACTCGACCGCCTCTACGCCGACGCCGCCGGCATCGGACGCGGCGGCAGGCGCTACGTGCAGTCCTGCCTCGCGGTCGACTTCCGCAGCGCGAACGAGGACTCCTACTTCGGACCGCAGGCCACGCTGCGCACGCAGTTGCCCGAACCGGTCGCCTGGGTGCGGGCGATGACCGCGGCGCTGCTGGAGAGCATGACCGGGTCACGCCCGCCGCAGCAGTTCGCCCGGTCGATGACCACCGACCTGTACTCCGCGCTCTGCCGCCGGCACGCCGTCGCGAGACGGCGCGGGGCGGTCGGGGCGCGCCGCAGCGTCATCCGCAAGATCGCCACCTGCGAGCCCGCCGACGGCGTCGTCGAGGCAAGCGTGGTCGTGCACCACGAGGGCCGCGTACGGGCGATCGCGCTGCGGATCAGCGGGGTGGACGGCCGGTGGCTGATCACCGCGTTCGAGCTGGGCTGAACTCAGCTCTTGCGCTTGGCCGAGCTCCCTGCGCCCCCCGACCGCGCCGTCGCCGCCTTCTTCTCCTGCTTGTTCTTGGCGCGCCGCTGCGCGCGCGGCAGCTGGGAGTCCTTGTCGGCGATCCGGCCCGACTCGTCGACCAGGTGGGCCTCGGCGCGGCCGGACTCGTTCGGCGCGACCAGCGTCATCTGCTCCTCGGACTGCTTGGGCAGCGACGCCTCCAGCTCCTGCGGATCGACCTCGACATGGAAGACGCTCTGGACCGACTCCTCCTTGATCCCCTCGTTCATCGCCGCGAAGATCTCATACCCCTCGCGCTGGTACTCCACGAGCGGGTCGCGCTGCGCGAACTGGCGCAGGTGGATGCCGTCCTTGAGGTAGTCCATCTCGTAGAGGTGCTCGCGCCACTTGTGGTCCAGCACGGAGAGCACGACGCGGCGCTCGACCTCACGGGTGACCCGCTCGCCGAGCTGCTTCTCCCGTGCGTCGTACGCGTGCTGGGCATCCGAGCGCAGCTCCTGGCCCAGCACCTCGGCGGTCAGCCCGGACCGGCCGCCCACCTCGTCCTCGACCTCGGCCAACGTGACCGACACCGGGTAGAGGTCCTTGAGCGCGGCCCACAGGGTGTCCAGGTCCCAGTCGTCGGCGAAGCCCTCGGCCGTCGCGCCGTCGACGTACGCGTCGACCACGTCGTTGACGAAGTGGCGCATCTGCCCCTCCAGGTCCTCACCCTCGAGGACCCGGCGACGGTCGCGGTAGATGGTCTCGCGCTGACGGTTCAGCACGTCGTCGTACTTGAGCACGTTCTTGCGCTGTTCGAAGTTCTGGCTCTCGACCTGGCCCTGCGCGCTCTGGATCGAGCGGCTGACCATCTTGGACTCGATGGGCACCTCGTCCTCGCCGTCGGCGCCGACCATGAACCGCTCGACCAGCTTGTTGTTGAACAACCGCATGAGGTCGTCCTGCAGCGAGAGGTAGAAACGGCTCTCGCCCGGGTCGCCCTGGCGCCCCGCGCGACCGCGCAGCTGGTTGTCGATCCGGCGCGACTCGTGGCGCTCGGTGCCGAGCACGTAGAGACCGCCGAGTTCGAGGACTTCCTCGTGCGCCGCCTTCACCGACTTCTCGGCCTTGGCCAGCGCCTCGTCCCACGCGGCCTCGTACTCCTCCGGCGTCTCGGCCGGGTCCAGGCCCTTCTTCTTCAGCGCTGCGACCGCGATGAACTCTGGGTTGCCGCCCAGCATGATGTCGGTGCCGCGGCCGGCCATGTTGGTGGCCACGGTGACGGCACCCTTGCGACCGGCCTGCGCGACGATCGCGGCCTCACGCTCGTGCTGCTTGGCGTTGAGCACCTCGTGCGGCACCTTGCGGCGGCGCAGCTGCTCGGACAGGTACTCGCTCTTCTCCACGCTGGTCGTGCCGACGAGGACCGGCTGGCCCTCCTTGTGGCGCGCCACGATGTCTGCCACGACCGCGCCGAACTTCGCCTTCTCGGAGCGGTAGATCAGGTCGGACTTGTCCTCGCGGATCATCGGCTTGTTGGTCGGGATGGTGAGCACGCCGACCTTGTAGATCTGGTGCAGCTCGGCTGCCTCGGTCTGGGCCGTACCGGTCATCCCGGCGATCTTGTCGTACATCCGGAAGTAGTTCTGCAAGGTGACGGTGGCCATCGTCTGGTTCTCGTTCTTGATGTCCACCCCCTCCTTGGCCTCGATCGCCTGGTGGATGCCCTCGTTGTAGCGACGTCCGGCGAGCATCCGGCCGGTGTGCTCGTCGACGATCAGGATCTCGCCGTCGATGACGACGTAGTCCTTGTCGTTCTTGAACAGCTCCTTGGCCTTGATCGCGTTGTTGAGGTAGCCGATCAGCGGGGTGTTCTCGGCCTCGTAGAGGTTCTCGATGCCGAGCAGGTCCTCGACCTTCTCGATCCCGGGCTCCAGGATGCCGACGGTCTTCTTCTTCTCGTCGACCTCGTAGTCGCCCTTGCGGACCTCGGTGGGGTTGTTGGGGTCCTTCTTGGGCGCCCGGGTCAGCTTGTCGACGATCCGGGCGAACTCGACGTACCAACGGGTGGCCTCGTCGGCGGGTCCGCTGATGATGAGCGGCGTCCGCGCCTCGTCGATCAGGATCGAGTCGACCTCGTCGACGATCGCGTAGTGGTGCCCGCGCTGGACCAGCTCCTCCTGCGACCACGCCATGTTGTCGCGCAGGTAGTCGAAGCCGAACTCGTTGTTGGTGCCGTAGGTGATGTCCTTCGCGTACTCCACGCGACGCTCTTCCGGAGTCATCGACGCCAGGATGACGCCGGTCTCCAGACCGAGCGCGCGGTGCACGCGGCCCATCAGCTCCGACTGGTACTCCGCGAGGTAGTCGTTGACGGTGACGACGTGCACGCCCTTGCCCGACAGTGCGTTGAGGTAGGACGGCAGCGTCGCGACGAGCGTCTTGCCCTCACCGGTGCGCATCTCGGCAACGTTGCCCATGTGCAGCGCGGCGCCACCCATGATCTGCACGTCGAAGTGCCGCTTGCCGATGGTGCGGCGGGCAGCCTCGCGGACCGCGGCGAACGCCTCGGGCAGCAGGTCGTCGAGGGTCTCGCCCTCCTCGAGCCGCGCCTTGAACTTGTCGGTCTCGCCACGCAGTTCGGCGTCGCTGAGCTTCTCGAAGTCCTCCTCCAGGACGTTGACCTGGTCGGCGATGGCCTGCAGCTTCTTCAACAGGCGGCCTTCTCCGGCGCGAAGGACCTTCTCGACTACTTTGGGCACGAAAGCTCCTCGTGAGTGGGCATACCGCCGTCGAGTTTAGGGCCCTGTGCTGCGCGCCACTAAATCGATGTGCGTCTGATGTGCAACGGCTGGTTGAGTGGCATCGTGCCCCACCTTCCCCACGACGTGCCCCTCCTGGTCGACGGCGACCTCACCCTGCGCGCCCCGCGCGTCGACGACATACCCCGGATGACGCAGGCGTGCCGGGATCCCGGCGCGCGGGCGTGGCTGAGATTGCCCGAGCCGTACGAGGAGTCCGACGCCGCAGACTTCATCGCCGCGACGGAGCGTGGCCGCCTCGAGGGCGCCCGCATCGAGTGGGCGATCGAGGTCGCCGGCCGGTGGGTCGGCAACATCGGGCTGCACGACCGGCGCGGCGACACCTTCGAGGTCGGCTACATGGTGCACCCGGACGCGCGCGCGACGGGGGTGTGCCGGCGGGCGCTGCAGTTGCTCGCGTCGTACGCGTTCGACGAGCTCGGGCTGTCGGGTCTCACCTGGCGCGCCGCACGGGGCAACTTCGCCTCCCGACGGGTGGCCTGGGCATGCGGCTTCGCCGTGGACGGCATCTGGGACGTGCCGCATCCGGTGTCCGACGGCGCCTCGGTCGACGGGGTCTGGGTGGGTCACCTGCGCGCCGGCGAACCTCGGCGGCCCCGGCACCCGTGGTACGACCCGCCGGTCCTGGACGGCGGCCGGTTCCTCCTACGCCCCTGGCATGGCGACGACGTGCCGCGTCAGGGGCCGGACGAGCAGAGCGAGCGGTTCATGATGGGCAACCAGCCCGCCCCCGCGTCGTACACCACCTGGCTGCTGCAGCGGCGGGAACGGATGGCCGAGGGCGACGCCGTCTGCTGGTGCATCGTCGACCCGGACCTCGACGAGCCCCTCGGACACATCGCGGTGCAGCACCTGCGAGCCGTCATGACCCTCGGGAGCGGCCGGGTCAGCTACTGGCTGTATCCCTCGGCGCGGGGTCTCGGCATCCTGCAGGAGGCTCTCGATCTGGTGATCGCCCATGCGTTCGCGCCGTCGACCGACGACTCCGGGGCATCGGGGCTCGGCCTGCATCGACTGCAGGCCGGCACCGACATCGAGAACCGCCCCTCGGCGCGCGCGCTGCGCCGGGCCGGTTTCCGCCAGGTGGCGAACGAACGTGCCGTGCTCGCGCGCCCCGGCGCCGCACCGTCGGGCGCCCTCACGTTCGAGTTGCTGCAGGGCGACGACCGGCTCGCACAGAACATCGAGCCCGCCGTGGTCCCGACGCTGCGCACGGCGCGGCTCGTGCTGCGGCCCTGGACCGTGCAAGACCGCCCCGGCGAGGACGTCGAGCTCGACCGGGCGGCGCTGCGCTACATGCCCGCCGGCGCCCAGCCGACGCACTCCACCTGGGACGAGTGGTACCACCGACGGGCCCGGCAGACCGACGAGGGGCAGGTGATGTGGTGCATCGCCGACGCCCGCACCGATCAGGCCCTGGGCGCCGTCACCCTCTTCGACCGCGCCGGACCGGTGCGCGACCGCGCCGAGATCGGCTACTGGCTCTACCCGGACGCACGGGGCCGGGGGTACGCCGCTGAGGCGATCGACGCCGCGTTGGCCCACGGCTTCGCGCCACCGACCCAGGACGGCCTGGGCCTGATCCGCATCGACGCGGACACCGACGCAGAGAACGTCGACTCCCAGAAACTGTTGCGGGACAGGGGATTTCGCGAGTGGGGGCATGCCCACGCCGACTACACCCGCACGGACGGCTCGATCAGCAACAGCATCTACTTCGAGTTGCTCGCTGCGGACTACGAGCCGACCAGGTCCTGATACTCCGGGTGCCTGGTCACCCACATCCGCACGAAAGGGCACTGCGGCACGATCCGGGTGACCCCGCGAGCGCGCAGGTCGTCCAGGGTCGCGCGGGTGAGCTGCGAGGCGTGGCCCCGACCCTCGTGGCGCGGGTCGATCTCGACGTGCGGCAGCAGAACGGCTGCCCCGACCTGCTCGAAGTCGGCGACACCGATCCGTTCGTCGCCGAGGTAGGCCTCGTAGCGACTGCGCTCCTCGTCGCGGCGGACGGTCAGCTCGCTCATCGTGTCTCCTCCATGCCTGGCCCGGTCACTCTGTCCAGATCCAACCAGTCGGCCATCTGCTCCAACTGTCGCCCCAGGGCTCGCCGGGCGGCGACGTCCGCGTGCACCTCCCAGTGCACCCCCTGCACCAGCAACGCCCCCGCCGCCCTATCCGCCTTGAGATCGACCCGGCCCACCAGCCGGTCGCCGAAGAGGAAGGGCAGCACGTAGTAGCCGTGCACCCGCTGCGGCGCCGGCACGTAGATCTCCAGCCGGTAGTGGAAGTCCCACAGCTTGTGCGTGCGATCCCGCTGCCAGATGAGCGAGTCGAACGGGCTGAGCAGCGCCTCGGCGTGCACGGCACGGGGACGCGCGGCGTCGACGTGCAGGTAGGCAGGGCGATTCCAACCCTCGATCGTCACCGGCTCCAGCTCTCCGGCGCCCACCAGCGTCTCGAGAGCGGGCGCCGCCTGCTCCGGGCTGAGCCGGACGTAATCGCGCAGGCACTGCACGGTGGCGATGCCGTGGGCTCGCGCCGCGATCCGCATGAGTTCCACGAACGCCTCGGCCGGAGCGGGCCGGGAGGCCGGATCCGCCGCGGCGCGCTGCGTCGGCGGAAGGACCCGGCGTACGGCGTCGTAGCGCCGCTCGAACTGCGCGGTGCGCCCCGCCGAGCTGATGTCACCGGCCCAGAACAGGTGCTCCAGCGCGTTCTTCACCAACGACCAGTTCCATCCCCAGTGCTCGGTCGGGCGCACCACGTCTGCGGCGAGTCGTGCCTCGCACTCGCGGGTGGTGAGCGGGCCGTGCCCCTGCACTTCGGCGAGGACCTGCGCCACCAGATCGGGGTGGTCGCGGGCGACCCGACGCATCCCGCCCCAGGCGTCGGCATGGGCCCGCTGCATCCGGAAGTCCAGCAGGGGCCAGGTGGCCGGAGGGATCAGGCTGGCCTCGTGGGCCCAGTACTCCACGAGCCGGCGCGGCGCGCGGTCACGGGCTCGGTCGAGCAGATCGCGGTCGTACGCACCGAGTCGTGAGAAGAACGGCAGGTACTGACTGCGCACCAGCACGTTGACACTGTCGATCTGCACCACACCCACGCGGTCGATGACCCGTTGCAGGGACCGGGTGGTCACCGGACCGGCAGGTCGCAAGCCGTGAAAACCCTGCGCGGCCAGCGCGATCCGACGGGCGGACGCAGCGCGCACCACTCTGGGCGCCGCGCTCGAGGACATGAGGGGCATTGTGCCCGTCGGCACCGACGGGCCGGCTACTTGCGTTCGTTGGAGTCGACCAGCCCGGTGGAAACCGCCCACAGGGTGGCCTCGACCCGGCTGTTCAGATCGAGCTTCTCCAGGATCTTGCGCACGTGGTTCTTGACCGTGTTCTCCGCGATGAACAGCTCGGAGGCCACCTTGCGATTGGAGTGGCCGGACGCGACCAGTACGAGCACCTCCCGCTCCCGGCGGCTGAGCGTGCCCGCCGCCGAGTCCTCGATCGCGGCGCGCAGTGCGCCCGAGACGGCCAGCGGCAGCACCAGCGGCACCAGGGGCGCGGAGATCCATCCCCCGCCGGCGGACACCGCCCGCACCGCAGCCTCGAACTCCTCGGCTCCCGCGTCCTGCAGGAGCAGCCCGGCCGGGCCGTGCCGCAGGGCGGCCCCGACGGCGAACGGCTCGGCCGGACCGACGAGCAGGATGATCTTGGGATGGTCCGGGTCGGTGGCGAGGGCGCGCAGCGCGGCCGCCAGCCCGGGCAACTCCGGTTGCACGAGAACGACGTCCGCGGGCCTGGCCGCCGACAGCTGGTCGCCGTCGGCGGCCGAGGCCACCACCTCCATGCCGTGTTCCTGGAGCACGGCCGCGATCCCACGCCGGTAGATCGGGCTGGCGGCGGCGACCTGCACGGTGATTCGCTGGTCGCTCACGCTTCCAGATTGTGCCTCAGACGGTGGCCGAGACCCCCGGGGTTGGCGAATTTGACGAGTTCGGATCCTCGGCGGCGACTTCGAGCTGGATGACGCCGTAGGACCAGCCACGTCGCCGGTAGACGACGCTGGGTGTGCCGGTGTCGGCGTCCTGGTAGAGGTAGAAGTCGTGGCCGACCAGTTCCATCTCCCGTAGGGCCTGGTCCACGCCCATCGGCATGCTGCGGTGCACCTTCTCCCGCAGTTCGATCGGGCAGTCCTCGTCCCCGCCGAGGGCGGCGACGTGGGGTGGCAGCGGATCGGGATGTCCGTCCAGTTGCGCGGGTCCGCCCGGCCCGGAGGTGTCCGACCAGTCGGTGAGGGCCGCCGTGGCCCGGGCGACCGAGACGGGGACGCGCCGCCCCCGGTGCACCCGTCGTTTGTCGTGCTGGCGTCGCAGCCGCTCCCCCAGCCGGGTCGCCGCCAGGTCCAGGGCGGCGTACTCGTCATCGGCGCTCGCCTCCGCCCTGATGACCGATCGCTTGGCGTAACAGGTGATCTCGATGCGTTGTGCTTCCTTCGCCTGGCGGGGGTTGGCCTCGTGCGTCACAACCACCTCACAACGGCCCACGGCCGGGTCAAGCTGCGGCACCTTGGCCAGCTTGTCCTCGATGTGGCGCTGAAAACGCTCGGGCACAGCCACGTGACGTCCGGTCACACTGATCTCCATGAACGACCTCCTGATCGCGATGCGGGGCAGATCCTGGTGGCGGGCCGGACCGGTCAGGCCGACGGATCACCCCCACGCGAGGAGGGGCGGGGCAGAGCGGCGGCACGTAGCGTGCCGACAGTGCGCTCCATCCCCTGACGGTAACCGGCCCGGGGGGTGGCGGCAATGGTGCAAGCAACGACGTGGGACGCCCCCGCGGACCCCAGAGCCCTGGCCGCCTCGACCAGGGTGGACCCGGTCGTGACGATGTCGTCGAACACGATGACCACGCGTCCGCCGATGAGCGGGTCGACGTCGTCGCGGACCCGCATCGCGCCGCTCAGGTTGCCGGCCCGCGCAGTCGCATCGAGGCCGGCCTGATCCCGGGTCCGGCGCGTGACCCTCAGCAGCCTCACCGGCGGCGGGAGCACGCCGTCGTGTCGCGCGAGCGCCCGGGTCACCAGGTCCCACAACGGATCTCGGCCTCGGGTTCGCAAGGCTCGCGCGGACGACGGGACGGTAGTGACCGCCAGAGTGCCGGCGAGCATCGCGTCCCTCACCGCGGAGTCCTCGTGCAGGCACCCGCAGAGCGCACCGCGTACGAACGGCGCGCAGCACTGCACGAGATCCGGGCGGTCGTCGTCCTTGTAGCAGCGCAGCACCTGTGCGAGCACTCCGGCGTAGATGCCCTGTGCCCAGGTCGGCGGGAAGCCCTCCGGCTCCGGGCTCGGCCGCACCCGGATGCTCACCGGCCCCAGTGCCGCGGACAACTCCCCCGCACACCCGCCGCAGACGCGTGCGCCGGCCGCGTCGCATCCGGCGCACCGGCGGGGTGCGACCAGATCCAGCAGTTCCTCCACCCAGCGCATCGCACCAGGAGATCAGCGCTCAATCACGGTGTCCGGTCCCGGCCGACACGGGTGTGGACGGGGCAGCCGGGTCGCAGGGGATGTGGACCGGCTACGCCACGGGTGCTCAGGTGCCGGGTGCGGCGAGGTCGTCAGCGCCGGGGATGCGCGCCCAACCGGCCCCCTGACGGGTCCAGACGCTGCCGCGGTGATCCAGCACGTAGATGTCGTCGGTGCCACTACCGCCCGACACGACGCTCTGCACGCCGAGCGGGGCGGAGAACATGTCCGGCTGCCCGCTCAGCGGCACCAGCGCGATCTCGTCCGCCCCTTGGGTGTGACCCTTCTCCGGTGTGGTGGCGCCGAGGACGCCCAGGGTCACGTCGTCGAGCCATGCGACGTCCGCATACGACGCGAGAGCCACCGGCATCGTCACGGGCGTGCCGATGCCGATGGGAAAACCTCGGGTGTCCCGCAGCAGCCCCGCCACCTGGACAGACGTGCGGCCCTGCCCGTCTCGTACGACCATGGCCACTCTCGCGCCTTCCGCGGACACCTTCAGCGCCAGCACGACCGACCGCCCGAGCCACGGCACCGACAGCTGACGAGCCGTCACCCGGGATCCTGCAGCGGTGTCGACGGCCCACACACCCCCGCCGGACGGCGCCGCGCCGCGCCGCGGGGTGCCCGAGATGCCCGCGACGAGGGCGGTGCTGCCGGTGAAGGTCGGCCGGGTCAGGTTGCCGGCGAACGTCGGCACCACGTGGAAGCTGCGTTTCACCCACACGCCCAAGGAAGCGCGGTCGATCGACAGCGCCGCGATCGCATCGCCAGAGGTGTCGGCGCCCAGGTCGTAGTACTTCGAGGAGATCGCCGGCAGTCGCACGGTGTTCTCCCCGGACTCCCCGGAATCCCGCAGCGGACCCGCGGGCCCCGAGCCCTGCCAGGACAGGACCGATCCGTTGCGCGTGATCAGCGCCGCGCTGGGGGAACCGGCGACTGCATAGCCCAGGTCCGCCGCGGTCGCCGGCTGGGCGGGCAGGTGCGGGGCGGCCACCCGGTTGCCGCCGGCCGTGAGTTCGACGCGCGTCACCGACGGAACGACCATGACGGTCGAGTTCACACCGGTGAGCGACGCGGTCATGGCGGCCCACAGCGCCGTACGAACCGTGCCGTCCGCCCTCTGGGCCGAGGCTGTCAG
This sequence comes from Allobranchiibius huperziae, assembly GCF_013410455.1. Classification (NCBI taxonomy): domain Bacteria; kingdom Bacillati; phylum Actinomycetota; class Actinomycetes; order Micrococcales; family Dermacoccaceae; genus Allobranchiibius; species Allobranchiibius huperziae. The sequence goes on along the minus strand of NZ_JACCFW010000001.1, from coordinate 1,004,188 downwards.
GTCGATCGAGGCGACTCCGGTGTTCGGATCCACCGGTACGGCGTTGATCGCGAGGCCGATGTGCGACTGGTTCGGGGTGCGCAGTGCACCCTGCAACCAGGTCGGCGGCGCGGCGAGTACGGCGCGGGCGACGGCGGTCGCCAGGCCCGCGGCGGGATACCACTGCACGTCCGGGACGAGCACCCTGGACGTCGCGCTGGGGTAGTAGATGCGCTGCGGGGTGTAGACCTGGGAGAAGTTCACGTTGCTGATCCACGGACGGAACCCGGCCGGCAGGCTGCTGATCCGCCACTGACCCCCCACCCTGGTCACTCCGAACGACGCATCGATCCTGCTGTTCGGCTCGCGAGCGGTGATATGACCGGTCGTGTCGAGGACGGCCTGCTCCGCCGCCGACACCCGGACTCGGCCGGATCCCTGCTGCGTGACCTTGAAGTCGGAGTCGCTGGTGGTGATGACCGCCCCCTCGGCCGACTGCCACTTCGCCGACGCCGTCGAGGTGAGGAACTGCCGCGCCACGCCGTAATCGTCGTCGAGGCTGGCCCCCGCTACGAGGAATCCCGTGACGACGTCCTCGGCCGACTCGCCGTCGTACGGACCGATCGGCTGCACGTCCACGTGGGGCACGGCGGCGTTGCTGATCGGCTGCTCTGCATGGACGGTGCCGGTGGCCGCGAGGCCCGCACAGCCTGTCAGGGTGAGCGGGAGCAGCAGCGCCAGAGTCCAGCGTGCCCGGGTGCGACCCGGGGTCACGACCGGTCCCCCTCCATTCGGGTGATCTCGGCCGCCGCATACGTCGTGGACCCCGGTGCCGTCCGGGTCCCGATGGTGAGGCTGTCCGCCTGCGGCATGATGCGGCCGACGGCGGAGTCGTCCGGCGCCAGGTTGAGGGGCGAACGGGCAATGGGGACACCGGTCTTCGCGGGCAGTGTCAGCCGGAAGCAAGCGCCCTGGCCGGGCTCGCCCCAGGCCTGCAGCCAGCCGTCGTGCAGGCGTGCGTCGTCCAAGGAGATCGAGAGCCCGAGACCGCTGCCGCCCGTCGTTCGGGCACGGGCGGGGTCGGCGCGCCAGAACCGGTTGAAGACGCGGGCCGAGTCGCCCGGCGCCAGCCCGACGCCGTAGTCGCGCACGGACACCGCGACCGCGGTGGAGTTGCTGCCGACCGTGATGTCGATGGGCCGGCCCTCGCTGTGCTCGATCGCGTTGCTCACCAGGTTGCGCACGATGCGCTCGACCCGGCGCCGGTCCATGGGCGCGACCGCGGGCCGCCGTCCGTGCACCCGCAGGCGGGTGTGGTTGCGAGTGGCGAGGGACTCATACCCGTCGCAGACCCGGCGCACGATGTCGCGGATGTCGACCGGTTCGTCCTGCAGCGAGCTCGCGCCGGCGTCGAAGCGGCTGATCTCGAGGAGGTCGGTGAGGAGCGTCTCGAAGCGGTCGAGCTCCCGGTTCAGCAGTTCCGCCGACCGCGCCACGGGTTCCGCGAAGTCGGCGCGCCGGTCGTGGAGCATGTCCGCAGCCATCCGGATGGTGGTGAGCGGCGTCCGCAACTCGTGCGACACGTCGGAGGTGAATCGCTTCTGAAGGGTCGACAGGTCCTCGAGTTGTCGGATCTGCCGCTGCAGGCTGTCCGCCATGGCGTTGAAGGACGTCGCCAGCCGCGCGAGGTCGTCCTCGCCGCGCACCGGCATCCGTTCGTTGAGCGCACCGTCGCTCAGTCGTTCGGCGACGTGTGCGGCGGAGCGCACGGGCGCAACCACGAGGCGGGTGACCAGGTAGGCGAGCGACGCGAGCATCAGGATCAGCAGGATGCCGCCGACGGCGAACGCGCTCTTGACGATGCCGAGGGTCTCCTCCTCGGTGTCCATCGGGTAGACCAGATAGAGGTCGTACACCCCGGCGCCGGGCACGACCACCTGTGACCCCACCATCACGGCGGAGATGTGGCCTGTGCCGATTCCACTCCCGTTCTCGACACCGTTGATGTAGCGCGGCACGTAGCGCGGCACGGTCACGATCTGGGTCTGCTGGTGCGTCGGGTCCTTGGCGACGGCCTCCTGCATCGCCTTCGGGACGACGGTGTTCTTGGGCCCGGTGCTCTGCTTGCTCAGGCGTTGGGTGACCGGGGCCAGACCCTGCTCGAAGATGACCCGTCGGGACAGGTCGTCGCCAGGAGACGCCACTGACTGGACGGTCTGCCGTACGAGCGATTCCAGCGAGGCGCGGTCGGGCTTGTCGTTGGCGCTGAAGTAGCCCTGCGCGACGGCCCGCTTGGACAGCGCGTCCTGCTCGGCGGAGTGGACCTTGTTGTCCATCAGGCCGTCGGCGATCCGCTGGTACATGTAACTGCCCAGCACGAAGGTGAGGAGCACACCGGCGGTGACCGTGATGGTGATGACCCTGGCGTGGATGGAGCGGCGCCAGGTGCGGCGTACGAACCTCCAGGCACGACCCGCCCGAGAGCGCCGCGCACCGGTCACCAGCACCAGCTCGCTCATGGGGCGCCGGCCGCCCGGGCGTCGTCGCCGGTCATGCCGGACCCGCCTTGTAGCCCACCCCGCGGACCGTGAGCACGATCGTGGGGTTCTCCGGGTCCTTCTCGACCTTCGACCGCAGACGCTGCACGTGCACGTTGACCAGCCGGGTGTCACCCGCGTGGCGGTAACCCCAGACCTGGTCCAGGAGCACCTCGCGGGTGAAGACCTGCCACGGCTTGCGGGCCAGCGCGACCAGCAGGTCGAACTCCAACGGCGTGAGCGAGATGGCCTCGCCACCGCGGGTGACCTTGTGGCCGGACACGTCGATGTCCAGGTCGGCCAGGGTCAGGTGCTCGGTCTCCGGCTCGTCGTTGCGGCGCAACCGCGCCCGCACGCGGGCGATGAGCTCCTGCGGCTTGAACGGCTTGGTGATGTAGTCGTCGGCCCCGGACTCCAGCCCGGCCACCACGTCGATCGTGTCGGTGCGCGCGGTCAGCATCACGATGGGCACCACGGACTCCGCACGGATCGCCCGGCATACGTCGACACCGCTCATCCCGGGCAGCATCACGTCGAGCAGCACCACGTCGGGCGAACTGTCGCGGAACGCCTGCATCGCCTTGGCGCCGTCTGCGCAATGGCTGGTCTGCAGACCCTCCCCGCGCAGGATGATGCCGAGCATCTCCGCCAGTGAAGGGTCGTCGTCGACGATCAACACCTGTCCCCGCATGGGCATCGAGCAGATCTCCCTCTGGTATGACGACGTAGCGGTCAGTTTCCCACATTGCGAGACGAGTCCCGACGAGGCCGGTCGAGTCCACCACCTGAGATGCCAGGACCACGTGCGGCCACCCGGGAGATCGGTGATCTCCCGGGTCGCTCTTCACGTGCAGAACTTCGTGGGGCGACTCAGTAGCGGTAGTGCTCCGGCTTGTACGGCCCGGCGACGTCCACGCCCAGGTACTCGGCCTGGCCCTTGGTCAGCTCGGTCAGGTGCACGCCGAGCGCGTCCAGGTGCAGGCGCGCGACCTTCTCGTCCAGGTGCTTGGGAAGCACGTAGACCTGCTTCTCATACTCGCCGGGCTTCGTGAACAGCTCGATCTGCGCGATCGTCTGGTTCGCGAAGCTGTTGGACATCACGAACGACGGGTGGCCGGTCGCGTTGCCCAGGTTCATCAGCCGGCCCTCGGACAGCACGATGATGCTGTTGCCCGAGGGGAAGGTCCACTCGTGCACCTGCGGCTTGATCTCGGTCTTGGTGATGCCGGGGACCTTGGCCAGGCCGGCCATGTCCAGCTCGTTGTCGAAGTGACCGATGTTGGACACGATCGCCTTGTTCTTCATCTTCGACATCTGCTCGGCGGTGATGACGTCGTAGCAGCCGGTCGTGGTGACGTAGATGTCGGCGATGTCCAGCACGTCGTCGAGACGGGCGACCTGGAAGCCCTCCATCGCGGCCTGCAGCGCGCAGATCGGGTCGACCTCGGTGACGATGACGCGGGCGCCCTGACCGGCGAGGGACTGCGCGCAGCCCTTGCCGACGTCGCCGTAGCCGCACACCACGGCGACCTTGCCGCCGATGAGGACGTCGGTGGCGCGGTTCAGCCCGTCGATCAGGCTGTGCCGGCAGCCGTACTTGTTGTCGAACTTGGACTTGGTGACCGAGTCGTTGACGTTGATGGCCGGGAAGAGCAGCTCACCCGCGCGCGCCAGCTCGTACAGGCGGTGCACGCCGGTGGTGGTCTCCTCAGTGACGCCGCGGATGCCCTCGGAGATCTTGGTCCACTTGTGGGGGTCGGTCGCGATGGTGGAACGGACCAGGTCCTTGAAGACCGCGAACTCCTCGGAGTCCGCCTCGGTCGTGGCGGGCACGGCGCCGGCGAGCTCCCACTCGCGGCCCTTGTGCACCAGCATCGTGGCGTCGCCGCCGTCGTCCAGGATCATGTTGGGACCCTCGCCGCCGGGCCAGGTGAGGATCTTGTCGGTGCAGGCCCAGTACTCCTCGAGCGTCTCACCCTTCCAGGCGAAGACCGGGACACCCTGGGGGTCCTCGGCGGTGCCGTTCGGTCCGAGGACCGACGCCGCGGCGGCCTCGTCCTGGGTGGAGTAGATGTTGCAGGAGGCCCAGCGGACCTCGGCGCCGAGCGCGGTCAGCGTCTCGATGAGGACGGCGGTCTGCACCGTCATGTGCAGGGAGCCGGCGATGCGCGCGCCCTTGAGCGGCTTGCTGGCCCCGAACTCCTCACGCAGCGACATGAGGCCGGGCATCTCGTGCTCTGCCAGGCGCAGTTGGTGACGGCCCGCTTCGGCGAGGCCCAGGTCTTTGACCTTGTAGTCGAACGACATGGTGCTCGTTCTCCTTCCGCCACGGCAGCAGCCATGGCTGATCGAATGTGGTCGATGAATGGACCCGGCGCGCCCTGCTGGGCTGCGTGGCACGGGTTATCACCCACGCCGGCACTCGCGATTCTACCGGTGAACGACCATCGCCCACGACCGGAGCGGCACGATCGCGGCAGCGCGCGTTCTAGCCCGCTCGGCCCCGAACGCGAGTGTCACCGTCCCCGCCTCCGTTGTTATGGCCCGCTCGGCCCCGAACGCGCGCCATTTCGGGTGCATGTGATCGCACGCAAGGCCGCTGTCGGTGGTCGGTGACTGTATATGAACATGAGTTCGAACGCCGCGGTGCTGACGCCGCCCGACCCGCGCACCACCCTGTCGCGCGTGGTGGGCCGATTGAACTCCGCTCACGCAGATCTGGTGTCGCTGGTCGCGCAGGTCATCGACGACGACTCGTGGGCGCTCAGCGGCATCCGCTCTCCCGAGCACTGGTTGACCTGTTACGCGGGCCTGTCGCACGGCGACGCCGCACGCGTCACCGGCATCGCGCGCCGCACCCGGTCCCTACCGGAGCTGGCGCGCGGGCTCGACGAAGGCGAGCTGTCGATCGGGCAGGCGGCGGTCATCGCGAAGTACACCCCCGACGGCTTCGACGACGCGGTGGTGGAACTGGCCCGGCACGCCACAGTGACCCAACTTCGCCGCGCACTCGGGCGGTACGAGTTCGCGCCCGCGGCGCCCGAGGCGGACTCTCCGCCCGAGCGCCACGACCCGTTCGACCCTGCGGTGGCGCGCCCACAGCTGTCGATGCAGACCCGCGACGGCCGCTTTCACCTGACGTACGACGCACCGGCCGACATCGGCGCTCTCGTGCTGCAGGCGATCGTCGAGGCCAAGGACGCGCTCTTCCTCGCCGGTCAGCCGCGCGTCACGATGGCCGACGCCCTCACCGAGGTCGCGACCCGGTCCCTCGAGGCCGGAGCCGAGCTCTCGGGCGGTCGAGCCGGCAAGTTCCGGATCTACCTGTACCTGGACACCGTGGGCCGCGGGTGGGTCACCAAGGGCAGCTCGCTCCCGCGTCACCTGCTGCGCAAGTGGACCTGCGACGGACTGGTCCAGCCGGTCTGGGAGACGGAAGGCTCGCCGGTCAACGTCGGACGTGCCCAGCGGATCGTGCCGCGACGCACTCGCCGTCTGGTGGAGGACCGCGACGGCGGATGTCGTCACCCCGGATGCTTCGCTACCCACCACGTCGAGTGTCATCACGTGACGCACTGGGCGGACGGCGGCGACACCGACCTCAACGGTCTGATCAGCCTGTGCCCCTACCACCACGACCGGCACCACTGCGGGGACTTCGCGATCGAGCCGGTGCAAGGTCGCCCTGGCCGGTTCCGATTCCTCGACCGCGGAGGCGTCCCGCTCGGGCCGGTGCCCGGGATCCCGCCGGATCCCGGCATCGAGGCCGGCGCGGCCCCGTACCGCGGAGCATCCGGCGAAGCTCTGCATCCGGACTGGGTGCGGTTGGGCCGGAATTCATCGGCCGCCGAGGCAATGGATTTCCGACGGATGTGGCTGCTCGCCGGCGGCACCGGTGAACCGCCCGATCTCGACGTGCACGAGGATCCGGACATCAGGTCGATCGAGTCCGGACGTCCACATCTTGCGCTGGCTACAGTCGACGGTATGAGCGATGACACCCCGCAGCACCCGATCCCCGACGAGCTGAAGATCGACGTCGACCAGGACAAGCTCGCCAAGTGGGACGCGGTGAGCGAGGAGTACGCCGGGGAGGGCGATGAGGAGAAGCACCGCCCGGTCTTCACCGACGACTCCACCACTACGGGCCGGGAGACCGACGGCAGCTCCCAGGATCAGGCCGGCGACGCCACCGGTATCGGCATCAAGGACGACCAGGAACGCCCGGACGAGGACGAACCCGACCCAGCCGCCACCGACGCGTGAAGGAGACACCATGTCCGACTGGAACGCATCGATCATCGAGGAGTTTCGCGACAACGGTGGCACGGTGAGCACCAACGGATTCGGGCGGGCACTGGTGCTCGTGCACCACATCGGTGCCAAGTCCGGCGTCGAACGCATCAACCCGGTAGCGGCGATCCCGCAGGACGACGGCTCGTGGTTGATCGCGGCATCGGCGGCCGGCGCTGACAGGAACCCCGACTGGTATCACAACCTGCTGGCGCATCCGCAGGTCACGATCGAGAAACCCGACGACGGTGGCGGGACCAGCACGGTCGCGGTCACCGCGGTCGACACCGCCGAGGGGCGCGACGCGGCCTGGGCGCAGTTCACTGCGATGTCGGATGGCTTCAAGGGGTACGAGGCGAAGACGAGTCGGGTCATCCCCGTGCTGCGTCTCGTGCCACGGTCCGCGGACTGACTAGCGCCACCCCGGCTGGAGCGAGCGGTAGACCCCGGTCCGCAGCTCGGTCGCCCAGAACGACAGGCCGGGCATGCCGGCGTCGACGGCCACCTGGATCTCGGCCTCGACGTCGTAGGGCACCCGCACGAACTGCAGCCCGAAGGGCCCCGGCACGTCGCTGGCCACGGCTCCCTCGAGGACGGCATACGACGGGGTGGGCTCGTCGAGCGCGTTGCCCACACTGCCGACGTTGAACAAGGTCCGGCCCTCCCGCACGCTCAGGTAGGCGTCGTGGATGTCGCCGTAGCCGACCACCGTGGGCACCGGACCGGATCCGGTGAGTGCGGTGCTCGCGAACATCCCGTCGAACTCGAGCGGTGAGAGGTCAGCGAACACCTTGGTGTGCACGTCGGCAGCGCTGGCGTGCAGAAGTCGCACCCGTCGACCGCCGACCACGAGGTCGTGCGACAGCGGCAAGGTGCGTAGCCATGGCAACTGATCCGGTCGTAGCTCCTCCCGCCACCACCACTGGGACGGATCGCGGTACTGCGGCTGTTCGGCAGGTAGGAAATCCTCCCAATTGCCCCGCAGGTTGACCTCGCAGACCTCGCGGCACAGGTCGGCCGCCTGCTGTCCCCGTGGGCCCTTCCCGACGAAGTCGCCGAGGTTGACGATGCGCGTGATGCCCCGGGCGGCGATGTCGTCCAGCACTGCGCGCAGTGCCGTCAGGTTGCCGTGCACATCGGAGATCAGCGCGATGCGGTCCACCGTCATCGCACCGGCGCGATGTCGAGGTCGGGTTCGAGGTACATCACCAGTCGCAGGTCGGGCGCGCTTGCCCGGGCTCTCTCCTCGGCCGCGTCGATGGCCCGCGCGACGTCGGCGCCCGTGTCGGAGGCACCGACCGCGATCTTGGCGGCGACCAGCAACTCCTCCGGCCCGAGGTGCAGCGTCTTGGCGTGGATGACCCGGTCGACGCCCGGGGCGCCCTCGATCGCCGCGACGATCGCCCGGGCGACGGACGGACTCGCGGACTCCCCCACGAGCAGCGATTTGGTCTCGATCGCGAGGACGACGGCGACGGCGACGAGCAGCAGGCCGATGAGGCCGGTGCCGGCGGCATCCCAGTACGAGCTGCGGGTCAACACCGAGAGCACGACGCCGAAGAGCGCGAAGACCAGCCCGACCAGCGCCGCGAAGTCCTCGAGCAGGATCACCGGGAGCTCGGGCGCCTTGGCCCTGCGGATGAACTGCAGCCAGGAGGAATCGCCGCGGTGCGGGTTGCTCTCGCGGACCGCAGTACGGAACGACAGACCCTCCAGCACGATCGCCGCGAGGAGGACCACCACCGGCACCCACCACCAGTCCTGGCCGAAGCCCGGCCGCTCCCCTGTGCCCGCGTGCGCCTCGTGCGCCTTGTGATAGGCCTCGTAGAGGGCGAAGAGACCGCCGAGGCTGAAGAGCACGATCGAGACGACGAAGCCGAAGACATAACGCTCGCGGCCGTAGCCGAACGGGTGCTCCGGGGTGGCCGCCTTCTTCGCCCGCCGACCGCCCACCAGGAGCAGCAGCTGATTGCCGGAGTCGGCGAGGGAGTGGATCCCCTCGGCGAGCATCGAGCTCATCCCGGTGAGGGCGAACGCGATCAGTTTGGTGATCGCGATGCCGAGGTTGGCCCCGAGCGCCGCGATGATCGCCTTGTTGCCACCCTCGCTCGACATGGGCGCAGTCTAGGTGCGGGTCAGTCGTCGAACTCCAGCCCCAGCAGGGCGTTCTCGACGACCTCGGCCAGCGCCGGGTGGATCCAGTACTGGCCCCGGGCCATCTGCGGCACCGTCAGCCCGAAGGACATCGCCTGGATCGAGGTCTGGATCAGCGAACTGGCGTCCGGGCCCAGGAAGTGCGCGCCGATGAGCAGCTTGGTCTTCTTGTCGGCGATGAGCTTGACCAAGCTGGTGGTGTCCTCCATCGCCCAGCCGAACGCGACGTCGCCGTACTTCTGCACCTTGACCGTGATGTCGCGACCCGTCGCTCGGGCCTGTTCCTCGGTCAGCCCGACCGAGGAGATCTGCGGGTGGGTGAAGACCGCCTGCGGCACGAAGCGGTGGTCGAAGGAGTGCAGGTCGTGCGGATGCGCCAGGTTGTGCGCCACGATGCGCGCCTCGTGGTTGGCCACGTGCTTGAGCTGGTAGGGCGAGCTCGCGTCGCCGAGGCTCCAGATGCCCTGGGCCGACGTGCGGCCGTGCGGATCGACGACGATCCGGCCGTCCGGGTAGGTGTCCACGCCTGCGACGTCCAGGTCGAGCGAGGGCGAGTTCGGGGCGCGTCCGGTCGCGACGAGCAGCACCTCGCCCCGCACCCGCGTGCCGTTGCCGAGCGTCAGCTCGACGCCGCCGTCGACTGCCTCGGCGCGCTCCAGAGGAGAGCCCAGGTGCACGTCCCACTTCTGCTCGGCCTGCTCGGTGAACGCCGCGGAGATGTCGGCGTCCTCCTTGGTCAGCAGTTGCTTGCCGCGCGCGACGATCTTGACGGCGACGCCGAGCGCGGAGAACACGTGAGCGAACTCGGCGGCGATGAACCCGCCGCCGAGGATGACCATCGATGACGGCAGCTGCTCCATCCGCATCACCGTGTCGCTGGTGTGGAACGGGACGCCGGAGGCGGTGATCTCCTCGGGGACGACCGCGTGGGTGCCGCTGGCGAGCACGATCTGGTCCGCCGAGACCTCCTCCTCGCGACCGTCGACGGTGACCGTCAGGGTCTTCGGACCGGTGAACCGGCCCTCCCCGAGGTACGCCGTCGTGTTGGCCCCGTTGACCCGGTAGTCCTCGCCGCCCTGGGAGATCGGGTCGATCCGCCCGAAGATGCGGTCGCGGATGGCGGGCCATCGGATCCCGTCGACGTGCGCGTCGACGCCGTACCGGCTCGCGTCACGGACGGTGTCGGCCACCTCCGCCGCGTAGACGTACATCTTGGTCGGGATGCACCCGACGTTGAGGCAGGTGCCGCCGAACAGTCCCTTCTCGATGATCGCAACGGACTTGCCGTCGAAATCGGGGGTGACGAGAGAGTTGCCCGAACCGCTGCCGACGATGGCCAGGTCGAAGTGAGTCACGGTCTCAGCGTAGGGCGGGGCGTCCCAGCGGCGGACGCGACGGTCACTGCCCCTGCGCGATCTGCCCGCGGACGGTGTAGAGCTCCGGGAAGAACGTCTGGTCCAGTGCGCGCCGCAGGAACTCCACGCCGCTGGAACCGCCGGTGCCCGGCGCGCCGCCGATGATGCGCTCGACCGTCTTCAGGTGCCGGAAGCGCCACAGCTGGAAGTTGTCCTCCAGGTCGACCAGTTCCTCGCACGTCTCGTAGATGTCCCAGTAGCGCGGCGGGTCGGAGTAGATCTCGTGGAACACCTCGACAATCGCGTCGTGCGGCACGTACGGCGTCGCCACGTCCCGCTCCAGCGCCTCGGGCGGCACCGCGAACCCGCGCCGGCCGAGCAGCTGCAGGAACACGTCGTAGATGCTCGGTTCGCGCAGCATCTCGGCGAGCAGGTCGCGGGCGCCCGGCTCGGCGTCGAACACCCGCAGCATGTCGGGGTTCTTGTTGCCGAGCAGGAACTCCACGGCGCGGTACTGGACCGACTGGAATCCGGACGAGGTCGCAAGGAAGGTGCGGAAGGTCGCGTACTCGCTCGGCGTGAGCGTCGCCAGCACCGACCACTGCTGGGTGAGGGTGGCCTGGATGTGCTTGACGCGGGCCAGTCGTTTGAGCGACGCCTGCAGCTCGTCGGCAGCGAAGAGGTCTCTGGCAGAGCGCAACTCGTGCAGGACGAGCTTGAACCACAGCTCGCTGGTCTGGTGCTGGATGATGAAGAGCAGCTCGTCGTGCTGCGGTGGCACCGCGCGCGGGTGCTGCGAGGCCAGCAGCGTGTCCAGGCCGAGGTAATCGGCGTACGACATCGGCGTGGGGCTGTGCGGGTCGGTGCTCACGCCGGGCACGCTATCCGGCAGACGGCCGCCCGCGACCGCGGCGACGGTCGCGCAGATCGGCCACGTGCGGTGACACTGCGGGGTCGACGCCGAGTCCGATGGCCAGGTAGGTCGAGGCGAAGTCGACCATCGCGATGTGCTCGGCGAGCCGGACGACCGGATGACCTGGTGCAGCAATGGATTCGACCACGCGCACGTCGGCCTGACGAGCGGTCGCGAGCAGGTCGTCGGTGAGTGCTGCAGCCTCGTCGCCCTCGGGGGTGGGCGGGTCGGAGGGGGCGTCGCGCAACATCAGCAGCCCCAGGCTCGGCTGCGCGGGGCCGTCGAGGAACGGGTCGGCGAAGATGTCCATGCCGGTGCGCCCGGCCAGTCCCTGGCCGCCGCCAGCGGTGAACGGCCCGTCGAAGCACGCCACCACCTGCGAGGCGGCGTCCGGCAGCTCACCCCAGGTGGCCGGCATCCGCGCCGTCCGGGCGAGCATGGACGCCGCCCGCTGCGCGGCGACACCGGTGAGCGGGTTGTCCCCGAGCACCACCGGCACGGTCTCGGCCAGTTGAACGGCCATCAGCTTGGCCGGGTTGACGAACGACTCCGAGGAGGGCCGGCAGGTCTCCGCCTGCTCGTCGAGCCGCGCGGCGATCTGCGGGAAGACAGCGTCCGGGACGTCGGCGAGACCGAGCACGTCCGCCGCGAGCAGCACCGGGGTCAACAACGACCACAGCGACGTGCGGCTCGAGGTGCGACCACGCCCGACGCTGACGTGCACGCCGCGCGCCCGATGCGCCGCCTCGGCCAGGGGCGAGTCGTCGGCGCCGACGGTCAGCAGGGCGGTACCGCGACGGGCCGCCTCACGGGCGATGGCGACGGGCCCGTCGGCCGTCCCCGACAGGGACACCGCGATGACCAGGTCGAGGGGTCCGACCCATCCGGGCAGCGGCAGGTTGCGCCGCACGGTGACCGGCACCGGCGAACCCGGCTCGGCGAGCAGCTCCAGCACGTCCGCCACGACCGAGGACCCGCCGAGTGCTGCGACCAGGACCGATCGGGGGCGTTCGCCGTACGCGACGCGCTCGACGCCGGCCTCCCGGCTCAGGGTGACGGCCTCGCGCACCTGCGCGCCGGCAGTCGCCAGCGAGCGCAGGCTGTCACGCGAGTCGCGCCAGCGCAGCTCTTCCGGATCGTCGATCCAGGACTCTTCGAGGGAGGGCACCGTGCTCAGCCGCGGATGAGGCGTGCCTCGTCGGCGAGCAGGACGGGGATCCCGTCGGTGATCGGGTAGCCGCGCCGGACGCCCTCCGCGTCGCAGGACGAGGCGCACTGCAGCTCCGGTCTGCCGTCCGGGGAGGTCGCGTCGACCAGCTCGCCGCGGCAGACGGGGCAGCGCAGGATGTCGCGTAGCCAGGGTTCGAGACCGTGCGCTTCGTCGGTGCTCATATCGATCGGGTCTCCTTGTCGTGGATACGGATCCGAGCCAATGCCGCATCGCGTACGGCGGTCATTGTCGCCTCGTCGGCGGCTTCGACGTTGAGCCGCAGCAGGGGTTCGGTATTGCTGCCGCGCACGTTCAGCCACCACATCGGCGACCCATCGTGGGTGAAGGTCAGGCCGTCGAGGGTGTCCTCGACGACGCCGTCCTGGTGCAGCGCCCAGTCGCGCACCCGCGCGGTCGCCGCCGCTTTGTCGTCGACCGAGAAGTTGACCTCTCCGGAGGCGACGTAGCGGCTGTACTCGCGCATCACCTCCGAGAGGGGACGACGGTCGGCTCCGAGGGCGGCGAGCACGTGCAGTGCGGCGAGCATGCCGGTGTCGGCATACCAGAAGTCCTGGAAGTAGTAGTGGGCCGAGTGCTCTCCGCCGAAGATCGCGCGGTGGTGGGCCATGTCGGACTTGATGAACGAGTGACCCACGCGGGTACGCACCGCCTGGGCTCCGTGCTCGGTGATGATCTCCGGCACCGCCCTGGAGGAGATGAGGTTGTGCACCACACGGACCTGGTCGACGGGAGTGCCCGAGGCGACCGCACGACCGATCTCGCGAGTGGCCACGAGCGCTGTCACCGCCGACGCGCTGACCGGGTCGCCGTGCTCGTCCACCACGAAACACCGGTCTGCGTCGCCGTCGAAGGCGAGCCCGAGATCGGCCCCGTGCTCGCGGACGGCGGCCTGCAGGTCGCGCAGGTTGTCCGGCTCCAGGGGATTCGCCGGGTGATTGGGGAAGGTGCCGTCGAGCTCGAAGTACATCGGCACGATCTCCAGCGGCAGCGCCGCCAGCCCGGCCCCGGTGCCGAGGACGGCGGGGACGGTGTGCCCGCCCATCCCGTTGCCCGCGTCGACCACGACCTTGAGCGGTCGGATCCCCTGCAGGTCGACCAGCCGGCGCAGCAGCGCGGCGTACTCCCCCAGCAGGTCACGCTCGCGGACCACGCCGGGCGTGTCGACGGCGGCCGGCTGACCTTCATCGAGCCACTCCTGGGCACGGTCGCGCACCTGATCCAGTCCGGTGTCGGCGCTGATCGGCCGGGCCCCTGCGCGACACAGCTTGATGCCGTTGTACTCCGCAGGGTTGTGACTCGCGGTGAACATCGCCCCGGGCAGATCCAGGGCGCCGCTGGCGTAGTAGAGACCGTCGGTCGAGCAGAGTCCGATGAGCACCGCGTCGACACCTCGCGCCATCACGCCCTCGGCGAACGCCGACACCAGTTGCGGTGAACTGGGGCGCATGTCGTGACCGATGACGACAGCGCTCGCGCCCTCGGGGATCGCGATCTGCTCGGCGAACGCGCCGCCGATCGCTCGAGCCACCTCGGGCGACAGTTGCTGCGGCACCAGGCCCCGCACGTCGTACGCCTTGACGAACTCGGCGAGGCGTGGGGAGGTCATGGCCGCAGCCTAACGGGGGTCAGGAGCTCGGCAGGATGCGCAACCGCGGCCGTCCCGGCTGGGCCGACGGGTCGGCGGCGGGACGTGCGGGCTCGCGTCGACCGGCCTCGCGTACGGCGTCCGCGAGCGCCGCCAGATCGTCACCGGAGGGCACCGGCGGCTCCAGGTCGACAGCGAGTCGCACGACGTCCCAGCCCCGCGGGGCGGTGAACCGCGTGGTGTGCGCGGCGCACAGGTCGTAGGAGTGCGGCTCCGCATAGGTGGCGAGCGGTCCGAGCACAATCGTGCAGTCCGCGTGCACGTAGGTCAGGGTGGCAACGGCCGGCCCATGGCAGGCACTGCGGTTGCACTGGCGCATCATCACGCGGGGGCTCGGGTGCATCACGCCGTGACTTTAGGCGAGCGCCCGGACTCGTCGTCATCGGCGCGCCGGGCGACGGTGAGGTCGACATGGCCGGGTGGCTGGATAGGCTCCTGGGATGACTGGGTACGCCGCCTGGCAGGACCTCCGCAGCACACCCGGACCCGGGACGCGCGCTGCCCGCCCTGCCCGTTCAGAGCGGCACGGCCGCGGCATCCGCGGGCCGTTGGCCTGGCCGAGGGTGCCGGTCATGCGCACCCGCGCAGAGGAGTTCGACGAGACCGTGCTGAGCGCCCTGGAGCGCGTCGAGCGTCGCCTCGGCAGGCCGCTGGACATGCTCGAGGTGGCCGTCGAGGACGTGCCCACCCACGATCCGGCGCCGTGGGAGTCCGATGTCGCGCTGGGTCGCACCTTCCCCGGCACCGGGAAGGCGACGCCGCGGGTCGTGATCTACCGCCGTCCGATCGAGGCGCGGGCCGTGGGTGAGGACGAGCTCGCCGACCTGATCGAGCAGATCGTCGCCGAGCAGGTCGCCGGCGTCGTCGGCATCCATCCCGACGACCTGCAGGACTGAGCGCCCGTGACCGACCCCACCGCCGCACCGGACCTGCTGTCCGGACTCCCGCACGTCGGACGCGCGCCCGTGCTGGTCACCGGCGGCACCGGCACCCTCGGCCGGGCCGTGGTCCGCGAGCTGCTCGACTCCGACGTCCCCGCCAGGGTCCTCACCCGCCGCGCCGACGCCGAGACGGATGCGCAGGTGTGCGTCGGCGATCTGCGCACCGGCGCAGGGCTGAGCGACGCGGTGCAGGACGTGCAGGCGGTCATCCACTGCGCTACGGATCCGAAGGGTCACGCCGTCGACGTCGACGGTCTGGAGCGGTTGTGCAACGCGCTGGCCGAGCACAACCCCGATGCCCATCTGGTCCACGTGTCCATCGTCGGCTGCTGGGACAACCCGCTTCCCTACTCCCGCGTCAAGGCCGAGGCCGAACGGGTCGTCGGCGAGTCGAAACGGCCGTACACGATCGTGCGAGCCACGCAGTTCCACGAGTTCGTGGAGCGGTTCTGCGGGGTGCACGTCGGCCGGGTAGGCGTCGGCGTGCGGGGCCTGCAGTTCGCGCCGTGCGACACCGCGTGGGTGGCACGACGGCTGGTGGACGTGGCGTTGGAGACCACGCCGATCGGCGGCATCGTCGAGCTGGCCGGGCCAGAGGTGCTGAGCGCCCGCGACATCGCCGTCCTCACCGCGCACCTGTCGGGTCGTCCCACCCCGCATCAGGTGCAGCTCCCGCGGGTCGGGCGCGTTCTGACAGCGCTGGGCAACGGTTCGAACCTGCCCGGCGACCAGGCCGTCCGAGGCGGTCGCTCCTACGCCCAGTGGTGGGCCGACCGCGCCTCGGAGTGAGCCTCAGCCGCTCGCCGGCCGGATCGCCGGAGCCTGCGCTGCCAGCGGGAGCGGCGTCAGCGTGGTCGTCGCGACGAGCGGGCCGTTGCGGTCCGTACGACGCAGGGTGACCGCAGCCCAGACGGACCCGGAGCGCACCGTCACCCACACCGACCGCGCGGCCGGAAGTCCTTGCAGCAGAGGCGTGCCCGCGGCCAGCGAACGCCTGGTGGACGTGACCCGGCCCTGTGCGTCGACGGTGCTGACCACGATCTGCGCGGTGCGGCTCGCAGCCGTCACCCCCAGTACCGCGTCGCCGTTGCCCAGGCCCTCGGGCAGGCCGGTGCCGGTGAGCGCGCGCGTGAGGGATGCACCCGTCGCCCAGGTGAGGTCACCGACTCCGTTCGCCGTCGTGCGCACCGAAGCGGCAGCGACGACCGGCTCGTCGGAGAGGACCTGCACGCTGTAGTCGCCGCGGGTCAGCCCGCGCAGGGTCAGCGAGCCGGTACGTCCGGCCGCGACGGTGAGCACCTGCTCGGTGGCGATCGACCCGTCGGACGCCGTGGCGCGCACGCGTACGACGGCGTCCTGGGTGCCGGGATCGGCGACCCGCACCACCGGCGCGGGTCCGAGGACGGGTACGGCGGGCAGCACCTGCGTGGTCGCGGGCGACGCGCTCACCCCGGTGGTCTCCTCACCGATCTGGGTCTCGCCGTCCATCCACACGTCGGCGGCCGCGATCGTGACGGGCCCACCGGAGGAGGTCACATGGATGGCGGGGTCGCTCCCGCTGCGCAGCGCGCCGAGGGTGAGGACGGTCCGCCGTCCGGGCGCGATCACCGTGCCCGCGACCGAGGACGGATCGCGTCCCGCGCTACCCACCACGGTCGCAGCCACCGTGATGGCTGAGCTGCCCGGGTTGGCGAGGACGAGGCGGGTCACCCGGCCGGGCTCGGTGCCACCGGCGAGCACCCATGCGTCCTGCACGGGAGCCGTGCACTGCAGGACGGAGATCCCCCGAGCGGATCTGATGCTGTCGTAGGAATACTGCGTGGCGGTGCTGCCGGGCGCCAGGCTTCCGGTCGTGTCGAGCCGCATCGCCCGGTCCCCCGAGAGGGTGGTGGACGTCGTGCCCGTCCGCGTCGTGGGAACGGTGCCGCCGCGCGCTCCCTCGGTGCGGGTGCCCGCGGGCAGGACGCTGGTCGGTGCACTGCCGGACAGCAGCGTCACCTGCTGCTGCGCGGCCTCTGGGTCAGTGCTGTCGCTCATCCCGCCGCGGTCTGCACCGGGGCAGGTGACGGAAGCGCTCTGCAGGGCCTGCGAGGTGCCGGCGACCGTGACCACGCGGTCCGCGGCGCGGGCCAGATGCACCTCGCCCTCGGCGCGCCCCGCGCCGTAGACCAGACCGGCCGCGACACCGCCGGCGATCAGCACCCGCAGCGCTCCGCCGATCCTCATGTGCCGCTCACCTGCTCCGTGCGCGGTCGACGGGTGCCGAACGGGATCGCGAGGTAGAGCACGACGATCAACAGCCCGAGCTGCATCCAGGCGAGCCACTCGTGCCGGACACCGGTCTCGACCACGAGGTGACCGCCGCCGGCCGGCAGGACGTACGTCGGCTGGTCGGCACCCGGCGACGCCGACAGCACCCGGCCGTCGAGCGCGACACGGCCGTGCTCGGTCCAGCCGCTGCCCTCCGAGAGCACGAGGGTGCGTCCCGGCGCCCCGGCGGGCACGGTCAGGTCGGTGCGCCCGTGCTGGGCGCGGGAGACGAGCTCGGTGGTGGGCCGGCCACCCTGCAGGATGACGAGTCGGCTGCTGCCGACCTCGTCGCCGCCGGTCGTGCTGGTGGGTTCCACCCGCCAGACCGACGAGGAGCGGCCGGCGGACAGCTGGGTGAGCCCCGCGGTCGTCGAGAGGGGTGCGTCGAGTCGTCGGACCGCGGCGACTCCGCGCACCACGACGTACTCGACTCCGAGCTGGTGCATCAGACGGGAGCCTTCCGTGCGACCGCTCGCACCGGTCGAGGTGAGCACGCGGGCCGCTGCCGCCGTGCGGGCGTCGTACGACGGGTACGGGCTGCGCAGGTCGCGCGCGGGCAGGCCCGTCTCCCGGCCGATGAGCTGGTAGGTGACCGCGCCGTCGGATGCGGCGGTCAGCAGCAGGGCGCGGGGTGCGGGACCGGAGGTCAGCTGACGTTGTACGACGGATGGCAACGAGCTCACGACCGGCGTCAGCGCGGTGGCCGACGCGGTCCAGACCCCGAACCCTGCGACAGCGCAGGCCCCGACGCACGCGACGGCGGTGAGACCGTGCACCCACGGACGCCACCGCCCGGCGCCCAGACCGGCGATGCCGAGCAGCCCGGCGGCGAGCAGCGCGAACCCGTAGACGTCCAGCGCGGGACCGGTCCAGGGCGTGGCGTCGCCACGGGACGTGGCCGCGAGCAGCACGTGGGGAGCCGCGAGGGCTGCGCCGAGCCCGAGCAGGCCGACCCCGATGAGCGCCGCCCCGGAGCGGCCGAGTCCGGTGCGCACCAGTCCGATCAGGCCTATCGCCAGCACGGGGATCGATGCGAGGACGGCGTAGGACCCCGGGCCGCCCGGGTGCAGCAGCGCCAGTTGCCAGGGGTGCACGCCGCCGCCGCGGGTGGGGTCGAGGGCACCCGGACCGGCGAGCAGCCCGCGGCGGTCACCGGTCAGCACGTCGCGGCTCCACGGCCCCAGCAACAGCCACGGCACGATGAAGACCGCGAGCGCCCGCAACCGGCCGACGCCGGGAGCGAGGAGCACGCCGGCCAACGCCACCGCGCTGCAGACCATCAACAGGACCGGAGAGAAGGCACCCGTGAGGGCGACTGCCAGCACCGCGGCGAAGGTGACCGCGCCGCTCGCGCCGCGGCGCAGAGCCGCGAGGGTGCCGGCGAGCGCGAACGGCAGCAGGATGTGCCCCACGACGGCACCGAGGCGGCCCTGCGCGACGGCGGTGGTGAGCGTGGGCAGCGTGGCCCAGAGCAGTGCGACGGCCAGCCGCGGCCAACGGGCGTCGGTCGCGACCCGGCCGGCGCGGTAGGCCGCCAGCCCGGACAGCGGCATCGCGGCGAACAGCAGCCAGGCGACGGCGACGCCCCCGGCGGCGTCATGGTCGATCCACGGCAGCAGACCCACGAGCCAGGCGAGCGGGGCCAGCACGAGCAGGTACGGCGCGTCGGTGGCGGGGTGTCCGAGGCCGGGGCCGACCCACGCGTCGCGGTAGGTGCGCCAGATGCCGGTCGCGTCGGTGTCGAAGGGCAGCAGTTGGCCACCGGTCAGGCCGCGCCCCGTGCCGGTGAGGGCGCCGCTGGTCAGCAGGTCACGCCACAGCACACCGCTGGCGATCGCGAGCAGCAGCACCACGAGACCCGCGGGTCCGAGCACGGACCGGGCGAGGGGTCCGCGCTCGACACGCAGTTCCTCGGCGACGGCCGGAACCGGACCTGTCTCGGCGGCGCCCGCGTCGCGTGCCATGGCGCCGCGGGAGCGCCCGCCGGCTCCGTCGCGCAGCCCGTCGTACGCGGCGCGCAGGGCTCCGGCCGCGGGAACGAACAGTCCCCGCAGGTTGCGCCGACGGGTCGTGCCGCGCCGGAAGAATCGGCCGCGGGCGCCGAGGATGCGCAGCATGCCCAACGGTGCCGTGGCCTGCGCCAGCTCGACCGCGGCGCGGCGGGGACGCTTGCCGAGCAGCAGCACCAGGGTCAGCAGGAGCGAACTGAGCGCGGTCCAGATCGCGAGGAACGGCATGCCGAGCAGGCTCGCCCGGGCCAGCGCCACCTGGCGGTGACGGCGCAGTGTCGTGGCGTCGCGGCCGGCGTCGCCGGCGACCTGACGCACCCGCGCTGCGGGGACCACGACGACGGAGTGGCCGATCAGGTGCGCGCGCCAGCCGAGGTCGAGACCGTCGCCCTCGCCGTCGAACGCCGGGTCGAAACCGCCGAGGGTGTTGTAGGTGTCCTGTCGCACCAGCATGCCGGCGCTGCTCACCGACAGCACGTCGCGGCGATGGTCCTGCTGACCCTGGTCGGTCTCGCCCGCCGCGGCGCCGACGTGCCGCCCGGTGCGGGTGACGTCGGTGCCGATGTCGAGCAGGACCGTGGGGTCGGCAGCATCGACCACCTTGCACCCCGCGATACCGACCCGTTCGGACTGCGCGACCACGGCGGTCAGCTCCGCCAGGGCGGTGGGGTCCGGCGCGGAGTCCTCGTGCAGGAGCCACAGCCAGTGCGTGCGATCACGCGGGCGGACAGGGCGACGACCCGCGCGGCCGCCGGTACGACGTGCGACGACCAGGTCCTCGCCGGGTGCGGGCAGAGCATCGACCGCGGTGTCGACCATCGCGGCGAACGGCGCGTCACGCGGCACCGCGACGACCGACACCTGCGGGTACGCGCCACGCAGTCGCTCGTGGTCGTCGATGTACCCGTGCATCATCCGGTCGGCGGTGGCGTCGACGACGACCAGCCGGTCGGGCGGGCGGGTCTGCTCGATCAGTGCCGCGCAGGTGGCGTCGAGGAAGGCGGGTCGGTCAAGACCGTCGATGTGCCCGCCACGGACGACGAGCAGCGCCGTCACGAGACCCCCGGTGCGCTCATCCTCTGACGGCGGCCGGGAGGAGCGGGTCTGCAGCGTGCTCAGACCGCGCGCTTCTTCAGCTTGCGGCGCTCACGCTCGGAGAGGCCGCCCCAGATGCCGAACCGCTCGTCGTGAGCGAGTGCGTACTCGAGGCATTCGGCCTGCACGGTGCACCCGACGCAGACCTTCTTGGCCTCGCGGGTCGAACCGCCCTTCTCGGGGAAGAACGCCTCTGGGTCGGTCTGCGCGCACAGCGCGCGTTCCTGCCAGGACAACTCCCCCTCGTCGTCAACGCCGTCCCCATCGATCAAAGCAAATTCCTGCACGAGGTCCTCCAACACCGACCGGAAACGACAGAGCTAATTACACGCGTGTCATTCCCCCGAGTCAAGCCTGGATTGTGGTCCACTGCGCTGCTTTTCGAGGACACGGGTGATGATGGCGACCATGCACATAACCGCACTCGCCGGGGGCGTAGGAGGCGCACGATTTTTGCGCGGCCTGCTGCACCACCTGCAGACCCGTCCTGGCAGCCCGCACCAGGTCACGGTCATCGCCAACACCGGTGACGACATCACCCTCTTCGGGCTGCGCGTCTGCCCGGACGTCGACACCCTGCTCTACACCCTCGGCGGCGGGGTGCACGAGGGCCAGGGCTGGGGCCGGGCCGACGAGACGCATTCCGTGCAGGGCGAGCTCGCGGCGTACGGCGCGTCGCCGCAGTGGTTCGGTCTCGGCGACCGGGACTTCGGCACGCACATCGTGCGCAGCCAGTGGCTCGGGCAGGGACACACCCTGAGCGAGGTCGTCGGGCGGCTCGCGACCCGGTGGGGCCTGCCCGAGCAGGGCGTGCGGCTGCTGCCGATGACCGACACCCCGGTCGAGACCCACGTCGTGATCGACGACGAGGACGGGCAGCGTGCCGTGCACTTCCAGGAGTGGTGGGTGCGGATGCAGGCGTCCGTCCCCGCGCAGCGCTTCGTGGTGGCCGGGATGGATCGTGCCGCACCCGCGCCGGGCGTGCTGGACGCCATCCGGCAGGCCGACGTGGTGCTGCTCCCGCCGAGCAACCCGGTCGTCTCGATCGGCATCATCCTGTCGGTGCCCGGGGTGCGGGACGCCCTGCGTGGCACCGCCGCTCCCGTCGTCGGCGTCTCGCCGCTGGTCGGTGGCGCACCGGTGCGCGGCCACGCGGACGCCTGCCTCGCGGCGCTGGACGTGCCGGTCACCCCCGTCGGCGTCGCCGGCCTCTACGCCGACTTCCTGTCCGGGTGGCTGGTCGACGAGGGCGACGCGAGCGCGCGGTACGACGCCCGGCTGCAGGTGCGCGCCGTACCCCTGCTCATGACCTCGGTCGAGACGGCGGGCGCGATGGCGGGCGCCGCCCTGGACCTCGCCGCCGAACTGCCCCGACGGGGCTGAGGCGTGGCCACGACCGAACTGCGGGTCATCCCTCTCGGCGGTCTGCCGGAGATCGTCCACGGCGACGACCTCGCCGCCGTGCTCGCCGCCGGCATGACGACAGCGGACCTCGCGCTGCAGGACGGCGACATCCTGGTGGTGACCAGCAAGATCGTCTCCAAGGCCCTCGGCCTCCACGCCGACCCGACCGATCGCGCCTCCCTCGTGCTCGCGCAGTCGACGTCCGTGGTGGCCGAACGTCGCACCCCCGACTCGGTCACCCGCGTCGTCGCCGCGCGCAGCGGGCCGGTCATGGCGGGCGCCGGCATCGACGCCTCCAATGCACGCGAGGAGCGCCTGCTCCTGCTCCCCCACGACCCCGACGCTGCCGCGCGCGACCTGCACGAACGGCTCGCGGGCCTGGTGCCGGCGCGGTTCGCGGTGGTGCTCAGCGACACCTCGGGCCGTGCCTGGCGCGCCGGCCTGACCGATTTCGCACTCGGCTCCAGCGGGCTCGCGGGCCTGGACGATCTGCGCGGGCACGCCGACACCCACGGCCGGGACCTCGCCGTCACGGTCCGCAACCTCGCCGACGAGATCGCCTCCGCCGCCGACCTGGTCAAGGGAAAGCTGCACCGGGTGCCGGTCGCCGTCGTGCGCGGGCTCGCGCACCTCGTCCGAGAGCCCGGGGACGGCGTGCCCGCTCGGGATCTGGTGCGCTCGGGACCGGGCGACTGGTTCGCGCTCGGTCGCGCGGAGGCCGTCCGTGACGCGCTCGGCGTGCCGGCCGGGAGCGAGCTGTCGCAGCAGGTGGGCATCGAGTCGGTGCAGCCCGAGACGCTCCTCGACCGGGTCGCCCGAGCCGTGCGGGTGGCGCTGTGCGCCGACGACGAGGTGGGGGTCGACCTCGAGGGCTCCGGTGAGCTGGTCACGCTGAGCGCCGGCGATCCGATGGCCCTGGGCCGGGTGTGGGCTCGGCTGGAGGTGGCGCTGGCCGGTGAGCGCCTGGGGTGCGAGGCGTCACGCGCCGGGACGGCGGTCACCCTGCGGGTACGCGAGCGCACCCTCCCTGTCGCGCCTACGGCAGGTGGGTCGGCAGGGTGATCCGGGAGCCGCGGCGCGGTTTGGTGAGGCCGCCGGCCGTGACGATGTACTGCACCCGGTAACGGTGCCCGACGTACGGCGTGAGCAGCCGCTCCAGCTCCACGTCGTCGACCGCGGCGCCGGTCAGGGCCCAGCCGATGTCCGCGGCGACGTGGTAGTCGCCGAAGCTGACCGCGTCGGCGTCGCCCAACGCCCGCTGCACCGTCTCGGCCACGGTCCATACCCCCACGCCGGGGATGGACCCCAGCCGACGCCAAGCGGTCTGCAGCGGTAGCCGCTCCAGTTCCTCGAGCCGGTGGGCCACCTGGAGCACCCGCATCACGGTGTCGGCCCGCTGGGCGTCGACGCCCGCGCGCAGCCACTCCCAGGACGGGATCCGCCGCCAGCCCGGCACGTCCGGCGGACACATCAACCCGAGCTCCGCGCCGGGTCCGGGGGCAGGGGTCCCGTGGCGGCGTACCAGCACCCGGTACGCCGCGAACGCCTGCTTGCCGGTCACGCGCTGCTCGATGATCGCGGGCACCAGCGCCTCGAGCACCAGACCCGTGCGGCCGACCCGCCAGTGCTGCAGCCGTCGGGCGGCATCGCGCAGCTCGTCGTGGTGCACCTGGAACGCGCTGACGTCGTCGCGCGCGCCCAACCAGTCGGGAAGCGCTGCCGCACACCAGCTCGCGCCGGGTCCCCAGGCGTGCAGGTGCGCCCGATCGGCGTGCTCGCCGTCGGCTTCGCGCCACAGCCGCACCGTGGCCGGACCGTGCGGCGTCAGCACGCCGCGCCACAGCGCGCCCTCGTGCACGCGCCAGGTGGGGTCGCCCGCACCGCGGCGCAGCGGACCGAGGATCGCTCGGACCGGCACCGGACGCCCGGGTTCCCACCGGGCGGTCTCGGGCGCCGTGCTCACCTGCGCCGGAAGGCCAGCAGTGCCAGGCCGAACGTGTCGCTCTCGTCGATGAGCGCGACCTCGCGGGCGCGGGCGCCCTCGTGCAGGTCGAGGTCGCCCAGCAGCGTCAGACCCTGCTCGTCGGCGCGGGCCACGAGCGAGCGCAGGTCGGCGACCGACAGGGCGCCCACCTCGGGAGGGCCGAGCCGCACCGTGATGGCGACGACGCCGCCGCGGCGCAGCGCACCCGCCGCGCGGGCCAGGTCGGCGTCCACCGTCTCGGCGACGCTGGAGTGCGGGTGCAGACGTGCGACCAGGTCGACCGATCGGGGGTCGATCGCGGTGCCGACGACCTCCGGACGCATCACGTCCACGTGCACGGGCTCGAACCCGGCCGTGACCGCCCATCGGGAGAAGACCGACCGCGCGCCGGCGGTGTCCACCACCACGGCGCGGCGACGACCGTCGTCGATGACCCGCAGCAGGGCCGCGAGCCCGCCGAGCGCCGCCCAGGCGGCGGTGTCGTCCAGGGTGCGCGGCAGGCCGAGACGCCGCGCACGACGTCGGGCCGCGCGGGCGTCGGCGCCGTCCACGAGCAGTGCCGTGACGCGTACGTCGGCCACGTCGGCGGCGCCAAGCGAGCTCGCCGGTTCGGGGGGCCGGGGGATCTTCGCGGCGGCACCTCGCGCACCGAGTGCGGCGGCGCGCGCCCTCCCGAACGCCTTCTGCACGGTCGGCGAAGTCGCGATCCGACCCGCCGCAGTGGAGTTACCTATCACCTCGTCGACTCTAGCCCGCGGGGAGGTCGGTGGCCGCGACCGCCGCGGGCAGGTAGCGCCGCAGCAGGCCGCGCTGATCCGCGCCCAGGCGCTCCTCGAGATGCTCCAGACCAGGCACCAGCAGGCGCCACGCCGGGAGGTCGTGCAGGGCGGCGAGGTTGAGCAGGGCGGTACTCGACCCGCCGACGACGGCGGCGCTGCCCACGACGCGCCCGTCCAGCTCGGCGGGCAGATCGCCCGCGAGGGTCTCGAAGCGGTCGTACCGGGACGGGTCCTCGGACGGGTGGGGCCGCACGACGAGCCGCCGGCCCGTGGCAGCGACCCGGTCGCGGACCTGCGCCACGTGGTCCAGGTAGGCGGCCTGCGGGAGGGCGCCCATCTCGACCCAGGGCTGGGTGAGAAGCACGACCCGGTCGGCGCCGTCGCCGTCCCCCTCGCTGGTGCGGGATCGGAACTCCTCGGCGATCACCGGGTCGAGCGCCCAGTCGCGGGCAGCGTCGTACATCGCGAACCGCCGGGTGGTCAGCACCCGGTCGGCGAGCTGTACCGCGCTCGTGCGCACCGTGCACCACGGCTCCCGGACCCCCTGGCGCAGCCAGGCGTCGTGCCTGGTGCGCCAGGTGCCGTAGCTGCCGATGCCCTCGTCGGTCACCACCACCGCGATCCGGGTCAGGCCGGCGCGCCGGCGCAGCTCGATCCACGGTCGGATACCTGGGGCGCCGACGGCGACATAGACGAGCTCGTCGCCGGCGGGGGACCAGTCCTCGAGGCGGTCGAGCATCCGGATCCGCAGCCGTGGATCGTCCGGCAGCAGACGGGCCACGTCGGACGCGTCGACGCTGGCGCTCCCGAGGAAGGTGCCGCCGCCGAGGTAGCCGACGTCGACCAGTTCACCCCGCGCGGTGGCGTCCAGTGCCGTGCGCAGATAGGCGGACACATGCACCAGGTGGGTGCGGCTGCGGACGCCCGTGACGACGACGCGCATCAGATGACCGGCGGCCGACCGGCCCGGGTCAACCAGCCGACCGTCCGCCAGGACATCGGCGCCCGCTCGCCGGGGTCGGTGGTCCAGCCCTCGCGGAAGCCGTCCAGCCAGACCGACCGGGAGCGCGCGTCGGGCACTCGCAGCATCATCACGCCGGTCCAGGTGGCGAGGTAGACGGGGACGAGCGGCAGGGGCAGCCGTCGGCGCGCGACCCACACCCGGTTGCGGGCGTTGGTGCGGTAGAAGATGTCGTGCCGGGCGGCGTCGGTGGACGGGTGGTGCACCACGACCGAGGGGACGTACTCGATGCGCCAGCCGGCGTCCACGAGCCGCCACGCCAGGTCGATGCCCTCGTGGCCGAAGAAGAACTGCCCGGGCCACCCGCCGACCTGCTCGAACGCCGTACGCCGGATCATGAAGACGGCTTCCCAGAACCACGTCGCCGACCCGGCCCGCCCGCCGTCACGCACGTCGAACCGCGGCACCCAGCGGCGCGGCGCGGGTTTGCCCGTGGGATCCGCGCCGCGCGGCTGCGCGACCGCGACGCGGTCGTCGGCCCCGATGACTGCCGCGAGCCGGGAGAGCACGTCGGGCGTCGGAAGCGAGGCGTCGTCGTCGTAGAAGTACAGGAACTCCCCGCGGGCCTCGCTCGCGCCCACGTTGCGGCCCTGCGGGATGCCGACGTTCTCCCGCAGGTGCACGGTGCGCACCCAGTCCGGCAGACCGTGGGGTTCCCAGCCGTTGCCGACCAGGACGACGTCGAGCTCGACGTCGCGCTGGGCACGCAGGGTGCTCAGCGCCTCGGCGAGCTGCACGGGGCGGTCGCCCATGTGCAGCAGCACCACGCCGATCGTGGGGGTCGTCGCCATCGGTCGCAGATCCTCCTTGGTGGGTGCGGGACCGCCTTAGGCTACGAGGATGAGCAACGACGGCCAGCACGCAGGCGCCGGTCCCACCCTGCTCGGGGGCGAGATGACCGGGTGGCGCGACGGCATCGACCCTCCGACGGCGCTCTCCGAGTGGGTCGCAGCCGTCCTCGACGACGCCGAGGGCAGCGTGCTGCTGATCGGCCCGCGGGCGGCCACGCTGGCCCGCCGGCTGGGCGAGCGGGCGACGGTGCTGGTGCGCGGCACGATCGATGCGGTGCGGTTGCACGCCGAGGGCGTAGACGTGCACTGCGGCGGACTGGACCGGCTGCCGTTGCGGTCGGCCTATGACACCGTGGTGATCCTGGACCCGCCCGAACGCGTGCTCACGCCCGACTCCCCCGGCCTCGGGCACTTCGACCTGCTGGACCTGGCCGTCTCCCACGCCGACGGCCGGTTCATCGCCTACGTCCCCAACGCCCTCGCCGTCGAACCCGTCTCGCAGGGTCGGGCATCCGGCGATACATCGTGGTGGGTGGGCACTCCCGGGTACGACGACCGTCCACCGGTGCGCGCGGACCTGCCCGAGTCCGCGTCGCACCTGGTCCTGGGCGACGCGGTGGTGCTCGACGGTGCCCGCGTCACCGATCCGTTGGCCGGCACCACCGTTCGCGCGGCACTGCCGGCGCACCCTGACTGGCTGGACGCCCTGCGCGCCGGTGCCGTGCGCCAGCTCGCGAGCGGGTGGGTCCTCGTCCGCGGCCGGGACCTGCCCGAGCTGCCTGCCGTCTTCGCGCCCACGCTGCCTGACTACTCCCACACCGAGGGCGAACCCCTGGAGGTGCTGCTCGTCGCGGCCCTCCGGGCCGGAGATCTGGACCGCGTCCGCGCCCTGGTGGTCCGCTACAGCGATCACGTGGATGCACTGCCGGCCGATCAGCGCGGGCATGCCGTGCCGCGCAACACGGTCGTCGGCGAGGACGGCGTCCTGGCCCGGCGGGTGCTCGTCCAGGGTGCGGACGTCGCCGCACCCGTGGCCGTGGCGCACGGCCTGTGGGACGCCGCCGCGCTGGTCGCCGGCACCTCCCAGCACCCGTACCCGCCCGAGCTGGACGCCGCCGGGATCGCCCACGAGCTGGGAGCGCTCGCGGGACGGGCCGACCTCGATCAGGACGCGTGGCGGCACGCGGAGAAGCTGCGCTACGAAGTCGCCCTCCCGACGCGTCACCCGCGGGCCGAACCCGCGGGCGACGCCCCCCGGGTCGCGCAACTGGAGAGCGCACTGCGCGAGCGCGAGGGGAAGATCACCTATCTGGAGGGACTCGCCACCCGTCAGGAACGCCGGATCCGCGCCTTGGAGCACGCCATCGAGACCGAGCATGGCCCCCGGGCTCGACAGGCGCTCTTCCTCATGACCGCACCCACGTCCCGACTGGTCGAAGCGGCCCGGAACCGCATCAACAAGCCCGGCTGACCGACCGGCACGCCTGCGTTTCGGGCCGAGCGGGCCCTCACGGGAGCCCAGCGCGATCACGCGCCATCGTTTCGGGCCGAGCGGGCCCTCACGGGAGCCCAGCGCGACCGCGCGCCATCGTTTCGGGCCGAGCGGGCCCTACCGCCAGCGCCGGCCCTCGGAGCGAATCCCGCATGCGTGCGACGATGCATAGATGAGTGATGTGCCCACTACTGCCCTGACCTCCGACGACGTCGACCTGCTGCGCAAGGAGTTCGACGCCTCCCCCACCCACCGCATCGTGCAGAACGCGCTCACCAACACCGCGCTCGCCGACGTGGCGCTCGATCGCACGATCGTGACCCGCACCGACACCTCGATGTCGCACCGCCTGGACGACTGGAAGGTCACAAACCAGGAGAAGAGCGGGCGCTGCTGGCTCTTCGCCGGTCTCAACCTGCTGCGCGTCGGCGCCGCCCGCCGGATGGGACTGAAGGACTTCGAGTTCTCCCAGAACCACCTGCTCTTCTGGGACAAGCTCGAGCGCTGCAACTACTTCATGGACTCGGTGGTCCGGCTGCGCGACCGGCCGTCCGACGACCGCACCCTCGGCTTCGTGCTCGACGAGGTCATGGGCGACGGCGGCCAGTGGAACATGTTCGTGGCGCTGGTGCACAAGCACGGCCTGGTGCCGAAGTCGGCGATGCCGGAGACCCGTTCCTCCTCCGACACCGGGGCGATGAACGGCGTGCTGCGCTCGCTGCTGCGCCAGGCCGCACGCGACCTGAGGGCGGCGAAGGAGAAGGACATCGACGGCGTACGCGCGCAGGTCATGTCCGCGGCGTACCGGATCCTCGCGATGCACCTCGGCACCCCGCCGGAGACCGTCGACTGGCAGTGGACGGACACCGACAAGCAGTTCCACCGCGACGGCGTGCTCACCCCGCAGGAGTTCCGTGACCGGTACGTCGAGCAGGACCTGGACGACTACGTCTGCCTCGTCGACGACCCTCGTGAGAGCAGCCCGCGCGGAGCGACCTTCACCGTGGACGAGCTCGGCAACGTCGTCGGCGGTGTGCCGGTGCGCTACCTCAACGTCGAGCCCGACCTGCTGAAGAGCATCGCGGCCGCCTCGATCCGCGACGGCGAGCCGGTGTGGTTCGGCTGCGACGTCAGCAAGATGATGGCGCGCGACCTGGGCATCTGGGACGCCCGGCTCTTCGACTACGACGGCGTCTACGACACCTCGTTCGCGCTGGACAAGGCCGCCCGGCTGGAGTTCCACGACACGCTCATGACGCACGCCATGCTGTTGACCGGGGTCGACCTGGACGGCGACACGCCGCGCAAGTGGCGGGTGGAGAACTCCTGGGGCGACAGCAAGGCCGACCAGGGCTTCTACACGATGAACGACTCGTGGTTCGCGCCGTACGTCTTCGAGATCGCCGCGCACAGGAGTCGCCTGCCGCAGGAGCTGCAGGATGCTCTGGAGCAGGAGCCGATCGTGCTCCCGGCCTGGGACCCGATGGGTGCTCTCGCCGACGGCTGAGGCCTCAGGTCGCCACGGTGGCGCCACAGGACACTGTGACACCACCTGTCACCTCGTCAGGTAGCAGGACAGTGCTCAGCGCCACCCGGGAGGCCAGGTGGGCGGGAACCTCGAGGCCCGGCCACGCCAGCCAGGACAGGACCGGAAGGTCGAGCAGTTTCGCGACCGTCTCGGCGCGGGTCCACAGGGGCCAGACGACCGTGGGGTCCTCGGTGCCCGCTCGACGCGCGAGCCGCCGAGAGACCTCGGCCGCGGCGGGTTCGGCGTCGATGGCCCGGGCGATTCCCGGCAGCTCCGGCGCCACCCAGACGACGCCGCGCCCGTCGGGCAGGTAGGACCGCACTCCACCGAGCGCCCGCGCCGCCGTCAGCGATGGCGTGAGGCGTAGATGCGCCGGATCGGCGTACGCCGCAACGTAGTCCGCCGGGTCGAGCGGACTCAGATGCTGCCGCCGCCGTCGATGGTCAGGACCTGGCCGTTGATGTTGGTGTCGTCGAAGAGCAGCGAGCGCACGACGGGCGCGATGTTCTCCGGCTCGACCAGGCGACCGGTCGGCGTGCGCCGGGTGATCGTGGACAGCTGCTCGGTGCCGAGCACCGAGGACATCTCGGAGGCGAAGAAGCCCGGCGCCACCGAGTTGACCAGGAAGCGGCCGTGCATCTCCCGGGCGAGGGTGCGCATCGCCGAGTCGAGCCCGCCCTTGGTGGCGGAGTAGGTGACCAGACCGGAGTAACCACGCTGCGCGCAGACGGAGGTCACCATCACGATGCGGCCGCGGCCGGACTTCGCCATCGCGTGCCGCAGGAACGCGCGAACCACCAGCAGAGGGGCCGTGAGGTTCGTCGCCACGATGGCCGCGATGCGCTCGGGCGAGGTGTGCACGTGCAGCGAGTCCTGGCCGATGGCAGCGTTGTTCACCAGAGCGTCGATCGGGCCGAGGTGCGCTGCGGCCTCCTTGATGAAGGTGCGCACCGCCTTCTCATCGGTGATGTCGACCGATCCGATATGCACGTCGTCGGGGCGGTCGTCAGCGAGCTTCTCCAGCTCCGGGGTGATCGTGCGGGCGAAGGTAGCGACCTTCGCACCGGCATCGAGCGCGTCCTGCACGAGCGCGAGCCCGAGCCCGCGGGAGCCGCCGGAGACCAGGACACAGCTGGCGCGGGGAATGGCGGTCGAATTCTCAGACATGGGAGTTGGAAATCTCCTTCAGGAAGATCGGGGTCCCCGCGAAGTATCGGAGCACAGCGGAGAACTTCGTGGGGTGATCAGACATCGGACTTCAGGGACTCCTTGATCGGGATCTCGGGCAGCACGCGCAACCGGCGCGGCACGGAATAGTCCGGCAGCCGCGCGTTGCACCACGCGAGGAGGTCGGCTTCGGTGGCGTCGCCCGAGAGCACGACCTGCGCGGTGACGACGTTGCCGACCAGGGGCGCGCGACGGCCCTTCACAGCCGCCCAGGCGACTGCCGGGTGCGCGAGCAGCACGGCGCGTACGCCGGACGCGGAGGCCTTGGAGCCGCCGACATTGATCTCATCGGAGGCGATCCGGCCGGTGATCAGGACCCGGTCGCCCACGATCTCCGCGCGGTCACCGGTGTGGATCTGTGCGTCCATCCCCTCGGCGGCCTTGGCCGAGGCGATGACTAGCTCACCGTCCTGCACGCTCAGCCGGGGTCGTCCGGGGGTCTCTCGGTCGAGCCAAGCGGTCGGGAATCCGGCTTGCCCGTCGTGCACCGCGATGGCCGCCCCCGCCTCGGAGGAGGCGTAGATCCATGAGATCCGCGCGTCCGGGTAGACCTCGTGCAGTCGGTCGAGGATGGCCTGGTCGACGGGCTCGCCGCCGAGCGTGACCTGTCGCAGCGGCACCCTGGAGAGGGTGTCGACCGCACGGAAGATGGCCTGGCGCCAGAACGTCGGGGTGCCGGACGCGGCGGTGACGCCGTGCTGCTCCGCGAGCGCGGGCCACGCGTCGATCTCGTCCGGTTCGACGAAGACCACGTCCTGACCCGGCACCTGGATCGAGAGGGTGACGACCTGCCACCAGGCGTACGCGCCGGTCGCGTAGGGGCACAGCCAAGTACGTGGCGGTTGATCGGTGCCGACGGTGGTGAGGGAGTCCAGGGTGTGCGCGACCTGCTTGGGCCGCCCCGTGGACCCGCTGGTCAGCAGCCAGATGCGGCCGGGTTCGGCCGGTCGGTCGAGCAGTGCCGGCTGCACGTCCGGCGGTCGTACGACGGCCAGCCCGAACTCGCGGAACCCCTGCTCCTGCTCGGCGCCGATGCGCGAGCGCGCGGCCACCAGCGTCTCGCGGCGGTCCGCGTGCAGCACGTGCTGCCAGACGGCCCGGATCGCTTCGGTGTTGTCGGCGACCAGGAAGGCCGCCGCGTCTGGCAGGTCGGGTGCCTCGTCGATGTCACGCCACCGGCCGACGTACCCACGGGAGACGACGCGGTTGTCCGCGCCGGCAGACAGGCGCTCGCTCACGCCTGCTGCAGCTGGTCGATGAAGGTGAGGACGTCCCCCACCGTCTCGATCGACCGCAGACCGGGAGCGTCGAAGTTCAGCTCCTCGTCCAACTCGTCCTCGACACGCAGCGCCAACTCGGAGAAATCCAGGGAGCGAAAGCCGATGGTCTCCAGCAGCGCGCCGTCCTCGGCGGGAAGTTCCTTGCCCTGCGCGGCGAGGACCTCGCCCATCATGCTGCGGACCTGGTCACGGGGAAGGGTGGTCATGGCGATGTAGTCTAGACATCCGTCCGCCACCCGTGATCCGCCCTAGACCAGCCCTGCCGGAGGCTCGATGCTGCGCCCTGCCACCGAGGTGGACAAGGAGTCCGTGCGCACCTGGCGCAACCATCCCGCAGTGCGATCCGTGTCCTTGACGCGAGGGGTCATCAGCCCGCAGGAGCACGACCGCTACTGGGCTGCACTGCAGGACGATCCCTCCCGCATCGTGCTGATGTACGAGCGCGGCGATACGCCGTCCGGCGTCGTGACGTTCTTCGACATCGAGCAGGAGTCCGGGGAGCGCCGGGCCATGTGGGGCTACTACCTGGACAACGCGGGACTCGAAGCGCGCGGCGAGCTCCTTCCGGCCTGGATCCAGATCCAGCGCGAGGCGGTGCGCTACGCGTTCGGCGAGCTGGGTCTGGAGCAGCTCGACGGCGAGGTCCTGGACGCCAACGAGGCGGTCCGCAGGATGAACACCCGCAACGGTTTCGAGGAGATCTCGGCGACCGAGCACACCATCGATGGAGAACGCGTGCTCGTGCACACCATCCGACGCAGGAGGCAGCCCAATGACCGTGACAAGTGACCGCACGACCGCGACGAACGTCCGCATCGGCGACCGCGAGATCGGCCCCGACCAGCCGCCGTTCATCATCGCCGAGATGTCCGGCAACCACGACGGCTCCCTGGACAAGGCCCTGGACATCGTCCGGATGGTCGCCGCGTCGGGTGCGCACGCGCTGAAGTTGCAGACCTACACGCCGGAGACCATCACCATCCAGTCCGACGCCCCCGACTTCCGACTGTCGCAGGGGCACGAGCTGTGGGGCGGGCGCACCCTGTGGGACCTGTACGTCGAGGCCCACACCCCGTTCGAGTGGCACGAGCCGATCTTCGCCGAGGCGCGCAAGCACGGCCTGACCGTCTTCTCCTCCCCCTTCGACCCGACCGCCATCGATCTGCTGGAGTCGCTGGACACCCCGGCGTACAAGATCGCGAGCTCGGAGATCGTCGACCTGCCGCTGATCCGGCTGGCCGCCAGCAAGGGCAAGCCGATCATCATCTCCACCGGCATGGCGTCGGTCGGGGAGATCTACGCCGCCGTCCAGGCTGCCCGCAGCACGGGCAACGACCAGATCGTCGTGCTCGCGTGCACCGCGAACTACCCGGCGGACCCGGCGGAGTCCAACCTGCGCGGCATCCCGGTCATGCGTGACACCTTCGGCGCCCTGGTCGGCTACTCCGACCACACCATCGGCATCGGCGCGCCGATCGCCGCGGTGGCGCTCGGCGCCGTCGTCGTGGAGAAGCACGTGACCCTCTCGCGCGAGGGAGGCGGCGTCGACTCGGCGTTCTCCTCCGAGCCCGACGAGCTGGCAGCACTGGTCAGCCAGACCGAGATCGCGTGGAAGTGCCTGGGGCAGCCGCGCATCGGCGCACGTCAGCAGGAGAAGGAGGGGCTGCGTTTCCGCCGTTCCCTCTACGTGGTCCAGGACGTGAAGGCCGGCGAGGCCGTGACGGCGGACAACGTGCGGTCCATCCGCCCGGCGAACGGTCTGCCGCCGGACGACTTCGACTCCGTCGTGGGGCGCACCTTCACCCGCGACGTCGCCCGGGGCACCGCGCTCTCGCTGGACCTGATCTAACCGCCGGTGTCCAGTCCGCTCCTGTCGGTCGTCGTCCCCTACTACGGCGTCGAGAACTACATCGCGCCATGCCTGGAGTCCATCCGGGTGCAGCGCCTGCAGGACATCGAGGTCATCCTCGTCGACGACGGCTCCCCCGACGCCAGTGTCGAGGTGGCACGCGAGTACGCCGAGCGCGATCAGCGCTTCCGGATCGTCACCCAGGAGAACGCCGGCCTCGGGCCCGCGCGCAACACCGGCACCCGGAACGCGACCGGGCGCTACCTGACCTTCATCGACAGCGACGACCTGGTGAGCCGTTCCAGTTTCGAGCTGATGGTGTCCTCGCTGGAGCGCAGCGGCTCCTCGTTCGCGCTCAGCAACGCGCGACGCTTCAGCCGCACCTCCGGAGTGCGGCAGAGCTGGACCCACGGGGGGATCTGCAAGCACACCGTCGCGGGCACCGACATCTTCGACCGACCGGGGCTGGTCGGCGACCGGATGGTGTGGAACAAGGTCTACCGCCGCAGCTTCTGGGACGAGTACGGCTATGAGTTCCCGGCCATCCGCTACGAGGACTACCCCGTCACGCTGGGCGCCCATCTGGACGCCGTCACCGTCGACATCATCTCCGCGCACGGGTACTACTGGCGCGAAAGGGAATCCGGGGATTCCATCACCCAGCAGGTGTTCCGTTACGACAACCTGCTGGACCGGGTGATCTCGGCCGAGATGGTCCTCGACCTGGCCGACCGCAAGGGCACGCCCAAGATCCGAGAGACCCTGCACTGGTATCTGGCCGGGATCGACCTGGCCGCGCTGTGTGCGGCGTTCGCCGTGGTGCCCGACGAGGACGTCGACGCCCTGCTGCAACTCGGCCACCGGCTCACCTCCCGGCTGAGATTCGACATCGCCTCCCGGCCACGCATCGACCAGATCCAGTACCACGCGCTGCGCGCCTCGGACGTCCCGCTGCTGCGCGAACTCGCCCGCTTCCGCGACGACGGCGGACTGGTCGGCGGCGTGCCGCTGCGCCGGTCGTGGCGCACGCCCTGGCGGTACGCCGCGGCCTACCCGGGCCACGACCGCTCCACCGCGCCCGAGCGCACCTACTCCTACCCCTTGACCGCCCTGAAACTGGCCACCGCCGTCACGCATCTGCGTTGGGACGGTGACGATCTGGTCATCCAGGGTCGGGTCGAGCTGGAGCACTTCCCCGATGCGCCGGACTACGAGCTCGGGGTGAGCGCGGTGTGCGGCCTGGCGCGCTACCCGCTGGAGGTGACCCGGCGGCGCACCCGCAACCTGCGCGGCGGGGTGAGCGAGGTCGGGTTCGAGACCCGCGTCGACGTCGCCCACCTGGCGAAACGCTCGGACATGGTCTGGCCGCTGCGCTTCGAGGTCGACCTGACGAACGGCGGGATCCACCGGGTCGGCATGCTGAAGAACCTGTACGACGGCAGCGCGCGCTACGCGCCGTCGCACCGGCTGGGCGAGGATGCACTCCTGCAACCGTCGGCGTCGCAGGGCGGCGTCCTCGCGGTGTTCCGCGTCTACGCGCCCACGACCGTGACCGAGGTGCGTGCCGAGGGCACCGACCTGGTCATCGAGGGGTCGATCCCGGACCGTTCCGCCGTCGCCTCACTGGAGATCGGCCGCGCCCGGCCGCTGCCGCCGGCGTCCTTCCCTGCAGAGCTGCGCCAGCACCATGGCCGGACCGACTTCACGGTGCGGGTCCCGGCGGCACAGGTGCTCGAGGGCGACCACGCCGACGATCCGTTCACCCAGACGTCCGTGCGATCGGTGGAACTCATCACCGATATCGGGCCGGTCCCGCTGTCCTGGCCGGATCACGCGCGCAACGTGGCCGTCGAGGTGGCCGACGAGCTGGTGAGCCTCACCCGCACGCCGTTCGGGCTGATGCGTCTGACCCACGGTCCGGCGCGCCCGTCCGCGTACCTGGTGCTGCCTCGCGACGGCGAGGTGGTCGTGCACGGCGTCGTGTGGCAGGGAGTGCCGGTCAGCGGGATGGCGTGGCGCAGGTATCTGCCGGGAAGTGACGACTTCGTCGAGGTCGCCTGCGAATACGAGGTCACCGCAGGCGGATTCACGGCTACCTGTGAATCGGCGCTCCTGATCCCGCTCGTGGACGAACCGGTCGTCCCCGGGGCACCGGCCGCGGACTGGACGCTGTTCGCGCACATCGAGGGCGGCGACTTCCCCGTGGCCTGCGAGCCCGGCGCGGCGAGCCTGCTCCCACACGAACTGCAGGTCGCGGGTCGACTGTTCACGCTGACCACCAACGCCGAGACCGTCCGCGCGCAGGTGCGCTGATGCACCCGGACAATCACCGCTTCGGCCACGCGCAGATCCTCGCGGTCTACGCCGACCCCGAGCACGACGACCTCGACCCGTGGAGTCCGCCGAGCATCCGTGGGCAGGTGCAGGCCGAATGGGATCTCACGGGACGGGCGTCGGGTGCGCACGACGGCCTGCCGGTGTTCGTCTGGAGCGACGCAGCACGTCGTCGGCGGATGGCGGCCGGCCAGACTCCAGGGTTCGCGCTCGGCGCGCCGTGGGCGTATCTGCAGACCCTGGAACGGGATTCGTTCCGCACCCCGGAGGAGCTGGAGTTGCGCGAGGAGGAGCCGCCTGCCCCCGTGGCGCCCCGGGGCGTCGTCTTCCTCCCCACCCACGGCATCCAGGGTCAGCACCTCGCTCGCCGACTCGCCGTGCATCTGCAGCACGTCGCAGGATCGGCGACCGTCGGTCTGTCACCGGCCGACGACGCCGTCCCCGCGCTGCGGGCCGCCTACACAGACCTCGGTCACGACATCGTCCCGCTCGGGCCGACGCAGGACGAGCCGGGCACGGACGAACCGCGCTACCTGGTCCGGCTGCGGGATCTCTTCGCACGCCACGAACGGGTCATTGCGAACGCACCCCGCGCGGAGCTGCTCTTCGCCGCCGCGTCGCGATTCCCTGTCGCGCTGGAGGGACCCGCTGTCGGTGAGCAGGACCCGGTCCTGACCGGCCTCGGACGGTGGATGGCGACACTGGACGACACCGGCTGGCGGGAGTACGCCGACCGCGAACTGGGCGCCGCGCACGTGGTGACCCCCGAAGAACTGCGCACCCTCCTGGATTGGAACCACCGTGACTGATGTCATCGAGGGCGCCCTGCGCGCCGTACACGACCAGCCGGTCATCTCCGGACCGGTCCTGCTCGATCTCCTGAGCGACGTTCTCCCGCAGTCTGATTCGCTTCTCGTCGTCGGAGCCACCGACTCTGCCCTGCTGCCCGCACTGTGGGCCCAGGGGCGCTCGGTGACGGTGTTGGTGCGCTCGCACGACGACGCGGGCCGGATTGCCGCTGATGCGCCGGGCAACGTGCGGGTCGTGGCCGGCGCGCTCGCGGCGTTCGCGTCGGGTGAAGGGGCGTCGTACGACGCGGTCGTCGCCGTCGACGGACTCGACCGCACCGGTGCCCTGGACGGCACCCCGACGACCTGGTCGCAGTCGCTGCGTCTGCTCTGCGGGCAGCTGCGGCCGGGCGGGACGCTCGTGATCGGCGCCCGCAACCCGGCTCGACTCGATGAACTGCTCAGCGTGCCGAGCGCACGGGACGCGGCCGAGCGCGAGCTGGAGGCGGCCGGGCACGATCACTCCCGCCCGGCGTCCGTCCACGCTCTGGAGTCCTCTCTCGCGGCCGAGGGTTTCCCGATCGCGAGCGTGCACTGCGGTTTCGGCGATCCGCGCGACCTGCGCACCCTGGTCTCCGTCCGCGCCCTCGCCGATGGTGGACCGGGCACGGTCATCACGTCGGTCGTGCAGCGCGCCCTGGATCAGGCCGACGGCCAACGGATCCTGTCGGCCGCCGCACTGGTGCACCGTCTGTCGCTGGCCGGTTCGCTCTCCGCCGCGGCTGCGGGCTGGATCGCCGTCGTGGGTGGGCGTGGCAGGTCCGCCTACCTGCGCGCCGGTGACGACGCCGTCTGGCTCGACCGGTCGACCGACGGGCTGGTCACCGGGGGGCACGACACCCGTGATCTTCCTGCGACGCTGCCGACGTCCAGCACGGTGGAACACCTGCTGCTGCAGCAGGTCGCGCTCGCGCAGACCGAGGAGTTCCGATCGCTCGCTGCACGGCTGGGATCCTGGATACGCGAATCTGCGGCGTCCTTCGCGACGATGTCGGTCTACTTCGACCAGATCCATCCCGTCGGCGACGGCTTCGCGCCCGGCCTGAGTCTCGACCACCGACCGACGCCGGGGTCGTCCGCGTCGTCGGCCGTTCTGCTCGACCGCGCATGGCGCCGGTTCGCGCACCGGTTGCGGGAGGCCGGGCATGAGAACCCCTGGCCCGCCACGCTCTCGACCGACCAGCTCGTCGAGCTGTGGCTCGGGATGTCCGGGGTGACGGAGCCGGTGCTGGACGGAGAGGCGCCCCCGCTACCCCCGGCACCGGAGGATCTGCGCTCGACGCTGGAGAGGGCACACCGCGACCAGGATCTGGTGGCGACGATGCGTTCTGAACTCGATACCACGACAAGGGTGCTCGCAGATCGCGACACCGCACTGCAGCTGCGCGAGGCACGGATCCGCGGGCTGCGACGGGACCTGCTGGACGAGGTCGAGAAACGCGACGAGGCTGTCGCGGCGACTGCGGCGCTCACGGCGGGCCGCACCTACCGGCTCGCACGCCGCGCGAGCCAGGTGGCCGACCTGCGGGACCCCAAGAAGCTCGCGCGGGTCGCGCTCAAGCGGGCCGACGGAGCCATCCGTGCCTACCGCCGGATGCGCTGACCAGCGCGTTCGTTTCGCGGCGGTGTCTTGCCTTCGTGAGGGCGCCGCGCGGTCCCTTATCGGCAGGTCCGGGGCTGCCGCTGTCGCTCGTGGTCCGGAAGCGGTGCCGTGCTCGGGTTTCAGGCGGCTTCGACCGATTGCTGGGGCGCGCGGCGCGTACGACGGCGCCGCGCGGTCCCTTGCGGCCCGTGCGTGCGACTGCCGCGTCAGGGACGCAGGTTGCCGCCGAACTTGCGGATCGGGTTGATGATCGCGGCGCCTGCCCGGTAGGTGATGGAGCGGCGCAGGTCCTCGGCCGAATCCTGCAGGATGCGCTGTTGCTTGACCGCGAGCTCCAGCTCCTTGCGGTGCCGCTCGGCACGCGCGCGCATCTCTCGCTCGCGCACGTTGAGGCGCTCCTCGAACCAACGCGAACGCGATGCCAGCGCCTCGTTGGTCTCGGTGAGCCGCTCGACCACGGCCAGAAGGCCGGACACGTCGTGTGCGGGCAGACCGGCCGTCTCGTCCGCGGCTGCAAGGAGACCTTCCGGTACGCCGTCCGCCGGCAGACCGACCATCGCGCCCAGAGTGGCCAGCATCGTGGTGTCGTCGGTTGCGGCCGGCCACGGGTGACGGGAGCCGCGCGCCCGGATGACCAGCACCAGGTCGGCGAGCGCGGCCCAGGTCGCCTCGTCCAACGGACGGTCGTCCTCGGCCGGCGCGAGCGCCTGGAAACCGTCGTCGTCCAGCATGACGTTGTCGACCCGCGTGTCGGCCACGTCGCGCGACAGCACACCGTCCGTGGCGTTGGCGACCAGCCACGCCCGGTAGCGCACCAGCAGCGCGCGCAACCCGGCGACGTCTTGCGCGGCGCACGCGTCGAGGGCTGTGCCTGACAGTGATTCGGCACTTGCACTGACCGGCACGATGGCATCGGAGGCGCCCGGCACGCGGCGCAGCACCTGACCGTCGACGTCGGTGTAGGTCGCGACCCGGCCGGCCGGGTCGTCGGCCAGGATGCCCGCACCGGCGTACGCCTGCACCGGGGTCGGCCCGGTGATCAGGATCCAGCCCGAGCACAAATGGGGAAGGCGGCCGGACAACACCGCGGCGCGGGTCATCCGGGTCGGGTCGGCGCCGACGCGTCGGTACGCCGGCGACCCGAGGGTGAGCGCGCCGAGCAGGGTGGTCAGCTCGGGTGACAGCTCGTCGATTCCGCTGACGAGCACGGTCTGCTCCTGCCAGATGGGCAGCGCACCGAGCACCTGCACCGATCCCGTGTCGCCGTCGGCCACATCGATCAACGCCTGAAGGGACCGCGGCCGGCTGGCGTCGAACGTCGCCGTGACCGACCAGTCCTCGTCGTGGTCGCTGGTGTACCGCGAGTGCAGGCTGGTGATGCGCTGCAGACCCAGCTCGTTCTCCACACCGAGCAGCAACCTGCCGCCGGGGGCGACGAGTCGGCGTACGGCGTCGTAGACCTGCGCCCACGTCATCGGCTCGCTCTCCGGCGACCACACGCGGGTGACGTCGTCGAGGGCCACGACCAGGTCGTAGGGCTCGGGCTGCTCCAGCAGGGTCGCGGCACTCGCGCACTGCACGTCGACCGACTCATGCTCCAGCAGCGCGTTGCCGATGGTCACCGCGTCGGGGATGGAACGGGTGATGACACTGAGGTGGGCCACCTGCGACGCGATGCCGGTGATGACGTCGAGCGAGTGGGGACCGACCACGGCGACCCGCTGCCCGGGCCGCACCAACTCCTGCACCACTGCGCGCTGGGCCGCGCTGGCGCCCGCCGGGTGGTGCTCCAGATCGGACCAGTTCTGCATGGCCCCGGGGCCGAGCTGCACGTTGTGCGGACGGCTGGTGCCGCCCGCGGGGATGGCCGTGGTGGTCATGCGGTCACAACTTCCTGTTCGATCGCCTCGGTCAACGCCCATTCGTCCTGCCAGCCGAACACCTCGCGCAGCTCCTCCGGCGACATCATCGCGTCCCGTCCGAGCTCGCGGTCCGCGATCTGGCGGGCCACCGCGGCATCGGTGTGCTTGCCGTGCAGGTCGTGGAAGGTCCACTCCAGCAGCTGCTCGCCGTTGAAGCCGTCCTTGACCCCGATGAACTCCATCGGGTCGCCGTAGACGGCCGGCTCCAGGCCGAGCGCTGCGCCGTAGAACGTCGCCGTGGACAGCCGGTTGGACGCCACCCGGGTGTGCCGGCGCAGCTCCCGCAGCTGACGGTGCAGGAAGTCGTGGTTGCCGCCGGTCCAGAACGTGCCGCGCTTGCCGTGGCAGATGACGCGGAAGCCCGCGTCCTCGTACTTGGCCCGGATCTGCGGCTGCTCGTACTCCACGTAGTACAGACACATGGTGACCGGGCCGGGCTCGGTCTCCTTGATCTCCGCGATCAGTCGGTCGTGATCGCCGGTCACGCCCTCGTAGTCGGCGGTGCCGTGGAACGGGTACCAGATGGTGCCCTCCGGCTCCGGCGCGTCCGGCTCGGGCGCCAGCATGCCGTCGAGGTAGAGGAAGGGGCTGCCGGTCACGACGTAGTCACGCCAGCCGATGGCCTGTCCGCGGCGCCGGCAGACGTCCGACCACACGAAGCGCGCGAAACCCTTCGGCGGGTTGTGCCCGTAGCCGAAGCCGTGCACGAAGGTCCACCCGTGCTGCAGGATCCCGTTGATGCGAGGCGGATTGGTCCCGTCGAGGCCGCAGTACGCCGCGAAGATGTGGGCGTGCCCGTACCAGTGGTTGCTGGAGTCCATGTCAGGCGAATTTATCCCATGACAACACGTGCGCGAGCACGGCAGGCGGCAGAGTCAGTTCGAGCCCGAGCTCGGAGCGGGCGACGTCCTGCGCGTCGCGGTCGGGGACGTGCGCCTGGTGCAGCACCGGGAACAGCCGCTGCTGGCGTTCCATCCCCCCGAGGACCGCGTGGTCTCCGTCGAGGACCATCGGGTCGCCGTACACGCCGATCGACAGTCCGAGCGACGCGGCGTAGAGCAGGGCGGACCCCATCCGGTTGCTGACGGCGCGCCGGTGACTGCGCAGCTCGAGCAGCTGCCGGTCCAGGAAGTCGTCGTCGCCGCCGACGTACATGTGCCCGCGCCGACCGTGGGTGATGACCCGGAAGCCCGCGTCCTCGTAGACCCGCCGGACGGCGGGCTTCTCGTGGTCGTTCCAGTAGAGGCACGCGGTCAGCGGCACCTCGCCCTCGACACGGCGGATCTCGGCGGCGTACGCCGCGTGGTCGCCGACGATGCGCTGCCCCTCCCACCCGTGGAACGGATAGACGATCGTGCCGCGCGCGTCAGGATCGACGGTGCTCGAACTACGCTGCTGCAGCAGCAGATACGCCCACGGTGAGCCGATGACGACGTAGTCGTGCTCTCCCAGTGAGCGCCCGCGGCGCGCGACCGAGTGCGACCAGACGAACTTCGGGTAGCCGGGCACGAACTCGTGGCCCACCGCGAACCCGTCGTGGGTGTTCCAGCCGTGCTGCAGGTATCCCCAGATGGTCGGAGGATGCTCCAGTCCGCAGTACCGGGCGAGGATCTGGGCGTGCCCGTAGAAGACGTTGGCGTGGTGCATGCAGGCCTCAGACGCCGACGAACCCGCGCACCAGCTCGATGACCCGGTCGACGTCGTCGTCCCGCAGGTCGGAGAACATCGGCAGGCTGAGCTCCTGCTCGGAGTAGGTCTCGGCCACCGGGCACATGCCGCGCCGGTAGCCGCGGTCCTCGAAGTACGGCTGCCAGTGCACGGGGATGTAGTTGACCTGCACCAGGATGCCCTCGGAGCGCAGGTGGTCGAAGAGCTCGCGCCGGCGACCATCCTGGATCCGCAGCGGGTAGAGGTGCCACATCGGGTCGGCCTCGGGGCGGTGCCCGGGCAGCCGCAGCTCCTCGATGCCCGCCAGCCCCGCGTTGTAGCGGTCCGCGATCTGCTGACGACGGGTCTTGAACTGCTGCAACCGCTTCAGCTGGTTGGAGCCGAGGGCGGCGAGGACGTCGGGCAGTCGGTAGTTCAGGCCGAGGTCGGAGATCTCGTAGTACCAGCCGCCGGGCGACTCGTGCCGCAGCTGCGCCTCGTCGCGCACCATCCCGATGCCCTTGAACCGGCGAGCGCGATCGGTGACGTCCTGGTCGAGCGCGACCACGGCGCCGCCCTCGGCCGTGGTGAGGTTCTTGGTGGGGAAGAAGGAGAACGTGGTCACGTCCGACATCGAGCCGACCGGTACGCCGTCCAGCGCTCCCCCGATGCTGTGCGCGGCGTCCTGCAGCAGCAGGGCACCGGCGTCATGCGCGACCTTCGACAGCGCGGGCGCGTCGATGGGATGACCGCCGAAGTCGACACCGGCGATGACCTTGGTCCGCCCGGTGACCGCCGCCTGCGCGGCCTCGGGGTCCAGGTTGCCGGTGTCCTCCGACACGTCCGCGAAGACCACGTCGGCGCCCTGCCAGATCGCACAGGTCGCGGTGGCCAGGAAGGTCAGCGGCGTGGTGACGACCTCGTCGCCGGCGCCGACCCCGATCCCGGCGTACGCCGTGTGCAGCGCGGCCGTGCCCGAGCTCACCGCGACGGCAGACCCGCTCACCCCCGCGACGCGCGCGATGTCGTCCTCGAACCGGGTGACGGCCGGACCGGTGGTCAGCCAGTCGCCGCGCAGCACCTGCGCGACGGCCTCGATGTCCGACTCGTCGATCGACTGACGTCCGTAGGGGACGACCATCAAATCCCTGATTCCAGGACCTTGCGGATGTCCTCGGCGGAGTACCACAGGTCGTTCTTGTCCGAGGAGCAGTGGAAGCCCTCGGGGACGGGGACGGCGTCCTTGATCGGCTGGTAGCCCCAGGTGCCGAGCTCGGGTTCGAGGACGTAGTACTTGCCGTCCATCACGATGACCGCGCGACGACCCTCTTCGGGGCTGATCATCTCCTCGTGCAGCTTCTCGCCGGGCCGCAGACCGATGTCGTGCATCTTCGCGCCGGGCGCGACGGCCTGGGCGAGGTCGGTGACCATGTGCGAGGGGATGTGCGGCACGACCAGCTCGCCGCCCTGCATCATGTCG
Organism: Allobranchiibius huperziae; assembly: GCF_013410455.1. Classification (NCBI taxonomy): domain Bacteria; kingdom Bacillati; phylum Actinomycetota; class Actinomycetes; order Micrococcales; family Dermacoccaceae; genus Allobranchiibius; species Allobranchiibius huperziae. Next base: position 960,537 of record NZ_JACCFW010000001.1, on the reverse strand, counting down.
AACGTGTCGAGCACCATCTGTACGGCGTCCGGCAGGGTGATCAGGAAGCGCGTGCAGCGCAGGTCGGTGATCGGCAGCGACTCCCCCGCGGCGTGCAGCGCACGGAACTTCGGGATGATCGAGCCGCGCGAGCCGGTGACGTTGCCGTAGCGCACCACGGCGAACCGGCTGGGGTACGCCGCCGCGTAGTGGTTGCCGAGGATGAAGAGCTTGTCGGCGGTCAGCTTCGTCGCGCCGTAGAGGTTGATCGGGCTGGAGGCCTTGTCCGTCGAGAGCGCGACGACCTTCTGCACACCGGAGTCGATGGCGGCCTCGACGACGTTCTGGCTGCCGAGCACGTTGGTCTTGACGAACTCGAACGGGTTGTACTCGCCCGTGTCGACCTGCTTCAGCGCGGCGGCGTGCACCACGTAGTCCACCTGGTGCATCGCGCGCTTGAGGCGGTCCAGGTCGCGGACGTCGCCGATGAACCAGCGCAGCCGCGGGTCGTCACCGAAGAGCTGACGCGCTTCCCACTGCTTGAGCTCGTCGCGGGAGTAGATGACCACCCGCTTGGGGCCGACGTCGGCCAGCAGCCGGGTGATGAACGCCTTGCCGAAAGATCCGGTGCCACCGGTGACGAGGATGGACGAACCTTCAAGAATGCTCACTCTGGCGACTCCTGCTGCACTGACGAGGGTGGACGGGGGCGTCGGCGTGACACGACCGGCGTACCGCACCGCGATGCGGACCGCGACCGCCGCAGACCAGCGACGAGGCTAGCATTCCGGGTCCGGGAGACCGCACGACGAAGGAGCAGGCAACGGCATGTCGCGACACGGGGGCGCGCGCGTCGCGCTGCGGTGCGACGCAGGCCCGACGCTCGGTGTCGGCCATGCCATGCGGTGCGTCGCGCTGGGCGAGGAGCTGACGGCCCGCGGTCACGAGGTGCTGCTGTGGGGCGACCTGGGAGACATCGGCTGGCTGCAGGCCCTGGTGGCCGCGCACGGGTACGCCGTGGTGCCGGCACCCGGCGACCCCTCCGGGTGCGCGCGGGAGGCGGACGCGCTCGGCCTGGACGCAGTGGTCCTGGACGGTTACCACCTCGACCCGGGCATCGGCAGGGCGCTCGCAGAGCCCTCCCGGCGACTTCTCACCCTGGTGGACTACGACTTCGGGGTGCGACAACACGCCGACGTCTACGTCGACCAGAACCTCGGGGCCGTCCCGCACCCCGGCCTGCCCTCCGGTGCGATCGTCCTGGCGGGCATCGAGTACGCGCTCTTCAGGGACACCGTCCGCGACCGTCGCCGAGCGACCCCGCGCGCCCCGGGCCGACCCGTGCGCGTGGTCGCCGTCTTCGGGGGCACGGACGCGTTCGGCGCGGCACCGGTCGTCGTACCCGCCCTGCTCGCGACCGGGGAGCCCGTGGAGGTGACCGTCGTGGCGGCCCGTCCCGAGAGTGTCGATGCGGTGCGAGCGATGCCGACCGCGGCAGGGCAGACCGTCCGGGTCGTGGCGCCCGATCCGGACTTCGGGGCGCTGGTGGCCGATGCGGACCTCGTTCTCAGCGCGTCGGGGAGCTCGGTGTGGGAGCTGCTCTGCATGGGCGTCCCCGCGGCGGTCGTGTGCGTCGTGGACAACCAGGAGGCGGGCTACCGCCAGGGCCTGGACCGCGGCGTCCTCGCCGGCCTCGGTCACCTCGGCAGGTTCGACGCCGCAGCGGCCACCGCCACTCTCGCCGAGCTCGTCACCGACGCGTCGCGCCGTGAGGGGTACGCGGCGCGGGGCCAGGCCCTGGTGGACGGTGCCGGGCGCGAGCGGGTTGCAGACGCCCTCCTCCCGTGAGGCCACGACCTGCCCGCGTCGTGAGGGCGGGCCTGCCGTGGTGTCCCGCGATCGTCGCGCTGCTCGGATCCGGCGCCCTGGCGACCGCGACCGGCGTCCCGGTCCAGGACACCGTGCGATTCGCCGCTGCGGTCGGCTGGTCGATCCTGCTGCCCGGCGTGCTGCTCCTGCGCCTGCTGCTCCCGCGGCCCCGGGCCCTCCCGCAGGAGTTCGCCACCGGCTTCGTGGTCGGTCTCGGCATGCAGCTCCTCGCCTGGGGCCCTTTCGTCGCCGCCGGCGTCGGCGGCTGGCTGATCCTCTATCCGCTGCCACTGGTCGCCGCCGCCGCCCTGGTGCCGCGGCTCCGCGCACGGCTGCGCGGGCCCGCGTACGCCGCACGCATGCCGACCGGTGTCGCCTGGGCCCTGTGCGCGGCGTACCTGCTCGCGCTGCTGCGCCTCTGGGCCACCGTGCTGCGGCACACCCCCCTTCCGCCGTCCACCGGACGGTGGTACCCCGATCTGTACTGGCACCTGTCCATCAGCGCGGAGGCGATGCACCACGCTCCCCCGCAGGTACCGCAGGTCAGCGGCCAGCCACTGCTCTACCACTGGTTCGCCAACGCGCAGATGGCCGCCGACGCGCTCGTAGCGCGGATCGACGTCCTCGAGGTGGCGGCCCGGCTCTGGTACCTGCCGGTGTACGCCGCCACGCTCCTGCTGACCTACCTGTTGACGGCCCGCCTCGCCCGCTCGCCACGGGCGGGTCTCCTGGCCGTGGCGCTGCTGGTCGTCCCCTCCGCGCTGACACCCGTGACCTGGGTGCCCGCCCTCGCGACGGACGCACTCCTGCCCCTGTCCCCCTCCCAGGTCTTCGGACTGCCCGTCCTGTTGGCACTGCTGGGCACCTCGGTGCACCTCGTCCGCGCGCCCGGCATGCGCGCCGTTCCAATGGGCGAATGGGTGTTGCTGGCCCTCTTCGCCGCACTGGCCGCGGGCGCGAAGTCCTCCATCCTGCCCACCGTCCTCGTGGCGGCGCTGGTGACGGGGGCGATCCGATGGTGGCGCGAGCGTGCCGTCCACCGACCGACGCTGATGCTCGCCGCCGTGCTGCTCGTGGTGCTGGTGCCCGCCTCGCGGTTCCTGGCCGGCGGCAGCGCGGGCTCGACGCCGGGGCTCCTGACCGGTGCCGATGAGCTGACCGCCCTTAAACGGGCGATCGCACAGCACCACGCACACCCGCACGTCGTCACCGGTCTGGACCTGCGCGTGCTCGCGGTCCTCCTGTCGGCCGTGGTGCTCATCCAGTTCAGCGGCGTGCTGCTCGCCTGGCCGCTTCGCCGGGACCCTGGCGCGGTGCTGCTCGCGGCGAGCTGCGCGGCCGGTTTCGCCGGGCTCATGCTGGTGCACCACCCCGGCGGGTCGCAGCTGTACTTCATGCGCGGCGTGCTCCCGCTCGTGGCGGTGCTCACCTCCTGGGGCGCGACCCACGTGCTGCGGCGGACCGCGGCGGGCGCGGTCTCGATCGCCCTCTCGGCCGTCGCCGGCCTGGCCGCGTGGGCACTGGTGGCCGTGGTCGCGGCCGTGGCGGGGCGTCACCGGGGAGCCCACGTGGGCACGCTGCCGCTCGCCGTCGCCCTGCTGGTGCTCGCGGCCGGCGCGCTGGCCTGCCTCCTCGTCGTACGCCGTTCGCCACGCCGCCTCGGGGTGGCGGCCGTCGCGCTCCTCGCGGCGATCCTGGTGCCGAGCACGGTGGACGCGGCCCGCGCCGGCGCCGCGGACGCGACATCGCCCGCGTCGTCCGCACGGTTGTCCGCAGCCGAGATCGCGGGCACCACCTGGCTGAGGACGCACACGCCCGCGCGCGACGTGGTCGCGACCGACGTGCACTGCCTGAGCGGGCCGACCCGAACGGCCTGCGACGCGCGGGCGTTCTGGGTCACCGGGCTCGGCGAGCGCCAGGCGTACGTGGAGTCGTGGGGCTACACCGACCAGGCGGCGGCCGCCGCGAGCAACCACCCCGGCCGCCATATCAACTACACGCACACCGCGTTCTTCGACCCGGCGCGGTTGCGTCGCAACGACAGCGCATTCACCGCGCCGACCCCCGCCCTGCTCGCCCGGATGTACGCCGACGGGGTGCGCGTGCTCTTCGCCGACACCTCCGCCGGGCCGGTGTCGGCGTCCCTGCGGACCCTGGCACGCCCCGTCTTCCGCGACGGCACCGTATCGATCTACCTGCTGCGCCCGGCGCGTTAGCCTCGGACCAGCGTCTACTCGTCGTACTCCCCTGCACCGGAAGGCTCCCCGTGACCCGCACCAGAGTGGTCGTCCAGTCGCGCCTCAATTCCTCGCGACTGCCCGGCAAGGCCCTGATGACCATCGGTGGGATGCCTCTGGTCGAGCTGGTCGCGCGGCGGGCCAGTCGCAGTGGTCACGAGGTCGTGGTCGCCACCAGCGACGAGCACTACGACACCCGGATCTCCGAGCACCTGAAGGCCGTCGGGGTCCCGGTGATGCGGGGCGAACTCGACGACGTGCTCGGCAGGTTCGTGCACGCCACCGCCGACCTCGACCCGGACGACCGGGTGGTGCGCCTGACGGGCGACAACCCCGTGATGGACGCCGACGTCATCGACGAGCTGCTGACCGCGATGGACGCGTCCGGGGACGCGTACGGCCGCGTCGACATCGACGTGGTCCCCGAGGGTCTGGGTGCCGAGGGATTCCTGGTGCGCGACCTGCGCCGCGCCGCCGAGGCGACACAGGACCCGTACGACCGTGAGCACGTGACGCCCTGGTTGCGCCGCCACCTCGGGGAGCTGCTCTTCGCTCCCGTGGCCAACCCTGGTGATCCGAAACGCTTCCGATGCACGGTGGACACGCTGGACGACTTCGACCGGGCCAGCCGCCTCTTCGCCCAGGTGGACGATCCGGTCGCAGCCACGTGGACCCAGCTCATGGAGCTCCTGGCGCAGGAGGTCCGCGCCGCGGGAGTCAGTGTCCCAGAGCGCGATTCAGCTCTCGGCCTGAGTTCGTTCGTCTATGGCGGAAGCCGGTTGGCCGAGTCGTCGGCGCCCGAGACCCGGGTGATGCTGTCGGACGCGGTGGCCCGAGGCGTCACCCACGTGGAGGTCGGACGCGCCGACGGCGCCGCCGAGGCAGTGCTGCGCGCCTGCGCCGATCCTCAGCTGGTGCAACGGATGAAGGTGATCAGCAGGTTGCACCCGCTCGAAGGTGGGGGCGCCGCGGCGGCCGAGGCCGGACTGGAGCGCTCGTTCGCGACCATCGGTCGGCGCACGGCCTCCGCGGTCGTGGTCGACGGCCTGGTCGACGCCGGGCCCCAGGTCTGGGCGCGCCTCACTCGCTACCGCGACGAGGGCACGGTCGCCGCGATCGGCGTGAGTGTCGGCTCGGCAGAGGAAGGTCGAGAAGCTCTGTCCTTGAGAGGAATCGGCCTTCTCGAGGTGCCCCTGAGTCCTGAGTCGCCGTTGCCGGAGGATCTGCGGACGACCGCCCGCAGGGCACGCGTCGAGCTGCTGGCCCGCAGCATCTACGCCGGTGGGCGGCTGGTCGCCGATCCGCGGATCGCGGCCCTGGCCGATGAACTCGGTCGAGACGGTGCCGATGACCTGCTGATGGCGTACGCACTCGGCCACCCCGAGGTCTCCGCGGTCGCCGTCGGCTCGCTCGACCGCGCGCAGCTTCGCCGCAACCTCGACCTGTCTGCACGGAAACCGTTGTCGCTCAGCGAGATCCTGCAGGTCGACGAGCGGATGCGGGCGGCATGACCCCCGGCGACGTCCTCGCCGGCCTGTTGCGGTCGGACCCCACGTCACCCCGGATCACCTGTTACGACGACGGCACCGGGGAGCGCATCGAGCTGTCGGGCAAGGTGCTCGTCAACTGGGTCTCCAAAGCGGCGAACCTGCTGCAGGACGAGCTGGACGTCGGCCCGGGCGCGACCGTGGCCCTGCACCTTCCGGCCGACCACTGGCGCACCTACTACTGGGCCCTCGCCGCGTGGTCCGTGGGGGCGCACGTCATCACCACCGACGGGCCGAGCGACGTCGCCGTGGCGCAGGCGGCCGTCGCGTCCGGTGACACCCAGATCGTCGTCACCCTGGCGGCGCTGGCGCGGCAAGCCACGGCCGACGTACCCGCCGGCGGCATCGACGAGGCACGCGAGCTGTCCTCGTACGGCGACGTCTTCGTCGCCTACCGCGCCCCCGCCGACGCCGACCCCGCGCTGGACGACACGTCGTATGCCGATCTGGTCGCCGTCGGGGGTGCGCTGCGCCGACGGGTGCTGGTCACCGGCGACCTCGGTGACGCCCTGCGCGACGCGCTGGCGGTCTGGGCCGACGACGGCTCGGTGCTCCTCCTGCGCGACGTACGACCCGAGGACGTCGACCGGCGTCTGGCCACCGAAGGAGCCGAGGCCCGCCCATGAGCACACCGTCCCTGCCCGCACCCCGCACTCCTGAGCCGTCCGAGGCCCCCACGCTGCGATGGGGCATCAGCTCCACCGGCGGTATCGCCGCGTCGATGGCAGACACGCTGCGTCGGCACACCCGCCAGGAGGTCGTGGCCGTCAGCTCGCGGTCTCAGGCGTCCGCCGACCGCTTCGCGGCCGCCTGGGAGATCCCGCGCGCTCACGAGGGTCTCGACGCGATGCTGGCCGACGACTCGATCGACATCGTCTACATCGCCTCACCGCACTCCCAGCACCACGCGGACGCGATGGCTGCTCTGCGCGCCGGCAAGCATGTGCTGGTCGAGAAGGCCTTCACCCGCGACGCCGCGCAGGCGCGGGAGGTGCTCGACACCGCCCGCGCGGCGAATCTGATCGCACTGGAGGCCATGTGGACCCGTTTCCTCCCCGGCTCCGATGTCATCCGGCAACTGCTGGAGGACGGCGCCCTCGGTGAGGTGCGGACGGTGCTGGCCGACCACGGCCAGTGGTTCGCACCCGACCCCACGCACCGGCTCTACGCGCCCGAACTCGCCGGTGGGGCCCTGCTCGACCTGGGTGTCTACCCTCTCTCGTTCGCCGACTTCGCGCTGCCCGGCGTGGAGCGCGAGCTGACCGCGAGCGGCGACCTCACCGACACCGGCGTCGACCGGCAGGTCACGATGACGCTGCGCAGCGGCGCGGCGTACGCCGCCCTCAGCACCACCCTGGCGGCACGTACGCCGACCACCGCCTCGATCAGCGGCACCCTGGCCCGGGTCGAACTGGAGCCCGACTTCTACCTGCCGACCCGGATCACGCTGATCTCCCGCGACGGTGAGCGCGCGTCGTACGACGGCGGGCGCATCCGCGGTCACCAGGCCATGGCCTATGAGGCCGCGCACCTCGCCCACCTGGTCGCCGACGGTGCGAGCGAGTCGCCGCTGCTGCCGCCCTCCGCCACCCTGCGGGTGATGACGTTGCTGGATCGGGCACGCGCCGACGTGGGAGTCGTCTACCCCGGCGAGGGCGACCGGTAAGGTCCGGCGAATGGACAAAGTCGTCTCCTCAGCCGCGCGCGCCGTCGACGGCGTGGTCAGCGGGAGTTCGATCGCCGTCGGCGGATTCGGGCTCTGCGGGATCCCCAGCGTGCTCATCGCCGAACTGCTCGCGAAGGGCGTGACCGATCTGTCGGTCGTCTCCAACAACTGCGGAGTCGACGACTGGGGGTTGGGCATCCTGTTGCGGGAGAAGCGGATCCGACGGATGACGGCGTCGTACGTCGGAGAGAACAAGGAGTTCGCCCGGCAGTACCTCGAAGGCGAGCTGGAGGTCGAGCTCACCCCCCAGGGCACGCTCGCGGAGAAGCTGCGCGCGGGCGGCGCGGGGATCCCGGCGTTCTACACCGCGACCGGCGTCGGCACCCAGGTCGCGGACGGCGGCATGCCGTGGCGGTACGACGCCGAGGGCAACATCGCGGTCGCGTCACCGCCGAAGGAGACCCGGCACTTCGAGGTCGACGGCGAATCCCGCACGTTCGTGCTCGAGGAGGCGATCGTCACCGACGTGGCCCTGGTGCGCGCGCGGCGCGGCGACCGGCACGGCAACCTCGTCTTCCACGAGAGCGCCCGCAACTTCAACCCGCTGGCCGCGATGGCCGGCCGGCACACGATCGCCGAGGTGGAGGAGCTGGTCGAGCCCGGCGAGATCGCCCCGGACGACGTGCACCTGCCCGGCATCTACGTGCACCGCGTCCTCGCGCTCACGCCCGAGCAGGCGGACGACAAACGCATCGAGAAGCGCACGGTCCAGGAGGCAGGTCGCTGATGGCACTCACCCGCGAACAGATGGCCGCGCGCGCCGCCCGCGAGCTGTCCGACGGCGACTACGTCAACCTCGGGATCGGGCTGCCCACCCTGGTGCCCAACTACGTCGACGACCACACCGAGCTGGTGCTCCAGTCCGAGAACGGCGTCCTCGGCGTCGGTGCCTATCCCGTCGCCGGGCAGGAGGACCCGGACCTGATCAACGCCGGCAAGGAGACGATCACGCTGCGGCGCGGCGCGTCCATCTTCGACTCCGCGACCAGCTTCGGGATGATCCGCGGCGGCAAGGTCGACGCGGCGATCCTCGGCGCCATGCAGGTCTCCGCGGGCGGAGACATCGCCAACTGGATGATCCCCGGCAAGATGGTGAAGGGCATGGGCGGGGCCATGGACCTGGTGCACGGGGCCAAGAAGGTCATCGTGCTCATGGAGCACGTGGCCCGCGACGGATCGCCGAAGATCCTGCCCGAGTGCACGCTGCCCCTTACCGGCAAGGGCGTGGTGCAACGCATCATCACCGACCTCGCGGTCATCGACGTGACGCCGGGTGGCCTCGTGCTGATCGAGCTCGCGCCCGGGGTGAGCGAGGACGACGTACGCGCCGCGACCGCGGCCCCGCTCGCCCGCGCCTGAGGCTCAGTCGGCCTTGTAGCCGGGGGCCTCGCGGTCGCGCCGGTTGTAGAGCGCGTCCACCGCGTTGCGCTCGGCCGGCGGGATCCACGGCACCCCGAGGAGGTCCTCCATGTACTGCTGCATGATCTCCTCCATCGACCCGTCGGCGACCATGTGGCCCTCCTTCAGGTAGATGCCGCGGGTGCAGAAGCGCAGCAGGTCTCCCTCCGAGTGGGACACGAGGAAGAGGGTGCGTCCCTGTTCGAGCAGGCCCTCCATCCGTTGGTAGCACTTGTCGCGGAAGGCCGCGTCTCCGACGGCCAGCACCTCGTCGACCAGGATGATCGGCTCGTCGAGACAGGTGATCACGGCGAAGCCGAGCCGCACCTGCATACCGGAAGAGAAGTGCCGGTAGGGCAGGTCGAGGCCCGACCGGACCTTGGGCCCGGCGAAGTCGACGATGTCGTCGAAGCGCTCGTCGATTTCATCCTTGCTCATGCCGTGCAGGCCGCCGGTGAGGTAGATGTTCTCCCGCGCCGACAGTTCGCCGATGAAACCGCCGGTCAACTCGATCAACGGCGCGACACCGTCGCGGACGTTGACGTCGCCTTCGTCGGGCAGCAGCGTGCCGGCGATCATCTTCAGCAGGGTCGACTTGCCGCCCCCGTTGCTGCCGACCAGCCCGACCGCCTCACCGCGGCCCACCTGGAAGGAGATGTTCTTCAGTGCCCAGAACGTCTCCTTCTTGTGGCTCGTGCGCCGTTGGAAGACGATCTCCCGCATCGACAGATTGCGCTTGCGTCCGGTCAGGAACTCGATGCCCAGGTTGTCGACGGTGATGACGGGCTCGCCCACCGACGACTTCCACTTGACCTTCTCGGCAGAGGGAAGGGACACCTCAGATCTCCTTCAGGATGGGTTTTTCGAGACGGCGGAAGACCCACATGCCGAGGATCAGCCACGCCACACTGATGACGGTGCCGTAGAGCCAGATGTGGTACGGGGGTGTCTCTCGCACCAGCATCCCTTCCCGATAGAGGTCGTTGACCGCCGAGAGCGGATTGAATTCCAGGATCCGGGCGATGATCTTCAGCGACGGGTCGCTGTTGCCGCGTTGGTGCAGGTAGTTCAGGGAGTACACGATCGGCGTGAAGTAGAAGCCGATCCGCAGCACGATCCGCACGATACGCACGAAGTCGTCGACGAGGGCGGTCACCGGGGCCATGACGAGGCCGATTCCGATGCACAGGACCAGCTCCAGCACCAGCGCGGGTAGCCAGAACACGAGCTTCCAGTTGAGGATGACCGCGTGATCGACGTAGCGGAAATACAGCATGAACGCGATCAGGATCGGCAGCGACAGCAGGTGCTCGATTCCCTTGGACAGCACGACCCGGATGACCCACAGCTCGCGCGGCAGGTTGGTCGATCGCACCAGCAGCCGCTCGGCGTAGAGGGCACGCGCCGTCTCGTTGACCGAGTTGCTGAACCAGTTCCAGGCCAGCACACCGGAGACCATGAAGAGCACGAACGGGATGTGGTCGCTACGTCCCTCCTGGCGCGGGTTGTTACCGATCTGGTAGATCACCCCGAAAACGAACCAGTACACCAGCGTCATCGACAGCGGGTCGATCAAGGTCCAGAGGTAGCCGAGCGCGCTGCGCGCATAACGGATCCGCAGGTCCCGCTTGACCAGCGTCCAGAGCACCGCGCGGTGATCGACGATGCGCTGGAGGCGTTGCGCGAACGACATGAGTTCCTTTGCTGATCTGTCTGTCCGGAAGGACCGGCTGATTGCTGGGAGTCAGGCTACCGGGGTGTTGCTGGACATCCGCTGGACGTCGTCGGTAAGCCGCACCCTGCTGGTGAGGAAACCCCACCCCCAGGACAAGTGCATGGTGGCGAGCACACCGGGCACCAGTACCCGGACAGCGCGCGCCGAACCGCGGGAGATCGCGAGGCCGCCGACGGTGACGCCACCGGCGTACGCCGCGGGGATGACCCACAGCGGACGCCTCACCAGGCCGCCGACCGTACCGATCGCGATGGCCGCGAGCGCGACCGGGGGCGCGAGGTAGCGGGCGTTGATCGAGCCCTGGTGCTCCCGCGCGACGACCCTGCGCCAGCGGCCGTACTCGCGGTACTGCCGCGACAGGGCCCGGAAGCTGCCCCGTGGCCGGTAGGTGACGCGCAGGTCGGGGGTGAACCACACCACGCCGCCCTGCCGTCGGATGCGGAAGTTCATCTCCCAGTCCTGCGCGCGGATGTAGCGCCGGTCGTAGCCGCCGACCTTGCGCAGCCAGTCACCCCGGAAGACCCCGAGGTAGACGGTGTCGGCCGGCCCCGCGGCGCCGCCCTGCTTGAACTTGACGCCACCGACGCCGATCTTGCTCTTCATCGCGACCGCGACGGCCCGCTCGAAGTCGGTGGTGCCCTCGGCGTCCATGATTCCGCCCACGTTGGCGGCACCGGTGTCCTGCAGGGTCACCGCGGCTGTCTTGAGGTAACCGGGCGACAGGATCCCGTGCCCGTCGACCCGTGCCACCACGTCGTACGACGCGGCGCCGATGGCCGCGTTGAGCGCGTCGGGGGTGCGTCCGGTGGGGTTGGCGACGGTCCGCACCCGGGCGTCCGCTGCCTGCAGTCGCGCGGCGACCTCGTCGGTACGGTCCTGCGACGGGCCGAGCGCCAGGACGACCTCCAGGGGGCCGTCCCAGTCCTGCTCCAGGATCGCGCCGACCGACTCGGCCAGGTGACGTTCCTCGTTCAGGATCGGCATCACTACTGAAATTCCCTGAAATGACGGGGAATCCACAGGTTGCACGGGCGAAAGGTTACACGGCGGACCAAGGTGGCCCGGTTACCCTTTGCCGATGACGGACGACGATCAGTACCGCATGGATCCCCGTGGCCGGGGAGGCCGCCGGGGTGGCGACGAGACCATCGCCCAGCCGCTCCCGGTGCGCCGTCCACGTCCTGCCGCGCGTCCCCAGGGCGGCGCCGGGGATTCCACCCGGATGATGCCGTCCGGTCCGCGCGGAGGCGCGCAGCAGCCCGCGGCACGCCCGGCGTCCGGTCGCCCGTACGCCGATCCGCGTGGCGGCGGGCGCGGCTACGACGGCGGCGGCTACGACGGTGGGCGCGGGTACGACGGCGGCGGGTACGACCGGCCGCCGAACCGGCCCGCACAGCCCCAGCGCCCCGCCGGTCGGGCCCCCCGCCGGCGGCGCCGCTGGCCGCGGGTGCTGGCCGCCTTCGTCGTCATCGTGGGCCTGTGGGCGGGGCTGTTGCTCTGGGCCGGGCTCGCCGCGTGGCACAAGGTCGCACGGGTGGACGCCATCCCGACCGGCGACCAGCCCGCCGCCGGCAAGGGCACCAACGTGCTGCTGGTGGGCTCCGACAGCCGCGCCGGGCTCACCTCGGCGCAGGCCAAGGCCCTGCGCACCGGCGGCTCGAACATCACCGGTTCCCGCACCGACTCGATCATGGTGCTGCACATGCCCGACAGCGGCGAACCGACGCTGGTCAGCATCCCGCGCGACACCTACGTGCAGATCCCCGGGCACCGGGCGAACAAGATCAACGCGGCGTTCTCCTACGGCCCCCAGGTCCTCGTGCAGACCGTCGAGAACGTCACCGGTCTGCGCATCGAGCACTACATGGAGATCGGGTTCGGCGGGTTCGCCGGGATCGTCGACTCCGTGGGCGGGGTGCGGATGTGCCTGCCGAAGGCTATGGACGACACGTACGCGCACATCAACCTGCCCGCCGGATGCCAGAACCTGAGTGGCGCGAACGCGCTCGGCTACGTCCGTTCACGCCACGTCGACGCCACCAGCGACCTGGCCCGCGTGAAGCGGCAGCGGGAGTTCCTCGCGGCCCTCACCAAGAAGGTCGCCTCGCCGGGCAACCTGCTGGTCCCGTGGCGGCTGAAGAACGTCGGCGAGTCCGGCGCCCAGGGCCTGGCGGTCGAGAACGGCATGCACTCCTGGACCGCGCTGCGCATCCTCTGGACGCTGAAGAAGATCGGCAACGGCGGCAACTCGGTGCAGGTGCCGATCGCGAACGCCGCCTATCCGACCTCCGCGGGCGAAGCGGTGCTCTGGGACAAGACCAAGGCAGCGGCCCTGTTCGACGCGCTCAACCACGACCGCTCCCCCGACGTCGCCCCCTAGCCCCCCGCGACCTCAGGGTCGCCGCGCGCTCTATACGGCGCGCCGCGACTCCACCCGCCTGTCCACACCCCTGGCGGCCGTCCACACCCTCCCCCGGAGAGCTCGCGCGAGCGGGTGGGCCGGCGGACGATCCGCCGGTGACCATCACTTGTGACCCCCTCCCTGCGCCCGGCACCTCGCGTCGTGCCTTCCGGACACAGGTCGCCGCCGCCCTGGCAACCGACCACGACGGCGTATGTCACCGGGAGCAGTTACGCCGACGGGGCGTCACTCGGGATGACATCCGCCACGAGGTTCAGGCGGGACGCTGGATCCTGCGGGGTCATCAGACCGTCCAGGTGCAGCCAGGTGGTCCGGCAGCCGACTGGTGGCGAGCGGTCTGGGAGGTGCGAGGCTCGGCGCGGCTCGACGGCGTGAGCGCCCTGCTGGCGGCCGGCCTGCGCCACTGGGAGGAGGCCACCGTCCATGTCAGCGTGCCCGAAGGCACCCACATCACCCCGGTCGTCGGTGTGACGGTCCACAAGACCCGGCACGCGGTCGATGTCACCGGTGAGCCCGCGCGCACCACGCCTGAGTGGGCCGCCCTGCACGCAGCCGCGTGGGCCGGGAGCGATCGGGCCGCGACCACGCTGCTCGCGATGGCGGTCCAGCAACGCATCACCACCGGACCTCGCCTGCAGGCGCTCCTCACCCGATCACCGGCCCTTCCCCGCATCCACCTCATCCGCGGGGTCGTGGCCGACGTGACAGGCGGCGCTCAGGCCCTCTCCGAGATCGACTTCGCGAAGGTGTGCCGCACGCACGGCATCCCCGAGCCCCTCCGGCAGGCGATGCGGCGCGGTCATACCGGACGCATCTACCTCGACGCCTTCTGGGACGCGTACGACGTCGCCGTCGAAGTCGACGGATTCCAGCACACCGTGGGTCACGCGGTCGTCGAGGACGCCCTGCGGGACAACGTGGTCCGCAACGACGGCGTGACGGTGCTGCGGATACCCGTGCTCGGGTTGCACGTCGCGCCGACCGAGTTCGCCGAGCAGGTCAAGGCCGCGCTGCACCGGGGCGGATGGTCGGGCGACCCGCAGCGGTGACGGACGCTGGAGTCGCCGCGCGCCCTATAGGGCGCGCGGCGACTCTGACCGCGAGCGGTCAGCGCTTGAGGAGCTGACGCGCCATCACCATGCGCTGGATCTGGTTGGTGCCCTCGTAGATCTGGGTGATCTTCGCGTCGCGCATCATCCGCTCGACCGGGTGGTCCTGCACGTAACCGGCGCCGCCGAGCAGCTGAACGGCGTCGGTGGTCACCTCCATCGCGACGTCGGAGGCGTAGCACTTGGCGGCCGCACCGAAGAAGGACAGGTCGTCGTCGCCGCGCTCGGACTTCGCGGCGGCGACGTAGACCATCTGCCGCGCCGCCTCCAGCTTCATCGCCATGTCGGCGAGCATGAACTGCAGCCCCTGGAACTCCGCGATGGCCTTGCCGAACTGCTTGCGCTCCTTGACGTAACCGAGGGCGTAGTCCAGCGCACCCTGCGCGATGCCGACCGCCTGCGCGCCGATCGTGACGCGGGTGTGGTCGAGCGTGCGCAGCGCGATCTTCAGGCCCTCACCGGGTGCTCCGATCATGCGGTCGGCAGGGATGCGTACGCCGTCGAAGTGCAGCTCGCGGGTCGGCGAGCCCTTGATGCCGAGCTTGCGCTCCTTGGCACCGAAGTCGAAGCCCTCGTCGTCCTTCTCCACGACGAACGCCGAGATGTTACGGCCGCGCTCGCCGTCCGGGTCGGTGACGGCCAGCACGGTGTAGAGCTTGGACTCACCGGCGTTGGTGATCCACGACTTCTGCCCGTTGAGCACGTAGGTGTCGCCGTCGGCGATGGCCTTGCAGCGCATCGACGCGGTGTCCGAGCCGGCCTCGCGCTCGGACAGGCCGTAGGAGATCATCGCGTCGCCGGAGGCGATCCGCGGCAGGTACTTCTGCTTCACCTCGTCCGAGGCGCCCAGGATGATCGGCATGGAGCCCAGCTTGTTGACGGCCGGGATCAGGGAGGACGACGCGCACGCGCGGGCGACCTCCTCGATGACGATGCAGGTGGCGAGCGCATCGGCACCCGCGCCGCCGTACTCCTCGCCGATGTGCGGCGCGTGCAGGTCGGAGGCGACCAGCGCCTTCAGCGCCTCGTGCGGGAAGCGCGACTCCGCGTCGACCTCGGCCGCGTACGGCGCGATCTTGTCGTCCGCGATGTCGCGCACCGCCTCGCGCAGCGCCTCGTGGTCCTCGTTGATCCGGAAGAGGTCGAATTCCTTGTTGCCGCTCACGGTGCCCATCCTACTCGTCAGTAACGTCGGCCAGGCGCGACCGGAGGGCTGCGCCCTTGTCCTGCGCCTGGGTCTTCAGGTCCGCCTGGAAGTCCGCCATCGCGGCGCGCAGCCGATCAGCCTCGGCGCCCTCCCCGGCCGCCAGGATGCGCAGCGCCAGCAGGCCGGCGTTGCGCGCGCCCCCGATCGAGACCGTCGCGACCGGCACCCCGGCAGGCATCTGCACGATCGAGAGCAGCGAGTCCATCCCGTCGAGGTACTTCAGAGGCACCGGCACCCCGATCACCGGGAGCGTCGTGACGGAGGCCAGCATCCCCGGCAGGTGCGCCGCTCCCCCGGCACCGGCGATGATCGCCCGCAGCCCGCGACCGGCCGCCTGCTCGCCGTACGCCACCATCTCGTGCGGCATCCGGTGGGCCGAGACGACGTCGGCCTCGTAGTCCACGCCGAAGTCGGCGAGCACCTCGGCGGCCGCGCTCATGACCGGCCAGTCCGAGTCGCTCCCCATCACCACGCCGACCACAGCGCTCATTCGTCGATCACTCCCTGCAGGTAGTCGGCGGCGTGCCGCCCACGGGCGGTCACCTCCGCGAGATCCGTGCCGTAGGTGTTGACGTGCCCGATCTTGCGGCCGGGGCGCACGCTCTTGCCGTAGAGGTGGATGCGCAGCGCGGGATCGCGCGCCATCAGGTGCTTGTACGTCGGATAGAGCTGCCCGTGCCGCTCCGGATCCCCGCCGAGCACGTTGGTCATCACGGTCCACGGCGACCGCGGCGTCACCGCGCCGAGCGGCAGGTCGAGCACCGCGCGCAGGTGCTGCTCGAACTGGCTGGTGACGCTGCCGTCCTGGGTCCAGTGCCCGCTGTTGTGCGGCCGCATGGCGAGTTCGTTGACGACGTATGCCGCCCCGTCACCCGCCGCGAGCTCGAAGACCTCGACGGCCATTACACCCGTCACCCCCAGCTCACCGGCGATCCGCAGGCCGGTCGCCGCGAGCTCCCCCGCGAGCTCCTCGTCGAGGTCGGCCGCCGGCGCGACCACCGAGGTGCAGATGCCGTCGGTCTGCACGGTGTGCACGATCGGCCAGACGGACGCCTGCCCGGACGGGCTGCGCGTGACGAGCACCGCCAGCTCCCGGACGAAGTCGACGCTCTCCTCGGCCAGCAGGGGCTCGCCGTGCGCGAACCAATCGGCAGCGTCCTCAGCGGTCCGTACGACGCGCACGCCCTTGCCGTCGTACCCGCCACGCGGCGTCTTCAGCACGACCGGCCACCCGTGGGCCTCGCCGAACGCGCGCAACGCTGCCACGTCATCGACCTGCGCCCACGCGGGGCACGGAATCCCCATCTGCGACAGGCGGTTCCGCATGACCAGCTTGTCCTGGGCGTGCACCAGAGCCTCCGGCGACGGGTGCACGGTGACGCCCTCGGCCACCAGCGCGGCCAGCACGTCCTGCGGCACCTGCTCGTGATCGAACGTCACGACGTCGCAGTCACGGGCGAACGCGCGCACCGCCTCGAGGTCGTCCGCCGCGCCGACGGGCGCCGACGGGATCGCGAACGCCGCCGCGGCCTGCGTCGACTCGGCGAGCACCGACAAGGTGATGCCGAGTTCCACTGCGGGTCCGGCGCACATGCGGGCGAGTTGCCCGCCGCCGACGATGCCGACGATCGGGAAACCACCGGGGGCAGGAAGGGGTCGATCCACGCCGTCACTGTAACGATCGCAGCCGACGGGCTTACCCTTCCCTGGTGCTGCAACGCCTACGCCTCACTCTCGACGTCCTCTGGCGCGAACTGGCGAAGTTCGGCGTCATCGGCCTCATCTCGTTCGTCATCGACCTCGGCGGCTTCAACCTGCTGGTGAGCGGCGCGATGGAGCACAAGATCACCACCGCCAAGCTGGTCAGCGGCGCCGTCGCCACCGTCTTCGCGTGGCTGGGCAACCGCTACTGGACCTTCCGGCACCGGCGCAACCGTCCGGTGCACCACGAGGTCGTCCTGTTCTTCGTGGTCAACGGGATCGCGCTGGCCGTCTCCGCCGGCTGGGTGGCGCTCGCGCACTACGCCTTCCATGTGCACGGCAGGCTCGAGCTCAACGTCGCGGCGTTCATCGGCATCGGTTTCGGCACGCTCTTCCGCTTCTGGGCCTACCGCAGGTTCGTCTTCGCCCACGAGCCGGACGTGGCCGACCTGCCCGGGGACGCCGTTGACGAGCAGTACGACGGCCCGGCCGCGCCGGGCGACGCCGCTCAGTCCGACGTCGCCGCCGACAGGAAGAGCGCGAAGACCGCCGGCTGAGCGTTCCGCAGCTCCAGCCGGCCGCCGCTCACCTCGGCCAGGTCGCGCGCGAGGGCCAGGCCCAGCCCGGTCCCGCCCGTGGTGACCCGTCGTTCGAAGATGTGCGGTGCCAGGTTGGGGTCGACCCCGGCACCCATGTCGCTCATCTCCACCACGACCGACGGCCCGCTGCGGCGGGCTCGCACCTCGACGGTGCCCGCGCCGTGGATCAGGGCGTTCTCCAGCAGGGTCGCGAGGATCTGCGCCAGACCCACGCGGGTCGCGGACACGTGCAGCCCGCGCTCACCGCTCACGAGCACGCTGCGCCGCGCGGTCTCGAACGCCGGCTGCCACTCCAGCTGCAGCGCCGCGATGACCGAGTCGAGGGAGATGTTGCTCGGCGCGTCGACCGTGCCGCGGGACCGGGCGAGCAGTTCGTCGACCACCTGAGTGAGTCGCTCGACCTGGGCGATCCCGATTTGCGCCTCTTCCTGGGCCGCATCGAGGTCTTCGGCCGAGGAGATCTCCTCCAGCCGCATCAGCAGCGCGGTGAGCGGCGTACGCAGCTGGTGGCTGGCGTCCGATGCGAATTCCCGCTCCGCCGCGAGCATTCGGGTGAGCTCGGTGGAGCGCATCTCGTAGAAGGCCGCGATCCGGTCGACCTCGTCCATCCCGGTCCGCAGCGGGGTGAAGGAGATCGGGCCGTCCGCGAGTCGGTCGGCACGGTCGGCCAACTCCCGCACAGGGTCGACGACCGACTCGATCCGCGACGCGGACAACAGCACCGAGCCGACACCGAGCACCAGGGCGACCCCCATCACCAGCAGGGAGATCCACCAGGTGGATGCCGCGATCGCGGCGACGGCGGCGACGACCACCACGGGGATGGCGACCGCAAGGACGATGACGCCGACGAGGCGGTTCTGCAGCGTCACCTAGAAATCGCCGTCGTCGGTCTCGAAACGGAAACCCACGCCCCTCACGGTGGTGATGAACCGGGGGTCGGTCGCGTCGTCGCCCAGCTTGCGGCGCAGGACCGAGACGTGCATGTCGAGGGTCTTGGTCGATCCCACCCACACGGTGTTCCAGACCTCGCGCATCAGGTCCTCGCGGGAGACGACCTTGCCGCCCTCGCGCACCAGGACCCGCAGCAGGTCGAACTCCTTGGCGGTCAGCTGCAGTTCGCGGTCGCCGCTGAACGCGCGTCGGCCGGCGGCGTCGATGCGCACCCGCGCGCCCTGCCCCTCGTCGGAGCTGGAACGGCGCAGCAGCGCCCGCGCCCGTGCCAGCAGCTCGGCCAGCCGGAACGGCTTGGTGACGTAGTCGTCCGCACCGGCATCCAGTCCGACGACCGTGTCGACCTCGTCGGCGCGGGCGGTGAGGATGAGGACCGGCACCACGATCCCGGTCGATCGGATCCGCCGACAGACCTCCAGCCCGTCCATCTGGGGCAGGCCGAGGTCGAGGATCACCAGATCGGGGCCGGTCGACGCCGCGGCGAGCGCGGACACTCCATCGGCACGCACCATGACGTCGTACCCCTCGCGGCGCAGGGCTCGCGCCAGGGGATCGGAGATCGTGGGATCGTCCTCGGCCAGTAGGACCTTGGTCATGTAGTGAGCCTATCTGCGCCTTCTGCGTTCACTGCGAAGGTCGCTCGATGACGAAGGCATCGGTGGCACCGATGCCGGCCAGGTCGACCCGCTTACGGCGCCGCACGCGCACCGCGGCTCCGTCGGGCAGGCCGTCCATGACCTCTTGATCGACCATGATCTTGCCAGGCTTGGCAGCACCGGTCAGCCTGCTCGCCCGGTTGACCGTGGTGCCGTAGACGTCGCCGAGGCGCGCGAGCACCCGGCCGCGCGCCATTCCCACGCGCATCGTGGGCACCAGATCGTCGGCCTCCGCGGCGGCCCGCAGGTCGAAGGCGATGTCGACGGCGCCCTCGACCGCCGTGTGGGTGAAGAGCACCTCGTCGCCCACCGTCTTCACGATCGCCCCGCCGTGCGCGCCGACGATGTCCGAGGCCAGCGACTCGAAGCGAAGCACCAACTGCGCCAGCTCCCGCTCGCTCAGGCGGCGGACGAGCTGGGTGAAGTTGACCAGGTCGGCGAATCCGACGGTGCGCACGATCCCGATGTGCGACTCCGGCTCGGAGTCGGCGATCATCCGCGAGATCGCCACCGACAGGTTGCGACGCCAGACGTAGTCCACCAGCGGCGACATCCGCTCCGCGAGCTCGACGGTGAGCGCCGCCGTGCGCTGCGCGACGTCGCTATCGACACCGCCGCGGTCGCCGCTCACCATGTCGGCGATCAGCTGCAGCGACCACATCGCCATCCGGTCGGTGGATCGTCCGACGGCCCGCGCGAGCGCCAGCCCGGTCGTGCGGTCGAGCAGACCGTCCTGCACCAGGCCGTCGAATCGGCGCAGCGCCTCCAGGTCGGCCTCGCCGAAGAAGACCTCGTCGTCCCGGGCGCGGGCGAAGCCCAGCGAACGCCACATCGTCGCGGTCTGGTCCTGCGAGATCCCCGAGGCACGACTGATCTCGCTGCGGCGCATCGAGCGCGGGTGGCCCATGAGGCGGGCCTCGATGGCGTCGACGAACTCCGCAGGATCCAGCTCCCCGGCCGGCGAGAGGACGGCCGGCGGCTCGGGCTCCGAGCTGGGCGCGTCGTCGGTGGGCCGCACGTGCACGACGTCGCCGGCGGCGTACGCCGTGGTCTGCCCCTGCGCGGTGATCAGCAGCCGACCCGCGGCATCGACCCCGACGGCGTCACCGGTCAGATGGCGCTCGGCGCCGGTCTGCAGCCGCACTCGCTGCCCGACGGTGATGCACGCGGCGCGGTAGTCGTCGTCGGTGGCCGAGGTGGCCCACTGCCGCTGGATCAGCAGCAGCTCGCGCAGGATGCACTCGATCAGGTCCTCGCGCGCGACGTCGGCACCGCACTCGCGCAGCGACGTCGACACGTCGGTCGGCAGCTGGTCAGCGCTCTGGTGGACGTTGAGCCCGATCCCCACCACGACGACGGGTGCCTCACCCCCGGCGACCGTGCACAGGATGCCCGCGACCTTGCGCCACTCGGCGTCCTCGGACGTCAGCGCGAGCAGGTCGTTGGGCCACTTGAGGGCGAGCTGTACGCCGGTCAGCTCGGCGACGGCGCGGCGTACCGCCACGCCCACGAGCAGCGGAACCCACCCCCAGCGAGCCTGGTCCGCCGGCAGGGGCAGCGTGCAGGACAGCGCGATGGAGGTGCCGGGCGGCGCTTCCCAAGAGCGATCGAGCCGGCCACGGCCGCTGCTCTGGTGATCGGCGGTGACGACCCGCCAGGGCCGCGGATCGGCCAGCAGCAGGTCGTTGGTCGAGCCCACCTCGTCGTGCACGGCGACCTCACGCCACACCGTGGCCGCCAGGGCGTCACGGAGCACGTCGGCTCGCAGATCGTGGCTCACGGCCACAAGGCTAGAGTCTGGTCGCATGACCGATGGGGCCAGCGTCCGAGAAACCTCCCAGCACGATCAGCCCGATCTGCACACGACTGCAGGGCGCCTCGCCGACCTGTATCAGCGCAACGACGAGGCCGTGCACGCGGGGTCGGCGCGCGCCGTGGAGAAACAGCACGCGAAGGGCAAACTGACCGCCCGCGAGCGCATCGAGCTGCTGATGGACGAGGGCTCGTTCATCGAGCTCGACGAGCTGGCGCGGCACCGGTCGACCAGCTTCGGGCAGGAGAAGAACCGCCCGTACGGCGACGGCGTGGTCACCGGCCACGGCACCGTCGACGGCCGCCCGGTGTGCGTCTTCTCCCAGGACTTCACGGTGTTCGGCGGATCCCTCGGCGAGGTCTTCGGCGAGAAGATCGTCAAGGTGATGGACCTGGCCGCCAAGATCGGCTGCCCGGTCGTCGGCATCAACGACTCCGGCGGCGCCCGCATCCAGGAGGGCGTGGTCGCCCTCGGCCTCTACGCCGAGATCTTCCGGCGCAACGTGCACTCCTCGGGCGTCGTTCCGCAGATCTCCCTGGTCATGGGGCCATGCGCCGGCGGCGCCGTCTACTCCCCCGCGATCACCGACTTCACGGTGATGGTCGACCAGACCTCGCACATGTTCGTGACCGGACCGGACGTCATCAAGACGGTGACCGGCGAGGACGTCGGCATGGAGGAGCTCGGCGGCGCGCGCAGCCACAACACCCGCTCGGGTGTCGCGCACTACATGGCCTCGGACGAGGAGGACGCGATCTCCTACGTGAAGGAGCTCTTGTCCTTCCTGCCGTCGAACAACATGGACGAGCCGGTCGTCTTCGACGCGACGCCCGATCTGGAGATCGACGACTTCGACCGCGAGCTCGACACGCTCATCCCCGACTCGGCGAACATGCCCTACGACATGCACACCGTCATCGAGCACGTCCTCGACGACGGCGAGTTCCTGGAGACCTCGGCACTGTTCGCGCCCAACATCCTCACCGGCTTCGGGCGTGTCGAGGGCCATCCGGTCGGCGTGGTGGCCAACCAGCCGCTGCAGCTCGCCGGCACCCTCGACATCAATTCCTCCGAGAAGGCCGCGCGCTTCGTGCGCACCTGCGACGCGTTCAACGTGCCGGTGCTGACGTTCGTCGACGTGCCCGGCTTCCTGCCCGGCACCGACCAGGAATGGGGCGGCATCATCCGTCGCGGCGCCAAACTGCTCTACGCGTACGCCGAGGCCACCGTCCCGCTCGTCACCGTCATCACCCGCAAGGCGTACGGCGGCGCGTACGACGTGATGGGCTCCAAGCACCTGGGCGCCGACGTCAACCTCGCCTGGCCGACGGCGCAGATCGCGGTGATGGGTGCGCAGGGCGCGGCCAACATCCTCTACCGCAAGCAGATCAAGGCGGCGAGCGAGGCGAATCCGGACGACCCGGCCGCCGTCGAGGCCACCCGCCAGGAGCTGATCCAGCAGTACGAGGACGCGCTGGCGAACCCCTACCTCGCCGCGGAGCGCGGCTACATCGACTCCGTCATCCCGCCCAGCTACACGCGCAGCTACGTCACCCGCGCGCTGCGCACCCTGCGCACGAAGCGGGAGACCCTGCCGCCGAAGAAGCACGGCAACATCCCGCTATGAGCGACGACCAGACGGCGAAAGCGCCCACCCTGCAAGTCATCTCGGGTGATGCGACGGCCGAGGAGATCGCCGCGGTCATCGCGGTGCTGGCTGCCGCCGGCGCTGCCGCTCCCCCGGCGGCCCCCGCGCGATCCCGATGGACCGGCCGCGGGGGCGGCGGCTGGAAAGGCTCGGCGCTGCCGCGCGCCTGAGCGGCGCTCAGCAGCTCCCGAGCATCGTGGTCAGCGCGCTCTTCTCGGCCGAGGTGACCCACAGCGCGTACTTGGTCTTCACCAGCACCCAGCGGGTCGCGTAGAGGCAGTCCGCATCGGCGTTTGGCGGGGTCCACTGCGACGGGTCGCGGTCGCCCTTGGCCTCGTTGAGGGTGTCCTTGGAGGAGACCAGCACCAACGGGTCGTTCGCGTAGCTAGTGCGCTCGGCGGTGCTCCAGCTGTCCGCGCCGGTCGTCCACGCGTCGCCCAGCGGGACGAGGTGGTCGATGTCGATGTCGGAGGACGCGTTGTAGACACCGTCGCCGTACGGGTCGATCCAGGTGCCCTGGGCGTTCGTGCAGGTCGAGGAGAAGGTGACGTCGGTGCCGTCGCGGTAGAGCGCGGCGTTGCGGGAGTCGCAGGCGTCGTTCGGCGCGACCGGCCAGCCGTTGGTCGAGGCGTCTCGCCAGTGCGGGAAGAGCGACCGGTCATACCCGGTCATCGAGTCCGCCGCCTTCACCACCAGGGCGCCGAGGTCGGTCTTGGCGTCGGCCGGCGTGCCGGTCATCCCGAGCTTGAGCTGCGCGGCCGCGGTGGTGCCGGAGACGGTGCTGATCTGGGTGGCGTCGGCCGGTCCGGTGATCGTCACGGCCGTGCAGGCGACGGCGCAGACGGCGGCAGCTGCATACATAGGTCTTCTCATGAATCGGGACGCTAACGACGGCACGTGAACGCGGGGCCAACGGTGGTTCAGGGTTCTCCCAAGGGTCGGCCGGGACCTTGGACCGGCGGCCGTCGTCGGTGCCGCGCGATAGCTTGGCGGGATGAGCGAGGACACGACCACCCGCACGCCCACGCCCGTCGACGCGATCGCGGAGGCCCACCACGACGCGTCCATGCGGCTCAGCCCGATCCTCGCCACCGAGCTCGGCGTCCCCGGTTACGACGACCGGCTCGACGACTTCTCCCCCGGCGGTCGTGCCGAGGTCGCCGACCAGGCACGCCGCACGCTGGCGGCGCTCGGCGGGGCGACCGCGACCGACGACGTCGACCAGGTCACCATCGCCGCGATGACCGAGCGGTTGGAGCTGGTGGTGGAGGAGTTCGAGGCCGGCACACCCCTGATGTCGCTCAACGTCATCGCCTCGCCGATGCAGGAGATGCGCGACGTCATCGACCTGATGAGCACCGACACCGCCGAGGGTCTCGCGACGATCGGCGCCCGCATGAGCGCGATGCCGCGAGCACTCGACCAGTGGCTGGAGTCGCTGCACGCGGCGGCCGACCGCGGCATGGTGGCGCCGCGCCGTCAGGTGCTCGCGTGCATCCAGCAGACCCAGGACCACACCGCGGCGGACGGTTATTTCACGACGTACGCCGCCGAGCATCCGGCCATCGCCGACCAGATCGGCGAGGCCGCGCGGGCGTACGTCGCCGTGGGGCAGCGGCTCAAGGAGGAGATCCTGCCGCGGGCTCCCGAGGCGGACGCGTGCGGCCGTGACCTCTACCCGTTGCACTCGCGGCACTTCCTCGGGACCACGGTCGACCTGGAGGAGACCTACGCGTGGGGCCAGGAGGAGCTGTCGCGGATCACGGGCGAGATGCGCAAGGTCGCCGAGCGGATCACGCCGGGCGCCGGGGTCAAGGAGGCCATGGCGGCACTCGACGCCGACCCGGCCTACCAGCTGCACGGCACCGCCGAGCTGCGGAACTGGATGCAGGACAAAGCCGACCGCGCCATCGCCGATCTCGGCGGCACCCACTTCGACATCCCGGAGCCGGTGCAGCGCATCGAGTGCATGATCGCGCCCACCCAGTCCGGCGGCATCTACTACACCGGTCCGAGCGAGGACTTCTCCCGGCCGGGCCGGATGTGGTGGTCGGTGCCCAAGGGCGTCGAGCAGTTCGGCACCTGGCGTGAGCTGACGACCGTCTACCACGAGGGCGTCCCGGGTCACCATCTGCAGGTCGCGCAGACCATGTACCGCTCGGGCCTGCTCAACTCCTGGCGCCGGATGGACGCGTGGACCTCCGGGCACGGCGAGGGCTGGGCCCTCTACGCCGAGCGGCTCATGCAGGAGCTGGGCCACCTCGACGATCCGGGCACGCTGATGGGCATGTACGACGCGCAGTCGATGCGCGCGGCCCGCGTCGTCCTCGACATCGGCGTGCACTGCGGCTTCCCGGCACCGGCCGAGGTCGGCGGGGGTGACTGGACCTACGACAAGGCGTGGACGTTCCTCACCGCTCACTGCGACATGGCCGAGGGGTTCCTGCGCTTCGAGCTGGACCGCTATCTCGGCTGGCCCGGCCAGGCTCCGTCCTACAAGATCGGCGAGCGCATCTGGATGCAGCTGCGGGAGCAGGCGCAGGATCGCGAGGGTGCGGCGTTCGACCTCAAGGCGTTCCACCGTCGCGCGCTCGACATCGGCGGCGTCGGGCTGGACACGCTGCGGCAGGCGGTGCTCGGCACCCTCGGCGGACCGGAGACCGCGCGCACGACCTCCTGAGGTCTCCGGCGTACCCACGTCGCTACCGCGCCCCTGACAGACTTACCGGGTGCATGTCGCCTTCGCCGTCTTCTTCGTGGCGATCACCGTCGTGGTGGTCGCCACCGTCGCCCGCCGGATCGGCACGTCGGCTCCGCTGCTGCTGGTGGCAGTCGGTGCGGCGTACTCGCTCCTGCCCGGCGTCGACCCGATCCACATCGACCCGGATCTGATCCTCTTCGGATTCCTGCCGCCGCTGCTGTTCGCGGCCGCGTCGAGCACCTCGCTGGTCGACATCGGCAGGGACAAGCGCCAGATCCTGGGACTGTCGATCCTGCTGGTGCTCTTCACCGCGTTCGGTGTCGCCCTCATCGCCTGGAAACTGCTGGACGTGCCGTTCGCCGCCGCGCTGGCGCTCGGCGCGATCGTGGCGCCCCCGGACGCCGTCGCGGCGACGGCGATCGCCCGGCGGATCGGCCTGCCCCGGCGGGTCGTGCTCATCCTCGAGGGCGAGTCGCTGCTGAACGACGCCACCGCATTGAGCACGGTCAACATCGCCAAGGTGCTCATCGGCGGCGCGACGCTGACCTGGTACGGCGTGACGTGGGATGTCATCGTCGCCGCCGTCGGCGGCGTGCTGATCGGCTACGTCGCCTATCGGGTCATCGCCGAGGTCCGCAAGCACATCCAGGACACGATCACCAGCGTCGCGCTCTCGTTCCTCACCCCGTGGGTCGCCTATCTGCCCGCGGAGAGGATCGACGCGTCCGGCGTCGTCGCCGTCGTGATCGCAGGCCTGCTGCTCGCCCACGAAGCGCCGCTGATCCAGACCGCCCAGTCGCGGGTGTCGGAGCGGACGAACTGGGCCTCCATCACCTTCATGCTGGAGAACACGGTCTTCCTGCTGATCGGCCTGCAGGTGTACTCGATCGTCGACGGCATCACCAACTCCCGCCTCGGCGCGACCAAGGTGGTGCTGATCAGCCTCGTCGTGCTGGTCACCGTGATCGCGCTGCGCCCGATCTACCTGGCGATCTGGCAGTTCGTCAACCGCTTCATCGACTTCGAGCAGCCGCAGCTGACCCGCCGGGAGGCGCTGGTCGCGTCGTGGGCCGGTATGCGCGGGGTGGTGACGATCGCCGCGGCGTTCCTGCTACCCGAGAACACCCCCGAGCGCGACGCCATCATCTTCATCGCACTCGTCGTGACCGTGGGCACCCTTCTGCTGCAGGGGTTCTCGCTCGGCTGGGTCGCGGGTCGGCTCGGCCTGCACGCTCCGGATCCGCGCGAGGACGCACTGCAGCAGGCGCAACTGGTGCAGGCGGCGGTGACCGCGGGCAGGTCCCGCCTCGGCGAGATCATGCAGGAGGAGGACGACCTGCCCGAGGAGATCGTCCGGCAGTTGCGGCAGCAGGGTGACCGGCGGGCGAACCTGGTGTGGGAGCGACTCGGCGGCGGGTTGCAGGTGGAGACGCCGACGCAGACCTACCGCCGGCTGCGGATGCAGATGCTGCAGTCCGAACGCGCCAAGGTGCTGCACATGAGGGACAAGGGCGTGATGGACCACGAGGTGCTCGACGAGGCGATGCGCTACCTGGACGTCGAGGAGTCGACCATCGCGGTGGTGGAGGACCGTACCCAGCAGGTGCGCCGGGAGTTGCTGCTCACCCCCGAATCGCGCACCTTCGAGTGCGACCACCTGGAAGAGGCACCCGTCGCGGTCGATCCGTTGACCCCCGAGGGATGCCCGGACTGCGCCCGGGAGGGCACCGTGCCGGTGCACCTGCGCCTGTGCCTCACCTGCGGCAACGTCGGCTGTTGCGACTCCTCGGTCGGGCTGCACGCCGACCGCCACTTCCGCAACACCGGGCACCCGGTCATGCGCTCGTTCGAGCCTGGCGAGGGCTGGCGCTGGTGCTACGTCGACAAGCGCCTCGGCTGACCCCTTCCTGCCACCCTGGGCGCGCTCACATCCCGTTTCACCCCAGTGCGCCCAAAGACTCACCTGCTCAAAGCGGGATCTCACGGCACGATCAGTCGGCCCAGCCGGGCACGCAGCTCGCCCGCGCCGCCCCGGAGATCGCGCGCGGTGATCACGACGACGCGGTACCCGGCATCCTCCAACTGGGCTGCTCGGGTCAGGTCCCTGCCCCATGACTTCTCGTGCACCGCGCCGTAGTACTCGGCGACCACGTTGTGGGCACGCCACAGGAAGTCCACCCGCGCCAACCATCCACCGCTCCGGTCGAAGACATCGACATTGAGTTCGGGCTCGGGCAGACCCCAGCGGCCCAGGAGCAGGCGTGTACGAGTCTCACCGGGCGATGCACTTCCGTCCCGGATGAGCGGCAACGCCGATCGGGCCGCGACCCGACCGCGCCGACCCGGATGCGCCACGAGCGCCGCTTGCAGCCCGGCACGATCGGTGAGAGATCTGAAGCAGAGATCATCGCCCGCAATGACCAGGTCAGCAACGGCCATGCCGGCTGACAGATCGCACCACGTTGCACCAGGTGCGGTGACGCTCAGTCCAGCGGGGCACTTGGTCGTGTCCCGGTCTCCGTAGTGCACCACCACGCCGCCTCGGACGAACGTGCTGGCACCGGCAGGAAGCGTGATGTGGAGATCCTCGCCGCTCTCGAGCCGGCGCGGTAGCGGGATCCCCCAGAGCAGGGCTGCAGATGCGTGGCTGAATACTGCGCGGTCGGGCAACACAGTCAGCAGGGCCCGCGCCCGCGATTCCAGGTCCACCGCCGGGGACGTCGCGCGTACGCCACGAAATGGCCTGGTGAGGTCCCCCGCCTCGAGACGCTTCGGCCTCACTCCGGCGTCCATCGCCTGCGCTCGCGAGAACGCCTCGCCGAGCTCACGGGGCAACGGACGTCGGCGCATGGCGTGAGCGTGCCAAGGTTGCGCGATCTACCGACCGCGCTATCCACAGGCACCACGCGAGTTCCGGGCTTGACCCGATGTTGGGCCTGACGCACCGTCTCGATTCGGGATCTCAACCGAGGGCTCGGCGGGTGGGTAGGGTCGCGGGGTGCGTCTCGTGCTGGCCTCGGCCTCTCCCGCCCGCCTCGCCACCCTGCGCTCGGCCGGTGTCGAACCACGGGTGGTGGTGTCCGCTGTCGACGAGCCGGCCGTCGTGGCGACGGCACGCGCGGCGTACGGCGATCTGGAGCCGGCCGACGTGGCCCTGCTGCTCGCCAGGGCCAAGTGCGAGGACGTGAGCAGCCGCGACGACCTCGCGGACTGCGTTGTGCTGGGCTGCGATTCGGTGCTCGAGATGGACGGCCGCGACTACGGCAAGCCCGGCGACGCCGACACCGCCACCGAGCGCTGGCGGGCGATGCGCGGACGGGAGGGTGTCCTGCACACCGGTCACTGGCTCATCGACGAACGCGAGGATTCCACCGGCGCGACATTCGGCGTGACCTGCTCGACCGTCGTTCATTTCGCCGACCTCAGCGACGCCGAGATCAACGCGTACGTCGCCACCGGCGAACCTCTCTCTGTCGCAGGTGGATTCACGGTCGACGGGCTCGGCGGCGCGTATGTGACGGGAATCGAGGGCGACTTCCACAACGTGGTCGGCGTCAGTCTCACCACGCTGCGCGACATGCTCGCGCAGCTGGACGTGGCCTGGCACGAACTCTGGAGCGCACCACACGGATGAGACGTACGCCACTGCGATGAGTACGGTGCACAGACAACCGATGTTCTAAGGAGCCACGGATGTCCGACGCAGCAACCGCACCGACCAAGGTGAAACTCACCTCAGATCAACGCAGTTCGTTCGCTGCCGCGTACCTCGGATGGGCGATGGACGCCTTCGACTACTTCATCGTCGTGCTCATCTACGCGGACATCGCCAAGGACTTCCACAAGACCCTCGGTGAGATGGCGTTCATCACGACGATGACGCTGGTCATGCGCCCGGTCGGTGCGTTCCTCTTCGGGCTGTGGGCCGACCGCTCGGGACGTCGCCTGCCGCTGATCGTGGACGTCGTCTTCTACTCCGTCGTCGGGTTCGCGTGCGCCTTCGTGCCGAACAACGCCTTCTGGCTGCTGATCGGCCTGCGGATGCTTTACGGCATCGGCATGGGCGGCGAATGGGGTCTCGGCGCCGCGCTGGCGATGGAGAAGATCCCGGCCGAACGACGCGGCTTCTTCTCCGGCCTGCTGCAGGGCGGCTACTCGATGGGCTACCTCTTCGCCGCGCTGGCCGCGCTCGTGGTCACCGGCTGGCTGGATCTGTCCTGGCGCTGGATGTTCGCCCTCTCCATCATCCCGGCGGCCATCAGCCTCATCATCCGTTCGCGGGTGCACGAGTCGGAGGTGTGGGAGACCGCGCAGAAGCGCGTCAAGCAGACCAACACCTCGGCGCGGCAGATCTTCGCCAACCCGACCATCTGGAAGCGGTTCGTCTTCCTGGTGCTGCTGATGACGGCGTTCAACTGGATGAGCCACGGCACCCAGGACCTCTACCCGACGTTCCTCAAGGCCAGCAACGACGGTGGCCTGGGCTTCAGCAAGAGCGCGGCGACGTGGATCGCGGTCATCTACAACATCGGCGCCATCGCCGGCGGCGCGATCGCCGGGATGCTGTCGGAGCGCTACGGGCGCAAGGTGCTGATCATCGCGTGCGCCGTCCTCGGGCTGCCCGTCGTGCCGCTCTTCGCCTACTCCACCAGCCTCGGCCTGATCATCCTGGGCTCGTTCCTGATGCAGGTGATGGTGCAGGGGGCATGGGGCGTGATCCCGGCGCACCTGACCGAGTTGTCGCCCGACGAGATCCGCGGGTTCTACCCGGGCGTCACCTATCAGCTCGGCAACTGCCTGGCGGCGTTCAACCTGCCGATCCAGCAGTCCTTGGCGTCCTCCCACGGCTACGCGTTCGCGCTGTCCGTGACGATCGTGCCCGTCCTGATCGCGGTGATCCTGCTGACGCTGATCGGCTCGGAACGCAAGGGGATCAGCTTCGGCACCTCGAAGACGACCCTGGTCGGAGCGGGGGCCGGCGCCGAGCAACCCGCCTGAACGGGCCGGCTCGGTTGAGGCGGGTCAGACCGGCGGGATGGCCCGCCGCCGCTCGGTGAACGAACGGTCCCGGCGTACGGCGTAGCGCAGGCGGGCGAGCAGCTCACCGCGCAGGTCCTCTGCCTCCACCACGCCGTCGACGACGAGGTCCGCCGCGAGGCGCTGGATGTCGACGTCCTCGAGGTACTCCTCGCGCTTCTCGCGCACGAACTGCTCACGCTCGGAGTCGGTTTCGAGCGCGGCGATCTTGCCGGCGTACACGGCGTTGACGGCTGCCTCCGGGCCCATCACGGCGATCCGCGCGGTGGGGAGGGCGAGCGTCGCGTCGGGACCGAATCCCGGTCCGCCCATCGCGTAGAGACCCGCGCCGTACGCCTTGCGCACCACGACGCAGAACTGCGGCACCGTCGCCTCGGACACAGCGGAGACCATCTTGGCGCCGTGCCGGATGATGCCGCCGCGCTCGACCTCCGAGCCGATCATGAAGCCGGGCACGTCGGCCAGGTAGATCAGCGGGATCGAGTACGCGTCGCACGTCCAGATGAAGCGCGCGGCCTTGTCCGCGCTGTCGGTGAAGAGCACGCCGCCCTTCACCGCCGAGTTGTTCGCGACGAAACCGACGGTGCGCCCGTCCATCCGTCCGAACCCGACGACGAGCTCGGGCGCGAAGAGCGGCTTGATCTCGAAGAAGGAGTCCTCGTCCACCAGGCCGTCGATGACGTCGTGCACGTCGAACGGCTGACTCTCGACCTCCGGCACGGTGTCGGAGTCCAGTTGCGCGACAGGGGCTTCCGCGGCGTACGACGGCGGCTCGTCGCGCCAGGTCGAGGGCATGTAGGAGAAGTAGAGCTTCGCCAGCTCGATGGCCTCGGTGTCGTCCTCGACCAGCAGGTCGCCGACTCCGCTGACGGTGCAGTGCATCCGCGCGCCGCCCATCTCCTCCAGCGACACCCGTTCCCCGACGACCATCTCGGCCATCCGCGGGCTGCCCAGGTACATCGAGGCATTGCCCTCGACCATGATCAGCACGTCGGTGAAGCTCGGGATGTAGGCGCCGCCGGCGGCGGACGGCCCGAAGAGGCAGCAGATCTGCGGCACCCGGCCGGACAGCGCCACCTGGTTGTGGAAGATCCGACCGGCACCGCGCCGGCCCGGGAACAGCTGCACCTGGTCGGTGATCCGGGCGCCTGCGGAGTCGACGAACCAGAAGATCGGCAGCTCCTCGCGCAGCGCCGCCTCGGTGGCGCGCACGATCTTCTCCACCGTCCGGGCGCCCCACGAACCGGCCTTCACGGTCGGGTCGTTGGCCACCACGATGGCGGCGCGCCCGTCGACGGTCCCCCGCCCGGTGACCACGCCGTCGGCGGGCAGGCCCGCCGCGGTCGAGTTCGCGTAACGCCCGTCCTCGACGAATGAACCCTCGTCGAACAGCAGCGCGATGCGTTCGCGCACATACAGTTTCGACTGACGATCCAGCTTGGCGCGCGCCGCCTCGGTGGGCTCGGCCGCCGCGTCGTACGCCGCCCGCAGCCGCTTCCGGGCGTCCTGGACGCGCGGGTCGGTGGGGTGCGTCACGCCGGCAGACCCAGGCCGCGGGCGATGACCATGCGCTGCACCTCGGAGGTGCCCTCGCCGATCTCCAGGATCTTCGCGTCGCGGTAGAACCGCGCGACGGGGTACTCCTCCATGAAGCCGTTGCCGCCGAAGACCTGGGTGGCGGTGCGGGTGGCCACAACGGCCGCCTCGGTGGAGTAGAGCTTGGCGATGGCCGCTGCCTGCTTCACCTCGGCGACGGACCGGCGCCCGGCCTCCTGCTCGTCCTTCAGCCAGGCCGCCTTGTAGGTCAGCAGACGGGCCGCCTCCACCGAGGTCGCCAGATCGGCGAGCTGGAAGGACACGCCCTGGTTGACCCCGATCGGACGGCCGAAGCTGTTGCGCGTCTTGGCGTAGTCCGTCGCCAGCTCCAGGCACGCCTGCGCGCAGCCGAGGGCCAGGGCGGAGATGGCGATCCGGCCGTCGTCCAGGATCTTCAGGAACTGTCGGAAACCCTGTCCCCGCTCCCCCAGCAGGTTGCCCTCCGGCACGACGCAGTCGGCGAAGGTCAGGCCGTGGGTGTCGGAGATGTGCCAGCCGAGCTTGTCGTAGGGCTTCTCCGCGGTGAACCCGGGAGTGCCGGACGGCACCATGATCGCGCTGATCTCCGGTCGCCCGTCGGCGGCCGTGCCGGTGCGGGCGGTGACGGTGACGACGCTGGTGCGGTCGGTGCCCGAGTTGGTGATGAACGCCTTGGCGCCGTTGATCGTCCAGGACCCGTCGGCCAGCGTCGCCTTCGTACGGCTCGCGCCCGCATCGGAGCCGGCGTCCGGCTCGGTCAGACCGAAGCCGGCCAGCGTGCGACCGGCGACCAGGTCGGGCAGGAAGGTCTGCTTCTGCTCCTCCGTGCCGTAGCTCAGGATCGGGTTGATGCCGAGGCCCACCCCCGCCGACAGCGTGATGCCGATCGACTGGTCCACCCGGCCCAGTTCCTCGATGGCGAGGCACAGATAGGTGAAGCCGCCGTGCTCGAGCCCGGCGCCGCCGTACTCCTGGGGGACGACCAGACCGAAGAGCCCGAGATCGCCCAGCTGCGGCATGAGGTCGGACGGGAAGTGGTGTTCGCGATCCCATCCGGCGACGTGCGGCGCGATCTT
The DNA here is from genome assembly GCF_013410455.1 of Allobranchiibius huperziae. Taxonomy (NCBI): domain Bacteria; kingdom Bacillati; phylum Actinomycetota; class Actinomycetes; order Micrococcales; family Dermacoccaceae; genus Allobranchiibius; species Allobranchiibius huperziae. The sequence continues at coordinate 927,548 of NZ_JACCFW010000001.1, read as the reverse complement.
GTCGGCCGCGAAGTCACGGACGGCGTGGCGGAAGTCGTCGTGGTCCTTGGTGAGCTCGAACATCAGGTGCCTCTCGTGAAGGGCGTTCGGCGCGTCGAGCCTGGTCGTCGACGCACTTGACGTTGACGTAAACGTAAAGCACGCTGGGCGCCATGACAACTCGCGAGCGCACGTGGTCGATCGCCGAGCTCGCGACCGAATTCGAGATCACCCACCGGACGTTGCGGCACTACGAGGAGCTCGGCCTGATCTCCCCCGAACGCCGGGGCACCACAAGGGTCTTCAGCAAGCGCGACCGCACCCGCCTGGCCCTCATCATGCGGGGACGACGCCTCGGCTTCCCACTGGAGGAGATCCGCAGGATCGTCGACATGTACGACGATCAGCCGGGTCGCGTCGGTCAGCTGCAGTACCTGCTCGACCAGATCAGCGACCGACGGGCCGATCTGGAGGCGCGTCGTCGCGACATCGAGGACTCCCTCGCCGAACTGGCCGAGCTGGAGCGCCGCTGCGAGACCGACCTCGCGACGCTCCGGGGCAGCCGCGCCGTCCCGGCCCGGTCCCAGGACACGCCCAGCCGCACCACAGTGTGACCCGGGTCACGCGATAGTTTGCGGGGCAGAGCCGACGGGACCAGGTCCGTCGTGCGCGGCGACAGGAGGTCTCCCGTGTCCCACCAACCGGATTCGCAGGACGGTGCACCTCCCGCCAATCGCCCCTTGCAGGTGTTGGCGGGTGTCCTGTTGGCGATCCCGTGCCTGGCCCTCATCCCGGTCGGCTGGTACTCCCGACGCTCCCCCGAGCTCGGCGGGTTCCCGTTCTTCGTCTGGTACCAGATGCTGTGGGTCTTCCTCTGCGCAGGATTCACCTACTCCGCGTACGTCGTCGTGAAACGCGCACGACCGCACCGTCCGATGGCCCGCAACGAGCGGGGTGACGCATGATCACGCCGCACACCCTCGCCGTGGTGCACGCCGCCGCAGACCCGTCGCGCCCCAACACCGGTGTCAACGGGGTCGCCCTCACGGTGCTGATCGTGATCTTCGTGATTGTCGCCGTGATGGGTTTCATGGCAGCCCGCTGGAGGCGCGCGTCCTCGATGGAGAGCCTGGAGGAGTGGGGCCTCGGCGGCCGCTCGTTCGGCACCTGGGTCACCTGGTTCCTGCTCGGCGGCGACCTCTACACGGCGTACACGTTCGTGGCGGTGCCCGCAGCGATGTTCGCGACCGGCGCGGTGGCCGGTTTCTTCGCCGTCCCGTACACGATCGTTGCCTACCCGATCATCTTCTTCTTCATGTCGCGGCTGTGGTCGGTCAGCCACCGACGCGGATACGTCACCTCGGCCGACTTCGTCCGTGGTCGCTACGGATCGCGCGGACTGTCGCTCGCCATCGCGGTGACCGGTTTCATCGCGACGATGCCCTACATCGCCCTGCAGCTCGTCGGCATCCAGGCCGTCCTGGAAGTGGCCGGGATCGGCGGCAGCGGCAACTGGTTCGCCAAGGACCTGCCGTTGCTGATCGCCTTCGCGGTCCTCGCGGCGTACACCTACACCAGCGGTCTGCGAGCGCCGGCGATCATCGCCTTCGTCAAGGACGCGCTGATCTACCTGGTCATCGTCGTCGCCGTCATCTATCTGCCGACCAAGGTCGGCGGCTGGGGGCACATCTTCGACGCCGCGAACACCAAGATGCAGACCGCGAACAAGGTCACCGGCAAGCCGAACGGCTCGATCCTGGTCGGGCCGAAGCAGCAATGGGCCTACGTGACACTGGCATTCGGATCGGCGCTCGCGCTCTTCATGTATCCCCACTCCATCACCGCGAGCCTGTCGGCCAAGAGCCGCAACACCATCCGGCGCAACGCGGCGATCCTGCCGGCGTACTCCTTCCTGCTGGCACTGCTCGCGCTGCTCGGCTGGGTCGCCAGCGCGGCCAAGACCACCCCGATCGGCGCTGACGGCAAGCCGAACGCCCAGCTGGTCATCCCGCAGCTGTTCGAGGACCAGTTCCCGAGCTGGTTCGCCGGCATCGCCTTCGCGGCCATCGCCGTCGGCGCGCTGGTGCCCGCGGCCATCATGTCGATCGCGGCGGCCAACACCTTCACCCGCAACATCTACAAGGAGTGGCTGCGCCCGGACGCCACCGTGGAGCACGAGGCGAAGGTCTCCAAGATCGCCTCACTGGTGGTCAAGATCTTCGCGGTCGGCTTCGTCCTCACGATGGACAAGCAGAACGCCATCAACCTGCAGCTGCTCGGCGGCATCTGGATCCTGCAGACGTTCCCGGCCATCGTGTTCGGCCTCTACACCCGCTGGTTCCACCGCTGGGCCCTGCTGATCGGCTGGGCGGTCGCCATGGTCTACGGCACGTGGACGGCGTACGGCGTCGCGAACCCGGCCACCAAGGTGGCGCACTTCGGCGGTTCGACGGCCGACATCCCGATCATCGGCAAGCTCGGCTACATCGCGTTCACCGCGTTGATCATCAACATCGTGGTGTCGGCCGTGCTGACCGTGGTCCTCGAGCGCTTCGTGCCACGCGGCGCCGACGAGACCATCGTGGCCGACTACTTCGCCGACGAGGACGACCCACGGGTCTCCGCCTACGACCCGGTGCCCTACGACGACGCCGATCTCGGTGGAGGCTCCCCCAAGGCCTCGACCTGACACGACCCCGACGCGTCGAAGCCGGTGCTCAGCGCAGGATCCTGCGCACCTCTTCGTGTCGCCCGGACAGATCCTTCAACGCGGTGACGACGGCCGGGTCGTACTCGTATCCGAGGCCGAGCGACAATCGCTCGAACGCCGAGTCCTCCATGATCTCGTTCCCCGAGGTCAGGTCGTCGAAGGCGTTGCACACCTTGATGATGCGCGCGGCGACCGGGACGTCCTCGCCCAACTCGCGCACCTGCCGGTACTGGATCGTCTGCGCCTCGATGATGACGGCGAGATCGTCCAGCACTCCGCTGCGTCGCACGATCGAGCCGCCCTCCAGCGCGATGCTCAGCTGGTCCAGCGGGGCGGCCTCGACGGTGGCGCCACCGGGGATCGGTGCGCTGAGCGAGACCTGGCCGATGTCGTGCAGGAGCGCAGCATCCTCGAGCAGCGTCAGTTCCTGCTCGGTCAACCGCATGCATTCACCGACCCGGCGCGCCAGGTCCGCGACCCGGGCCGAGTGACCGGGGCGGGTGTATCCCGCGACGTCCGTCATCGTCGACAACGCGGCGATCGTCTGGCGTCGTTCACGCTGCACGCTGTACGCGCGTCGCAGCGCCGACCGGGCGAGGACGAGCGGCATCACGACCAGAGGGACTGCCCACAGCGACAGTGATTGCAGGCCGATGGCCATCGCGACACCGGTGGACAGAGCGGCACCGTAGATCGGACCCAGGTCGCGCAGCGTCTCGGCGAGGAACGCACCGATCGTCCGGATCGGGCTGACCAGGAGGCCGATCATGAGCAGCTCCCCGAGGATCGGGAGCAGCGCGGCGACGGTCATCACACAGACCGCCTTCCACCGCTGGGAGTCCCAATCGGAATACATCTCCGCACTGGTGTGACCGCCCCAGAGCGGCAACCACCGGTAGAGCAGCGACATCGCGGAGACGGTCACGACGGGCACCGCGACCGCGACCGACCGGCTGGTGTCGCTCTGCCAGATACGTCGCAGACCGATACCAGCCGCGTATCCGATGGCGGCGCACACGATGACGATGGAGGGCGAGTAGCTCACCGGCGCCTGGTGCGGCCGACTCGACGCGAGGGCGAGCGCGACCGACGCTGCAGTCGCGAGTGGCGCGACTGCGCGGGCTCGTCCGATCTGCACCGGCAACGCCGACCCGAAGGCGATGGCGACCGTCAGGGTGGCCAGGATCGCGGCGTCCCAGCCGGCTATCCGGGCACCGCCCACGGCTGTGCTCACGACGCGGACGAAGGCGGCGAGCACCAGGACGCCCGCGAGGATCACCCACACCAAGCGCAATCGCCACCGCAGGACACCGGGTTGGCGCAACCTCATATATCCGCCCGGGCAGAGGCGAACATGGCCGACACCCATGGCAGGTGCGGGTCCACCCCGGTGATCGGTTGCGGTGGCTGACGGGCGATCAGGACGCTCAGAGATTCTACGATCCGTGGCTGGGCGTGCGCCAGAGCCTCCAGGCCGACGGCGTCGAACTGCAGACCGGCGAGCGGGCGCAGCGCGTCGAGACTTCGCTCGGCGACCGATGTGAGCTGCTCCGCGCTCACGTCTGGATCCGCGGCCAGAAGTGCACAGTAGGCGTCGGCGATGGCGAGGATCCGGGCCAGCAACGGGATCTGCTCACCCTCCAGGCCGGAGGGGTAACCGTTGCCGTCCCACCGTTCGTGATGATGCCCTACGGCGACGACGGCGTCCGAGAGGAAGTCGATGCCCTGCAGCATGCGCACTCCCTGTTGCGGGTGGGCCTTGATCCACCGCAGCTCCTTGCCGGTCAGGCGCTCGCCCGGGGTGTGCGCGGCCGGTGCGACCAGGCCGATGTCGTGCAGGAGGGCGGCGTACTGCAGGGAGTGCATGAGGGAAGCGGAAAGACGAAGCTCCAGCCCAATCTCCCGAGACACCACGTCCACCCAGGCGCTTCGGCCGTGCAGGATCGGCTGGCTCGCCTGTGCGGCGGCGACCAGGGTCTCGACCGTTCGCAGGTGCGCGTCGTTCTCCTCGGCCTGTAACGCAACGGACCATTGCGCGATAAGGAGGGGGGCGACGATCGGCAGGATGCTGATCGCGCCCAAGTTGGCCGATGCCCAGAGCACGGCGAATACGAATGCGATGACCGGATAGATCGGATAGGGAGACCACCCGTTGATCAGCGCCTCGCGCACTGTCACCCCCAGTGACTGGTGCGCTCCGAGCGCGATCATGAGGCTCAGGAAGAAGATATTCAAGGCCAGTTGGACAGCAGTCGCGATGATCATCGGCCCGAGAACGTGCTCGATGAGGGCAGTCGCGCTGGTCGAGGGCCCTAGGTGCGAATAACCCCCACTGCACGAGTATGAGATGGCCCCGCCGACACCACAGATTGCAATGTTCGCCGAGTTAAAAAGACGTGCCACGAACGGAGCATCGGACGTGACCAGTAATGCAGTACTGGAGACCGCGACGATAACGCTTCCGTACATGCCGGACAGAGGAAGCGCGGTCAACACAACCACTGTTGTCAACGACAGTGTGTGGCCACCACGTATGCGGCCCAGGTTGGACTCTGCAATAACACCGATCACCGCAAGAGAAACTGTGGGAGTCCAACTCGGATACCGAACAATCTCAAGTGGCAGACAGCCTGCGGCAACAATTATCAATACAGCGAACGACAGTAACGCAGCGATCAACACCCGTTGGCTACGAATGAGCCTTGGTCCACGATCTGCCACGCTCGCCCCTTGCAGTTGCTTCGCCGACTCAAAAGAGGTAGCTACGAAACGAAGCTAGCGCTGCTAAAGGTGGGAAGATTCCCGAATTGAGATCAACGCGGCAACCAACCATTGAAGGACGTCACGCGCGGGAGCCAGCCGTTGAAGGAAGAGGTGGCGGTGGTGGCGGAAGTGGTGGAAGTGAGCATTGTGAATTCCTTCTCTCGGCCCGTTGGGCTGTGGTATGGGTGCCGTAGGTTCACGGCTTTGGGCCTGTGTCTCGGTCCGCTGAGGAAGACCTTGTCAAAAGAGGGGGTAAAAAGTCCACCTCAAAACGGTATGGTTTGCCAAGATTTGGCAATATTTACCGAGCCTTGACCAAGCCTTTCGACGGTGCACACCGAACGGGCCCGAATCGGCGGTCGGGATGGTGTGGTCGGGACGGTGGGGACGGCGCGATACTCTAGGACCCGCATTCGATCGACCAACGCAGCCGTTCCGAGGCCGCCGGTCAGCAGGAGAACCTCATGAGCAAGCGCGCACGCAAGCGTCGTTCCCGCAAGGGCAAGTCGGCCAACCACGGCAAGAAGCCCAACGCCTGACGCTTCACCGACCACAACGACGAAGGCCCGCACCCCCCTCGGGGGATGCGGGCCTTCGTCGGTGGATGGGAGGGAGGACCTCAGCTGCGGTGCACACGCACCTCGGTCACCGTCACGGTGATCTGGGTGAGGATCTGCGCGCGCAGGGTCGCCGGCGCGGGCTCGGAGGTGCACGATCGGCGTACGAGAGCCTTGAGGATCGCGTCGCGCTCGTACTCCTGCAGGCAGGGCGGGCAGTCCTCCAGGTGCGCCTGGAGCTGGGCGCACTCGGCATCGCTCAATTCACCGTCGAGATACGTGTAGAGCTGGCTGATGTAAGCGTCGCATCCATCGCTCATGACCGCGCCTCCTCACGGATGAAGCCTCGCTCGGTGGCGTAATCGGTCAGGAGTTCACGAAGCATTCGCCGACCACGGTGCAATCTGGACATTACCGTTCCGATCGGCGTCTCCATGATCTCGGCGATCTCTTTGTACGCGAAACCCTCGACGTCCGCGAGATAGACGGCCATCCGGAAATCCTCCGGAATCTCCTGCAGCGCGCGTTTGACATCGGAATCCGGAAGGTGATCCAGCGCCTCGGTCTCCGCCGACCGCAATCCCGCCGAACTGTGCGACGCGGCGCGCGCCAGCTGATAGTCCTCGATCTCGGCCGCGTCGGACTGCAGGGGCTGCCGCTGCTTCTTGCGGTAGCTGTTGATGTAGCTGTTCGTCAGAATTCGGTACAGCCAGGCCTTGAGGTTGGTGCCCGGCTTGTACTGGTGGAATGCGGCGAACGCCTTGGCGAACGTCTCCTGCACCAGGTCCTCGGCGTCGGTCGGGTTGCGCGTGGTGCGCAGCGCCGCGCTGTAGAGCTGATCCAGGTAGGGCATGGCGTCGCGCTCGAACCGGGCGGCGCGCTCGGCGTCGGTCTCGGTGGAGACGTCGACATTGCCGTCGTCGGTGTTCACCCGCTCCTGGGCAGCCACGGTGTCGTTGTCACTCATCGCCCGCCAGCCTAGCCCGACGGCAGGAGGCGCGTCGGCGGGGCGCAGGGCCGCCGGGAGGGCGACACCTCGCGGACGGGCACCCGGGCGCTGGACCTCGCCGGCCGGCGCTTCTGACAGGGCGAACACGCTGTCTCCTCACGAGGGGTACGACGGACTATGACCCTCGTTCCAACAGGGTCACGTCGCGTCACATTCCCCGCGGGTCACAGTTCACGCAGCGCCGGCAGCACGTCCTCGGCGAACTGGGACAGGAACCGGCGCTGGTCCGACCCCGGTGCGTGCACGACGAAGTGGGTGAAGCCCAGCTCGGCGTACGGCGCGATCCCGTCGAGCACCGTCTGCGGGTCCGACGCGACGATCCAGCGGCTGGCGATCTGCTCGATCGGCAGCTCGTCGGCCGCGTGCTCCATCTCGATCGGGTCGTGCAGCGAGTTCTTCTGCTCGGCCGTCAGGGCGAGCGGAGCCCAGAACCGGGTGTTCTCCAGCGCCTTCTCCGGGTCGCGGTCGTAGGAGATCTTCACCTCGAGCAGCTGCTCGGTGTCCCCGGGCTCCTTGTGCGCGAGCGACATCCCCTCCCGGATGGCGGGCACCAGCTTGTCCTCGTAGAGTTCGCGACCCTTGCCCGAGGTCACGATCACGCCGTCGCCCATCCGGCCGGCGTACTTGGCCATGGTGGGCCCGCCCGCCGCGACGTAGACGGGGATCGGAGTGTCCGGGCGGTCGTAGATCGTGGCGTCGCTGGTGCGGTAGTAGTCCCCTTCGAAGGTGACCCGGTCCTTGGTCCACAGCTGGCGCATCAACCGCACCGACTCCCGCAGCCGGGCGAAGCGCTCCTTGAAGTCCGGCCAGCCGTCCAGTCCGACGGCGACCTCGTTCAGCGCCTCCCCGCTGCCGACGCCGAGGATCACCCGACCCGGGTAGAGGCACCCCATGGTGGCGAACGTCTGGGCCAGCACGGCCGGGTTGTAGCGGAAGCTCGGGGTGAGCACGGAGGTGCCGAGCACGATGCGCTCGGTGCGCGCCCCCGCGGCCGCCATCCAGGTCAGCGCGTGCGGGGCGTGGCCGCCCTCGTGACGCCAGGGCTGGAAGTGGTCGGACGCGAACGCGCTGTCCAGGCCCGCTTCCTCCGCCGCCACCGCCAGATCCACCAGCTCGGTGGGGCCGAACTGCTCGGCCGATGCCTTGTACCCGATACGAAGTGCCATGCGTTCGACGCTACTGCGTCAGCGTGCTCAGCCACTGGTCGGCCGCGACGAGCACATCCTCCGGGTGCCTGCCGAGACTGTGGTCACCGCGGACGGCGTACACCGCGGCCGCCTCGCCCAACGCGCGGCGTACGTCGTCGGGGGTGCCGAAGGGATCGCGCAGACCCTGTACGACGGCCAGCGGCAGCCCGGCGTCCAGCACCAGCCGGGCCTCGTGGTCCCGGCTCGGCCCGCCCGACGGCGGCACAAGTGGGAAGGACAGGGCGAGGACGGCGTCCGCGCCGACCCCGGTGGCCGTGCGGCACGCGACCCGTGCGCCGGCGGACCGCCCGCCGACGACCAGGGGCCAGGGCAGCGCCCACCGGCCACGACACAGCGCGGCGAGAACGGGCACCCACGCGGCGTCCAGCGTTCGCGGTGGCGTCGCGACGCGCCGACCGGCCACCCGCCACGGCTGCTCCACCCGCACGTAGGTCCATCCGTCGTCCACCAGCGCCCGCAGCGCCACCAGGTCGCCCGCCTGCACTCCCCCGCCCGCGCCGTGCGACAACACCAGCGAGCCGCGGAGAGATGCCCCCCGAGCCGGGCGTTCGACATGCACCCGCGCGGGCCCCTGCGGGGTGTCGATCTCCCTCACCGACAGCGTCATGCTCAGTCCTCGACGGGGCCGAGCACCTGGCCGGTGCTGGGGTCCACGACGCCGACCAGCTCGCTCTCGGGCGCAGGGTCGAGCAGGTGGGCGCCGTTGTTGCGGCCCGAGCTGACCGCCGCACCCACCGGCCACGCCTCGAACCGGCCGGGGTCGTGATCCGCCAGCGTCGCGCGCACGAAGTCCGGGTCCCGCTGGGCCGGGTCCAACCAGTCCTGCCACACGTCGCGGTCGAGCACGAACGGCTGCCGCTCGTGAATGCGGTCCAGACCCTCTTCGGCGCCGGTGGTGATGATCGAGAACGACGCCACCCACGCGGAGGGGTCGTCCTCGGCCAGGCTGCGGTCCCGCCAGAACTCGTACACGCCGGCGAAGGCCAGCAGTTCCTCGTCCGCGCGGTGCACGAAGAAGGGCTGCTTGCGCGGCTTGCCGCCCTTGGTGGTCGCGGTCGGGCTGACCTGCCACTCGTACCACCCGGCGGCCGGGACGAGGCACCGCCGCGCGACAGCCGCCTTGGCGAACGCGCCCTTGTCGAGCAGGGTCTCGGCGCGGGCGTTGATCATCCGGATGCCGACCTTGATGTCCTTGGCCCAGTTCGGCACCAGCCCCCACGTGAGCAGGCGCAACTGGCGGACCGCCTGCTCCTCGCCGGAGCCCTTCTCCGAGCGGTCCGGCCGGGTGAGCACGACCGGTGCCTGCTTGGTCGGCGCCATGTTCCAGTCGGGCGCCCCAGCGGGCGGTTCCTGCGGGTTGACCAGGACCGAGCGCGTCGCGTCGGCCGTCCGGTCAAGCTCGATCTCCATCTGGTCGACCAGATCGTCGGGGTTGAACGTCGCGGCGTACCGTCCACACATGGGGGCGAGCGTAGGCCGCGCGCCGATACCGTAGGTCCCGATGAGCAACCCTCCCCTGGATCCGCACGACTGGCAGGCGCCGCACGCGGCCGGCCCGATCGATGCCGACATCACGGTGCCCGGCAGCAAGTCCCTCACCAACAGGTACCTGGTGCTCGCCGCGCTCGCTGCCGACACCTCGCGGTTGCGGCTGCCGCTGGAGTCGCGCGACACGCTCCTGATGGCCGACGCGCTGCGTGCGCTCGGCACCCGTATCGCTCATGAGGACGCCGAGACGCTGCGGATCGATCCCGCGCCGCTGCAGGGCCCCGCGCAGATCGACTGCGGCCTGGCGGGCACCGTCATGCGGTTCCTGCCACCCGTGGCCGCCCTGGCGCGCGGCCGGGTGCACTTCGACGGTGACGAGGGTGCGCGCCGCCGGCCGATGGGTCCAGTGCTGGACGCGCTGCGAGCGCTCGGCGTGCCCGTCGAGGGCGACGGGCTGCCGTTCTCGATCGAGGGGTCAGGACGGGTGGCCGGCGGCACCGTGCATCTGGACGCTTCCGGTTCCTCCCAGTTCGTCTCGGCGTTGCTGCTGGCCGGTGCCCGGTACGACGACGGGGTGACCGTCGTGCACGACGGGAAGCCGGTGCCGTCGCTGCCGCACATCGAGATGACGGTGGAGGTGCTGCGCGACGCCGGCGTCATCGTCGACGACAGCGACGCGAACCAGTGGCGGGTCGAGCCGTCGGAGATCTTCGCGCTCGACGTCGACGTGGAGCCCGACCTGTCCAACGCGGCGCCGTTCCTCGCCGCGGCGTTGGTCGCCGGCGGCGAGGTGCGGGTGCCTGCCTGGCCGCACACGACGACCCAGGCCGGCGACCAGATCCGCGACATCCTGGACATGATGGGCGCCGAGGTACGCCTGGACCGCGACGGCCTGTCGGTGCGCGGCGACGGCCAGATCGGCTCCCTCGACGTCGACCTTCACGACGTCGGCGAACTCACCCCGGTCATCGCCGCGCTGGCCGCGATGGCGGACGCACCGTCGCACCTGCACGGCATCGCCCACCTGCGCGGCCACGAGACCGACCGTCTCGCGGCACTGGCCACCGAGCTGAGTCGCCTCGGCAGCGAGGTCACCGAGACCGACGACGGCCTGATCGTGCGCCCGCGAGCGTTGTCGCCCGACGTCTTCCACACCTACGCCGACCACCGGATGGCGATGGCCGGCGCCGTCCTCGGCCTCCGGGTGCCGGGACTGGTGGTCCAGGACATCGGCACCGTGGCCAAGACCCTGCCCACCTTCACGACGTTGTGGGACTCGATGCTGCGTGGCGCGGACCGGGTCGGCACCCGGTGAGCAGACAGCGCGAGTACGACGAGAGCGACGTCCGGGTGCGCCCGGGGCGTCGCGGCTCGCGGCCGCGCACCAAGGAGCGTCCGGCGCATGCCGACGCTGTGATCGGCCTGGTCATCGGGGTCGACCGCGGACGATGGACCTGCCTGGTGCAGGACCGGCCGGTGATCGCGATGCGCGCCCGCGAGCTCGGCCGCAAGAGCGTGGTCGTGGGCGACCGGGTGGGCCTGGTGGGCGACACCACCGGCGATCCGGGCAGCCTGGCGCGGATCGTGCGCATCGAGCCGCGGACGAGCCTGCTGCGCCGTACCGCGGAGGACGACTCGGACAAGATCGAGCGGGTCATCGTGGCCAACGCCGACCAGCTCGCGATCGTGACCGCGCTGGCCGATCCGGAGCCGCGGCCGCGGATGGTCGACCGATGCCTCGTCGCGGCGTACGACGCGGGGATGGACCCGCTGCTGGTCCTCACCAAGTCCGACCTGCGCGACCCGGCCCAGTTCCTGCAGGACTACGTCTCGCTCGATGTGCCGTACGTCGTGACGACGTCTGTGAGCGGCGCCGAGGAGGGCGACGGAACCGACGGGCTGGCCGACCTGCGCGCCCGCCTGCAGGACCGGATGACCGTGCTCGTCGGACACTCCGGTGTCGGCAAGTCCACCCTCGTCAACGCGCTCGTGCCGCACGCCGGCCGGGCGATCGGCATCGTCAACGCCGTGACCGGCCGGGGACGGCACACCTCCACCTCGGCAGTGGCACTCCCCCTCGCCGACGGCGGCTGGGTCATCGACACCCCGGGCGTGCGGTCCTTCGGCCTGGCGCACGTCGACCTGGACCGGATCATCGACCACTTCCCCGACCTGGCCGCGGGCACGGACGAGTGCCCGCGCGGTTGCACCCACGACGAGCCGGAGTGCGGGCTGGACGCGTGGGTCGCGAACGGCAACGCCGGCCCGGCGGGACCGTCGCGGCTGGAGTCGCTGCGCAGGCTGCTGCGGTCGCGTGCCGGCACCTCCGACGAGCACAGCGCTGTCCACGACCAGCCGGACGAACCCGGTGAACCACCCCTCGTGTCCGACTTCGCCGGGGACTGACCGTGGCGACCTGGGGTGTGCCGGAGACCGTCAGCCGGCAGGTGCTCACCTTCACCGAGATCAAACCGGTCGAGCCCGGTCGCTGGAAGTTCGCCCTCGAGGCGACGTTCCTCACCGCCGTCGCACTCACCGCCATCAGCCTGGTCCTGTCGCCCTCCCTGGCGATCATCGGCCTGACCGGCGCGTTCCTCGCGACCATCGCGCGCACCCGGCCGTGGCGGGAGCGGCTGGTGATCCTGTCGACGATGTACGTCGGCTACCTCGCCTCGGTGACCCTCGGGGCGCTCACAGGGTCGCGCCCGTGGCTGCTCACGATCGTGCTGGTCCTGATCTCGCTGGTCGTCGTGCTGGCCTACAACGCACTGGTCAACGAGCAGCCCGGACCGATGTTCCTGATCATGGGCGCGGCCATCGCGTCCTACCTGCCGACCGTGCACGTCCCTGTCCACACGGTGATCGAGATCAACGCCCTGGGCACCGGGAGCGCCTGCGCCGTATCGCTGCTGATCCAGATCGCCAGGCGGGACACGACTGTCCACGACGCCGTCGACGACGCCCAGGAGGCCGTGCACGCCTACACCGAGACGGTCCCCGACCAGGGTGATCCCGCCGAGCGTGGCCTGCTGCGCGACCGGGCGTACGCCGCCGTCTTCCGCGCCAGCACCGTGCTGGAGGCGGCCGTCGGGTCGAAGCCGCGCAGCCGCCGCTGGTCCCAGGACAACCTGCGGCTACGGCAGTTGCACGCCGACCTGGTCCGCCGCATCTCCCTGGCCGGTCTGCACGCCGCGCCGGTCGCTGCGGACGAGATGGAGGGCCAGCGGTACCTGGGGTCGCCGTCGTTCGCCTACCTGCTGCGCTGGGGCCTGTCCCAGCGGTCGCTGCCCTGGCTCGCCGCCCGCCGGCTCGCGGCCGCGGTGCTGCTCACCTGTGCCGTGTCGTACGGGCTGCACCTCGGGCATCCGTACTGGGCCGTGCTCACCACCGCGCTGATCATCACCGTGGGGGCCGACCGCCTGTCGCTGACCCACCGCGCGCTGCACCGGCTCGCCGGGACCCTCGCCGGGGTGCTGGTCTTCTTCGCGCTGCACGCGCTGCACGTGCGCGGCCTGCTGCTACTCGGCGTCGCGCTGCTGCTGGTCTTCCTGATGCAGATGGTCGTGGTGCGCAACTACGCGCTCGGCGGCATCTTCATCACGCCGATGGCGCTGCTCATCTCCACCGCGAACAACCCCTACCAGCCGGTCGGGCACATCGCCGGGCTGCGCATCCTCGACACGGCCGTGGGCGCGGCCTCGTCGTTGATCGTCATCTGGGTGAGCAGCCGGGGCACTCCGGTCATCCTCGTCCGACGCCAGTACCGCCGTGCGCTGCGGGCGCTCGAACGGGTGCTGGTGATGCTGGCGGACGGCGAGCAGTCGACGCCGGCGGGCTTCGAGGCGCGCCGTGACCTGTCCTTCGAACAGTTGCAGTGCGCGCAGGTGCTGCAGATCGCCCAGGTGGACCTGCCCCTCACGCTCGGCAGCTGGGGCGAACTGGAAGCGGCCCTCAACAAGCTGTCGTACACCGTCCTTGCGGCCTGCTGGACGGTCGATCCGCCGGCGACTCTACACGCGGACGCGATGGCCGCCCGGCTGCAGCGCATCCTGTCCAAACTGCCTCCGGTCAGCCGCACCCTCGTCGACGCGCACGAGCTCGCGAAGGATCTGCACGACGTACTGCGCATCGGGATGGCGCGCGATCGAGCGGCCTCCGCGGATACGGTCTCGGGATGATCCCACCCGGCGACCGCGTCTACGACGACGACGTACGGATCGCGCACGTCCTCGCCGACGCGGTCGAGCCCACCACGACAGGACGCTTCCGCGCCGACGATCTGTCGGTCTCGACCAAGCCCGATCTCACGCCGGTCACCGAGGCCGACCTCTCCGCCGAGCGCACCATCCGTGCCCAGCTCTCCCGCGCCCGCCCCCGCGACAGCGTGAAGGGCGAGGAGTTCGGCGTCACCGGCACCGGCGAGCGCCAGTGGGTCATCGACCCCATCGACGGCACCAAGAACTTCGTACGCGGCGTGCCCGTCTGGGCGACCCTCATCGGGCTCATCGATGCCGGCGAACCGGTCGTCGGACTCGTCTCCGCGCCCGCGCTCGGGCGGCGCTGGTGGGCCGGGCGCGGCACCGGAGCCTGGACCGGGCGTTCGCTGTCCAGCGCGAAACCCATTGCGGTGTCGGGTGTCTCGAAGCTTTCCGATGCGTCCTTCTCCTACTCCAGCCTCAGCGGCTGGCGGGAGCGGGACCGTTTGGACGCCGTCGTCACGCTGATGGACGAGTGCTGGCGCACCCGCGCGTACGGCGACTTCTGGTCCTACATGCTGGTGGCCGAGGGCGCGGTCGACATCGCCGCCGAGCCGGACCTGGAGGACTACGACATGGCCGCGCTGGTGCCCATCGTCACCGAGGCCGGCGGGCGCTTCACCGGCCTCGACGGGCGCGACGGTTGTTGGAGCGGGAACGCCGTGGCCACCAACGGATTGCTGCACGACGAGGTGCTCGCGCGCCTCAGCTGATCTGCGTTTCGATATCGAATGATCGCGGTGGCACACTTCTACCGGGACGATGTCGTCGTCGTTCCGGAGCCGTCCTGAAGGAGTACCCATGTCCGTCGTCGAGCACACCGAGCTGGCCCAGCGGCGCGAGCTGCGCACCGAGCTGCCCGGACCCAAGTCACGAGCCCTGTCCGAGCGTCGGGCGGCGGTCGTCGCGTCCGGTGTCGCCTCGACGATGCCCGTCTACGTCGCCCGTGCGGGCGGCGGGGTCATCGAGGACGTCGACGGCAACACCCTCATCGACCTCGGGTCGGGCATCGCGGTGACGAGCGTCGGCAACTCCGACGCCCGCGTCGTCGCCGGCGTCCAGGAGCAGGTCGCCGACTTCACGCACACCTGCTTCATGATCAGCCCGTACGAGGAGTACGTCGCCGTCGCCGAGAAGCTGGCAGAGCTGACTCCCGGCGACCACGCCAAGAAGTCGGCGCTCTTCAACTCAGGCGCCGAGGCCGTCGAGAACGCGATCAAGGTCGCGCGCTACGCCACCGGCCGCACCGCGGTGGTCGCGGTCGACCACGCCTACCACGGGCGTACCAACCTGACGATGGCCCTGACCGCGAAGGCGATGCCGTACAAGCTGGGCTTCGGCCCCTTCGCCTCCGACATCTACCGGGTGCCGACGTCCTACCCGTTCCGCGACCCCGACGGCATGACGGGCGAGCAGGCCGCGCAGCGCGCGATCGCCGCCGCGGAGAAGACCATCGGTGCCGACCAGATCGCCGCCGTCATCATCGAACCGATCCAGGGCGAGGGCGGTTTCATCGTCCCCGCGCCCGGCTTCCTGTCCGCGATGGCGAACTGGTGCACGGCCAACGGCATCGTCTTCATCGCCGATGAGGTGCAGAGCGGCTTCGCGCGCACCGGCTCCTGGTTCGCCAGCGATCACGAGGGCGTCGTACCGGACCTGGTCACCACCGCCAAGGGCATCGCCGGCGGGCTGCCGCTCGCCGCGGTCACCGGTCGGGCCGAGCTGATGGACGCCGTGCACGCGGGCGGCCTCGGCGGCACGTACGGCGGCAACCCGGTCGCGTGCGCCGCGGCACTCGGCGCCATCGAGACCATGGCCGCCGACGGTCTGCTCGAGCGCGCCACGCACATCGAGGACCTGGTGAAGGCTCGGCTGCGCACCCTCGCCGAGACGACGCCGGAGATCGGCGACATCCGTGGCCGGGGCGCGATGCTGGCCATCGAGATCGTCAAGCCGGGCACGAAGGAGCCGGACGCCGCGCGCACCGCGGCCGTGGCGAAGAAGTGCCACGAGCAGGGCGTCGTCATCCTCACCTGCGGCACTTACGGCAACGTGATCCGGCTGCTGCCGCCGCTGGTGATCTCCGACGAGTTGCTGGGCGAGGGCCTGGACGTGCTGACGGAGGCCTTCGCCTCCTGACGGGGGTCCTCACTGGCCCACCCGGCCGTCGATGCACTCCCTGAGCAGATCGGCGTGCCCGCAGTGCCGGGCGTACTCCTCGATGCGGTGCACGAGCAGTTCGCGCACCGCGATGCCGTCCGCGCCCAGCCGCTCACCCAGGTCGGGGTGCTCGGCGAGCGCCCCGTCGGTCGCGGCCTGCTCGCGGGCCAGGTCGGCGTACGCGGCGTCGACGACCGGCTGCTCGCCGACGGCTCCGTCGAAGTCACCGTCGTCTCCGCCGTAAAGGCCGGGGAGTCGTTCGCCGACGCTGATCCAGTTGCGCCAGTCGCGCTCGACCTCGGCCAGATGACGCAGCAGCCCGAGCAGCGACATGGTGGACGGCGGCACCGAACGCCGCGCCAGTTGCTCAGGATTCAGGCCTTCGCATTTCATCCGCAGGGTCCAGCGATAATCCCGCAGGTAGTCCTGCAGTGTCGCGAGCTCACCGTCAGGGCTCACGCCGTCGCTGTTGCGCGGGTCCTGGTCCGGGTCGGTCCACATGTCGGGATAGACGCTCGCCGCCGTCCATCGTGCCGGGGTGTCGGTCATGCCCGCCATGTTGCACCCCGGGGGTGGACTAGGGTCGGAAGCATCGGCGGACCGTGCGGACGCCGCGGTTTCCCCGCGACCGTCGTTTGACGAATGTGGCTGACAACATGGAGGTTCCGCGATGAGCTGGTGGGTCTGGTTGATCGTGATCGTGGTGATCGTCCTGTTGCTCGTGGGGGCCGTCCTCGCCGTGCAGGCACGACGACGGCGCGGCGGCGTGATCGTCGATCCGGCCGGCTCGCCGCGCACCAAGGGCGGTGGTGGCCGATGACCCGCCTGATGCGCACCTCCAAGCTGGCCAAACGACCGGTGGTCACGATGGGCGGCGAGGACGTCGCTCAGATCAAGGACGTCGTGTACGCCGCGGGCGGCGGTCAGGTCGGCGGCTTCACCCTCGCGGGACGCGGACTGTTCGCCGGGCCGTTGAAGAAGGCCCTGGCGTGGACCTCGGTGGCCTCCCTCGGTGCCGACGCGGTGATGATCGCCGATGAGGACGTGCTCGAATCGACCGAGGCCGTCCTCGACAGGTCCGCGTCGAGCGGCGGGTCCGGCGGCAACGTGCTGGGTTCGCAGGTGCTCACCGACGCGGGCGTCGACCTCGGCAAGGTCGTCGACGTGATCATCGAGGTGTCGCAAGGCGGTTCGGGCCAGTGCGACGTGGTCGGCTACGAGATCGAGGCGTCCGAGGCGCTGGGCAGCAGTGGCACCGACGTGCTGATCCCCTTGCCGGACACCATCTCCGTCTCCGGCGAGCACCTCATCGTGCCGGCGAGCGCGAAGGACTTCGTCGGACACGACCTCGCCGGTTTCGGCGCGGCCGTCGAGCAGTTCCGGGCCCAGTTGAAGGCGGACCGCTGATGCGTTTCAAGAAGGCGACCGGACGCAAGGTCGTGAGTCTGGCCACCGCGGAGACGGTGGGCAAGGTCTCCCGCTTCGTGATCGACGTCCCGCAGCGCAGGATCGCCGCGCTGGTGCTGCGCAAGACCGACAAGCACGGGGAGATCCTCACCTGGAGCGACGTGACCGGCTTCGGCGACGACGCGGTCACGGTGGCCGACGTCGGGGTGCTGTCCGAGGCCGACGGGCCGATGAAGGAACTGTCGGACAAGGACTACCAGCTCATGGGCAAGCGGGTGCTCAGCACCCGCGGCGACGACCTCGGCGAGGTCAAGGACGTCGACTTCGACCCGAGCACCGGTCTGCTGGAGACGATCCACTACCCGGACGGCTCAGCCCGCGGCGACGCACTGGTCGGCATCGGCACCTACGCCGCCGTGATCGACGTCGACTGAGACTGAGCAGCTCGCTCAGACGACGGTGACGTCGCTGCGCCCGAGAGCGCGTACGGCGTCCGCGTGGGCCTCGGCGTCCCCGACCAGCACCAGCGTGCGAGGCTGCCTGCCCCATCGCGCCCACGCCTGCGCCAGGTCATCGGCGGTCAGCCCACGAAGGTCGCGCAGGTAGTCGGTGACGAAACCGGTGTCGAGGCCGTCCAGCGCGAGTGCCGCCGCCTCGTCGGCGACCGCGTCCGCCGTGGCGTACCGCCCCGGCGCCGTCATCCCGACGTAGTCCACGCCGGAGCGCAGCTCCTCCTGGGTGAAGCCGTCGGCGACGCCGTCCAGCACCTCCCACAGCAGCTCCACGGCAGGGGCGGTCACGTCGCCGCGCACGGAGCCGCCCGCCACGAAGGTGCCGCTGGCACCGCGGGGCCGGAAACCGGCGCCGAATCCGTAGGTGTAGCCCTTGTCCTCGCGCAGCACCCGGTCGATCCGCGCCCCGGGTGAGCCGCCCACCAAGTAAGCCAGCACCGGGTACGGCGCCCATCCGCCGTCGACACGTCGCGACGGACCGCCCCACCCGAGCTGCACCTGGGTCTGCACCGATCCGGGCCGGTGCACGAAGACCACGCGGTCACCGCCGGCACGCGGCAGGTCCAGCACACCGGAGCCGGCCGACCCCGTGCCCGTCGTGGACCACGTGCCCAGCGTCGCGTCAACGGCAGCATGCACCTCGGCGGCGTCCAGGTCGCCCGCCACCAGCACCCGGGCGCCATCGGCGGTCACGTGCGCGGCGTGGAAGTCGCGGCAGGCGGCGGCGTCGATCGCACGCACCGTCGCGGTGCGCCCGGCGACCGGGCGGCTGGCCCGCGCGGTCGGGTCGTAGTAGGCGTCGATCCACTCCAGTGCAGCCCGTGACCCCGGGTCGGCCAGCTCACGCTCGATGTCGGAAAGACGTTGCGCGACATGGCGACTGACCTCCTCTTCGGGGAAGGCCGGCTCGCTCAGGCACTCCAGGGCCAACTCCAGTGCAGGGCGCAGCGCACCCGTCGCGACCTCCAGCTGCACGGTCAGGCCGAGCAGCGTCTGGCTCGCCGCGAGTGCAATGCCGCTGCCGTCGAGCAGGCCGGCGAACTCGTCCGCGGTGTGCGACCGGGTGCCCTCGTCCATGGTCCGCGACACGATGGTGGCGAGCCCCTCGCGGTCCGCCGGCTCCAGGGTCGCGGGCAGCCGGATGACTACCTGGACCGAGGCCACGTGCTGTCCCGGTCGATGGAAGACCGACAGCGGGATGCCGTTGCGCAGCGTGGTGTCGACGGGATCGGGGAAGGACCACGCGGCGGGCGGTCGAACCTGCGGGCGTTCGAGGCTGGTCATGCGTCGTCCTTCGCGCTGTCGGTCCTGCGGTAGACGACCGTGGCGGTGTTGTCCGGCTGCAGGTACCGCGCCGCGGCCTGCTGGATCTGCTCGGGCGTCACGGCGAGCAGCTCCTCCAGATGGGTGTTCACGTAGGTCGGGTCGTCGTGCAGGAGGGTGTACTGGCTGATGAAATCGGCCCGCTCCTGGGTGCTGGCGAAGGCCTGCAGCACGTCGCGGGTCGCGCCCGCGCGCAGCACCTGCATCTCCTCCTCCGTCGGCGGTGATGCGGCCAGTGTCACGAGCTCCTCGTGCACGGCGGTCTCCAACTCGGCCACGGAGTGTCCCTGCGCGACGTCGGCGCCGAGCATGCCGAGCGAGACCCCGCCGGCGAGACCGAACGCGCTGCGGAAGACGTGGTCGGCCAGGCGCTCCCGGCGTACGACGCGGCGGTAGAGCCGCGACGTGGCCATTCCTGCGAGCAGGTCCATCGCGAGCTCGCAGGCGAGGTAGTCGTCCGTGCGGTCACCGGGCAGCCGGAAGGCGATGTAGACCCGGTCGCTCGGCACGTCCTCGACGCGCTCCACCCGTACCGGCGTGGTCAGCGGGGGCAGCGGCGCGGTCGGCGGCACCGGCGGGCGTTCCACGGTCGGCAGGTCACCGAAATACTTTGCGGCGGCGTCGAATCCGGCCTCGACGCTCACGTCGCCGCACAACGTGAGGACGGTGTTGCTAGGGCGGTAGTGGGCCGCGAAGAACGAGCGCACGTCCTCCAGGGACGCCGCGTCCAGATCCTCCATCGACCCGATGGTGCTGTGGTGGTAGGGGTGCCCTTCGGGGAAGACGGCGGCGTAGATGTCGGGCAATGCATTGCCGTACGGCCGGTTGTCGTAGCGCTGGCGCTTCTCCTCCTTGACCACGTCGCGCTGGTTGTCCAGGTTGGCCTGGTTGACCGCATCGAGCAGGTGGCCGTGCCGGTCGGCCTCCATCCACAGCGCGAGGTCGAGCGCGCCGGTCGGCACCACCTCGAAGTAATTGGTGCGGTCGAACCAGGTGGTCGCGTTGAGTCGGGCACCCGCGGCCTGCAGCCGGGAGAAGTGCTCGCCCTCGGCGACGTTGCGCGACCCCTGGAACATCAGGTGCTCGAAGAGGTGCGCGAACCCGGTACGGCCGACCGCCTCGTGGCGTGACCCGACGGCGACCCACAGGTTGACCGCGACGGTGGGCACGTTGTGGTCCGGCGCGACGACCACCCGCAACCCGTTGGGCAGCGTGCAGGTCTCGACCTGATAGTCCAGCGGCATGCACCCCACCCTAGGGAGGCGGGTGCGCCGCTCCCGTCAGCCGGTCTCCCCGGCCAGTCGGTCGATGGCGACCGCGCGCGTGCGATCCAGATCGCCGTCGCTGTTGGTGATGGACGGGGTGAAGTCTTCGCCCAGCCTCTGAATGGCGACCCGGGCGTAGATCTGCTGCTCGGTCGAGGTGCGCTCACCGCGGCCCCGGCCGAGGAAGGACACCACCCAATGGAAGAACGTGCCGATCTGACTCTTGAATCCGATGATGTAGACGAGGTGCACCCCCAGCCACATGACCCAGGCCACGAAACCGGAGACCTCGATCTTGCCGATCTTGGCCACCGCGCTGAACCGCGAGACGGTCGCCATCGAACCCTTGTCGAAGTAGTGGAACGGCTTGTCGTCAGGGGTACCCGCGAGCCGCGCCTTGATCCGCTTCGCCGCGTACTTGCCGCCCTGGATCGCGACCTGTGCGACACCGGGCAAATTGTCCAGCGCGATCATGTCGCCGACCAGGAAGATCTCCGGGTGGCCGGGCAGCGTCAGGTCCTTCTCGACGTGCACCCGCCCGTTGCGGTCGACCTGTGCGCCGGTCTTCTCCGCGAGCATCCGGCCGAGCGGGCTGGCGGACACCCCCGCTGCCCAGACCTTGCACAGCGCCTCGATGCGGTGCCGGGTGCCGTCGTGCGACTCGTACTCGATGCCCTCGGCGTCGACGTCGACGACCTTCGCGCCCAGCGTGACGGTGACCCCGAGCTTCTCGAGGCGGCGCTTGGCCTTCCCGCCGAGGCGGTCGCCGTACGGCGGGAGCACCTTGTCCATCGCGTCGAGCAGCACGATGTGCGCGTGCTGGGACTTGATGGCCCGGAAGTCGTGCGACAGGGTCCGCTTGGACAGCTCGGCGATCTGGCCGGCCATCTCGACCCCGGTGGCCCCGGCGCCGACCACCACGAACGTCATCAGCCGGGTCACGTCGTCGGTGCGACCGGACGCCGCGGCCATCTCCGCCAGTTCGAAGGAGCCGAAGATCCGCCCGCGCAACTCCAGGGCATCGTCAATGCTCTTCATGCCCGGGGCGAACCGTGCGAAGTGGTCGTTGCCGAAGTAGGACTGACCGGCACCCGCCGCGACGATGAGGCTGTCGTACTCGTAGACGTGCCGCTGGTCGAGCGCGTCGGTGACCACCTGGTGCTTGTCGACGTCGATGCCGGTGACGTGACCGAAGAACACCTGCGCGTTCTTCTGCCGGGCCAGCACCTCGCGGGTCGAGGGGGCGATCAGGCCCTCGGACAGGATCCCGGTCGCGACCTGGTAGAGCAGCGGCTGGAAGAGGTGGTGCGTTGTCCCGGAGATCAACGTGACGTCGACGTCGGCACGCTTGAGGGCCCGTGCGGCGAAGAGACCACCGAAGCCCGAACCGATGATGACGACGCGGTGTCGCCGGGTTGCCTGGGGTGCCAGCGAAGCCTGCATTCCTCCAAGGTAGTCCGGAGTGCCGTGATCACGCATCGTGCAGCATTAGTGTGGGGCCCGATGTGACCAGCCTCGCAGCACCTGACGCCTGACACCGAGCCTTTTTCGAAACGTGGAGACGCCATGAGCCACCCGCACGACCCCTACCGGCCGCCGGAGAACGGCGGCACCGGTGCCGCCCGGCAGGACTTCGGCGAGCACGCAGGAGGCGAGCGGCCGCCGTACGGCGACCCACAGGCCCGAGGTGGCGACTCCCCCGCCCGCCAGCACTACGGCGAGCAGGGCGACACCGGCCGGCCGACAGGTCCGGCGCAGCCCGCACCCATCGTGTGGTATCGCACGACCTCCCCGTCCGCGCCGCGCGGGTGGTCCGGACCGCACCCGTTCGACGCGCCGCAGCCGCGTGAGGTCTTCGTGCCGCCCGCGCCCGTGACCGAGTCCTCGATCCACCCGCCGGTGGCGGCCCCGGCCGCGGCGCCCGCCCCGTCGCCGGAGAAGCAGGCCGCGCCCGAACCTGCACCGGCCCCCGCGCCGGTGCGTCAGGAGCCGCCTGCTCCGGTCGCCTTCCCCGAACCGGTCCCCGCACCCGTGCCCGCGCAGCAGCCCTCCGCACAGCGCGACCCCGAGCCGGCGGACGCCTCCGACGACGAGGAGGCGCTCACGATCGGTCGCGGCCGCGGCAACTCCATCGTGCTGGACGACATGCTGGTCTCGCGCCACCATGTGCGGATCACCGCCGACGACGACGGGCTGGTCCTGCAGGATCTCGGCAGCCGCAACGGCACCTACGTCAACGGCCACCGCGTGGAGCGCACAGCGCTGCACGAGGGAGACCGGTTGGGCATCGGCGCCACGACGTTCGAGGTGCGCGACGGCTGGCTCGTGAGCGTCTGAGCCGCACCCTCCATGGACGGATACGACGACCGCGGCCACGCGGGCGATCTCACGCTGGCCTTCCCCGGCGGGGTGCGCCCGCTCGCGCCCGGGGAGTCGATCACCGTGGGACGTTCGCGCGACTGCGAACTCAGCATCCCCGAGGCCGGCGCCTCGCGACGGCACGTCGGGCTGACCCGCCAGGGTGCCACCGTCGTCGCCAGCGATCTCGGCAGCGCGAACGGCACCTGGATCGACGGTCGGCGGATCACCGGACCGACCGTCGTACCGGCCGGGGGCGTCATCCGGCTCGGCGGCGCGCAGGGACCGACGTTGCAGGTCCGGTTCGTCCCGGCGCCGGCTCCCCAGCCGACCGGTGTCCCCGCCGGGCAGCTGCCCCGCAGCCGCCCCACCGCTGCCCCGGCGCCCGCCCTGGCACCCAGTAACACCGGCGTCGTCTTCGACCGCTACCAGCTGCCGAGCGGTCCGATGCCCGAACGCAGACCCGAACCAGGCGGGTATGCCGCCGTGAGTTCCTCTGTGCCGCAGGTCATCCCGGCGCCCGACCAGTTCAGACCGGACCGCGGCGGATGGCAGCCGTCGGGTCCGATGGTGCTCGGCATCGGGCGCGGTCTGGAGAACCAGATCGTGCTCGATGACCTGCTGGTCTCGCGGCGGCACACCGAGCTGGTGCCGCAGGACGGCGGGTTCGAGGTGCACGACCTCGGCAGCCGCAACGGCACCTACGTCAACGGGCAGCGTGTCGAGGTGGGCCGGCTCGGCGAGGGCGACCTGCTCGCGGTCGGGCACTCCCGCTTCACGGTGCGCCACGGACAGCTGGTCGCCAGCGTCGACCAGGGCGACGTCGCATTCATCGCCAACCACCTGTCGTACGCGCTGTCGGACGGCAAGCTGCTGCTCGACGACGTGTCGTTCGCGCTGCCCGGGTCGAGCCTGCTGGCGATCATCGGCCCGTCGGGCGCCGGCAAGTCCACGATGCTGAAGGCGCTGACCGGCTCGCAGCCCGCGACCAGCGGCGAGGTCTACTACGACAGCCGCGACCTCTACCAGAACTTCCAGGACCTACGGCACCGCATCGGCGTGGTCCCGCAGGACGACGTGGTGCACCGCCAGCTCACCGTCCGTCAGGCGCTGCGCTTCGCCGCGGAGCTGCGCTTCCCCGACGACCTGGACGCGCACCTGCGGATGCAGCGCGTCGAGGAGGTGATGGCCGAGCTCGGGCTGTCCGAGCACGCCGACACCCGGGTCGACCGCCTCTCCGGCGGACAGCGCAAGCGCACCTCGGTCGCGTTGGAGCTGCTGACCCGGCCGTCCCTGCTCTTCCTGGACGAGCCGACGTCCGGGCTGGACCCCGGCCTGGACAAGCAGGTCATGCAGACCCTGCGGGATCTCGCCGACGGCGGTCGGACGGTCGCGGTGATCACCCACAGCGTCGCCAACCTGCACGTCTGCGACAAGGTGCTGCTGCTCGCACCGGGCGGCAGGGTCGCCTACTTCGGTCCGCCGGACCAGCTGCTGCCGTTCTTCGGCGCCCGCGACCACGCCGACGTCTTCAACGCGGTCACGGCAGACCCGGCCGGCGTCCAGCACCGGTTCCGCACCTCGCCCCTGCAGGACGAGCAGGTGGCCGGTCCGTTGCGTGCGCCGCGCGGCGACGGCGGACCCCAGGAGCGGCCACCGCGCCAGCAGAGCATCACCTCGCAGCTGTCCACGCTGGCCCGGCGGCACGTCCGGGTGATCCTGGCCGACCGCGGCTACGCGGCGTTCATGGTGCTGCTCCCGATCGTGTTGGCGCTGCTGACGATGGTGGTGCCCGGCAGGTACGGCCTGTCGTTCACGACGTTCCTGGAGGGCGGTCAGCCGATCCCCCGGTCCGGCATCGAGGCCAGTCAGATCCTGGTGATCCTGATCCTCGGATCGGTCTTCATGGGTACGGCGGTGAGCGTGCGGGAGCTGGTCGGAGAGCGGGCGATCTTCAAGCGGGAGAGGGCCGTCGGACTGTCCAGCACCGGTTACGTCCTGGCGAAACTGCTGATCTTCGGACTGCTGACCCTGCTGCAGGCTGTCGTGCTGGTGCTGCTGGTCGAGACGCGCAAGGCGCCCCCGAGCAGTGCCGTCCTGCTGGGCTCGCCCACCCTGGAGCTGATCATCGCGTGCTGGCTCACCGCCTTGTCGGCGATGGCGCTGGGGCTGCTGATGTCGAGCGTCGTACGCACCTCCGAGCAGGTCATGCCGCTGCTGGTGGTCTCGATCATGGCGCAGCTGGTGCTGTGCGGCGGTCTCTTCCCCGTTACGGGACGGATCGTGCTCGAGCAGGTGTCCTGGCTCGCGCCGGCCCGATGGGGATTCAGCCTGGCAGCGGTGACCGTCGACCTCGACCGGTTCACCTTGAACGACAAGGACCCGCTGTGGGAGCACACGCTGAGCAACGGCACGCTCGCCGCCTCGATGCTCCTGGTGCTGACAGTGCTCTTCGCAGGGCTGACCTTGTGGCGCCTCACCCTCAAGACCAGCGAGTAGCCGTTACAGCTTGCGGCGCAGCGACATCGCGCGTTGCGCCTCGCGGTCGTCCTGCCGCTCGCGCAGCGCCTGCCGCTTGTCGTAGAGCTTCTTGCCTCGCGCCAGCGCGATCTCGACCTTGACCTTGCCGTCGACGAAGTAGAGCGACAGCGGGATCAGGGTGTGCCCGCTCTCGCGGGACTTGATCAGCAGCTTCTCGATCTCCTCGCGGTGCATGAGCAGCTTGCGGCGACGGCGCGCGGAGTGGTTGGTCCAGGTGCCCTGCAGGTACTCCGGGATGTGCACGTTCTCCAGCCACAGCTCGCCGTCACGCTCGCTGGCGTAGCCGTCACCGAGGGAGGCGCGGCCCATCCGCAGGCTCTTGACCTCGGTGCCCATGAGGACGAGGCCCGCCTCGACCGTGTCCTCGATGAGGTAGTCGTGACGCGCCTTCTTGTTGTTGGCAATGATCTTCTTGCCGGATTCTCTGGGCACCCGTCAATGGTACGGAGCGGGGCAAACCGGTTACTGCAACCAGATCATCGGGTTGACGTAGGTGCCGTTGTCGAGCACCGCGAAGTGCAGGTGGCAGCCGGTGGAGCGGCCCGTCGTACCGGAGTAGCCGATCAGCTGGCCGCGCGTGACCGGTCCGCTCGTGACCACGAAACGGCTGAGGTGCTCGTACTCGCTCGCGAGGTTCTGGCCGTCCACGAACCCGTGATCGATCACGATATGGCCGCCGGCGATGCTGTCGGTGGCCGCCTCGATCACGGTGCCGGGAGCCGCCGCATGCACCGGGGTGCCGCAGGCATAGGGGAAGTCGTCACCGGCGTGCAGCATCAGCACGTGCAACACCGGATTCACCCGCATGCCGAAGACCGACACGATGCTGGACAGCGGCATCGGCGGGGTGAAGTAACCGTTGCCGCGAGGCGCGGACGTCGCGGGGCGGGCCGTCGCGGTGGATGAGGAGCGGTGCTGCAGTTTGGCCAGGGCGATCGCCCTCAACCGCAGGATGCCGCCCAGCCGAGCCGACTCGGCCTTCTGCGTCTTCAGGTTCGCCAGCTCGACCGTCTTCTGCTTTGACAGGCTGTTGCGGGCCAGGGTCTGAGTGCGCTGGAGGGCGACGAGCCGGGTCTGAGCGGTCTGCGCCTCGTTGCGAGCCGTCGTCGCGGCGATGACGGCGTTGTCGGCCTGGATCTTCAGACCGGCGACCCGGCGACGGGTGGCCGCGAGGGTCAGCCCCTGTGCCTTCTGCGTCGCACGCTGGCTGGACAACTTGGTGAGGATGCCGTTCTGCTGGCGCAGCAGCAGGTCGGCGATCGACGCCTCGTCGGCGACATCCGAGCCGTTCGCGCCGTTGGAGCCGAGGATCTGCAGGGTCAACGCGAAGTTGCCGAGACCGCCGGCCTCATAGCTGCGCCGGGCGATGCCGCCGACCAGGATGGTGGTGTGCGCCTGGGCGGCCGCCGTGACCTTGATGGCGGCGGTGTTCTTACCCTCGGTCGCCTGCGCGGCGCTCAGCTCGCCGGCGACGATCGTGCTGTGGTTCTGTGCTCCGGTCAGGGCCGACTGCTTGGCGCTCACCTGCCGACGGGCGCCGGCGACGGCCTTCGTGGTGCTGTCCAACTTGGCTTGCGCAGCCACCAGCGCCACACCGATGTCGTCGAGATCGGCCTCCGTGGTCTTGATCCGGGCGTCGGTCTTCTTCTTCGCCGTGCCGGGGTCGTCGGCATACGCCCGCACCGACACCGTGGTCGCGCTGATCGCCACGAGGGCGCCTGCGAGGACGCGCACGATACGCACCGGGATCGACATAGCGAATATCTACACCCGGACGTGGCGTCGGAGGGTCAACCAGGCCGTGAACAACGCAAGAATCACCGTGCCGACGAACATCCAGGGCGTGATGGCCCACAGATCGTCGGTGCCGATCAGGCTCACGAGGTCGCCGCCGCTGCCGACGTGGTTGAACAGATGGTTGATGCCGAAGTGGATCAGCGCCCACAGACCGGCGATCGCCAGCACCGCACCGAGCAGGGTCGCCACCAGGGTCTCGATCACGAACGGCAGGTAGATCACCGCGTTCGAGGCGCCGACGACCCGCATGATGCCGACCTGGCGCCGGCGTGAGAAGGCCACCTGCCGGATCGTCGTGGTCATCAGCAGCACCGCGCACACCGCCATCAGGCCGGCCAGGATGACGGCGCCGATGCTCAACAGGTTGAGGATCTTGAAGAAGGTGTCGAGCACCTTGCCCTGGTCGCTCACCGCCTCGACGCCGTTCGCGCCGCTCACCAGGCTCGCGACGTCGCCGTACCTCTTGGGGTCGCTGAGCTTGACCCGGAACGCGGCCGGCATCGACTGCGGGCTGATCTGCGACAGGTAGGGACTGGCCGCGAACTGGGTCTTGAAACGGCTGTACGCCTGCGTCGAGGACTCGTAGTAGACCTGCTCCACGAGCGGCTGCTGGGCCAGCAGCTCACGCTTGATCGACGCCGTCTGCGCCGGGGACGCCGCGCCGTCGGAGCAGGAGGGCACGTCGCTGCTCTGGGAGGTGCACAGGAACACCGAGACCTGGACCTTGTCGTACCAGTAGCCCTTGGCCAGATCGACCTCGCGCTGCGCCAGCAGACCGGTGCCGATGAAGAAGAGCGAGATCATCGAGACCAGCACCACCGACGCCATCATCGAGGCGTTGCGGCGGATCCCGCTGGCGATCTCGCCGAGCATGAACTGCAGTCGCATGTCGGCGCCGCTCAGCGTTCGACCGGCGCGTTGCCGGTGATCGTCGGGTCTTCGGCCGGCGTGCGTCCCGCACGCGCGGGGCGTCCGGGGCTCCCGGCGGGGCGGGTGGGGCGCGCCGCCGTCGGCGCGAGCATCTCGGTGTACCGCCCGTTCTGCTCGTCGCGGATGATCGTGCCGCCGCGCAGCTCGATGACACGCTTGCCGAAGCGGTCGACGATGCCCTGATCGTGGGTCGCGACGACCACGGTGGTGTCGGTCTTGTTGATGCGGTCGAGCACCTTGACGATGTCCTCGCTGATCTCGGGGTCGAGGTTTCCGGTCGGTTCGTCCGCCAGCAGGATCGGCGGCTTCTTGACCACGGCCCGCGCGATGGCGACCCGCTGCTGCTCGCCACCGGACAGTTCGTGCGGCATGCGACGGGCCTTGCCCTCCAGGCCGACCAGCTCCAGGGTCTCCGGCACGAGCTGCTTGATGACGTGCCGCTTGGCTCCGAGCACCTTCAGGACGAACGCGACGTTCTGGTAGACGGTCTTGCCGTCCAGGAGTCGGAAATCCTGGAAGACCACGCCGATCTCGCGTCGCAGCAGGGGGACCCGTCGATCGGGCAGGACCCGCAGGTCCTTCCCGGCGACCAGGATCTTGCCGCGGGTGGCGGACAGCTCGCGGGTGGTCAGCTGGATCAGGGTCGACTTCCCGGAGCCGGACGCCCCGACCAGGAACACGAACTCTCCCCGGCCGATGTCCAGGGAGACGTCGTCGAGAGCCGGCGCGTCGTTGGCGCCGTACTTCATGGTGACGTTCTCGAAGCGGATCATGCGCGGGGGTTGTGGTCCTTCGGTGCTCGGCTGCGAGGGAGTGGCGCCACTCCGCGGTCGAGGTTATGCCGCCGGCCGCGCCACGCCGAGCAGGCACGCCGAGTGCGCGCGTCGGTCGTACGCCGGCCGCCTACCGTGGGCTCATGCTCTTCGCCTTCTCCGTCGCCCCGTCCACCACCGACGACCCGGACGGCTCGGTCAGCGCCGCGGTCGCCGACGCGATCCGCGTCGTCCGCGAGTCCGGCCTGCCGCACCGCCTCGACTCCATGTTCACGACTCTCGAGGGCGACTGGGACGAGTGCATGCCGGTCATCAAGGCCGCCTGCGACGCGGTCGCCCAGCACAGTCCGCGCGTGAGCCTCGTGGTCAAGGCCGACCTGCGCCCCGGGTACGACGGTCAGCTCGACGCCAAGGTCGCCCGGATCGAGTCGCGCCTGACCGATGCCGACTGACGCCGGTGCGGCGTATGACCTGCGCCTGCCCTCCGTTGTCGACGCTGCGGAGCTGGCGCGCCTGCACGTGCGGGTATGGCAGGAGGCCTACCGCGGGCTGCTGTCGCAGGACTACCTCGACGCGATGGACCCGGCCGGCCGCCGCGAGAAGGTCTGGCGCGCCCGGATCGATGCGTTCGCCGACGGGTCGCTCGAAGCCGGCGGCCACGCGTTGCGGATCGCCCGGCAGACCACGACAGGATCGATCGCGGGCTTCTGTCAGTCAGGCCCGGCTCGCGATGAGGACCCGCCGCAGCCGTACCAGCTCATGGCCTTGAACGTGCTGGCCGCGCATCACGGCTCAGGAGTCGCGCAGCGCCTGGTCGCCGCCACGGTCGGCGACCGACCGGCGTATTTGTGGGTGCTGACCGGCAACGAGCGGGCGATCGCGTTCTATCGCAAGCTCGGGTTCGAGCTGGACGGCGCGACGCTGTACGACGAGCGCCTCGACTGCGTCGACCTGCGGATGGTGCGCGCCTGAGGGTCAGGCCTTGTCGGCGTTCTCGGCCTCGCGCTCACCGGTGCGCTTCCAGCGGATCCCGGCCTCCATGAAGCCG
This sequence comes from Allobranchiibius huperziae, assembly GCF_013410455.1. NCBI lineage: Bacteria > Bacillati > Actinomycetota > Actinomycetes > Micrococcales > Dermacoccaceae > Allobranchiibius > Allobranchiibius huperziae. The sequence goes on along the minus strand of NZ_JACCFW010000001.1, from coordinate 897,464 downwards.
TCGATGTCGCCGTCGAAGACGCCCGCGGTATTGCCGACCTCATGGTCGGTGCGCAGGTCCTTGACCATCTGGTAGGGGTGCAGCACGTAGGAGCGCATCTGGTCACCCCAGCTGGCCTTGATGTCGCCGGCCAGTTCCTTCTTCTCCGCGGCCTCCTCGGCCCGGCGCAGCACCAGCAGGCGGGACTGCATGACCCGCAGCGCGGCGGCGCGGTTCTGGATCTGCGACTTCTCGTTCTGCATGGAGACGACCGTGCCGGTCGGGATGTGGGTCATCCGGACCGCGGAGTCGGTGGTGTTGACCGACTGACCGCCGGGGCCCGAGCTGCGGAAGACGTCGACCTTCAGGTCGTTGTCGGGGATCTCGATGGCGTCGGTCTGCTCGATGAGCGGCACCACCTCGACCGCGGCGAACGAGGTCTGCCGGCGGCCCTGGTTGTCGAAGGGGCTGATCCGCACGAGCCGGTGGGTGCCGGCCTCGACAGACAGATTGCCGTACGCGTAGGGCTCGTTGACCTCGAAGGTCGCCGACTTCAGCCCGGCCTCCTCGGCGTACGACGTGTCCATCACCTTCGTGGAGTAGCCGTGCCGCTCGGCCCAGCGCAGATACATGCGCAGCAGCATCTCGGCGAAGTCGGCCGCGTCCACGCCGCCCGCACCGGAGCGGATGGTCACGACGGCGGCGCGCTGGTCGTACTCCCCCGACAGCAGCGTCTTGACCTCGAGCTCGCTGACGGCCTTCTGCAGCGACCGCAGCTCGCGCTCGGTCTCCTGCACGGCGTCCTCGTCGCTCTCCTCCATGGCGAGCTGCACCAGGATCTCCAGGTCGTCGATGCGCTGGTCCATGGTCTCGATGCGCTCGAGCTCGGAGTTGGCGCGCGACAGGCGGGAGGTGACGGCCTGGGCATGCTCGGGGTCGTCCCACAGGTCGGGGGCACCGGACTGCGCTTCCAGGTCCTTGATCTGCGCGCGGAGGCTGTCGAGGTCGCTGACCTCGCGCACCGACCCCATCGTCGTACGCAGTTCCTTCAACTCAGCGGGAAAATCGACAGCCACAACAGGTCAGCCTACGTGCTGAGGTCGGCAGCCGTTTCCAGACCGATCCCGGCAGCGTCACTGATCGACGTCGGAGCGAGCCTTGGCCTGCACGGTGATCGTCACGTCAGCGCCGACGGCTCTGAGGAGGCCACCGAAGAGCGGCGGGTGCACTGTGCCGCTCACCCGGACGACCGCGGTGCGCCCGTCCGGGGTGCCCGTGCCGCCGACGACCGCCCAGCCGGCCACGTGCGCGGGCAGTTCCTGCGCAGCCAACTCGCGTCGCGCGTCCACCTGCACCGAATCACTCGACAGGGCGACGGTGCTGCCCACTCCCCCGCGATAGATCGCCCCCTTGTCTGCGGCGTTCGCCGCGTCGAGCGCCGCAGCGTCGGCGGCATCCAGCATGTGCACCCGCGCCAGTTGGATGCTCGTGACGTCGACCCCGCCCATGATCAGCAGCCCCAGAAGCGCGAAGAGCCCCGCGCACAGGATGATGATCCGCCCTCGGTCGGCGCGCTCCTCCCCCAACCGGTGGAGCAGCGCAGCACTCGGGCGTCTCACGGCGGACCGCCCTGTGCGCCGAAGCGGTCGACAGGTTCGACGTGCCGTGCGTGCAGGTGGACGGTGCTCGGCACCGCCGACCGCAGGAAGTTGGGGATGAACGGCAGATCGACCCCGAGGTCAGCGGACGCCCCCACCGAAGCGCCACGGGTGAGGCAGGGCTGCGCCGAGCACTTCATCGAGACGTCCCCGCGGCCGGTGAAGCCCTGGTCGTCGAACGCCAACCGGGCGGCCGCGCGAGCGCGGCCCATTCCGACACCGTCCGACGACGCGGTGACGTAGGCACGGGTCGACTCTCGCGCGGCCTGCGTGACGGCGTACGCGCCCGCCTGCAGCCGCGCCAGCGCGATGACCAGGTAGAAGACCGGCATCGTGATCAGGATCCCGACCACCACGAACTCGATCACCGCACTGCCACGATCGCCGTGACCGAGGCGCGTACGCAGGCGGACTCGCAGCCGCGCCAGCATCATTGCCGCTCCTCGTAGGCGTGCGCGCTGATGTTTAGGGTCTGCGAAGGACCGAACGGGCCGACGACCGGCAGCGGCGCCTGGACCCGGACGACGATCACCGTCACCCCATCGCGTTGCTCCGTCGAAGCCGTCACGTGCCGCGCGTAGCGGGTCGAGACCGAGGAGCCGATCAGGTCCCGGGCGCGCTGGGCGCCCGCCTGCGGCGACTCGTCCGCGCGTGCGCCGTAGCGGGCCCCCTCGGCCGCGTCACCGATCAAGGTATTGCGCACGAAGAGCGAGAACCCCACCTGGAAGGCGGCGAGGAAGAGCAGCACGACCAGCGATCCGACCATCGCGAACTCGGCCACCGCCGATCCCCGGGTGGTGCCCAGCGCGCGAAACCGGTCGCGGAGCGCCGCGACCGGCGTCATCAGCCCTTGACGGAGTTGATGGCGTTGCCGAAGAGGGAGGTCAACTGCGGCTGCGCGAACTTCCACAGGGCCGTGACGAGCCCCGCTGTCATCAGCGTGATCAGCACCCATCCGGGGACGTCGCCGCGCTCGCGCTCGTCACGCATCCGGTACGGCGCCTCGATCAGTCGGCGGGTCAGGCGATCGGACAGGTTGGACAGTGATCTCATGGGACTTCCCTTTCATCGGTGACGTGCGGTTCACAGATTGAGGCTGCTCAGACCGGGATAGATGGCGAAGGCCACGGTCACCGGCAGCACCAGGAAGACCACGGGGATCATCATGGTGATCTCGCGTCGCCCTCCCAGCTCGATGAGCGCCTGTTTGCTGGCATCACGGGCGTCCTGCGCCTGGGCCCGCATGACGTCGGCGAGCGGGGTTCCCCGCTCGACGGCCACCACGACCCCGTCCACGAAGCGGGCCAGCCCGGGGATGCCGGTGCGGTCGGCCAGGCCCTCCAGCGCGGCGGGCAGGGTATAGCCGGAACGGGCATCTCCCAGGCACCGCGCGAGCTCGCCGGACAGCTGACCCGAGGACAGCTTCGTCACCCGCTCCAACGCCGCTGCGGCCCCCTCACCAGCGGTGATGGCGAGTGCGAGCATCTCCGCGATGGCCGGGAACTCGGCCAGGATCTGCGCCTCGCGCCGTTCGGCGGACCGGGTCAACATCTGATCGCGTGCGACCACTCCGGCGGCCACGCTGATCACGATGATGCCGACCGCACTCACCACCGAGGTGCCACCGCCCAGGATCTGCATGGTCACCCACAGCGTCCCGGCGAACCCGGCGGCCACGCCCCACAGCGCCTGCTGCGCCCGGAAGCCCTCGACGTCGGGCGGCAGGCCGGCGCGCTCCAACCGCCGTCGGACGGAGGTTGCGCCGCCGAGCACCCGCTCGACGACGGCGCCCAGCCGATGGAGCAGCGGAGCGAAGATCTGACCCACCTCCAGGTGCTCGTCGGAGCTGAGCAGGAGGCGGGACGGCCGCGGCGTGTCGTCGACGTAAGGCGCGATCCGCGCTTCCAGTCCGGGACGGCGGCGAACGGGCAGGCCGAGCCACATCAGCGCCAGCCCGGCCGCGAGGATGAGCCCGACGAGCGCGCCGGCCCAGGAGGCGGAGGACGTCATCGCATCACCCGCGCCTCGTCCGGCAGTCGGCCGATCTGCCGCATGATCCGATAGGCCACCATCGACACGGCGGCACCCACGATGAGCACGACGACGCCTGTCGGCTTCTGGTATGCCTGCAGCGACGTGCCGCGAGTCGCCAGCATCGCCAACACGATCCACGGCGCGGCCAGGGCGAGACGCGCCGCGTTCACGGTCCAGCTCTGCCGTGCCTCCAGCTCGGAACGGGTGCGTCCGTCGTCACGCAGGAACGACGACAGAGTGCGCAAGAGACGCCCGAGGTCGGTGCCGCCGACCTCCCGCGCGATGCGCAGGGACTCGATGAGCCGGTCGGCCACCGGGTCGCTGAGGCGCAGCTTGAGGGCGTCGAGTGAGCTCTGGAAGTTCCCCGTGGCGCGGTAGTCGTGTGCGAACTCCAGGAACGCGGGCCGCAGCTCCTCCGGCCCGCGCACCGACAGCTGTGAGAGCGACTCGGGCAGCGCCATGCCGGCGCGGACCGCGGACGCGATGTGGTCGACCACGTCGGGCCACAGCTCGCGCATCTGGGTACGCCGTCGCCGCGCCCGGCCCCGCACGAAGGCGATCGGCGCGTATCCGCTGATGAGGGCGAACGCGAACGAGATCGGCACCACCGACGTGGAGGCCATCGCCAGCAGGAAGACCAGCACGCCGAGGCCGAGAGAGACCGCGAGGAGCTGGTTGGTGCTGATCGACCCCAGGCCGCTCTGCGCGATGGCGTCGGAGAGCTTGTCGCGCCAGGTGGGAGTGCTCGGCTTCACGACGCGCTCCTCGCGTGGCCAGAACGACCACCAGATGCAGAAGAGTCCGAGAGCGAGCAGGAGTGGGGGCAGGAGTGTCATGGTCGGTCGCCCAGCAGGTGGGCGACGTCGTACCCGGCACGGGCGAATCGTTCCTGATGAGGCGGGAATCCGTCACCGCGAATGAGCTCGCCGTCCCGCTGCACGAACAGCTCGGCGATCTCGATGACCTCGTTCTCGGCACGGCCCGGGACGGCCGCGATCTCACGTACGCGGCGGCTGCCGTCGCGCTCGAGCCCGAGGTGCACGACCAGGTCGATGGAGCTGGCCACGGTTGGGACCACGAAGGAGGAGCTGACATTGGGACCGGCCAGCAACGGGAGCGTGCACATCTTCACGATCGCCTCGCGCGCAGAGTTGGCGTGCAGGGTCGCCATGCCGGGCAGGCCGGAGTTGAGAGCGATCAGCAGATCCAGCGACTCCTCCTGGCGCACCTCGCCGACGATGATCCGCGAGGGCCGCATGCGCAGCGCCTCCTTGACGAGGCGGCGCAGCGGAATCTCCCCGGTGCCCTCCAGGCTCGGCTGACGACACTGCATGGCCGCCCAGTCGCGGATTCCCAGACGCAGCTCGAAGACCTCCTCACACGAGACGACACGCTCGTTGCTCGGAATCGCGGCGGCCAGGCAGTTCAAGGTCGTCGTCTTGCCTGCCTGCGTGCCTCCGGCCACCAGGATGTTCAGCCCGGACACGACGGCCGCCGCAAGGAAGCGTGCGGCCTGGTGGGTCAGAGTGCCGAGGCGTACGAGGTCGTCGAGTTGGTGGGCGCGGGTGACGAACTTGCGGATGTTGACGTACCAGTGGCTCCTGGTGACGTCGGGGATGGCTACGTGCAGCCGGGATCCGTCCGGGAGGGACGCGTCCACGAACGGCGAGGACAGGTCGATGCGGCGACCGGAGGGCTTGAGCATCCGCTCCACCAGGTTCTTCACCTGGTCCTGGGTGAGGATCGTCGACGTCAGCTCCGCGACGCCGGACCGGGCGACGAACACCCTGGCTGGATCGTTGATCCAGATCTCCTCCACGCCGGGGTCATCGAGGTAGGGCTGCAGCGGTCCGTAGCCGACGACCGCGTCGAGGATCGCGCGCGTGGCGTGCTCGACGTCCCCCAGCGGTGCCATCCCGCCGTGCAGGCTGCGTTGCTCGTAGTCCTTGATGACATCCCCGACGAGGCCCCGCAACTGGACGGCCTCGGTGGTGGGGTCGAGCCGCTGCCGCCGGATGAGTTCGCGGACCTCCCCCTCGACGACCTGGATGCCGTTCATGCCGACCCCCTGCCGGTGACCGTCTGATCTGTCCGATGCAGACAAGGTCTTCATGCAAGCAGTTCTGCAGGTGCCGATCGGGTTATCCACAGAAATCCATCAGCTCTCTTCGGATCTGCCCGCACCTCCCACCACGCATGTCCCATCGGCCCCGTCGGCCCCAGTTTGGGCGTCAGACCGAAGCCCGACCGTCGGGGCGAAAGTTGTCCACAGGTACTACGGCCTCCGATCGCGAACCCGCCGATACTCCCCGGATGCAAGGACCGCTCGCGTCGACCGTCACGCTGCGCCTGCGCGTCGTGCGATCGGCCGACGGGCTGCTGCGCGAATGGTGCGTCCGCGTGCCCGCCGGCACGAGTTGGACGCAGGTCGCCGGCGACCTCCAAGCGCCCGACCCGGCGTACGTCGGGTCGGTGCAGCTCGACGCGGAGGCTGTGGTCGGCGTCCCACCGCTGGTGAACGAGGCGGTCGTCTGCGATGTCGGGGTGCCTCTCGAGCCGCCACACCTGCTCGAACTGGTTGCCACAGAGGGACCGTGCGTGGGCGCACGTGCAGTCATGACCGGCGCGTGCGTGGTCGTCGGCCGCGCGTCGGAGAACCACCTGGTACTGCAGGACGACGATCTGTCCCGGCACCACTGCGAGCTGCGGGTCGAGCAGGGGCGCGCGGTCGTTCGCGACCTGTGCTCCACCAACGGCACCTGGATCGACGGCAGTCGGATCGGCCCCGACTTCGTCGACCTGCGCGTCGGGCAGCGGTTGCGCGTCGGTGGGACGACGCTCGCCATCGAACGCGCACCACGGGCGTCCCAGCACCCGCCGACCGACGGGACGGGCCGCTATCTCATCCATCGATCGCCGCGAAAGACGTTGCGGCTGGACGAGGTCGAGCTCACCGCGCCCCTACCGCCGGAGCTGGCGACTCGTCGGGGCTTCCCGTGGGTCTCCGCGATCGTGCCCCTGGTGCTCGCGGCCGCCATGGTCGTCGTGCTCCGCAATCCGCTCTTCGCGATGTTCGCGCTGCTCAGCCCGATCATGGTGGTCGCCCAGTACGCCGGCGACCGCGGCACGTCCCGCCGACGTCTTCGCGAGGATGCGCGGGCGCACACCCTGGCGCGAGTGAGGTTCGAGGAGGATTGCGCGTCCGCCGTGCGCGTCGAGCAGGCGCTGCGCCGGCAGATGGCGCCACCGATCACCCGCGCCGCGCACGATGCTGCTTCGCGCAGCTCCGCGGTGTGGCACCGGGCCGCGACGCACGAGGACCACCTCGCCTTCCGCGTCGGGGTCGGGACGGTGCGCAGCCGGGTGCGGGTCGCGGGCGGGAACCGCGCGACCCGCCCCTTACCGGTGCACGAGGTGCCGATCACCGTGTCTTTGTCGCAGCACCGGGTGGTGGGGGTGAGCGGATGCCTGCGGTACCAGCTGGTGATGGGAGGCATCATCCAGCTGGCCGCCTGGCAGTCGCCGCGCGACCTTGGCATGGTGATCCTGTGCGCGGACCAGGACGCGCGCGAGCGATGGCGTGGGATGACGACGCTGCCGCAGGTGCTGCCACACCCCGCGTCGCAGCCTCGGGTGATGGTGGCCGACCCCGACGACCCGCGATTCGCCGAATGGTCTTCGCAGCTGATCGAACTCGACGACACCGCACCTCCTCGGACCCTCGTCGTGCTGGATGGGTGCGCGACCACACCGTCCGCCGCGGACGTGGTGCGCAGGGCGGCGGCGTACGGGATGGCGGTGCTGGCCCTCGACGAGGATCACACGCAGCTGCCCGCGGCGTGCACCACGACGGTGCGCGTCGATCGGCGTGATCACGGCAGGGTCGGCGACACCGACTTTCGGCCGGATCTGCCCGTGCCGTCACTGGTCACCGCCACGGCGCGCGCGCTCGGCGCGTTGACCGACGCGGGACCGGACGATCCGGCACAGCAGGTGCCCGAGCAGGTGGCTCACGCCGCGCTGGTACGCGCCGAACTCGGTGTCGACCTCTCCGATCCCGTGGCCGTGCAACGGCTGTGGGGGACGCCGTCCAGCACGCCTCGTGCACTGCTCGGGGTCGGCGCCGACGGTGCTCTCTGGGTCGACCTGGCGGTCGACGGACCGCACGCGCTGGTCGCCGGTACGACGGGTGCCGGCAAGTCCGAGCTGCTGCAGACTCTGATCGCATCCCTCGCCCTCGCGAGCCCGCCGGACAGGCTGACCTTCGTGCTGATCGACTACAAGGGCGGGGCGGCGTTCCAGGACTGCGCCCGGTTGCCCCACACGCTCGGGCTGGTCACCGACCTCGATACACACCTGACCTCGCGCGCGTTGCGGTCCCTGGAGGCCGAGGTACGACGTCGTGAGCGCCTCCTGGCGGCGGCGGGCGCGTCCGACCTGGGTGACTACGAACGCTCTGCGCATCGTGAGCCGCTCGCTCGCTTGTGCATCGTCATCGACGAATTCCGGGTGCTGTCAGAGGAACTGCCCGACTTCATCAACGGACTGGTGCGCATCGCGGCAGTCGGCCGATCACTGGGAATCCATCTGGTCCTCGCGACCCAGCGACCCGCAGGCGTGGTCTCCGCCGACATGCGAGCCAACCTCAACCTGCGGATTGCCCTCCGCGTCCGCGATGCCGCCGACTCCCAGAACGTCATCGAGACCGACGCCGCGGCGGCGATCCCGGCGTCCCTCCCAGGGCGCGCGATCCTGCGGACCGGAGGTGGCGCGCCGCGCGCGTTGCAGACGGCATGGACGGGGGCGACGTTGCGCGGCGGCGACGAGCCAGTCCGCATTGCGCGCGTCGATCCCGAGTCTGGAGCTCCGCTCTGGCCGCCGGATGACACGGGCGCCAACGCGCGGACCGGTCTGCGATCCCTGACCGACGCGGTGTGTGTCAGTGCGGCGAACGGGCGGGTACGTCGACCTCCGTCACCCTGGCTGCCGCCCCTTCCCTCACGGGTAGGAAAATCCGACCTGACCGCCAAACCGCTGCGTGACATGGGCCTTCGGGACGCTGCTCGGTCGGCCGTTCCCCTCGGCCTGGTGGACCTCCCGGGCGAACAACAGCAGCTGACCATCGGCTGGGACCTCGATGCCGACGGCCACCTGGCGATCGTGGGTGGGCCGCGCAGCGGTCGCACCACGGCTGCGCACGCGCTCATCGGTGCGGCCGCGACAGCCTGGACCAGCGATCGGCTGCACGTCTACGTGCTCGACGGCAGCGGCGGCCTGGGCGGCATCGGGTCGTTGCCGCACTGTGGCGCGGTCGTGCTGCGCGATGAGCTTTCGCGCACGCTGCGCCTCGTGCAATGGCTGACGAACGTAATCCGCGAGCGTCAATTGCGTTACAGCGGAGCAGGATTCGCCACGTCCGGCCCCGACCCACGCATCCTGCTGGTCATCGACGGCTGGGAGGTCTTCCAGGAGATCAGCAACGAGCACACCGTCGGCGACCTGGAGGATCGGATCACCCAGGTCCTGCGCGATGGTGTCTCCGTGGGCGTCAGCGTCGTGGCCACCGGCGGTCGGGCGCTGCTGTCGGGACGGGTGAGTGCGCTCTTCACGAGCACCGTCGCGACCCGGATGGCCGATCCGTCGGATCTGCTGATGGCGGGATTACGCGCCGCACAGATCCCCGCTGAGATGCCGCCCGGTCGAGGACTGCTGCTGCCAGGCGGCGAAGAACTGCAGTTCGCGTTGCCGGGTGACGCGCGGACGAATCTCGTTGCAGCACCGAACGGTCGGCCACACCGAGTCGCGGCGCTGCCGGATCGGGTCGAGCTCGCGACGCTCGTCGCGACCGATCCCGGCGTGGTGACTCTGGGGTGCACCGTCGACGGTCCTGCCGGCTTTGCCATCGACGAGCGTGGCGGGGCCGGCTGGCTGGTGTGCGGTCCACCACGCAGCGGACGTACGACGACCCTCGCGGTGCTGGCCGAGGTGCTCGGTCGCTCCCGGGCGGTCGGGTGGATCGGGCCGGGCGCTCCGGTCGGGGGTCTGGCGACCGCGGTCACCCGGCTGCCATACGACGATCTGGGTGCGGTCCGCGCATGGTGCGCGGAGTACCCCGACGGCGCCGTCCTGGTCGACGACGCCGATCAGCTGACGGGGATGGCCGCGGAGCCGGACGTCCTGGAGCATCTGGCACGCCACCGGACGACCGGCGGCATCGTCTGCGCCAGCGGTGTCGCGTCCGACCTCGCCACGTCGTACCGGGGCCTCGCGCCCGAGCTGCGCCGCCGTCAGACGGGGCTGCTGCTGCAACCCGGCCGGCACGACGGTGACCTCTTCGGCATCCGGATCGGGCCGATGGATCGTCCGCGGCAGGGCCGCGGGCTGCTCGTCGTACGGGGCGACGTACAAGAGATCCAGGTCGCGACCCCCTGAAGGCGTCAGGCGAGCAGCACCCGCTCCAACTCCTCGAGAGCCTGGCGCGCATAGCCCTGCCACATCCGCCCGAACGCCGGAAGCGCCAGCGATCCAACGGCGTTCGCGCCACGGACGGTCCAGGACCAGGTGACCCGGGTGCCGGTGCCGACAGAGGCGAAGGCCCACTCCCCCTCCACCGACGCGGCCAGCACGACCATCGGGCCGGTGATGCCGTTCAACTGGTAGGCGAAGGATCGCGGCCGGTCGATCGCGAGCAGCGTCTCCCGCATCGAGCCGCCGTCGGTGGTGCGCACGGTGCGCGTCTGGCCTGTGGCGCTCCCCCACGGCGGGGTGAAACCGGTGGTCTCCCTCACCGCCGGCAGCACGCCGTATCGGCGGGAGAAGATCTGCGGGAGCGGCGTGGTCAGGGTGCGCTCGAACGCGTCCTCGACCGGCACCGGGATGGCGCGACTGGCGGAGACGATCAGCGGCGACGGCATGGCTGCGAGCCTACGCAGCGGCGGCTGCGCACGGGCCGCGATCGCGCCCACGCGAGCGGGCTAGTCTGGCGCACTGCGGCGCCGGGCGGCAGTGAGGCTCGGCGGCATGGAGCACGACGACGCACCGGAGGTGCACCGATGGACGCAGACCGCGCGCGAACCCTGCTCGAGGAAGAACGGGCCGAGGTCCAGAGCCTGCTGACCCACCTGGACTCCAACCTCGACCAGGACCGCGAGACCGGACGCGGCGACGCCGGCGACGACGTGGACTCGGCACAGCCCCTGGCCGCTGACGAGGTCGATGACGCCACCGCCGCGAGCCTGCGCGACCGCCTGGCCGCCATCGAGCGCGCCGAGAAGCGCCTGGCGGACGGCACCTTCGGCCTCTCCGTACGCAGCGGCACGCCGATCCCGGACGAGCGCCTCGAAGTGATGCCCACCGCTGAGCTCACGGTGGAGGAATCCGCGCAGGATTCCTGATCACGCCTCGCCGGGTGTGTCCGGTGTGGTGCCCGGGAGCACGAAGTAGACGGCGACCGCGGCGGAGATGGCCAGCGTCAGGTAGGGGCTCACGAATGCGGCCGCAGTGGCCAGCAGGTAGGGCGCTACACCGATCAGGTTGCGGGACAGCACAGTCCGCCGATACGCCGGTGAGATGTCGGCATGGAGCAGGTGGGTCCGATTCCGCAGCAGATGCCAGTTCATCGTGAGGAACACGGCGGACATCAGCAGCAGGGAGCCTCCGTAGATTGCCGCGGCGAGGGTGCGCCCTGAGTCCTCCAGCAGGTAGCGCGCCATCAGCGCGGTGGTGAAGGGCAGCAGGACGATGGTCATCAGCAGGGCGAGGTTGAGGAAGAGGATCGAGCGGTCCACGGCGCGCAGCCGGCGCAGCGTGGCGTGGTGATTGACCCAGATCACCCCGATGGTGAGGAACGAGACGACGTACGCCGCGAAGTTGGGCCACTGCTCACCGAGTCGGTGCGCGAGAGAGGCGTCATGAGCGGGTTCGGGCACCCGCAGGTCGATCACCAGCAACGTGATGGCGACGGCGATGACACCGTCGGAGAACGCCTCCAGCCTGGTCTTGTCCATCGAGTTCCTCCTGCGCCGGTGGGTTCGCGGGGTCGTCGGTCATCGGCGGTCGCAGTCGAGCGCCCATCTCAGCATGCCGGTCGGATGCGCGAACGGTGATCGACGACCGACACCGTGCAGGAATCCCCACCCCGGCATCGTCGTTCTACCCGTCATGAAGAAGATCGGTTTCTTGTCCTTCGGCCACTGGACGCCGTCGCCACAGTCGCAGACGCGCTCGGCCGCGGACGTGCTCACGCAGTCGATCGACCTGGCGGTCGCCGCCGAGGAGATCGGCGCGGACGGTGCGTACTTCCGGGTGCACCACTTCGCGCGACAGCTGTCGGCTCCGTTTCCGCTGCTCGCGGCGGTCGGGGCGCGGACCAGCCGCATCGAGATCGGCACCGGCGTGATCGACATGCGCTATGAGAACCCGCTCTACATGGCCGAGGACGCGGCCACCGCCGACCTCATCTCGGGGGGCCGACTGCAGCTCGGCATCAGCCGGGGATCGCCCGAGCAGGTCATCGAGGGCTACGGCTACTTCGGCTACCAGCCGGAGGACGGCGACCACGCCGCGATGGCGCGCGAGCACACCAGCACCTTCCTGCAGGTCATCCAGGGCAAGGGGTTCGCGCAGCCCAACCCGCGCCCGATGTTCCCCAACCCGCCCGGTCTGCTGCCGATCGAGCCGCACTCCCCCGGACTGCGCGAGCGCATCTGGTGGGGCGCGGGGTCGCGCGCGACGGCGGAGTGGGCCGGTGAGCAGGGCATGAACCTGATGAGTTCCACGCTCCTCACCGAGGACACCGGCGTGCCGTTCCACCAGCTGCAGGCCGAGCAGATCCAACGCTTCCGGGACGCCTGGAAGTCCGCCGGGCACCCCGGTGAGCCGCGGGTCTCGGTCAGCCGCAGCATCTTCCCGATCGTCAACGAGACGGACCGCGCGTACTTCTGGCGGGACACGCACAGCACGGACCAGGTGGGTCACTTGGACGGCGGTCTCGCGCGATTCGGCAAGTCGTACGCCGGCGAGCCGGAGCAGCTCGTCAAGGAGCTGGCCGACGACGAAGCCATCGCCGCCGCTGACACCCTGCTGCTGACGGTGCCCAACCAGCTGGGCGTCGACTACAACGTGCACGTGTTGGACAGCGTGCTGCGCCATCTGGCCCCGGCGCTCGGCTGGCGCTGAGTCCGCTCAGCCCGCCCGCACCACGTCGTAGGTGAGGTGCGTCGCCCTCGGTGACACGGTGACCTCGCGCTGCACCAGAGCCATTCGGCCGGTCAGCTCGAAGAGTCGCGTCCCGCCGCCGAAGAGCACGGGCGACAGATGGATGCGCAACTCCTGCACCACCCCGGCCGCGAGCGCCTGGTCGATGACGTCGGCGCCGCCCATCACCACGACGTCCTTGTCCCCGGCCGCCGCCGCGGCCTGCTCGACGGCGGCCGCCATGCCCTCGGTCACGAAACGGAACCTCTCGGTGAGCCGTACATGCGCGGGCGGTTCGTGGGTGAGCACGAAGCAGGGCGGGCTCAGCGCCTGGTCCTGGTCGTGCCCGTAGCCGACCTCGTCGCTCCAGCCGTGCGGCCCGTCGACGATGTCGAAGAGGCGCCGTCCCATCACGACCGCCCCGGTCTGCTCGAAGCTGCGCGCGACGACCTGTTCGTCGACGTCCGAACGCGGCTCCTCGAGGACCCACGCGTGCACCGGCTCACCGTCGATGCCGAGACCGTGCGACAGATCCACGCCTGGGGCCGTGACGTATCCGTCCAGCGAGATCGAGATGTCGGCGACTGCCTTGCCCATGGTCACTCCCGGTCCGCGCCCGCCAGTAGCTGCTCGCTGCACGCTAGGGCACTCACGGGCCGGGGAGAAGACCTGCTGTGCGGTACGAGCCTCGCCCCCTCCCGGTGACAAGTGCCGCTCGGCTAGTTACAGTCAGACTGTAACTAGCCGAGGAGAAGTCATGACGTTCCAACTGACGGCGGCGCCGACGCAGCACGGGTGGGGCCGGGCCCGAGCCCTCCCCCACGGTGAGTCATCGGGATCGTCCCCGATGACTCAGGCGCCGGGCCGGGAGACCTGGGCGATCTGGGCGAGCAGGGCGGTCAGCGTGGCATGCGATCCCTCGCCGAGCACCTCGCCAAAGTCGTGATCGATGGCTTCCATAACGGCTCGTGCCTGCGCGAGGAGGGCCTGTCCGTTGCTGGTCAGTTGCAACTCGGCGCGGCGGCCGCGTCCGGGTGGGGTGCGGCGCTCGATCGCCGCCCGCTGCTCGAGATGATGCAAGGTCGTCTGCATGCTCTGCGTCGTGATCCCGGCGCGACGCGCCAATTCGCTGTAGGACAGCCCCGGTTCGCGGGCGAGGTGCCCCAGAGCGGAGACGTACCGCAGGGCCAGACCGAGACTCTCGAGTTCGCGCTCGGCGCGCTCGCGTGTCATACGCCCGATCGCGATCAGCAGGAACGCGGCGTTCGGGGTGACCCCGCCCTCCCCCGCTGACCATGTCGGCCCTGTCGGTCGTGCGGCTGCGCCCTCATCGACCTCGTCCCTCATCTCCTCAACCTTTCACACCAACGTCCGGTCGAACTTCAACCTGGCATCGCAACAGAAGGAGACAGTCCTATGACGGCGTTGCTGCTGTCCATCCATGTGCTGGCGGCGATCGTGCTGATCGGGCCGATGACGGTCGCGGCCAGTGTCTTCCCGCGGTACGCGCGCGCTGCGGCGGGCGGTCGGCCGGGCGCGGGGCACAGCGGCGATCCCGCGGGCCCTGTCGCGGTCGCGCAGGCCATGCACCGCATCTGCCGCAGCTATGCCGCGCCGGCTCTGGTGGTGCCGGTGTTCGGCATCGCGACCGCGGTGCGCATGCACGCGCTCGGGCAGGTCTGGTTGCAGATCTCGATGCTTCTCACCGCCGTGGCGGCCGCGCTGCTGATCCTGCGGATCGTGCCGGGTCAGCGCCAGGTGCTCACCGCTCTCGACCCGGGCCGGGCGTCCGAGCCCGACATTCCGGCTCCGAACACGCCACGCGTGGCACCGGCCACCTTGTCGCGGCTGGGGATGATGACCGGGCTCTTCTCGCTGACCTGGGCCATCGTAGTGGTGCTCATGATCATCCGGCCCGGCTCCACCACGGGAGTCAACCGGTGACCCCCGCGCCCCCGTCCCGGCGAGCCTTCGGCATCGTGGCGGTGGTGGAGACCGTCTCCCTGGCGGCTCTGCTGATCAATCTGGCGACGGCGCGTTCTTCCGGACTCGCGGGCATCGTCGGTCCGATCCACGGCAGCGCCTACCTGATCGCCATCGCGCTCTCCTTCAGCGGCCCCTTCTCCTCGCGGGCCCGACTGCTCACCTTCATCCCCGGTATCGGCGCGTTGTTGGCGCACCGGCTGTCGATGGACAGTCCCGAGGACAGACCGTCCGAGCAACCCTGATCGCCCGTCACCGGACGAACGGATCGACCGGTCCGACCAGCAGAAAGCAAGAATCCCCGGGCCGTGTGGCCCGGGGATCTCTCGTTGACGCGTTGGTAGCGGGGGCAGGATTTGAACCTGCGACCTCCGGGTTATGAGCCCGGCGAGCTACCGAGCTGCTCCACCCCGCGTCGGTAACACCAGCTTACGGGAGGGCTGCCGCGCCGCAAAATCGAGCAGCGCTAGCGGGCGGTGGACAGGTCCGCGAGCGCGTCCTGCAGCGTCGCTCCCCACCGCAGCCGCCCGCCGAAGCCGACCACGACCGCCTTGAGCACCGGGTAGGAAGCGCCCTTGGGCCGTACGTAGAGCGGCTCGACCTGCAGCATCCCGCCGGCTGCCGGCAGCGTCAGGAGGTTGCCCTTGCTCACGCTCGCCTTGGCGCGCGCCTCGGTGATGAAGAACTGACTGAGCGTGCCGGGCATGCTCGAAGAGCGCTCGGCGGAAGAGTTCAGGTCGTTCTGGAACTGGCCAGGACCCCGCGCCGAGCCGGTCACCCGGAGCAGCGTGAGCTTCCCGTACCCCGCGCCGACCTGCCCGGGCGTCGTCCCGGCGTCCGATCCGGCCGCGAGGTAGCCGGTGACCGCGCCCGTGCCGCCCGCGCCGACGTACGACGAGGTGAGCGCGTAGCCGCGACCGGCGGCGCCCGGGAGGGTGACGGGTTGGTAGTAGGACGGCTGGAGCACACCGGCACCGGTCGTCGGGTCGACCGGCACGGACCAGCGCTGCCCGCCGTCGGCGAAGGTCGCACGGTCGGTCACGTGGTAGGCCCCCAGGATCGTGCGCTGCATCTCGAACTGACCCTGCGGGTAGCGCACCTGCGAGAGCACCGCGGCGGGCATCTGCGAGCGCGGACGCACCGTGCCCGGGAAGACCTTCTCCCAGGCCCGCAGGACCGGTTCGTCGCTGTCCCAGGCGTAGAGCCGCACCGTTCCGTCGTACGCGTCGACCGTGGCCTTGACCGAGCCGCGCAGGTAGTTGATCGACCGCCCGAGCGTGTCCGACCCGGTGGTCAGGGGCTGGTGCTCGGCATAGGGATAACGGTCGGAGGTGGTGTAACCGTCGACGACCCACAGGGTGCGGCTTCCCGACTGCACCGGATAGGCCCCCTCGTCCACCGACAGCCACGGCGCGACCTGCCGCACCCGGTCGACGGGGTCGCGGTCGTAGATCACCCGGGAGGTGGTGCTGACGGAACGCGACGTGAGCAGGTCCCACGAGCGGAACTTCGCGGCGTAGGCGAGCCGGCGCATGATGCCGCCCAGCGCGACCCCTCCCCTGCCGTCGTACCGGAAGCCCGTGCTCGCCGTGCCGTCCGCCTCGATCGGCTTGCCGCCCACGACCGAGTACGACGGCAGCCCGCCACCGAAGTAGATGCGGCTGCCGGCCGCGGCGGGGTCGGTCAGGAAGGACGGCGCGCCGCTCGCCGTCGTGGTGTCGGCGCGGGCGCTCACCACGCCGGTGCCGTGGGTGTAGACGAGGTGCTGGCCGACCCAGTCGCGTCTGCTCGCAGGCAGACCCGACAGGTCGATGCCGCGGGCGCCCACGACCGTCGGGGCGGCCGAGGCACCGGCACCCGTGCGGCCGACGTCGAGGCCCGCGGCGAACGCGGCCGGCGGCGTGAGCCCCTGCAGCTGCTGGAACGCGCCGGTCACGACCATCGGGTCCAAGACCGGCACGCCCGCCGCGGCGGACGTCAGGCCCGCGGTCGGGGTCGCACCGGACGGGTAGTCGCGCACCGTCACGTCCGAGACGCCGTACGCCGCGCGGGTGGCGTCGATCTCCCGTTGCAGGTAGGTCGCCTCGTTCGACGAGCGCGCGGTGTTGCCGCGGACGGCGGACAGGATCTCGGGGTAGATGCCGCCGAACGCCACGGCGGTCGCCATCAGCATCGACACCGCGGCGGCCGGCCACCGCCAGCTGCGGGTGCGCATCGTGACCAGGAACGTCAGCGCGGTGAGGACGGCGGCGCAGGCGAGGATCGCGTGCACCGGCAGCGTCGAGCGCACGTCGGTGTCGTCGACACCGGTCAGGGTGCGCCCGGTGCGGTAGACCAGCGCGTAGCGGCCCCACCACCACGCCGCGGCGCGCACCAGCAGCAGCGCGACGGCGAGCAGGCACAGGTGGCGTCGGGCCACCCGGGTGAAGGTGAGCCTGCCTTCGGCGACGGTGATGCCGCCGTAGATGTAGTGGGTCAGCGTGGCGAGGACCAGCGCCAGGATCAGGATGACCGTGCCGAAGCCGATCAGCATCTCGATGAAGGGCATCGTGAAGACGTAGAAGCCGATGTCGCGGTGGAACTGCGGGTCGGTCTGACCGAAGCTCTGCCGCGCCCACCACAGCAGCGGTGTGCGCCACTGGCTCGAGGCGCTGGCCGCGGTGATGAGCGCTATCAGCAGCGGCACGACCGCGAACGCCGCACGCCGGAAGGGCTCGATCGCCACCCGGTAGCGGTGCATCGCCTCGCCCGCGGCGTCCGGCACCCGGATCGGCCGGTAGCGGTAGGCCAGCCAGACGCTGCCGTGGCAGAGCAGCTCCACCACCAGGAACGCGATCGCGAAGAGCGCCGCCCGGGTGCGCAGCTCCACGCCGTACACCCCGGCGTACTGCAGGTTCTCGAACCACAGGTGCCGGGTCCACAGATTCGCCGCGAGGTTGCCGCCGACGAGCACGACGACGACGGTGAGGGTGAGGCGCAGCAGGGAGTGGCGGCGGCGATCCAGCCGCGGCAGGGCGCGCACGTCCGAGGATCCGGCGCCTCCGGAGCGCCCGGAACCGTCCGCAGCACTCATCGGGGTCTTCCGTCCCACGCACCGGGCAACGACGCCCTCAACCTAGCGGGCGCGAGCGGTACGGCACGATGGCAGGTATGCCGAGCACTCCCGAGACGATCCTGCCTCCCCTCGTCGAGTGCGCGGTCGACACCGAACGCCATGTCGCCGCCGCCGGCTGGGACCAGGCGCCGCGCCTCTTCGCGATCGCGCGCAACGCCGGGCTGCTGGCCCGGGAGCCGGCGCTCGCCGCGCAGCTCGGTGCCGCCGCCGCGGACGGCCTCAGCACCATCGAGCAGGAGGGCCTGGCGCCGACGTCGTCCCTGGAGTCGATGCTCGGCCGGCTCGCGTGGCCGCCGGAGGTCGACGGGGTCGCCCTCGCCGTGGAGCGCCTCGTGGTGCCGCCCGACGCGGAGAACGACCTGCCCACCGATGCGGAGAAGGCAGCCGAGGCCCTGGCCGCGCACCCGGACCGCCAGGACGTCCGACTGCTCGTGGCGGTGCTGCGCGACGGTGCCTCGGTCTGCCTGCTGCGGCAGCGGGCGCACGACGCCGACGACAAGGTCGCCATCGGTCAGGACATCGCCCCCGGGCTGGTCGAGGCGCTGCGGGCCACGCTCACGGCCTGACGCTGCCCTACTTCAGCAGGACGGCAGGCCCGCGCCCTGCCCGGACGCGACCTTCTCCACCGCTGCGACAGCCTGCGCGAAGCTCGAGATCCTGATGACGGTCAGACCCGACGGGATGTGCCCGTGGGCCTCGTTGCAGTCCGAGGCCGGCGCGAGGAAGTACTTCGCTCCCGAGTCGTGGGCGCCCACCATCTTCTGCCGGATGCCGCCGATCGGTCCGACGCTGCCGTCCTCGGAGATGGTGCCGGTGCCGGCGAATCTCTTGCCTCCGGTGAGGGACCCGGGCGTGAGCTTGTCGTAGATCGCGAGGGTGAACATGTTGCCCGCCGACGGTCCGCCGACGTCGCCGGCGTTGACGTCGACCTTGAAGGGCAGCGTGTAGTCGGGCACCGGGTAGAACCCCAGCAGCGACCCCGACCCCTGGGTGTTCTTCTCGGTCTTGATCCGCAGGGTGAGCGGCTTGCCCGCGCGGGTGACCTGCAGGGTGACCGTGCTGCCCGGGCTGATCTTGTCCAGGACCGCACGCGCGGTCGTCAGACGGACGAGCGCGGTGCCGTTGATGCTGCGTACGACGTCGCTCACCTTGAGGTACTTCGCCGCCGGCGAGCCCGGGCTCACCATGCCGACCGACACGGTCTCGGGCACCTCGATACCGGCCTGGCGCAGCGCCACCACCTGTGCGGTCTGCTGGGAGTCGGCCATGTCGGTGGTGTCCTGCTGCTCCACCTGCTTGCTCGTGACGTTCTTGGGGAAGTACTCGTCGGCGGGCACGATCTGCGCGTTGCTGTTGAGGTGCGCGGTCGCCCACTCCCACACGCTGACGGGGTACTGCGGGCCGCCGGCCAGCGACACGGTGGTGAAGTCCAGCGAGCCGGACGTCGGGTAGGTCGGATGCCCCGAGATGGAGATCACCGGCTTGCCGTCGACGGCGCCGAGGGTGTTCTGCGCCGGGCCCGGCCGCAGGATCGCGACCGGCACGTGGATCAGGTTGAGAGCCGCCACCGCGAGCACCACCACGACAGCGAACACCAGCCACACCACGGTGCGGGGGCGCAGTCCGCCCAGACGCGCGTTGCCTGCACGTCCCGCATCGCGAGCGTCATAGGAAGTCGTCACAAACCCACCCATTCATCCGTGCCGTCGGCGAAGACCTGATGCTTCCAGATCGGGACCGTGGTCTTGAGGACGTCGATCAACTCGGCGCACACCCGCAGCGCCGCCTGCCGGTGCGCGGCGCTCACGGCCACCACCACCGCGAGGTCGCCCACGACGAGCTCGCCGGTGCGATGCACGGCCGCGGCGGCGGTGATCTCGTCGGTGAGCACGCTGCGGACGACGTCGTGCAGGGTCTGCTCAGCGGTCGGGTGCGCGGTGTAGTCCAGCCGTACGACGGGCTGGGCGTGGTCGTGAGCGCGCACCTGCCCGACGAAGAGGCCGACCCCGCCGGCCTCCGGATCCTGCACGGCCCGGAGCACCTCGTCGACCGACAGCGGCGCGTCCCGCAGGTGCGCGAGACGCACCCGTGCGTCGTGATCCACCGGCTCAACCCTTCCGTCGTCGACGCCGCATGATCGCGGCCGTGGCCCCGACGGCGACCGCCGCACTGGCAGCGCCCAGCGCGGCCGCGTCCCTGGCTCCGAAACGTGGCGCGCCACGGGTCTGCGCGGCGACATCCTCCAGCAGGACCGCGAGGCAGAGGTCATTGTCGTACGCGGGGGTCCACCCCGCTGCGCTCAGGGTCACCGAGTCGACCACGAGCGGGTGCATCACGAAGTCCAGATCGGACTCCGGTGACTTCAGGGTGCCGAGCCGGTGCAACCGCGCCGCGATCGCGCCGGCGGTGCTGGCACCGACCTCGACGGCCCGCATGCCGCTGCGCTGCTCGACCTCCTCCTGGGTGAGGTACCCCGGTGAGGCGACCGGCAGCCCGCCGGCCAGCCGCCGATCGAGCGTGACCTCGACCGCCGTGGCCAGGTCGTCGACATGGCAGAACTGCCACGTCGGGTTGGCACCGGCGACCCGCAGCAGCCGCGGGGCCGCGAAGTGCCGGGTGGTCAGCGTGTCGACGCCGCCCACGACGGAGGCCGGGCGCAGCACCGCGATGCGCAACCCCGGGTACGCCGGGGCCGCCTCGGCGAGCGCCTCCTCGACGGCGACCAGGTCGGCGAAGAGGCCCACCTGACCGCGGGCGCGCAGCGGTGCGTCGACCGGAAGGGGGATCGGGTTGTCCGGCAGGGCGCCGTACACCTGGGCGGCGGTGACGACGACGAGTTGGCGCACCGCGCTGGCGGCGCAGGCGAGCACCAGGGTGCGCACCTCGCGGACCAGCCGGTCGCGGCGTTCGAC
Organism: Allobranchiibius huperziae; assembly: GCF_013410455.1. NCBI lineage: Bacteria > Bacillati > Actinomycetota > Actinomycetes > Micrococcales > Dermacoccaceae > Allobranchiibius > Allobranchiibius huperziae. Next base: position 876,588 of record NZ_JACCFW010000001.1, on the reverse strand, counting down.
CGGGTCCTCGGCCTGGTCCTGCAGCAGATCGGTCGGGGTGACCACGTGCACCAGTGCGCTCACGCCCCGCAGCCCCTGGCCGATCAACGGGCTGGTGAGGTTGTCCTCCAGCTGCGCCACGAGGCCGCCACGATCGGTCCACCGCGCCTCGACGGCGGCGGCGATCGGCCCGGACGGGCGGGTCACCGCGAGGGTCTCCACGCTGCGCCCTGCGCGAACACGTCGACCTGTGGAACTCATGGACCGCCCGTCGTGGTTATCTGGAACGTACGCATCCTCTCACCGACCCTGCCGACCGAGGAGTTCACCGTGAGCGATTACCCGACCGGTAGGCCCGGCGACCCGAACGACCCCGATCAGCCGGACCTGGGCGAGCTGCTTCGTTCGTTGCTCTCCGGTGAGGGGCTGGCCGAGCACCCGGAGTTCGCCGAGGCTCTGAGGAACATGGGGATCGACCGCCTCGACCCGGCGACCATGGGCATGCTGCAGGCGCAGATGCAGGCCATGATGTCCGGCCCTGCCGATGGCGGGTTCAACATCGAGATGGCCACCGACATCGCCCGCAAGCAGGTGGCGACCGACGGTGACCAGTCGGTCTCCGCGCGCACCAAGGGCGACACCGATCAGGTCGTGCAGGTCGCCAACCTCTGGCTGGACGACGTCACCACCTTCGCGGCGGTCGGCCCCGGCCTGGCGTGGAGTCGCGCGGAGTGGGTCGAGCACACCATGCCGATGTGGCGTCGGCTGGTCGAGCCGGTCGCGGCGGGCGTGGGCAACGCGATCCAGCACGCGATGCGGGAGCAGCTCGGTCAGCTGGGGGACGGCGCCGCGGAGCAGCTAGGGCTGCCCGCCGGCACCGATCCCGCGGCCATGATGGGCCAGATCGAGCCGATGATGGCGCGGATGAGCAACGCGATGTTTGCGATGCAGGTCGGCCAGGCGGTGGGCGCGCTCGCCGGTGACCTGGTGAGCGGCGCCGAGATCGGCATCCCGCTGCTCGACGGCGACCAGGTCGTGCTGCTGCCGACCAATGTCGCGGCGTTCGCCGAGGGGCAGAGCGTCGACGCCGGCGAGGTGCACCTCTACGTCGCGACCCGGGAGGCGGCCCGCATGCGGCTCTTCCACGCGGTGCCGTGGCTCTCCCCCGCTCTGATCGCGGCCGTGCAGAGCTACGCCGGGGACATCAGCATCGACACCGAGGGCATCGAGCGGTCGCTGCGCGACATCGACCCGACCGACCCCCAGGCGATGCAGAGCGCGCTGCAGGGCTCGCTGTTCACCCCCGAGCCGAGCGAGGCGCAGCGCCGGGCGCTCGCGCACCTGGAGACCCTTCTCGCGCTCGTCGAGGGCTGGGTCGACGTGGTCAGCGACCGCGCGGCCGACGGTCACCTGCCGCACGCCGCCGCCTTGTCGGAGGCCGTACGCCGCCGCCGCGCCTCCGGCGGACCCGCCGAGCGCGTCTTCTCCTCGCTCGTGGGCCTGGACCTGCGTCCGCGCCGCTTGCGCGACGCCGCAGCACTCTTCGGTGCACTCGAGGAGGCCGCCGGAGCCGACGCGCGTGACGAGTCCTGGCAGCACCCGGACTTCGCGCCCACCGCCGCCGATCTGGACGACCCGCAGGCCTACGTCGCGCGCCGCACCGGCGAGCAGGTGCAGCCTCCGCGGGACGACGTCGACGCGGCGCTGGACGCGCTGCTCGCGCAGGGTGAGGCCGAGTTCGAGGGTGAGCAAGGCTCCGATGGCTCGGATGGCTCGGATGGCCCCGAGAACGGTCCCGACGGACCGGACACTCCGCGCGGGTGAGTCTCGACCCGTCGTACGACGTGCTGGCGAGCGACGCGAGGATCCTGCTGGCGGACCATGCTTCACCCGACCCCGCGCAGGTGCGGCTGAGGGACGATTTCGTGCGGGCCCTCGCGGTCGGCCCGGAGGCGATGTGGCGCGGCGGGCCGCCGGACCACTTCACCGCGAGCATGTTCGTCTATGACGCGAGCCGCGAACACGTGTGCCTCGTACTCCACAAGAAGGCCCGGCTGTGGCTGCAGCCCGGCGGCCACCTCGAGCCGGGCGACGGGTCGGTGGCCGAAGCGGCCCTGCGCGAGGCGACCGAGGAGACCGGTCTGGCGGGCCTTCGCGTCCGGCCGGGTCTGGCGCACCTGAGCCATCACGAGTTGAGCACGCGCTTCGGTCGGTGTCGGTCACACCGCGACCTGCGGTTCGTCGCGACGGCACCGCCGGGCGCGACACCGGCCGTCTCCGACGAGTCGGACGACGTGCGCTGGTGGCCCGTGCGCGACCTGCCCGTGGATACCGATCCCGAGCTACGCGTCGTCGTGCCTGGGCTCGCCGGGCTCAGCTAGCCGGCTCCTCCGCGTCGTCGACATCGCTCGCGTCGTCGTCGGCCGCGGGGAAGCCGGCGCCGAAGGCCACGCCGTCGAGGTAGGCCTTGGCCTCCTCCAATCGCGGGTAACCGCCCAGCAGCTCCCAGAACGCCGGGCTGTGGTCCGGGCGCAGCAGGTGGGCCAGCTCGTGCAGCAGCACGTAGTCGACGACGTACGCCGGCATCCCGGCCAGCCGCGACGAGAGCCGAATGGTGCCGCGGGTCGGGGTGCACGAACCCCACCGGGTGCGCTGGTTGTCCACCCACCGCACCGAGGTCGGCCGGGCGAGACCACCGAGATAGCGCCGCGAGAGGCGCTCGGCGTCCGCGCCGAGCTCGACGTCTCCCGGGCTCTTGCGGCGGGCGGTCGATCGCTGCACCCGGGCGACCATGTCGGCAACCAGGCGGGCCTCCTCCCGCGCGGAGAGCCGAGCGGGCACCAGCACGATGATCCGGTCGCCCTCGCGGTACGCCGAGACGGTGCGACGCCGCCGCGTGGACCGCCGGATCTCCACCTCGGGCTCGGGCGCGTCGGGGTCGACCGCGACGGAGGAGGAGCTCATGGGCCAAATGTAGGTCCGACCACCGTCAACACCACGGCGCCACGAGTGGCCTGTGGACAACTTCTGCGCCTGTCGGTGCCCACTGCCAGGGTGTGGACTTCCCGCCGACGAGGAGTCCCGCCGTGAGCACAGCCGCCGTCCCGCTCCGTGCCCACCTGCGGGATCCCGGCGAGGTGGCACTGGGTCTCGGGGCTGAGCGCGCTCTGGTGCTGAGTGGGCTGAGTGACGCCGAGACACGGGCGGTCATCGGGTTGGGACCGATGACCGCTCGCCAGTGGGGCAGCGCGCACCTCGTCCGGCCGCCGTCGACCCGATGGCCGGACGTGGTGCGCCTGCTCGGCGACGCCGCCTCCCGGTTGACCGGCCCCGACGCCGTCTCCGGTTCGGTGACCGTCGCGGGTGTCGGCAGCGTGCCGGACGCGATCCGCGACGTGCTGACCGGGATGGGCGCCCGGGCCGACCCGGACCACACCACGCTGGCGGTGCTGATCGCCGCGGAACACGTCCCCGCGAGAGCCGCCGAACGCTGGCGCCGTGACGGGGTGCCCCACCTGCCGGTCGTGTTGGGCGCCGGCCGGGCCGTGATCGGACCGCTGATCCGGCCGGGCGTCGGTCCGTGCCTGGGGTGCCTGGACCACCACCGTGCCGTCCGCGACCCGGGGTGGGCCGCCATCGCGGCCGGTGGCCCGTGGGACGACGTCGCCGCCATCGGCGTCGATGCTCCCGGCGTGCTCGGCATGCTCGGCCCGGTGTCGGCCCCCGCCGACCTGCGCGCGGTCGTGTCCGGGCTGGTCGGGCTCGTGGCCCGGGGCCATCTGAGCGGGCAGCCGCTGCCGGTCGGCGTCTCGGTCACCGTGACCACCCCGAGCCCCCGGGTGCAGCACCGGCTGTGGCGTGCACACCCCCGGTGCTGCCCGGACGCCGACGGTTGATGCGTGATACTCGATGTCATGACAGACCTGCCCCGCAAGGGCGTCGTACGCGCGGCCAAACTCGCCAGTCTTCCTCTGGGGTTCGGAGCGCGCACGGCGATCGGGTTGGGGAAGCGGGTCGGTGGCAAGCCGGCCGAGGCGGTCGCCGCGGAGTTGCAGGCACAGACGGCGGCGCAGCTCTTCCGGGTGCTCGGCTCCCTCAAGGGCGGCGCCATGAAGTTCGGGCAGTCGATGTCGATGTTCGAGGCCGCACTTCCGGACGAGATCGCCGGTCCCTACCGGGCGACGCTGACCAAGCTGCAGGACTCCGCACCGGCCATGCCCGTCGCTTCGGTGCGCCGGATCATGCGCGAGGAGTTCGGCACCCGGTGGCGCGGCAAGTTCGAGTCCTTCGACGAGAAGCCCATCGCCGCGGCCTCGATCGGCCAGGTGCACCGCGCCGTCTGGAAGGACGGACGCCAGGTGGCGGTCAAGTTGCAGTACCCCGGTGCCGGCGAGGCACTCATGTCGGACCTGCAGCAGGTCTCCCGGGTGATGCGTCTGACGACCAGCTGGGTGCCGGGCCTGGACGTCGGCCCGATCCTGGACGAGCTCAAGGGCCGGATGGCCGAGGAGACCGACTATCCCCTCGAAGCCACCATGCAGGAGCAGTTCGCGACGGCCTACGACGACGATCCGGACTACCTGATCCCGCACGTCGTGACCAGCAGTGCGGGCGCCATCGTCAGCGAATGGATCGACGGCACACCGCTGTCGGCGATCATCGCCTCAGGCACGCAGGAGCAGCGCGACACCGCGGCGGCCCACTACCTGGAGTTCCTGGTGGCCGGTCCGGGCCGGGCCGGGCTGCTGCACGCCGACCCGCATCCCGGCAACTTCCGCCTGATGGACGACGGCCGTCTCGGTGTCCTCGACTTCGGTGCGATCAACCGGCTGCCCGACGGGTTGCCGCCGGCGCTGGGCGAGTTGCTCAACGCCGCCGTCGACGGTGACGCGACGGCACTGCTCGACGGACTGCGCGCCGAGGGCTTCATCCGCCGCGGCGTACGCGTGGACGACGAAGCGGTGCTGGCCTACCTCAGCGTCTTCCTCGAGCCGCTGCACACCGCCGAGTTCGAGTTCAGCCGGGCGTGGATGCGCAGCATCTTCGCCTACGTCAACGACCCGCGCAGCGCACAGTTCGCCACCGGACTGAAGCTCAACCTGCCGCCGAGCTACCTGCTCATCCACCGTGCCTGGCTCGGCGGGATCGCGGTGCTCAGCCAGATCGAGGGCACCGTGCCGGCGCGTGAGATCGTCAATCGCGCCGTGCCCGGCGCGGACTTCCCCCCGCTGGACTGATCACCAGTCCGCGGGCGGCGCGAACTGACTGAGGGTGAGCACCGCGCCCTGCGGATCCTGGATCATCGCGACACGAGCCCAGGCTGTGTCGGTGGTGCCCAATACGGTGCCGCCGAGGCGCTGTGCGAGCGCAGCGGACTCGTCGCGCTCGGCGATGCTGAAGGTCACGTGCCAGTGCGGTCGTTCACCCTGCTCGACCTGTCGCATGCCGCCGATCACGTCGATGAATCCTTCGGGGGTCTTCGCGTTCCGGGTGCGGATATCCGGGTCCACCGTGGCCTCCAGGTGATCGCCGTACCCCTGCACCCGGATGAAGGTCGCCCCACCCTCGTCGGCGATCTGCCAGCCGAACGCCCCGGAGTAGAAACGCCCGGCCGCGTCCGGGTCGGCCGTGTGCAGGTCCGAGAAGTTCCATGCACCGGGTTGGTTCGCTATCTGCGCACCCAGGCGCCGACGCGCCTGCCACAGCCGCAGCTGGACGCCCTCGGGGTCGGCGAGCGTGGCGTTACGGCCTCCCGGGCCGGCGTCCGCGGGCGGGCTGATCACCTGCGCTCCGAGACCCGCCAGGCGTGCCGTGGCGCCATCCACGTCGTCGACCGCGATGTAGGTGTTCCAGCGCGCGACGCCGTCGGTCGGACCGGCGATCGCGGCCGCGTCCCGGCCGTCGCGCTGGGCGATGACGTACCTGCTCGGTGCCCCGGGCGGCATCGCCTCGGTGAAGCTCCATCCGAGAAGACCGCCGTAGAACTCCCGCGCCGCGTCGACGTCCGGCTGGTCGGTGTCCACCCAGCAGGTCACGCCCTCGGGGTAGGTCCGCTGCTTCGTCTCACCCATGGGTCCAGGCTCCCACCGCACACCTGCACATCACCCCGGATACGACGAACGGGCCGGGCGCCCGTGGTGGGCCACCCGGCCCGTGGTGCCGGTGTTGCTACTTCCGGTAGCGACGCCGTTCGATCCGGCGTACCTCGCTCGTGATCTGGTGAGCGGGTCGCGGGATCCCTCGCTTCTCCGTCCGACCGGGTGGTCGGGTGGCGGCCTGTACATACCGCATGCTGTACATGGTGAAACTCCTTGTGGAATATGACGATTCATGAGTCAGTCGTTGATCACGCAGCGACCGGGTGCTTCCTCGGGCGACCACGGGGCCGCTTCTTGGCGACGGTCACGCCGCCGACGAACAGCTCCCCACCCCAGACGCCCCACGGCTCGGACCGCTCCAGGGCGCCGGCGAGGCAGGCCTCCCGCAGTGGGCAGTCGCCGCACAGGGCCTTGGCGAACTCGACGTCCTGCGGCCTCTCGGCGAACCACAGTTCGGCTTCGTTCACCCGGCACGGCAGTCGTGCCCCGGCGTCCTCCTGCTGCTGGGTGTGATCGATCAGATCGGTCAGCATCATCTCCGGCACCTCCTTGGTTGTCGCGCCCCTTGTGGGGGCTTTGTGTTGGCGGGTCGTGCTGGTCTGCATGGGTTTTCGCTTCCGGTGCGAAGGCCGCGACATACAAAAAGGCCGCGGACCCTGTGGTGGGTTCCGCGGCCTGGAGGTGAGACTCCTCTGCTGATCTCAGCCAGGTGGTCCACAAGCTGCGGAACGGGACGGGGTGTTGTCGCCGACGACATCGGTGCCGTACGGCGCGAACTTCGGGCGCCGGGCGGCGGTAGCGACAATGCTCCCCTGGGACCAACGTGCGAACTCCGCGAGGGTCGGCATCGTGATCTGGGCAGACGTCATCGCCGCGCGCTGCGAGCGCTCGATCGTGGCGGTGATGTTCTCCATCAGGCCGACCCTCCTTTCGCTGTCATGGTCCCCACACCGCTACCGAAGCGGCTGGGCTGAACGTGTTCGAGGTTACGGGTGCCCTACAAGACGGGGCAACTGATTTTCCGGGAAATCTTCCACCATTGTCATTTTGATTCGGATTTCATTGCAGCACAACACTTTTCGGCAGCAGATTGCGGGTCGTCACCCGCGAGTACGCCGAGCACGGACTCCCCGTACGTCGCCAGTTTGCGGGCCCCCACCCCGGAGATGACCGACAGGCCGGCCACATCGGTCGGCCGCTGCTCGGCGATGGCGACCAGCGTGGCGTCGGTGAAGACCACGAACGCGGGCACCTTCGTGGCGGTGGCGACGGCCAGCCGCCAGGCACGCAACGCCTCGAACTGCGCCTCGTCGTAACCGGGAGGGCATTCCCCGCACCGGCCGATCTTGCGCTCGGCTGCGGCGTGCAGCACTTTGCCGCAGACCCGGCAGTTGCTCACCTTGGCGGTGCGCACCCGCGAACTGCGGGCGGGTCCGGCCGTGCGGGCCGGGCCGCGGGCACCCTCGCCGAGGACCGCCGTCGCGGACGACAGGAAACGGGAGGGCTTGCGCGACGCGCGACCTCCGGGGTTGCGTGACGCCGCCCAGGTGAGGGTGAGGTGTCGGCGGGCGCGGGTGAGGCCGACGTAGAGCAGTCGGCGCTCCTCCGCGACCTGCGCCGGACCCTCCGCCATCGAGAAGGGCAGCAGTCCCTCCGAGCAGCCGATGAGGAAGACCGCGTCCCACTCCAGGCCCTTGGCCGCGTGCAGGGAGGCGAGCGTGATGCCCTCGACGGTCGGGGCGTGCTGCTCGCTGGCCCGGCGGTCCAGCTCCGCCACGAACTCCCGCATCCGCAGCCCGGTCATGTCGGCGAAGTCGTCGGCCAGGGTCGCGAGCGCGTCGAGGGACTGCCAGCGTTCGAGAACGGCGCCCCCGCCGGGCCGGCGGGGTGACCACCCGGCCGCCGTGATGACGTCGCGCACCACCTTGCCGAGGGGGTCGGCGCCGTCGTCCGAGCGCACGGCCCCCCGCAGGAGCACCACCGCCGACCGCACCTCGGCGCGCTCGAAGAACCGCTCTCCGCCCCGCACGAGATAGGGCACGTCGACCGCGGACAGCGCCTGCTCCAGCACCTCGGACTGGGCGTTGATCCGGTAGAGCACCGCGATCTGGGACGGTGCTACGCCGTCGGCAATCAGTGCCTTGATCCGGCGGGCGACCTCGTCGGCCTCGGCCTGGTCGTCGGGCAGCTGCACCAGCTGCGGGACGGGTCCCGCGTCGGACTGCGCCTGCAGCTGCACCCCCTCGCTCTCGCGGGCGCCGGCCTGCAGGACGAGGTTGGCCAGCTGCACGACCTGCGGGGTCGAGCGGTAGTTGCGCACCAGCCTGGTGACTGCGACGCCGGCGCGCTGGGAGAAGTCGGTCAGGTGCCGAGGACTGGCACCTGTGAAGGAGTAGATCGTCTGCGCGGGGTCGCCGACCACGCACAGGTCGGCGCGGTCCCCCACCCACTGATCGAGGAGCGCCTGCTGGACGGTGTTGACGTCCTGGTACTCATCGACCACGAAGTGCCGGTACTGCGCGCGCACGGCCCGCGAGACGTCCTCGTGCTCGGCAAGGATGCCGGTCATCAGCAGCAGCACGTCCTCGAAGTCGATGACTCCGCGCGCGGTCTTGACCTCCTCGTAGGTCTCGAAGAGCCGCGCCATCGCGGTCAGGTCGAGCTCCGGCGGCGTGCGCCCGGCGGCCCGCGCCGCGACGGCGTAGCCCGCGGGGGTCACCATCGCGACCTTGGCCCATTCGATCTCGGCCGCGAGGTCGCGGATGACGACCCGGTCAAGTCGCAGCCGCAGCCGCGAACCGGCCTCGGCGACGACCGGCGCCTTGTGCTTCAGCACCTCCGGCGCGGGACCGCCGATGGTCTGCGGCCAGAAGAAGTGCAGCTGACGCAACGCTGCGGAGTGGAAGGTGCGGGCCTGCACGCCCGGCAGGCCGAGCTCGCGCAACCGGGTGCGCATCTCACCGGCCGCGCGTGCGGTGAAGGTCACCGCGAGCACGCGGCCGGGCTGGTAGGCGCCGGACAGCACGCCGTACGCGATCCGGTGGGTGATCGCCCGGGTCTTGCCGGTGCCCGCACCCGCGAGCACGCACATCGGACCGAGCGGTTGTGAGGCGACCTGACGCTGCTCCGGATCCAGGCCCGCCAGCACCTCGTCGGCGCTGGCCATCAGCGGCCCACCGACGTCACCATCGTTCGCCGGCCTGCTCCGGCAACGGGCCGCCGTACCAGTCCTCGATGAGGTGCCGGGCGATCGAGAGCGAAGGGGGTACGCCGAGCGATCCGTCGCCGAGCGCGGCGGCGAGCTCCACGCGACTGAACCAGCGCGCCTCGGCGATCTCCTCGTCCTGCAGCACCAGCTCGGTGGACGTCGCGCGCGCCGCGAACCCCACCATCAGGGACGCGGGGAACGGCCACGGCTGGTCACCGCGGAAGTCGACCTGCGACACGCTCACACCCACCTCCTCCTCGACCTCACGGGCGACCGCGTGCTCCAGCGACTCACCGGGCTCCACGAAACCAGCCAGCACCGACATCCGGTTGGTGGTGCCGCCGAAGCGGGTGCCGCGCGCCAGCAGCAGCCGGTCGTCGTCATCGATGACGGACATGATCACGGCAGCGTCGGTCCGGGGGTACTGCTCGGTGCCCTCGCGGGTGCAGCGCCGGCCCCATCCGGACTCGGACACCTCGGCGCGAGCGCCGCAGCGCGGGCAGAAGCCTTGCGTGCGCTGCCAGTTCACGATGCCGAGACCCGTGGTGAGGATGCCGACGTCATGGGTGTCCAGGTCGAGCCCGACGCTGCGCATGGTGGCCGCGTCCTGCGGCGCCTCGTCGTCGATCCGGTCGACCGCGACCACCTCGGCGCCGTCGGCCACCCCGAGGAAGACGGCTGGCCGATCGAGGTCGCCGGCCTCCGGCGCGCGCAGGACCAGCCCTCCGTCCCGCACTCGTGCGCGATCGCCGTACAGATCGAGGACGCGGGTCTGCGGACTGGTCAGGAGCCGCCCCAGCAGCCCGGGATCGTGGCGTCGGTGGGCGGCGCGGTCCAGCGTCGTGCGGGACAGCACCAGATCGGACAGGCTCGTGGGTGTCGCAGGCACGTTCCCAGGCTACGGCCCGCCCTGCGTTTACCGTTGAGCACGTGCTCCGCCCCATCCTCACCCTCGCCGCCCTGGCCCACGCCGCGACCCCGACCCTGCGGCCCGTGAGCGTCCAGGAGCTGCCGACGGCCCCCGGTGCGCAGTACCAGAGCGTGCTGGTGACCGATGCCGCCGGAACGCCGTGGACCGTGCGCGCCGCTCTCGACCCGGCTGCCGGCGCCGCCCTCGAGGCATCGGTCGGGCTGCTTCGGCTGTTGCGCACCCGGATGCCGTTCGCGGTGCCGGACGTCGCCGGGACCGCGACCGGCGACGACGGCACCACCGTCGTCGTCCACCCCGTGCTGCCTGGTGCACCGATGGTGTGGCGTGAGCTGGTCTCCGGGTCGGACCTGGCGCGCTCCGTCGGAGCTGCCGTCGCCGCCCTGCACGACACCGACCCGCGGGTGGTCGAGGAGGCCGGCCTACCGACGTACGACGCCGACGCCTACCGCGCGCGCCGCCTCGCGGCCCTCGACCGCGCGGCGAGCACCGGGCACGTGCCCCCGGCACTGCTCACCCGCTGGGAGCGCGCGCTGGAGGAGGTGACGCTGTGGAAGTTCGCGACCTGCGTCACCCACGGCACCCTCGAAAGAGCACACGTCCTCGCGGACGGCACCGTCACCGCCATCGACGTCTGGGAGGGCGCGGGCGTCGCCGACCCCGCCGAGGACTTCGCGGCGCTGCTCGTGTTGGCATCCCCCGACGCATTCGACACCGTGCTCGAGGCCTACGCGGGTGCCCGGCGCGAGCGCCCGGACGTGCACCTGGAACGCCGCATCCGGCTCAGCGCCGAGCTGCACCGGGTGACCGCCCTGCTCGACGCCGTCGCCGCGGACGACGAGCGGCTGGTCGACCGACGGGCGGCCGCGCTGCGGCGGTTCGCCGAGACCTCCGCCGACGATGACCGTCTGATGCCGTCGCCTTTCATACGGCAGCGACCGCCCGCGGCGGTCCCGGTCGAGCCGGTCGACCCGGCCGACGTCGAGGCACTGGACGACCTGTCCGGTGACGACGAGACCGTCGAGATCCCGATCACGACGAGCGTTCGCCCGAGTGGTGCCGGCGGCGCAACCGTCGCGCCGCCCTCGCTCACCGACGGTGAGCAGGACGCCGACGGTGCCGATGACGACTCGCACGACGGGCAGGAAGAGAGCAAAGGCTCCAGCCAGGGCTGAGCTGCCCGCGAACGGGCGGCGTCAGGTGCGGTCGGGTTCGTGCTCGGCGGGGATGGAGCCCACGACCGCGGCGATCTCCTGCACGCTCGGCAGGGGCGGACGCACCGTCTCCCCCGTCGCCGCGTAGTAGAACGCGCCCTGCACCGATTCGGGGTCGATGCCGTGCAACCGGGCGTACGCGATCCGGTACGCCGCCAGCTGCAACGCCCGGGTGGCTGCCAGCTCGCCGGTCGGACGACGACCGGTCTTCCAGTCCACGATCACGAAACCCGTGCCGTCGGCGGACGGGAAGACGGCGTCGACCCGGCCGCGCACGCTGATCCCGTCGATCCACGTCTCGAGTGCCACCTCGACGTCGACCGGAGTGCGGTCGACCCACTCCGAGGCGAGGAACCGGGCCTTCATCGCCTCCAGGTCCGCGTCGAGGTCGGCGTCGTCGTCACCGGAGCCGGGCAGCGAGGAGATGTCGAGCAGGGCGGCGCGCTGGAAGTGCTGCTCGACCCACGCGTGGAACGCGGTGCCGCGTCGGGCTGCGAGCGCAGGCGCCGCGGGCATCGGTCGGCGGACATCGAGCGCGAACTGCTCGGGGTCCTGTGCCAGGGCGACCAGGGCGGAGGTGGACAGGTGGCCCGGCAGGACGACGTGCTGTTCGCGGCGGGCACGCTGCGCCTCACGCTCGGCGAGCAGAACCCGCAGGCGGTGGGTGCGCCCGTCGTCGGGCAGGGCGACCGGTCCGTCCACGGTCGCGCGTTCCAGGGCCGCGCGCACCCGCTCGACACCGTCGTGGAGCGTCGCGCGCCGGGACGCCATGGGGTCACCGGGCCAGGTCGCCGTGCGGTCGTCGTCGTCGGCGGGGTTGACGGCCTCGGGGTCGGCCGGCAGGTCGACCCATTCGCCGCGGCGCACGAGACCTGCGTCGACCAGCTCGAGCAGGAAGCGCGAGGTCAGGCGCGGCTTCTTGCCGGCCCCCCACACCGCGCCGGTCAGCAGCATCCCGTGCCGGGCCCGGGTGAACGCGACGTAGGCCAGCCGCCGTTCCTCGGCGATCGCGTGCGCGCCGCCGCGCCCCTTGAAGTCGGTCACGGCCTCGCGGAAACCGGCGATGTCGTCGGCTGCCCACTCGAACTCCGGTAGGCCGTCGACGTCGCCGCGCAGGTCGTATGGCAGGCCGGACAGTCCGCCGGTCCAACCGGTGTCGGTGGTCGCCCAGGTGTGGTGCAGGTCCGGCTCGCCCGAGGCGCCGATGGCCCAGCCGTCGTGCTGCTTCTTCCAGGTGGGCGGGTTGGAATGAGCGGGGAAGGTGCCCTCCACCAGGCCGGGCACCGCGACGTAGTCCCACTCCAGGCCCTTGGCCGCGTGCACGGTGAGGACCTGCACGGCGGCGGTATTGGTCTCCAGGAACGTCGTCTCCAGCCCGCGTTCCTCGCGCAGCGCGGCGTCCAGCCACGACAGGAAACCGCTCAGCGTGGGCCGCTCGGCCTGCGCGGTGAACTGGGCCGCGACGTCCGCGAACGCGTCGAGATGCACGCGGGCGGACCCCGGCGTGTGCTCGGCGCGGGAGAGCACCTCGAGGTCGACGCCGAGGAGCCGCTCGGCCTCCCCGACCAGCTCGGGCAGCGGCAGTGCCGTCATCGACCGCACCCGCCGGATCAGGCCCGCCAGCCAGTGCAGCCGGTGCAGCGCGACCTCCCCGATCCGCTCGTCCTCCCGGCCGCGCCACTGCGCGTTCGGCAGTCGCTCGAGGGTCTCCACGATGCTCGGCTGCTCCCGGGAGTCCTGTTCGAGATCGCCCGCTCGCCGGGTCCCGCTCTCCTGGAAGCTGAGCTCGCGCGCCCGCGCGTAGAGCCCGGCCAGGTCGGCCGCCCCCAGGCGCATCGCGGGCCCGGTCAGCAATCGCATCAACCGGTCGCCGCGCGTCGGATCCTGCACGGCCCACAGAAGACTCACCACGTCGCCGACCTCCGGCGTCGTCAGCAACCCGCCGACGCCGACGACCTCGACCGGCAGTCCGGCACGCTCCAGATGCTCGACGACCGACCGGAAGAGGGACCGCTTGCGGCACAGCACCGCGGCGGTCGCGCCGGTGTGCCGCCCACGGTCGTCGAACCACCGCTGCGCGACCCACCCCGCCACCTGCTGCGCCTCGTCGTCGGAGGTCTCGCACCGTGCCGCGTCGACGGCGCCGGTCTGGGCGCCCGGTCGAGGGCGCAGCGGCTCGACCGGCAGTCCCTCCTCGCGCAGCGGCTGCGCCGTGCGATCGGCGACGTCGAGCACCGCCACGTCGTTGCGCCAGCTCGTCGCGAGCGGCAACTGGCGGGTGCCGTGCTCGCCGCCGAACTCCCTGGCGTACGACGACAGGCTGGTCGCGCTCGCACCGCGCCAGCCGTAGATCGACTGGTGCGGGTCGCCCACCGCCGTGACGGGCACGGGCTCACCCGGCGCCACGAGCAGCGAGCGCAACAGCACGAGCTGGGCCTCGCTGGTGTCCTGGAACTCATCCAGCAGCACCGCCCGGTAGCGCGCCCGTTCGGCGGCGCCGACGTCAGGGAAGGACCGCGCGAGACGGGCCGCCACGGCGACCTGGTCGGCGAAGTCGAGACTGGTGCGCGCCCGCTTGGCGGCCTGGTAGCGATCGATGATCGGCAGCAGGTCGATACGCGCCTGCAGGGCAGCAGGCAGCAGGCGGTCGGCCTGGGACAGCGCCTTGATGCGGCCGGTCGCCGGCAGGCCCTCGATGTGCCGCACGACCTCCTCGAGGTAGTCGCGCGCCTCGTCGGTGCTGCGCAGGTGCTCGGCGAGCTCACCGGCGAGGTCAACCACCGCGGCGACGACGGTGGACTCCATCTTGTCGACCCGCTCCATCGGCCCGTCGTACGCGCTCACCACCTCGGCGGCCAGCTGCCAGGCCGCCGCCTCGGACAGCAGGCGGGAGTCGGGCTCGATCCCGAGGCGCAGGCCGTGCTCGGAGACGATCCGGCCCGCGTAGGAGTGATAGGTCTGCACGGTCGGGATGTCGGCGAGGCTGCGGGTGCCGTCGGCATCGACGGGCGGCTCCCACAGACCCACCGCGGTGAGCTGGCGCAGCCGGCGCCCGACGCGTTCGGCGAGCTCGCCGGCGGCCTTGCGGGTGAAGGTCAGGCCCAGCACCTCGGCGGGCTGGACGAACCGGTTGGCCACGAGCCACACGACCCGGGAGGCCATCGTCTCGGTCTTGCCGGATCCGGCGCCGGCGACCACGAGCAGCGGCTCGTCGGGCGCCGCCTCGATGACCGCCGTCTGTTCGGCGGTGGGTGCCGGCAGCCCCAGCTGGTCGGCGAGGTGGGCTGCCCCCAGTCGCGGTGTCACGCCTGGTCACCCCCGAGCCGGCGGCCCTCTTCCTGGAGCGGGCAACAGCCACGCACGGGGCAGGTGCGGCAACGGTCGTTGAGGGTGGCGGTCACGTGCGCCGCCGACATGCCCTCGGCGGTCCGGGCGAGCAGGTCGTAGGCCCACGACCGCCTCTCGGCGGTGTCCAACGGCGACTGCGGCTGCGGCAGGAAGCTCTTCCTGCCCGCGGCCGTGCCGAGGTGCACGAGCTGGGCCCCCGCCGTCCGGTCGCCCGCGTTGAAACCTCCCTCGATCACGGCCACCTGGTAGACGCCGAGCTGGGGGTTCTCCTCCACGTCGGGGTTCTTGGGTTTGGACGACCCGGTCTTGAAGTCGACGATCCGGATCCCCGCGTCGCCCTCCTGCGACTCCAGACGGTCCGCCGATCCGCGCAAACGGGCTCGCCCGACGACGACGTCCATGCGCACCTCGACGCCGGCCTGCTTCCACCCCTGGGCCGCGGCCTTCTCGAAGTAGTCGTGCAGGTAGGCGAGCATCCGGTGGGCCCGGACCCGGTCGCGTTCGCTCATCCAGGTGTCGCCGTAGCCCAGCCGGGCCCAGCGTTCGTCGAGCTCGGCGGTCATCGTGTCGAGATCGGCGTCGGGGAACTCGGCAGCGATCTCGTGCACCAGCGTGCCGAGGTTGCGGGTGCCGAGATCGGGCCCGTCACCGCCCGCGCTGGTGAGCAGCCAGTTCAGCCCGCAGGTGCCGAACGACTCGACCCGGGACGGCGACACCGGCACCTCGGCATCCGCTGCACGCACCGGGCGGTCGTCGGACAGCTGCGTGAGAGCCCACCACTGGGCCGGGTCGGCGCCGGGGACGTGCTGCGCTGCCAGGTAGGCCAGCTCGTCGGCCGCCCGGTCGGCTGCTGCGGGCGACCCGGTCACGATCTCCCGGCGCAGGGCCGCCACCGTGCCGGTGAGGGTGAGCGCGACCGGGACGCCGACCGGTTGGCGCGCCTCGGAGGCCGTGCCGTCACCGTCCTGCTGCGGCGGATCGATCAGATCCAGGTACGCCGACGGCTGCTCGTCGTCGCTGCGCACCGCCGTCACCAGCAGGCGTTCGCTCGCCCGGCTCACCGCGACGTGGAACTGGCGCGTCTCGTCGTAGCGGACCGCCGCCTGCGCCGCACGCAGCAGCTCTGCGGACTCCAGCCGCGCCTCCCGGCCCCGCATGACGTCGACGAGGGCCTCGGAGCCCAGCAAGGAACCGCGCAGCCGCAGGTCGGGCCACACGCCCTCCTGCACGCCGCACACCGCCACCACCCGCCACTGCCGGCCCGCGGCGGCCGCGGGGGTGATCAGGGCCACCGAGCCGTCCTCGGGCGCTGCGGGCACGATGCGGTCGCCGGGCACGTCCTGACCGCGGATGTGCTCCAAGAAACCGGCGGGAGCCGAACCGGGGAGCCGGTCGTCGTACGCCGCGGCCGCCGCGAAGAGCGCCATCATCGCGTCGAGGTCGCGGTCGGCCCGCGTGCCGGGCGCCCCGCCCGCGAGCGCGGTGTCGCGCCACTGGTCGGCCAGGCCGCTCGCCGACCACATGGCCCACAGCACCGTCTCGGCGCTGGCGGCTGGCTGCTCCCCGGCGGTCAGGCCCGCGCGCAGGACCCGCGCGATCCGGGCCGCGGGCGCCAGCTCCGGCTCGTCCAGCGGCCCGGAGGACACCACCGCGGCGGCGAGCAGCTCGTCGCTGGACCTGCTGCCGCCGTCGTCGAGCTCGGTCGCGCGCATCACCCGGCGCATCCGGCGCAGCTCGATCGCGTCGGCCCCGCCGAGCGGCGAGGTCAGCAGGTCGACCGCGGCCTCCGGGGTGATCGGGTGCGGCTGCCCGTCGACCAGCGCGATCGCCGTCTCGAGCAGCAGCAGGAACGGGCGCACCGCAGGTTCGTCACGCACCGGCAGCGTGGTGGCGGGCACCGCGACCGGCACGCCGGACCCGGCGAACGCGCGCCGCAAGGCGACTGCGCGGGCCTGCCCGCGCACGATCACCGCCATCTGCGACCACGGCACGCCCTCCATCAGGTGGCACTCGCGCAACCGCGCTGCGACGTAGGCCGCCTCCTGGGACGTCGCGCGCAGCAGGGCGACCTCGACGTGGTCGACGCGCTGGACCGGCGCCGCGGCGCGCTGCAGCCCCGCGTCGACCGTGCCGATCCGCTCGGCGACCCGTCCGGTCGCAGCACCGATGCGGGGCCCGACGCGGTAGGACCGGGGCAGCACGACCGGATCCGGGGCGCCGCGTCGTTCGGCCAGCATCCGCAGGTAGCGCGGATCGGCGCCGCGGAAACCCTGCACCGTGGAGTCGGGGTCGCCCAGCAGCACCAGGCGGGCGCCGGGGTGCGCGATCGCGTCGAGCAGGGTCGCCGACGCGTGCGTGAGCTCCTGTGCGTCGTCGACGACCACGAGGCGGGTGCGCCGGCGCAGTCTCGCGGCAGCTTCGGCGTCCGTGTCGAGCAGCGTGGCGGCCGCGCCCAGGATCCACGACGGGTCGTACGCGCCGGGGCGGGACAGGGCCGTGACCCGGTCGTACTCGTCGAGCATTTGCGCCGCGGCGACCCATGCCGGCCGCTCGTGCCGCACCCCGAGCTCGCGCAGCGCCTCACCGTCCAGGCCCCACTCGACGGCTCGCATGAGCAGATCGCGCAGCTCGGCCCGGAAACCTCTGGTGGGCAACGCTTCCCGGACGAAGTCCGGCCACTGCGGTGCGTCGCCCTCACCCGCCGCGTGCCCGGCCAGCAGCTCGCGCAGCACGACGTCCTGCTCGGGCCCGGACAGCAGGCGTGGTGCTGGCTCGCCGTGCAGCGCCGCCGCCTCGCGCAGCATCCCGAAGGCCAGCGACTGGTGGGTGCGAGCGACCGGCTCGGTCGAGGTGGCCTGCAGTCGCGCGGTCAGCCGGTCGCGCAGCGCGGCCGCCTGCACCCGGGTGGGGGCGAGCAGCAGGCACTCGTCGGGTGCGAGCCCGCCCTCGACGGCGGCCACGACCGTCTCGATCGCGACGGTGGACTTGCCGGTGCCGGGCGCCCCGAGCACCACGAGGGATCGCTCGGTCCCCCTCACCACCTGCTCCTGGACGTCGTCCAGCGCGGGCCAGTCCGCCGCGGACACGGCAGCGCGTCGCATCCTCACCACGCCCGCATCCCATCACGGGCCACCGACACCTTCATCCTCCCGGCACCGGGAGGATTTCAGTAGCGCGGCAAAGCGGGGTCGACCTCGTCGACCCAGGCGAGGATGCCGCCGCGCAGGGAGGCGACCGGCCCGTCGTACCCCTCGTTCAGCAGGGCGCGGACGGCAGCCGCGGATCGGGCACCGGACTTGCAGTGCAGCACGAGAGTGCGCCCGTCCGGCTGGCCGACCCGGCGTACCCCGACGTCGACGGCGTCCAGGTGCTCGGCGAACGGCAGCGACACGATGTCGCGCTCGGCCGGGGTGCGTACGTCGATGACGCGGGCGCCATCGCTCGCCAACAGCTCGCGCAGCGCAGCGGGTGAGACCTCCGGCACGGGCGACTCGGTGACCGGCCGCGGCAACGAGGTGATGGTGGGCGCTTCGCCGCACACGGGGCACCCCGGATCGGCCGCGACCGGCAGCGTGTCCCAGCTCTGAGCGAGCGCGTCGTGCACCAGCAGTCGGCCGATGAGCGGCTCTCCGACCCCGAGGATGAGCTTGACGACCTCGGCCGCCTGGATCGCGCCCATCACGCCGGGTACGGCGCCGAGCACGCCCGCCTCGGCGCACGACGGGATGGCGCCGGCCGGGGGCTGGTGAGGGAAGACGCAGCGGTAGCAGGGCCCTTCGCCCACCGACCACACGGCGGCGCGCCCCGCGAAGCGCTCCACGGACGCCCACACCAACGGCAGACCCAGCAGCACGCAGGTGTCGTTGAGCAGGTAGCGGGTCTCGAAGTTGTCGGTCGCGTCGACCACCAGGTCGTGGTCCGCGGCCAGATCCATCGCGTTCCCGGGCTCGAACCGCTGCGCGACCGCCTCGAACTCCACGTCCGGGTTCGCTCGCGCGACAACGGTTCTGGCCACCTGCGCTTTGAGAGCACCAACGTCACCCGGGGTGAAAAGCACCTGCCGCTGCAGGTTGGACAGCTCCACGACGTCGTCGTCGACCACGGTCAGCCGACCGACGCCGGCGGCGGCCAGATAGGACACCACGGGGGCGGCGAGGCCCCCCGCACCGACCACGAGCACGCGGGCGGTCGCGAGCCGTCGTTGACCCGTGTCGCCCATCTCCTCGAGCAGCAGATGCCGGGAATAGCGCTGTACCTGGCCTTGTTCCAACGGCGGTCCGGGGGTGGTCAGAGGTCGGCGCGTCACATCGGCAACGGTAGTCGTGGGAATAGGATGCCGACCTAACTCGCCGGTAGGGGGCCGACTCGCGCGCAATCCGCGCCGGGACGGTCGGTCCGGCCGGAGGATGGAGTCAGAGTGGGAAGCCAGACCGATGTGTACGCCCGGGGTGGGCGACTTCCGCGATCGGCGCGCCGCGCGCAGCTGCTCGAGGCGGCGCAGGCCGTGTTCGCCGATTCCGGGTACCACGCTGCGTCGATGGACGAGATAGCGATCCGCGCCAGTGTCAGCAAACCCGTGCTCTACCAGCATTTCCCGGGCAAGCTGGACCTCTATCTGGCATTGATCGACCGGCACACCACCGAGGTGCCCCGGCTCGTCCAGGAGGCGCTCGCCGCAACCCACGACAACGCCACGCGCGTCGCGGCGGCGATGAGCGCGTTCTTCGAGTTCGTCGAGCGCGAGGACGGTGCCTTCCGGCTGGTCTTCGAGTCCGACCTCATCGACGAGCCCGCGGTCCGTCAGCGGGTGCGCCAGATGGACGCAGCGTGCGCGGCGTCGGTCGCCGCCGTCATCGCCGAGGACACCGATCTGACGCCGCAACAGGCCCAACTGCTCGGCGTGTCGCTGGTCGGGATGGCACAGGTGGTCGCCCGCGATTGGCTGCACCAGGAGGCGGCCACCCGCATGTCACGTGCGGAGGCCGAGCGTCTCGTCATCGCCCTGGGGTGGCGCGGGCTCGCCGGATTCCCGAAGACCGCCGAATAGCCCACCCGGCCCGGACGCAGCCCCGTGGAATCTTCTGGGGCCGCACGCGCTTACGGTGGGTAGGAGATCAACCTGCGACGGTCGGCGTACGCCGGCCCCGACTACCCGGAAGGACCCCCGATGGAGGTCAGGATCGGCGTGCAGCACGTGGCACGCGAAGTTGTGCTGGAGTCAGAGCAGACCCCGGACGAGGTGCGCGACCTGGTCGCCGCCTCGCTCAAATCCGGCGAGCCGCTGGTGCTCGCCGACGAGCGCGGCCACACCGTGACGGTGTCGGCGTCCGCGCTCGCGTACGTCGACGTCGCCTCGGAGCAGGTACGACGGGTCGGTTTCGGCAGCTGACCGAACTGTGGCTTCAGCCATAGAACCTGACTAACGCCCAGCGTGCCGCGGCCGAAGTCACGGGGCTCGCGGTAACCGAGTGATTCGTAGAAGGCTCGTTGACCGGGCTCGTCGTCGGTGAGCAGGACCTTCTGGCGCACCGAGCCGAAGGGTTGAAGCGCGGTCTCGACGAGACGGCGGCCGACCACGACGGTGGTCGAGCTGGCTAGGGCAGCTCGGAGCACCTCGGGGTCTTCTACATAAGCCAACCGAGCGGTACAAGGCGAGGACCTCATCGAGGTCCTCGGGTGTCGCCGACTCGGTGACGACGTCCGCTCGGCAAGCGACCTTCCGCCGCGCTCGATGTGGGCTGTCGGTGGGCGGTGATTGAATTCATACATGAGTTCGACACCGGGTCTCGCAGCTGTCAGTGACAGCGCGGGCGGTGCTGTGGCTGCTGCTCTTTCGGCCGTGGACCCGTTGGACGAGGTCGGGGCGATCTGCGGGCGGTTGAACGCCGCACACGCCGACCTGATCGACCTGGTCACCGACCTGGTGCGCGAGGAGTCGTGGGCGATCGGTGGGATCCGCTCCCCCGAGCACTGGTTGACCTGTTTCGCCGGAGTCTCCCCCGCCACCGCTCGCGACCTGGTCCGGATCGCCACCCGGTCCGCCGAGCTACCCGCCCTGTCCCGGGAGGTGCACTCCGGTCGGCTGTCGCTGGGTCAGGCCGCCGTGGTCGCCGCGCACACCCCGACCGGGTACGACCAGGCCGTAGTGGACCTGGCTGTGCACGCCACCGTGCCCCAACTGCGCCGGGCCCTGGTCAAATACGACTTCGCCACCACCAACGACGCCGACGCCGACAGCCCCACCCCACCACCGGAACCGTTCTCGGTCGCGGCGCAACCGGCGGAACTGTCGATGTGGTTCGACCACGACCGGTTCCACCTGAGCTACTCCGCACCCGCCGACATCGGCGCCCTGGTCCAACAAGCCCTGGCGGAGGCCAAAGACGCCCTCTTCCTCGCGACCGACACCAAAGAACAGGGGCGGCGGGTGCGTCTCGCGGACGCGATGGCCCAACTGGCGACCCGATCCCTGCAGGCTGGTACCACCGGGATTGCCGGGCGGGCCGACAAATTCCGGATCTACCTGCACCTGGACACCACCGGCCAAGGCTGGCTCACCACACGCGGCGCCCTACCACCGCACCTCCTGAGGAAGTGGACCTGCGACGGGGTGCTCCAACCCGTCTGGGAAACCGGCGGCACCCCCGTGAACGTCGGACGCGCCCACCGCATCGTGCCCCGCCGCACCCGGCGCCTGGTCGAAGACCGCGACCGCGGCTGCGCCTACCCCGGCTGCGCAGCCATCCACCACCTGGAATGCCACCACATCACTCACTGGGCCGACGGCGGACCCACCAACATCGACAACCTGATCAGCCTGTGCCCTCACCACCACGACCGCCATCACGCAGGCGACTTCACCATCCGACCAAGCGGCGGTCGCCCCGGACGGTTCCGATTCGCCACCCGCCACGGCCACCCGATCGAACCCGCCGCCGCCACCGCCCCACCCGGCACAACACCACCCCCGGTTCAGCCAGCACCACCGCGCTACCCCGGACCCACCAACGAGATCCTGCACCTGGACCAGGTCAGATTCCGCCGACGGAGTGAGCGCCTCAGGCAGTAAGGCCGAGGGTCTCCATCCGCGCCTTGTGGGCATCGGTGAGCCGGGTGAACAGCTCCGACAGCTCCTCCAGGGACATCCCGCTGCCCGAGCCGTCGGCCACGAGGAACTTCTCCAGCTGGTCGTTCTCCGCGATCGTCAGCTGCGCCTGAGTGATGGCTTCGCCGACCAGGCGCCGTCCCCACAGGGCGAGCGTGCTCGCGACCCGGCTGTCCGCGGCGATGGCGTCGCGCAGCTGCGCCTCGACGTAGTCGGCCTGCTCGTTGTCGCCCAGCACCTCCAACATCAGGGTCCGGCTCTCCGGGTCGACCCACTGGGCGCACTCGCGGTAGAAGTCGGTGGCGATCGACTGCCCGGCGTACGCCTTCATCAGGCCCTCGGTCCAGTTCTTCGGCTTCGTACGGCGGTGCCACTCGTCGACCGCATCGACCACCGGCTCCATTGCCCGCTGCGGGTCGGCGCCCAACTGCCGCAGTCGCTCCGACAACGCCTGATAGTGCTCGAATTCGCGCACCGCGAACGCCGCCATGGCTTCCTTACGCCCGACTCCGGGCGCCATCCCGGCATCCTCGACAGTGGCGAAGAAACTCTTCAGTTCGCCGTAGGCGAGCACCCCCAGCAACGCCGTCACACCTGACCGGAAGACCGGGTCCTGCAGGTCCGCGTCGGTGGGTCGTTCGTCGGAAGTCTGCGTGGGCGAGTCGGTCATCACGCGATGCTAGCGGGGCGGATGGGGAACTACCGGTAGACTGCAGGTTGTCAAGAGGTGCCCGGTCGGCATACGACACGTTCGACATCAACTTCGCCAGCGCACGCGCGCCGGCAGCGACATCCCCCGATCGGCTCCCCCAACCACTCACCGTGGCGCGACCCTGCGTCCGCACGCGTGGGGCCGTTCGATAAGGAAATCGCGTCATCATGACGACCCAGCCCGACCACATCACCCTGCCCGACGACGACGGCGACGACGTGGGCACCTACGTGCCCGAGGCCGCCGGTCCCGTGACCCCGCCCAGCTTCTCCGACTTCGGGGTGCACCCGCTGATCGTGCAGGCGCTAGCCGACTCAGGGATCCACGCACCGTTCCCGATCCAGGCCATGACCCTGCCGGTTGCTCTCGGCGGCCACGACATCATCGGCCAGGCCAAGACCGGCACCGGCAAGACCCTCGGGTTCGGGGTGCCGCTGCTGCACCGCATCGTCTCCCCCACCGACCCCGGGTACGACGACCGCCCGGCGCCGGGCAAGCCCCAGGCCCTCGTCGTCGCGCCGACACGTGAGCTCGCCAATCAGGTGATGGGCGACATCAAGACCGCTGCCTCACTGCGGGGCATCCGCGTGACCGCGATCTACGGTGGCCGTGCGTTCGAGCCGCAGCTCGAGGCGTTGCGCGCCGGTGTCGAGGTCGTCGTGGGCACCCCCGGCCGTCTCATCGACCTGGCCGGCCAGGGCCACCTCGACCTGTCCTACGTGCAGACCGTCGTCCTCGACGAGGCCGACGAGATGCTCGACCTGGGGTTCCTGCCCGACGTGGAGAAGCTTCTGGCGATGACCCCCGCGTCGCGCCAGACGATGCTCTTCTCCGCGACCATGCCCGGAGCAGTCGTGGCCCTCGCGCGTCGCTACATGACCCAGCCCACCCACATCCGCGCGATCAACGAAGAGGGCGACTCCGGGCACACCGTCGCCGCGATCGAGCAGTTCGTCTACCGCGCGCACGCCATGGACAAGGTGGAGATGCTGGCGCGCATCCTGCAGGCCCGCGAGCGCGGCCTGACCATCGTCTTCAGCCGCACCAAGCGCACCGCCGCCAAGGTGGCCGATGACCTGCGCGAGCGCGGTTTCGCCTCGGCGTCGCTGCACGGCGACCTGGGACAGGGTGCCCGCGAGCAGGCGCTGCGCGCGTTCCGCGCCGGCAAGATCGACATCCTGGTGGCGACCGACGTCGCGGCCCGCGGCATCGACGTCGAGAACGTGACCCACGTCGTCAACTACCAGTGCCCCGAGGACGAGAAGACCTACCTGCACCGCACCGGCCGCACCGGTCGTGCGGGCAACACCGGCGTCGCGGTCACCTTCGTGGACTGGGACGACCTCCCGCGCTGGGGCCTGATCAACAAGGCTCTCGACCTGGGCATCCCCGACCCCGCGGAGACCTACTCCTCCTCCCCGGAGCTCTTCTCCGACCTCGACATCCCCACCACGGCTACCGGCAGGCTGCCCCGCTCCGAGCGCACCCGCGCCGGGCTGGACGCCGAGGTCCTCGAGGACCTCGGCGAGACCGGCAAGGCGCACCGGGCACCGTCCCGCGGCGGCAACGACCGCTCACGCGGCGACCGCGGCGGACGCGACGGCCAGCGCGGTGGAGACCGCACCGGCGGAGGTCAGGGCAGCGCACCGGCCGCCTCGGGTGACCGTCCGGCACGTTCGCGCAACCGCCGTCGTACCCGTGGCGGGTCGCCGCAAGGCTCCTGAGCCCGGTGCCGCCGGACCGGCGTAGCGTCGGGGCATGACCTCGACACAGACCCCACTCGGCAGCGGATTCGGCGCAGACTCGACGGCGGCTCAGGTCCTCGAGGGCGTCGACCTGCACGGTCGGCGCGCCCTCGTGACCGGCGGTTACTCCGGCATCGGCATCGAGGGCGTCCGCGCGCTCGACGCCGCCGGGGCACAGGTGGTCGTGCCCGCCCGACGGGTGGACGAGGCGCGCGAAGCGCTGGCCGACGTCCCCGACGTACAGGTCGTGCCGCTCGATCTCAGTGATCTGCAGAGCGTGCGCGCGGCGGCCGAAGGTCTTGCTGCGCAAGGCGATCCGTTCGACATCGTGATCGCCGGAGCGGGCGTGATGGCATCGCCCTACCAACTGGTCGGTGACGGCTGGGAGAGCCAGTTCGCGACCAACCACCTCGGTCACTTCGCCCTGGTGAACCGACTGTGGCCGCACCTGGCCGATGGCGCCCGCGTGGTCAGCGTGTCCTCGGTCGGCCACCACCGCAGCGGGATCCGTTGGGACGACATGTGGTTCGCGGGCGGTTACGACAAGTGGGACGCCTACGGGCAGTCCAAGACCGCGAACGCGCTCTTCGCCCTCGAGCTGGACCGTCTCGGCGCGGACCGCGGGATCCACGCGTACTCATTGCACCCGGGCGGGATCCTCACGCCGCTGCAGCGGCACCTGCCGAAGCAGGAGCAGATCGCGATGGGCTGGATCGATGAGTACGGGACGCCGAGCGACGTCTTCAAGACGACCGAGCAGGGCGCAGCCACTCAGATCTGGGCCGCCACGTCAGCCAAGCTCGCCGACCATGGCGGCGTCTACTGCGAGGACTGCGACATCGCGCCGATGGCCGACGGTGACCAGCGCGTGGGCGTCAAGCCGTGGGCGCACGACCCGGAGCAGGCGCAGCGCCTGTGGCAGCTGTCGGCAGAGCTGACCGGGGTCAACGCCTTCGCCTGAGCCCGCACCCACGAGGACAGGGTCGCGGCGCGCTCGATGGAGCGCGCCGCGACCCTGTTCGTGTCAGAGCCTGAGCAGAATCAGGCGGAGATGGTGCTGGTGTCGATCACGTAGCGGTAGCGCACCTTGCCGTCCACGACCTTGTCGTAGGCCGCGTCGACCTCGTCGGCACCGATGACCTCCACCGTCGCGCCGAAGTCGTGCTTGGCGCAGAAGTCGAGCATCTCCTGGGTCTCGGGGATGCCGCCGATGTTGGACCCGGCGACCACCTTGCTGCTGCCGATCAGCAGACCCGGTGCGATCTCGTACTTCTTGGGCGGCAGGCCCACCGAGACGAGCACGCCACGGGCCTTCAGCAGCCCGACGTAGTCCTCCATGGGCAGATCGGCGCTCACCGTGTTGAGGATGATGTCGAAGTAGCCCTTGAGGTCCTCGAAGACCTTCCCGTCCTTGGTGGCGAGGTGCTTGGTCGCACCGAGCTTGACCGAGTCGTCGGCCTTGTCGGTGGTGCGCGACAGCACGGTCACCTCGGCGCCCATGGCGGCCGCGATCTTGACGCCCATGTGGCCGAGGCCGCCCATGCCGATGACGGCGACCTTGGTGCCGGGGGCGGCGCCCCAGCGGCGCAGCGGGGAGTACGTCGTGATGCCGGCGCACAGCAGCGGCGCGGCGACGTCCAGTCCCAGGCCCTCGGGGATGGTGAGGACGAAGCGCTCGGAGACGACAACACCCTGGGCGTAGCCGCCCTTGGTCTTCTCACCGTCGTAGCCGGTGCCGTTGTAGGTCATCACGGCGCCCTTGACGCAGTGCTGCTCGTAGCCCTCCTTGCAGAACTCGCATTCGCCGCAGGAGTCGACCATGCAGCCGACACCGACGTGGTCGCCGACCTTGACGCGGGTCACGGCGTCACCGACCTCGGCGACGACGCCCGCGATCTCGTGGCCGGGCACCATCGGGAAGATGGCGGTGCCCCACTCCTCACGGACCTGGTGGATGTCGCTGTGGCAGATGCCGGCGAACTTCACGTCGATGCGGACGTCGTCGTCGCGCAGCGCGCGAAGCTCGACGGGGCCGGCCTCGAACGAGCCGCTGGGCGACGCGACGGACAGGGCAGGAGTTGTTGTCATATCACCGACGTTACGACCGCGCGGGGGTCTCACGCCAATCCGGTGAGCCTCGTCACTCCTGCGGTTCGAGCGCGGCCCACGACTGTTGTTCCGGACCCATCAGCTGCCCCTCCGGGCAGTGCTGGCGGTAGTCGCACCACCGGCACAGCGCTGACGGGCGGGGCGCGAACACGGGCGATTCGACGCCCAGCTCGGCGTACGACGCGTCGGCCGCGCGCAGGTCGCGCCCGATGGACTCCGCCTCGGCGGCCTTGCGTTCCAGCGACTCCGGCGTGTGCTCGTGAGCCACGACCTCGCCAGTCGGCACATGGTGCAGTTCGACGCGGGTGCACGCGCGTCGGAAGAGCCGCGCGACGGCCTGCGCGTAGAACGCCAGCGCCAACGACGTCCGCGCGTCGTCGCGCCCGAGCGGCCGCCGGGAAGTCTTGTAGTCGACGACCACCAGCTCGCCGTCACGGTCGTCGAGCCGGTCGATCCGACCGGTGAGCGCCAGGGTGGCGGTCTTCAGCCCCACCGTGCGCTCGATCCCCGCGGGCTGGGTGCTGCGATCGCTCTCGCGCAGGTAGTCCAGCACCTCGTCCGTGATCCGCGCACGCCAGCGCGCCGACTGCTCGGCGTCGCGGAACCCCACGTCGATCCAGCTGGTGCGCACCAGTTCCCGCACGGCGTCCGGGGTGCGGGCGTGCTCGGGCAGGTCCCAGAAGTCCCGCAGCACGTTGTGCACGACCAGGCCGACCGAGGTGTGCGCACGCTGTGCGCGACCGGGCGGGGAGGGCCGGTCCAGATAGCGCATCCGGTAGGCGCGCGGGCAGTCCAGCCACATCGACAGCTTGCTCGGGCTCGCGGAGTAGAGCCGTGCGGGAAGGCCGGGGATCTCGGTCTGCGTCTCCGTCTCGGATCCGCTCATGGCCACAGGATCCCGGTCGGGGACGTCGCCTGTGCCGCGATCGTCTCGAGCACGCGCGGCGTCGTGGTGTTCTCGCCGAGCCGGTTGTCCTTGCCGGTGCCGTGGTAGTCGCTGGAGCCGGTGACGAAGAGCCCCAGCTCGCTCGCCAACTCCCCCGCGCGACGGCGCGAGGCGTCGTCATGATCGCGGTGGAAGACCTCGATGCCGCCCAGGCCGGCGTCGGCCATCTCGCGGATGACGCTCTCGTCCACCACCCGGCCGCGCTGATGTGCCAGCGGATGGGCCATCACAGGCACACCACCGGCTGCGCGCACGAGCTCGACCGCGCGGGCGGGGTGCGGCGCGTAGTGCGAGACGTGATACTTCCCACTCGACGCCAGGTAGGTCGCGAAGGCCTCGTTGCGGTCGGCGACCACACCGGCGACGACCATGGCGTCGGCGATGTGCGGGCGCCCCAGCGTCGCGCCGGGCGCGGCCTGGGCTCGCACCTGCTCCCAGGTGAGACCGGTGTCCGGGGTGAGCAGGTCGACCATCCGGCGGGCGCGGTGCTCCCGGGAGTCGCGGGCGTGGTCCAGCTCACGCGTGAGCGGCTCACTGCTCGGATCGATCAGGTAGCCCAGCAGATGCACGCTGATGCCGCCGACCGAGCAGGAGATCTCGATACCGCGGACCAGGGCCACCCCCTGCTCATGCACCGCTGACGCCGCCTGCTGCCAGCCACTGGTGGTGTCGTGGTCGGTGAGCGCGACGACGTCCAACCCGGCGACCGCGGCCGCGGCCATCACCTGCTGCGGCGCCTCCGTGCCGTCGCTCTCGGTGGAGTGGGTGTGGAGGTCGATGCGCACACCCTCGACCCTATCGAGACCCGCCGACACGCCTTCGGTCATGCACAGAGCAGTTGCCCGTCTTTGTCAGACTGGAGCGATGACCTCACCGCCTGCACCCACCCCCGGCGCGCCCGCCGGGTCCGAGGTCACGATCCCCATCCGCCGCCAGGTCACGCCGCCGAGCGTGCACCAGACCGTGCGTCTGATGTACGCCGGAGCCGTCCTCAGCGTGCTCGCCGCGTTGGTGGAGCTGCACGCGCGCGGCGACATCCGCGCCTCCCTCGAGCGGCACAACGCGCACACCGGAGGCCGCCGACTCGGCGCCCACGACATCAGCGACGCCGCCGGTTTCACCGTCTCGTTCATGGTCTGCGCCGCGATCCTCAGCGCGATCCTGTGGCTGGCGTTGGCCTGGGGCATCCGGCACGGCTCACGCAGGGCCCGCCTCTTCGGCACGGTGCTGGCGGTGCTGTGCGTCCTCAAGGTCTACGGCACGCTCACCCAGGGCGGCACCCCCGTGCTCGGGGTGCTGGTGGACCTGGCGCAGCTCGCGGTGGCCGTGGCGGTGACGGTCCTCATGTGGAGCAGGCGCAGTGCCGCCCACTTCGAGCCACCGGCGCGAGATCTAGGGTGACCGCCATGCCGACCGCTCGTGCGCGCCTGGCGCCCCTCCTCATCCTTCTTGCCACCTGCTCCGTCGCGGCCTGCGGCTCCAGCGGAAGCACGACGCCGCAGACCCCGTCCTACCCGACCTCCTCGGTCCCCCTCGGGGGCACGACCGCCTCCTCCAGCACCAGCGCGTACGCCGGCAGCACCGTCAGCGCGGACAAGTCCTTCTCGGTCGTGCTCCCGATCGGGTGGAAGCCGGTCAAGAGCTCCGCGTCCGGCGTGGTGATCTTCGTGCAGGCGCCCACCGCCACGCACGGGGTGCACACCAACTTCAGCGTGCTGCGCCAGCAGGCGCCGCCCGGGGTGGCTCTGGCCGACGTCGTCGCACAGAGCCAGGCGAGCCTGCAGCAGGGCGGGTACGCCGTGACGGCCGCCTCCCCCACGACGGTCGGCGGCATCAAGGGCCAGGGGCTGACCGCCACCCGGACGGTGCAGGACAAGCAGGTCAGCGAACGGCAGTACTTCGTCCAGCACGGGTCGGCGATCTACATCACCACGATGACCTCCTCGGCGCCCGATGCGGCCGCCGCGACCGCCGCGCAGACGGGCATCTTCGGTAGCTGGGCTTGGAGTCGTTCCTAGCCGGTGCGACGATGCCGGTATGAGTGAGAAGCAGCCGGCGGCCGAACATCGCAGCAAACCCACGAGCGCGCAGTTCCGTTCGTTCGTGGCCTCCGGGTGGGCACCGCGCCCGGATCAACCCACCCCGCGCGAGCCCGTGGCCGACCACACCGGTGCGCGCCGCGACGCACTCGGAGCCCGGTTCCCCGGCGAGCGACTCGTCATTCCCGCCGGAGGGCTGAAGGTCCGCAGCAACGACTGCGACTACGTCTTCCGGCCACACACCGCGTTCGCGCACCAGACCGGCCTCGGCGGCGACCGCGAGCCCGACGCGGTGCTCGTGCTGGAGCCGACCGAGGACGGCGGCCACGAGGCGACGATCTACTTCCGCCCGCTCGCCGGCCGCGACACCGAGGAGTTCTTCGGCGACTCCCGCTACGGCGAGTTCTGGGTGGGTGCCCGCCCGCGACTGGAGGACGTGGAGTCCGAGCTCGGCATCGGCGCACGGCACATCGACGAGCTCAAGGACGCGGTGTCCAAGGACGCCGGCGAGGTGACCGTGCGGGTGGTGCGCGACGCCGACGCGGAGGTCACCGCGCTGATCGACGAGATCCGTGCGCAGACCGCGCAGACCCAGCAGCAGGCCGGCGACGACGACGACCGCGACCGGCACGAGCTGGACGACGAACTGGCCCGGGTGCTGTCCACCCAGCGGCTGGTCAAGGACGACTTCGAGATCGACCAGATGCGCGCCGCCGTCAGCGCGACCGCGCGCGGTTTCGAGTCCGTGATCGCCGACCTTCCGGACGCCGTACGCCGTGGGCGCGGCGAGCGCTGGGTGGAGGGTGTCTTCGGGCTCACCGCGCGTCACGAGGGCAACGGCGTGGGGTACGACTCGATCTGCGCCGCCGGCGACCACGCGACGACCCTGCACTGGATCCGCAACACCGGTGAGATCAAGGAGGGCGACCTGCTGCTGCTGGATGCCGGCGTCGAGGTCGACGCGCTCTACACCGCCGACATCACCCGCACCTTCCCTGTGACCGGCCACTTCTCCGATGCCCAGCGCAAGGTCTACGACGCGGTCTACGCCGCGCAGGAGGCGGGGCTGGCCGCCGTACGCCCCGGAGCCACGTTCGCCGACATCCACGCGGCGGCGATCCGGGTCATCGCCCAGACGCTCTTCGACTGGGGTCTGCTGCCGGACGGCGTCGACGTGGAGGCGACCCTGGACAAGGAGCACGGCCAGTACCACCGCCGCTGGATGGTGCACGGCACCAGTCATCACCTCGGTCTGGACGTGCACGACTGCGCGCGGGCCCGCGACGAGGACTACATGCAGGGCACGCTGACCCCCGGCATGATCGTGACGGTCGAGCCGGGCCTGTACTTCAAGGCCGACGACGAGCTCATCCCGCCGGAGCTGCGCGGCATCGGCGTGCGCATCGAGGACGACGTGCTCGTCACCGCCACCGGCCACGAGAACCTGTCGGCGGCCATGCCCCGCACGAGCGCCGAGGTGGAGGACTGGATCGCGCGCGTCTGGGCCGAGCGCTCCTAGTCGCTCAGGCGTGACCGGCGTTGTTGCCCGGCTCACCGGGCAGCTCCGGCCCGGTGTCGCCGGGCACGGCGTCCTTCGCGTCTTCCTCACTGATGCGCACGCCGGCGAGCGGGTCGCCGCCGGCGGTGCCAGGCTCCTCGGTGACGGGCTGCTGGGTGTCGGTGGTCGGGTCTTCGGTGGTCGGCTCGTCGGTGTCGCTCATGCGTTCGACGCTAACAGCAGCCGCCGACGTCGCACCGTTACGCTCCCGGCATGACCGTGCCCGTCACGCCCGCCGCGCCCGCCGCGGCCGCCGCGCCCGCCGCCTTCGGCAAGTCCGCCATCTGCTGGGTGCAGGTCGACGGCCGGGACTGGCCGGTCTGGTACGCGCCGGTGGGCGACGTCGCGTACGTCGTGTCGGGTCCGGGTGAGCAGGATCTGCCCGACCTTCCGGCGAGCGTGTCGATCACGGTGCGTGCCAAGGACACCCGTGAGTACGCCGGCAGATTCACCGCGTCAGCGACCCGGCTCCACCCCGGCGACGAGGAGTGGGACGAGGCCGTCGGGGCGCTGCGGCCGGCCCGGCTGAACTCTCCCGACACCGATCCGGCCGCACGCTGGTCGCGGGACGGCGCGGTCTGGGCGCTGCGACCGGATTTCGACGCGCCCGCGCCGGTCGCGCGCGACGCACCGAGTGGCGCCCGCGAACCCGCACCGACCACTGCGACCACCCGCGGACGGATGCCCGGTCACCTCGGAAAGCGTCGGCGACGCGAGGGCTAACCTGTCCACCGTGAGTTCACTGACTCGCGTGTTCATCGCGCGCATCTCCGGCCTGACGGTCCTCGATCCCCTCGGGGATCAGGTCGGCCGCGTGCGCGACGTGGTCGTCGTCTTCGCCTCGACGGGCGCCCTGCGCGCCATCGGCATGGTCATCGAGGTGCCCGGCAAGCGGCGGGTCTTCGTGCCCATGACCCGGGTCACGAGCATCGACGCGGGCGCCGTCATCACCACGGGCCTGGTCAACATGCGCCGCTTCGAGCAGCGCACGAACGAGACCCTCGTACTCGCGGAGCTGCTCGACCGCGAGGTCAACGTGCGCGACGAGGACGAGGTCTTCACCGGTCTGGTGGAGGACCTGGAGATCGAGCAGAACGCCCGCCGCGACTGGATGGCCACCAAGGTCTTCGTGCGCCGCTCCATCCCCGTCTCGGCAGCCTCGAAGGCGATGTGCCGGCTCACCCGGCGACGCAGCGGCACCACGGTGCTGGTGCCCGTCAGCGACGTCACCGGCCTGCGCCGTCAGCCCGAGGCGCAGAGCGCCGAGCGGTTGCTGGAGACCTACGAGGACCTGCGCGTCGCCGACCTGGCCGAGGTCATCCACGACCTCACCCCCAAGCGCCGCGGCGAGGTCGCCGCCGCGCTGGACGACGACAAGCTCGCCGACATCATGCAGGAGCTGCCCGAGGACGACCAGGTCGAGATCATGACCGGCCTGGACGTCGAGCGGGCCGCCGACGTGCTGGAGGCGATGGAGCCCGACGACGCCGCCGACCTGCTCGCCGACCTGCCGCCCGCGCAGGCCGAGCAGTTGCTGCAGCGGATGGCGCCCGACGAGGCCGAGCCGCTGCGCCGCCTGATGGAGTACGACGAGAACACCGCCGGCGGTCTGATGACCACCGACCCGGTGGTCCTCGGCCCGGAGGCCACCATCGCCGAGGCCCTGGCACTCGTGCGCCGCGAGGAGGTCGCGCCCGCGCTGGCGTCCTCGATCTTCGTGTGCCGCCCGCCGCTGGAGACCCCCACCGGACGGTTCATCGGCGTCGTGCACACCCAGCGGCTGCTGCGCGAGCCGCCGGCGTCCGCGGTCGGGATGATCATCGACAAGACCGTCGAGCCGGTCGCCGACGACGCGCCTCTCGGTCACGTGACCCGCACGCTCGCGACGTACAACCTGGTGAGCCTGCCGGTGGTCGACGACGCGGGCCGGCTGCTCGGCGCCGTCACCGTCGACGACGTGCTCGACCACATCCTCCCCGAGGACTGGCGGGAGGCCCGGCACGAGGGCCGCCGCTACACGCAGGCATCCGGTTCCGACGCGGCGAGCGCCTCATGACCGACGTCGACACCGGCCGCAAACGTCGCGGCGGACGTTCCCGCGCGACCCACGATCGGCGCGAGCGCGACCGCATCGACCAGCCCCAGGAGATCCGCCGGGGGTTCCTGCCGCGGTTCCGGCCCGACGGTGACCGGTTCGGGGTCCTGAGCGAGCAGTTCGCGCGGTTCATGGGCACCGCGACGTTCCTGATCTGGATGAGCCTGTTCGTCATCATCTGGCTGGCCTGGAACACCTTCCTGCCCCACTCGCTCCAGTTCGACCCGCGCAAGCTCAACTACACCCTGCTCACGCTGATCCTCAGCCTGCAGGCGTCGTACGCCGCACCGCTGATCCTGCTGGCGCAGAACCGCCAGGACGACCGTGACCGGGTCGCGCTGGAGCAGGACCGCAACCAGAACGCGCGCAGCCTCGCCGACACCGAGTTCCTCACCCGTGAGGTGGCCTCGTTGCGGGTCGCGATGCGCGAGACGGCCACCCGCGACTTCGTGCGGTCCGAGCTGCGCTCGCTGCTGGAGGAGATGGAGGAGCGCGGCCATCTGCGCTCCGCCGACGAGGCAGGGCCGTCGACGTCCGCCTCCCCGACCGGCAAGGGCTGACCCGATCGGGCGGTTCTACACTTGTGGCATGCCCACCCCCACGGTCGACGCCGTTCGTGATGCCCTCTCCCGTGTCCAGGACCCGGAGATTCACCGACCCATCACCGAGCTCGGCATGGTCGAGAGCGTCGACGTCAGCGACAGCGGCCACGTCACCGTCACCATCCTGCTCACGATCTCCGGCTGCCCGCTGAAGGCCAAGCTCACCACCGACACCACACAGGCGGTGCAGACGGTCGAGGGTGTGACCGGCGTCGACGTACGCCTCGGCGTGATGAACGACGAGCAGCGAGGCGCGCTCAAGGACCACCTGCGCGGGGGCGCCCAGGAGCGGGAGATCCCGTTCGCCAAGCCCGGATCCCTGACCCGCGTGTACGCCGTGGCATCCGGTAAGGGCGGCGTCGGCAAGTCCTCCGTCACCACCAACTTGGCGGCCTCGCTCGCGAAGCAGGGCCTGCGGGTGGCCGTGGTCGACGCCGACATCTACGGCTTCTCGGTGCCGCGGATGATGGGCGTGGAGCGCAAGCCCACCCAGGTCGACGACATGATCCTGCCCCCGGACAGCCACGACGTGAAGGTCATCTCGATCGGGATGTTCGTGCCGGGCAACCAGCCCGTGGTGTGGCGCGGCCCGATGCTGCACCGGGCGCTGCAGCAGTTCCTGGCCGACGTCTTCTGGGGCGACCTGGACATCCTGCTGCTCGACCTTCCGCCGGGCACCGGCGACATCGCCATCTCGGTCGCCCAGCTCATCCCCAACTCCGAGATCCTCGTGGTCACCACCCCCCAGCAGGCGGCTGCCGAGGTGGCCGAGCGGGCCGGGGCGATCGCGCTGCAGACCCACCAGCGCGTCGCCGGCGTCATCGAGAACATGTCCTGGCTGGAACTGCCCGACGGCAGCCGTCAGGAGATCTTCGGCAGCGGTGGCGGCGCCGCGGTCGCCGCCTCGCTCAGCCGCGCGATCGGTGCGCCGGTCGAGCTGCTCGGCCAGGTGCCCCTGGACACCAACCTGCGCGAGGGCGCCGACGAGGGTCTGCCGGTCGTGCTGCGCAACCCCGACAGCGCGGCGGCCGTCGCTCTGCGCGGCATCGCGGCGGGACTCGGCAGTCGCTCGCGCGGTCTCGCCGGACGCTCCCTCGGTCTCACTCCCGCCGGGCGGTAGTCACGCACCTGTGAGTGAGGTCAGGGCATCGACGACGTCGAGCAGCGTCAATTCATCGGGGTCCTGGCCGGTGAGCACCCACAGCACCACCGGCCCCGTCAGGATGGCCGCGGCGGCGCGCTCCTCAGACCTGCTCGCGCGGCTCGACGGTGCCGAGCGCAACACGGTGCACGCAGTCTCGAACAGGACGTCATCGGCGGCGACCAGCTCGGCCACCGCACGATCGTGCTGCGCCTCGCCCAGCAGGGCGCGATACGCGGCCCCCGCCACAGAGGTGGTCAGGAACCGCATCAGCTGGTCGAGGTATCGGCGCAGGTCGGTCCGGAGGTCGCCGCTGATCGTGACCGCCAGTTCCTCTCGCGCGTCGGCCGCGGCCGCCTCGAGAAGGATCTCGGCCTTGGTCGACCACCACCGGTAGACGGTCTGGCGACCCACGCCGGCGCGTTCGGCGATGCCCTTCATCGTCATCGCCGCATAACCGACCTCCACGAGCAGGTCGTCCACGGCGTGCAGCACCGCGGTCCGCGCCTCCTCGCTGCGAGGACGGCCCACTCGCGCGGCTTGTGTGGTCACGCATCCCATTATAGCGATACAGCGTGTCTTGTATTAGGGTGGTTCGTAACGAGGCACGGTGTCTCGTTACGAAGAGGGAGACCAGCATGCGCCGCACGAGTGGATCGGCCGCGACCGGAGGCGGGCCCGTGCTGGCCGCCGTGAGCGCCTGCACCGTCCTGGTGGTCGGTTTCGTCGCCTCGATCAACCTGGCCGTCCCCGACCTGGCTGCGAGCAGCCTGCACCCGTCCTCCTCGCAGCTGGTGTGGATCGTCGACGCCTACGTCGTCCTGTTCGCGTGCCTGGTGATCCCCGCCGGCGCGCTCGGAGATCGTCTCGGACGCAAAGGTGTGCTCATCGCAGGCCTGGTGACCTTCGGGGCAGGCGCCGCCGTCTCCGTCGTCGCACCGGACGTGGCGACCATGCTGGTCGGTCGCGTGATCTGCGGCATCGGTGCCGCAGCGGTGCTTCCGAACGGACTCGCCGTGCTCGTGCATGCGACCGAGCCCGAGGATCGGCCGCGCGCCGTCGCCGTGTGGGCAGCGATGTCCGGGGCCGGAGGTGTGGTCGGCAACGTCGGCGGCGGGGCCCTGCTCCAGATCGCGACGTGGCGGTGGCTGTTCGGGGCCGTGGTGCCGCTGGCTCTGCTGTGCGCGGCATGGGTCGCGCACATCGCGCCGCGCAGCGGGCATCACAACCGACCGGTCGACGTCCGGTCGGCCGGTCTGTTGACCTTGGCTACGCTGACCCTTCTGGTGGGCATCGTCCAGGGCCCGGACCAGGGATGGAGCAGCCCTCTCGTCATCGCGTCGTTCCTCGGAAGCGTCGTGCTCTTCACGGGCTGGACGGTGACGGAGCTGCGGGCACCCCAGCCGCTCATCGACCCGCGGCTGTTCCGCATCCCGGCACTGCGGGCAGCGTGCCTGGGCATGCTCGTGGTGTTCTTCGCGATGTTCGGCTTCTTCTTCCTCAACGCATCCCTGCTGCAGTACAGCCGAGGGTGGACGGTGCTGCAGGCCGGGGTAGGGATCGTTCCCATGACCATCCCGCTCCTCGTGGCCGCGCGCTTCGTGCCACGGCTCCTGGACGGGGTGAGCGCCCGCACCGTGATGGCTGCGGCCTTCCTCATCGTCGCCACGGGGCTGCTGGGCGCGTCGAGCGCGCTTCACCGCAGTTATGCGGTCTATGCCGGCTGGCT
This sequence comes from Allobranchiibius huperziae, assembly GCF_013410455.1. NCBI lineage: Bacteria > Bacillati > Actinomycetota > Actinomycetes > Micrococcales > Dermacoccaceae > Allobranchiibius > Allobranchiibius huperziae. Next base: position 840,032 of record NZ_JACCFW010000001.1, on the reverse strand, counting down.
CGTCGTCATGGGCGTCGGTCTCACTCTGGCCCTCCCGACCCTGACGATCGCCATCTCGGCAGCGTTGCCACGAGAGCAGGCGGGTGTCGCGGGCGGCCTGCAGTCCACGACCCGCGAGTTCGGAAGCGCGCTGGGGGTCGCGGTCATCGGGACCCTCCTCGATACAGGCTTTGCGCACCGTGCGTCAGCCACCGCGGGTACGTCGGGGCACTCCCTCGCCGCGGCGCTGGCGAGCCGACCACAACCGCACGGTCCGGTCGTAGCGGCGTACACCGCGGCCGCAGGGACTGCCCTGCGCACCGTGGCCGTCGTCGCCCTCTTCACGGGGGCGCTCGTGGTCGTCGAGATGTCCTGGGCCAGGCGTCGAACCTTGCGGTCCGGACATCGCCGCCCCACGGTCACCCCCGGCGAGGCACCCGCCCATCCCCCGGAATGCTTGACCTCCCGGCCGGGTTCGCACTGATAGTGATTCCTACCCCGACCGGGGCGCAGAGGACGCAGCGCAGCACTCGAGAGGAACGGCCATGAGCGACGACCACCAGCAGCAGGCCAACATCGGGGTCGTCGGCCTCGCGGTGATGGGATCGAACCTGGCGCGCAACCTCGCGTCCCGGGAGGGCAACACCGTCGCGGTCTTCAACCGCACCCAGGCACGCACCGACGATCTCGTGCGCGAGCACGCCGACGCCGGTTTCGTGGCGTCGGAGACCATCGAGGACTTCGCGGCCTCCCTGGCCAAGCCGCGTACGGCGATCATCATGGTGCAGGCCGGCGCGGGCACGGACGCCGTGATCGACCAGCTCGCCGACCTCTTCGAGGAGGGCGACATCATCGTGGACGGCGGCAACGCCAACTTCCACGACACCATCCGGCGCGAGAAGCAGCTGCGCGAACGCGGCCTGAACTTCGTCGGCACCGGCATCTCCGGCGGCGAGGAGGGCGCCTTGCACGGCCCGTCGATCATGCCGGGCGGCTCCGCCGAGGCGTGGGAGACCCTCGGGCCGATCCTGCGCTCCATCGCCGCCGTCGCCGAGGGCGAGCCGTGCGTGACCCACGTCGGCACCGACGGCGCCGGGCACTTCGTGAAGATGGTGCACAACGGCATCGAGTACGCCGATATGCAGCTCATCGCCGAGGCGTACGACCTGCTCCGGCGCGTCGGCAGGCACTCCACGAGCGAGGTCGCGCAGATCTTCACCGAGTGGAACGACGGCGATCTGGAGTCCTACCTGATCGAGATCACCGCGGAGGTCCTGAAGCAGACCGACGCCGACACCGGCAAGCCACTGGTCGACGTCATCGAGGACCAGGCCGGCTCCAAGGGCACCGGCGTGTGGACCGTGCAGAACGCCGTCGGCCTCGGCATCCCGGTGTCCGGTATCGGCGAGGCGGTCTTCGCCCGCGCGGTCTCCTCCAAGCCCACCCAGCGGGCGGCCGTGCGTAAGACCGCGGCATCACGCCCGCAGGTTCAGGAGGTCGGCGAGGGCTTCGAGGACGACGTGCGCGCCGCGCTCTACGCCTCGAAGGTGGTCGCCTACGCGCAGGGTTTCGACCTGATCATCGCCGGGGCCAGCGAGTACGACTGGGACATCGACCTCGGCGACATGGCGAGGATCTGGCGCGGCGGCTGCATCATCCGCGCGCAGTTCCTCAACCGGATCGTCGAGGCGTACGAGAAGAACCCCGATCTGGAGACTCTGCTCGAGGACCCCTACTTCGCGAACGCGGTCGCCGAGGGTGACGCGGCGTGGCGGCGCATCGTCGGCATCGCTGCCGCCTCGGGCATCCCGGCGCCGGGCTTCTCCTCGGCGCTCGCCTACTACGACGCGCTGTCCTCCGACCGGCTGCCGGCCGCACTCGTGCAGGGGCTGCGCGACTTCTTCGGCGCGCACACCTACCAGCGGGTGGACAAGAAGGGCACGTTCCACACGTTGTGGTCCGGTGACCGCACCGAGATCGAGACGGAGCCCTCGACGCACTGACCCCTCAGGTGGCGTCGACGTCGTACGGCGTGGCGCGGTCCGGATCCCACCGGCGGTGGTCCTCGTGCGCGGCGATCCCGTCGTGGCCGAGGTAGGGCGCCTCCTCGGTCGGCTCGCCGGAGTCCTCGTCGTCGTAGAGCGCCTGGCGGATGATCTTGCGCGGGTCGTACTGGCGAGGGTCGTACTGGCGCCAGTCGATGTCCTCGAAGTCCGGCCCGAGCTGGTCCTTCAGGTTGCCCTTGGCGCCGTTCGCCATGTCACGGGCCTGCCGGATGAACGTGCGCAGCTTCTCCAGGTACTCCGGCATCCGCTCAGGCCCGATCAGGACCATGGCGGCGACGAGCAGGATCAGCAGTTTCCACGACGTGATCCCGAACATGTCACCATCCTCCCTGCGAGCCTCAGTTGTTCGTCGATGCGCTGGTCTGCACCGCGACACTACGGCTGCCGCCGTTGCTCGCGATCGTCAAGGTCACCGTGGCGCCGATCGGCTTGGAACGCAGAGCCACGATGAACGCGGTCGGACCGGCCACCTTGACCCCGTCGACCGCGGTGATGACGTCGCCGGTGGCCACCCCGGCACGCTGCGCCGGGCCGCCCGCATCCACGCCACCGACGCGCACGCCCGTCCCGTCGTAGTCCGTGTCGACCTGGATCCCGATGCTGGGGTGCTCCGCCTTGCCGGTCCTGATCAGCTGGTCCACCGTGCGCTGCACCTGTGCCGACGGGATCGCGAACCCCACCCCGATGTTGCCGCTCTGCTGGCCGTCCGACGCGCTGCTGCCCCCCGTGCTGGCGATCGCCGAGTTCACGCCCACGACCCGCCCGTGCATGTCCAGCAGCGGGCCGCCGGAGTTGCCGGGGTTGATCGCGGCATCGGTCTGCACCGCGTTGAGGTAGGACACGTCCGACATCGACTGTCCGGTGGTGACCGGCCTGTTCAGCGCGCTCACGATGCCGGTGGTGACCGAGCCGGTCAGCCCGAGGGGCGCGCCCACCGCGATGACCGACTGCCCCACGATGAGCGCGTCGGAGTCGCCGTACCGCAGGGTGGGCAGGGTGCCGTGGGAGACCTTGATGACCGCCAGGTCGTACGACGCGTCGGCACCGATGATGCGGGCGCTCGCCGTGGAGTTGTCGGAGAACTGCACCGTCAGCCGGCCGGTCGAGCCGGCGCCCTCCGCGACGTGGTTGTTGGTGACGATGTAGCCGTCGGAGCGGATCACGAAACCGGACCCGGTGCCGACGGGTTTGCCGGTGGAGTCGGCGATCTGGATGGTGACCACGCTCGGCAGCGACCGCTTGGCGATGGCGCTGACCTGGTCACCGCCCGCCACGTCCGCGGTGTCCGTGCGGTCGTAGTGGTGGGTGATGAGCGAGCCGCCGACGCCACCGACCGCACCGGCGATCAGCGCGAGCACCAGCGCGCCCCCGGCGAGCAGTCCCGCGCGGCCCTTGCGGGGCGGCGTCGGCTGCGGGACAGGCGGCGGCCCGGGCACAAGGAACGGCGGCTGAGGCCCAGGCGGGTCGGACGGCGTCATACCGGCGATTGTCGCCTACGACACGGGTCAGTGGCCGCCGGACCGCACCATCGCCGCGCGCACGACAGGATCGGCCACCGGCTCGGTGCCGGAGCCGCTCGACGCCCGGGGCAGCTGCCGTACGACCGAGGACCCTCCTCGTTGCATCTGACCCGGCGTCCCGCCGGTGGTGCCCACCGGCACCTGGACCGCGACGAGCGCGGCGCCGACGCATCCCGCCACGGCGAACACGGCGCACGCGACGGAACGCCGTGCCGACGCGTACTGCGCGGGCGCAGAGGTCGCCAGGGTGGCCGGCCCCTGCGGCCGGATGGGTGCGCACTCCCGGTGCACCTCCCGCGCCATGTGCATCAGCCCGGCCGCGAGGTCGTGCTGGCCCTGATGACCCAGGGTGAAGCTGCGCATCCGCGCGATGACCTCGCGCTGCTCCTGCACGAAGGCGCGGCAGTGCAGGCAGACCGACAGGTGCCGCTCGACGCCGCAGGTCCGCTCAGGGTCCAGCATCCCGTCGACGTAGTCGGACAGGACGTCCTGATCGTGCATGTCGTGCCCGTCGCGCACGCGGATCATAGGGAACCCGCCGGCATCACCGGCATGCTCAGACCCGGGCGGGTGGCAGGCGCCGTGGACGTGGTCTGCGGACGGGGCGCCCGGTGGGCCAGCGCCTCGCGCAGCTGCGCACGCCCGCGGTGGATCCGCGATCGCACCGTGCCGAGCTTCACGTCCAGGGTCGCGGCGATCTCCTCGTACGACAGGCCCTCGATGTCACACAGCACCACGGCCGCGCGGAAGTCCGGTGCGAGGGCGTCCAGGGCCCGCTGGATGTCGTCGTCGAAGTGCGCGTCGACGTAGGTCTGCTCCGGACTGCCCTCACGGCTCGGGAGCCTTGCTGCGGACTCGTCGGAGAGGGCGTCGAAGCGGATGCGCTGCTTGCGGCGCATCTTGTCCAGGAAGACGTTGGTGGTGATGCGGTGCAGCCAGCCCTCGAACGTGCCGGGACGGTAGGAGCCGAGTGAGCGGAACACGCGCAGGAACACGTCGTGCGTGAGGTCCTCGGCATCGTGCACGTTCCCGGTCAGCCGGTAGGACAGCCGGTAGACGCGCGCGGAGTGCTCGGTGACGATCTCCTCCCACGTGGGGGGCACCCAGCCCGGTGGCGCCTCGTCGGGCACGATCGTGCGGGTCGTCGACGGGGCATGCTGGGTCGTCATGACCTCAGCCTCGCCAGGTCCGCTGTGCGTGGGCTGTGCGGTTGCTTGGCATCCTCGATGCGGTGCATATCGCTTCAACGTACGACGGGTCCGGAATGTTCTCCCGGCGGGCGAGCAGATCGGTGCCGTATTGGTATGTGCCGCCGCGGCCCGGCAGACTGCACCCATGCAGATGCGCGCGTCGAGCTGGAGCTACGCCGAGGACTTCATCACCGAGCCCGAGGCCGTCGCGCGCGCCCGCGAGCGGGGAGAGAAGCTCGGCGCGACCCCGATCGGCACGGGCACCGGAGCCGCGTTGCAGACCCTGGCCGCCGCGGCGCGTGCCACGTCGGTCGTCGAGGTGGGCACGGGAGCGGGAGTCTCCGGCCTCTGGCTGCTCTCCGGGATGCCGGCACGGGGGGTCCTCACGACCATCGACGTCAGCGCCGAACACCAGAGCGCGGCCCGCGAGGCCTACGCCGAGGCGGGCATCGCGCCGCACCGGCTGCGCATCATCTGCGGCAACGCCCTCACGGTGCTCCCCCGGCTGACCGACTCGGCGTACGACATGGTGCTGGTCGACGGTCACAAGCCCGACTACCCCGTGTACGTCGAGCAGGCCCTGCGACTGCTGCGCCCCGGCGGCGTGCTGGCGATCGACAACATGCTGTGGCACGACAAGGTCGCCGACCCGGTGGCGCGCGACGAGGCCACCACGATCGTGCGCGACCTCGGCAAGTCGCTGCGCGACGACCCGACGTTGCGGGTCGCGCTGCTGCCGGTCGGCGACGGCCTCCTGACCGCCGTCACCCCCGACTGACCGGGCCCGCACAAGAACGAAGACCCCACCCGGACGGGTGAGGTCTTCGTCGCGGATGAGGGTCGCCTCAGCCGATACAGCCCTTGATCGCATCACCGAGCGCGGCGGCCTCCTCGGCGTTCATCTCCACCACCAGCCGGCCACCGCCTTCGAGCGGCATGCGCAGCAGGATGCTGCGGCCCTCTTTGGTGACCTCGAGCGGGCCGTCTCCGGTCCGCGGCTTCATCGCCGCCATGGTGCTCCCTTCGGTGGCGTGACGCCTTCGCGCCACCCGCCACGCAGCTTTCCGAACGATCTGCTGGCCGGAACGGCCTCGCAATTGAGCCTTATTATCGCCGAACCGGGTGCGTTGCGGAAATCCGCCGCGCCCCGCACACCCGCCCGTTCCCCGAGGAGACCCCGATGACGTCCGCCGCCGAGCAGGCCGAACACCCCGTCGTAGTCACGAACACCGAGGGCGTCGCGACCGTCCGGCTGAACCGGCCCGAGGCCATGAACGCCCTGGACCTCGCGACCAAGGAGTCGCTGCTGTCCAACCTGCAGGAGCTGGCGGCGGACACCCAGGTGCGCGCGGTCGTGCTCACCGGCACCGGCAAGGCGTTCTGCGTCGGGCAGGACCTCAAGGAGCACGTCACGCAGTTGCGCAGCGGCGAGCCGCTGTCCTCGACGGTGGAGTCGCACTACAACCCGATCGCCACCCTGCTGCTCACCATGGACAAGCCGGTGATCGCCGCCGTCAACGGCATCGCCGCCGGTGCGGGTGCGTCGATGGCGTTCGCGGCCGACGCGCGGATCGTCGCGGACACCGCCGGCTTCAACACCTCGTTCGCGGCCATCGGGCTCTCCAGTGACACCGGGTCGTCCTGGACGTTGCCGCGGTTGATCGGCTACCCGGCGGCGCGCGAGCTGCTGATGTTCCCCCGGACCGTCCCGGCGCAGGAGGCGCAGCAGCTGGGGTTGGTGACCCGCCTCGTACCGGCGGTCGAGCTGGAGCAGACCGTCGCCCAGTTCGCGGCGCAGCTGGCGGCCGGGCCGACGCTGGCGTACGCCTCGATCCGGCAGGCCCTGGCCTACTCGGCCGGTCACGACCTGGAGGCATCCCTGGCGCACGAGGCGGAACTCATGGCGCGGACGGGGTCCTCGCAGGACCACGCGGCCGCCGTCGAGGCGTTCCTGTCCAAGACCCCGGCTCGCTTCGAGGGACGCTGAGGTTCAGATCGGGTTGCCGACGGGCGGAACGAAACGCAGCAGCGTCCAGGCCCACCAGACCTGCCAGCCGAGCGAGAGCAGCAGGAAGACCGCGCACCGCAGCGGGACGAGGACGCGGCGTTCGCGGCGCATCCATCCGACGCCGAGCGTGACGGGCACCAGCGGGAAGAGGAACATCGCGTAGCGGTAGGTGCTGGTCCACACGTCGACGGTCGCGACCAGGTACGCCGCGTACGCCACGGTCCAGCCCAGCAGCACCGGTCCGAGCGCGCGCGCCCATGACCCGGTGACCATCACCACGAACGTCGCGAGCAGCGCCACGAGGACGATGACCGCCCCGACCTGGCCGAAGAGCAACTCGAAGTTGCGCACCCAGGGCACGAAGAAGACGACCCCGTCGGCGCGCCAGGCGCCCTGGGTGTCGAAGTACGCCGACCGGACGCCGGTCACCCGACCGGCGATCTGCGCCCACAACAGCGCCCCCACCACGCCCGCAGCTGCCACCGCCGACATACCGACCCAGTCGCTGCCCCGCACCGGCCGGATGCGCCGCTCGCGCCACCTTGAGACGGCTACGGCCAGGACGACCAGCACCATCGGCGCGGCGATGGGACGGGTCAGGCCCATGGTGAGCGCGAGGACGGCGGCAACGGCCCATTGCTCACGCTCGAGCGCCAGCAGGAAGCCCATCAGCACCAGCAGGGCCAGCGACTCGGTGTAGGTCATCTGCAGGGTGATCGCCGGCGGCAGCGCGCTGAAGACCACCGCACTGGCGATCGCGGCCGGCGCGCCGATCCGGTCGCGCAGCAGCACGGCCATCACCGCTACCGCGGCGCCGCCGAGCACCAGTGACAGCAGGGAACCGGCCACCGCGAACGAGGCTCCGGTCACGAGCATCAGACACTTCACGGCGAGCGGGTAGAGCGGCAGGAACGCCCAGGCGTTCTGCGCGATCTTGCCGTCCTGACCGACCGGCAGGTGATGCGGATACCCGTGCGCGGCGATCTCCTGGTACCACCGCCCGTCCCACATCCGGGTCTCGTCCCAGTACGTCGCGTGGCCGCCGGAGACGCCGCCCGGCACGCCGGCGGGCGGCTGATGACGGGCCAGCCAGATCATCAGGACGGTCGAGAACGCCCGGCAGACCAGGTACCCGAGCACCACCAGCGGCACCAGGCGACGGTCGGCCAGGATCCGCCAGTCGGCGCGCGCGCGTGCGACGGCGCGGGGTGCCAGCAGTGCGGTCATGCGCTCGCCGCGGCTCGGTGACAGTCACGCAGGTGGTCATCGACCACACCGCAGGCCTGCATGGCGGCGTACATCGTGGTGGGCCCGACGTGCGCGAAGCCCGCCTTCTTCAGCTCCTTCGCCAGCGACACCGACTCCGGGGAAGTCGCGCGGACGTCGGCGAGCCGGGCCGGTGGGGTATGCGTGGCGGGCGAGTGCGACCAGAAGAGCTCATCGAGACCGCCGCGCTCGCGCAGCGCCAGGGTGGCACGGGCGTTCGCGCGGGCCGCCTCGATCTTGCGGCGGTTGCGCACGATCGCGGTGTCCTGCAGCAGCCGCTCGACGTCCGCGTCGTCGTACGCCGCCACGACCTGCGGGTCGAAACCGGCGAACGCGGCGCGGAATCCCTCCCGCTTGCGCAGGATCGTGAGCCACGACAGCCCGGACTGGAACGCCTCGAGGGTGATCCGCTCCAGCAGAGCGCGCTCGCCGTGCACCGGGACACCCCATTCGGTGTCGTGGTAGGTGAGGTAGTCCGGGATGGATCCCCAGGCGCAGCGCGCCAACCCGTCGTCCCCGACGATCACCCCGTCGGATGTCACTGCGCCTCCGCGGCCGCGACGATCTTCTTCAGCACTCCGGCGTAGAGGGCACGGCTGATCGGGCGGCTGACCGGTCTGCTGACCGCGGCGAGCGGCGCGGGCGCCGGCCGGACGTCGGTCACCCAGGTCAGCTGCGACCCGGTCGGCGTGGGCGTCACCGTGAAGGACACCGTGCCGGCGAGGACCTTGCCCAGTTTGCGGATGGCGAACGATCCTGGCCCACCGTCCCGCGGCGGATCCCACTCGGTGACCACCATCGGGTCGGGCATCGCCAGCGGACCGAGCCGGCTGGTCGCGGTGAAGTGCTGCCCCACCCCGGCCGGCTCGTCGCCGACCGACATCCGGGTCAGCGGGAAGTAGTCCCCGTGCCGCGACCAGTCCGAGGCAACCGCCCACACGGCGTCGGCGGAGGCGGTCGTGTCGCGCGTCATGCGGATGACGGCCATCGGTCTCAGTCCCGCCGCTGGCGTGGCGCGGAGGCCTCGGCGCGCAGCCGGGCGATCTCGTCGTCCCGCTCCCCCAGCGCCGCGACCAGTCGGTCGAGCACGTCGTCCACCTGACCCATCCGATAGCCGCGCAGGGTCTGGTCGAAGCGCACCGACTCCACGTCCTCGACGGCGAGTCGGCCCTCGGGCAGACCAATGTAGGGCGTCGTCGCGGTCGGCTCGTCCATATGGCCGCCGAACCAGCCGGCGATGCCTGCGAGCACGGCACCCACCAGCAGCACGAGGAGCACCAGCAGGAAGATCGTCACCGCGCCAGACTATCCGGCGGACCCGGCGCCGACTCCCCGCCGCGGCTACTCCGGGCGGCTCGCGGCGATGACCGCGTTCTCCTTCACGATCGCCTGCACCGCTTCGGCCGCGGTGTCGACGACCTGCAGGCGTGCGACGTCGCTGGCGGCGATCATCCCGTGCTCCAGCACGGTGGTGCCGAGCCACTCGATCATCGGCTCCCAGAACGACCGCCCGATGAGGACGACCGGGAAGCTGGTCACCTTCTGGGTCTGGGCCAGGGTGAGGGCCTCGAACAGCTCGTCGAGCGTGCCGAAACCGCCGGGCAGCACGACGTACCCCTGCGCGTACTTCACGAACATCGTCTTGCGCACGAAGAAGTAGCGGAAGTTCACGCCCAGGTCGACGTAGTCGTTGAGGCCGGACTCGAAGGGCAGCTCGATGCCGAGCCCGACGCTGGTGCCGCCCGCTTCGTGCGCGCCCTTGTTGGCCGCCTCCATCGCGCCGGGTCCACCGCCGGTGATCACCGCGTAGCCCGCGTCGACGAGCAGCCGCGCGACCTCCTCGCCCATGGCGTAGAGGTCCGAGCCGTGTTTCAGCCGGGCCGAGCCGAAGACGCTGATCGCCGGGCCCAGCTCGGCGAGGGTGCCGAAGCCCTCGACGAACTCCGCCTGGATGCGCATGACCCGCCACGGGTCGGTGTGCACCCAGTCGGTGTCCTGGTCCTTGTCGAGCAGACGCTGGTCGGTCGTCGTCGCGGGCAGGTACTTGCCCCGCATCGTGCTCGCACCTTTGCGGTGCGTACGCCGCCCGCTCACGCCAGCCACCGGGTCAGCGCTGCCAACGCGTCCTCGATCTGCTGCTCGGGACACCGTTCGTCGTCGGTGTGCGCGAGGTTCGGATCACCGGGACCGAAGTTCACCGCCGGGATGTCCAGCGCCGCGAACCGGGCCACGTCGGTCCAGCCCTCCTTGGCCACGACGGGTAGCCCCAGCGCGTCGACGAACGCCTGGGCGGCGGGCTGGTCCAGTCCGGGTCGGGCGCCGATCGCGCAGTCACCCAGCGTCACGTCGTACCCGCTGAACACCTGCTGCACATGGGCCAGCGCCTCCTCCGCGGACTTGTCGGGGGCGAAGCGGTAGTTGACGCTGACGGTGCACACGTCGGGGATCACGTTGCCGGCGATGCCGCCGCTGATGCCCACGGCGTTGAGCGCCTCGTGGTAGTCGAGGCCGTCGACCTGCACGGTCGCCGGCTCGTACGCCGTGAGCCGCGCCAGCACGTCGCCCGCGTCGTGGATCGCGTTGTGCCCGTTCCACGGTCGCGCGGAGTGCGCCGAGATCCCCTTCGTCACGACGTCGACCCGCAGGGTGCCCTTGCAGCCGCCTTCGATGCCGCCGTTGGTCGGTTCGAGCAGCACTGCGAACTCGGCGTCGAGCAGGTCGGGCTGCTGCTCGCCGATGCGCTTGAGGCCGTTGAACTCCTCCTCGATCTCCTCGCAGTCGTAGAAGATGAAGGTGACGTCCCGCGACGGATCGGGCACCCGCGCCGCCAGCGCGAGCTGCACCGCGACGCCACCCTTCATGTCGGTGGTGCCGCGACCCACCAGCATCCCGTCGACGCGTCGTACGGGGATGTTGGGCGGATCGGTCAGCGGGACTGTGTCCAGGTGACCCGCCAGCACCACCCGCTCGTCACGGCCGAGTTCGGTGCGGGCGACGACCACGTTGCCGTCGCGCACGACGTCCAGGTGCGGCAGCGACAGCAGCGCGGCCTCGACCGCATCGGCGATCGCACGCTCCTGAGTGCTGACCGAAGCGATGTCGCACAGATCGGCGGTGAGGGTGACCACGTCCCGGGTCAGGTCGAGCGTGTGGATCGGCATGGGCCTCATCCTGTCCCATCGGTCACGGTGCGCCGCCGAAGCCCGGCCCACGCAACACCCCCCAGGCCCAGACGACCTGCAGGATCACGAATGCCAGACACCATCCGATCGCGCGCGCCCCCTGGCGCCTGCTGGGTCGGGCGCGGCCGGCGCCGATGAGGACGACCGCCAGGGGGAAGGCGGGCAGCAGGTAGCGCACGACGCTGGCGTTGACCAGAGCGGCCGCCGCGATGTACCCGAGGTAGGCGACCACCCAGATGCGCAGGACCCAGCCCAGACGCTGCGCCCAGGGTCCGAGCGCCAGCGCAAGGATGCCGAGACCGACGGCCACGGCGATCGCGACGCTGACGGGGGTGGGCACGACCCGGTTCAGCTGGCTGAGCAGCGAGCCGAACGGGTGCGCCTTGTCGGTGAACTGCCAGGCGAGCTCGGTGAGGACGTAGCCGTTGCGCACGCCGGTGCGCCACCCGACGTACGCCGCCCAGATCCACCCTGCGAGCGCCGTGACCACCACCATCGCCACGATCCGGATGCGCTCGCCGCGCAGGAGTGGACGGTCCGCGCGGGCGCGCCACCGCAGCCACGCCGCGACCAGTGCGGCGACGATCAACGGCGGCCCGAGTGGCCGCGCCAGACCCACCACAGGCGCCAGAACCGTTGCTATGAGCCATTTCTCGCGCGTGAGTGCCCATAGCAAGGCGCCGAGCAGCAGCATCGCCAGCGACTCGGTGTAGGCCATCTGCAGGGTCGGCGACGCCGGGCTCGCGGCCCACAGGATGGCCGCGACCGCTGCGGCCGCCGGTCCGACGAACCGCCGCAGCAGGACCACCAGCATCCCTGTCGCCGCGACGCCCAGCACCAGGCTGAGGGTCGTGGCGACGACCTCGAACGATCCGCCGGTCGCCCACATCAGGGCGCGGATCAGCCCGGGGTAGAGCGGCAGGAACGCGTACTCGTTCTCGGCCACCGACCCGTCCGGGCGATGCGGCAGCGTGGCCGGGTAGCCGTGATCGACGATCCGGCGGTACCACTGGCCATCCCACTGGGTGGCGACACCGAAGTAGTCGCGCGACGGGTGGTGGTAGGCGTGCTGGCCGACCCAGATGATGACCAGCGCCGAGATCGCGCGCAGCACGACGTACCCGACGCATGCGGTGAGCACCGGGTGGGTGCGCAGCACCTGACGGACGGACACGTGCGCCAGGGTCGCAGATCAGCTAGAGCCGGCGGGCTCCCGCACCGTGTACGACGCCTCGAGACGATCGCACTCGGCGTCGGTGAGCTCCAGGTCGACCGCCGCGATCGCGTCGTCGAGGTGGGCGGCCTTGGTGGCTCCGACGATCGGCGAGCTCACCACGGGGTTGCGCAGCACCCACGCGAGCGCGACCTGCGCGCGGGTGACCCCGCGCTCGTCCGCGACCTTGGCCACCTCGTCGACGATCGTGCGGTCCTCGTCGCGGTAGAGCGACTTGCCGAACTCGTCGGTCTCACTACGCGTGCTGGTGGCGTCCCAGTCGCGGGTGAGCTTGCCGCGGGCCAGCGGGCTCCAGGGGATGGACCCGACGCCCTCGTCGGCGAGCAGCGGGAACATCTCCCGCTCCTCCTCGCGCTGGAGCAGGTTGTAGTGGTCCTGCATGGTCACGAAACGGGTCCAGCCGTTGGCATCGGCGACGTGCAGCGCCTTGGCGAACTGCCACGCCCACATCGAGGAGGCGCCGACGTAGCGCGCCTTCCCCGACTGCACGACGTCGTGCAGCGCCTCGACCGTCTCCTCGATCGGCGTCTCGGGGTCCCAGCGGTGGATCTGGTAGAGGTCGACGTAGTCGGTGCCGAGTCGTCGCAGGCTCTCGTCGATCTGGGTCATCACCGCTCCGCGGGAGAGGCCCGCGCCGTTCGGTCCCGGGCCCATCCGGCCGTTGAGCTTGGTCGCGATGACGACCTCCTCGCGGCGGGCGAAGTCCTTCAGCGCGCGACCGGTGATCTCCTCGCTGGACCCGGCGGAGTAGACGTTGGCGGTGTCGAAGAAGGTGACTCCGGCCTCGATCGCCTGCCGGAAGAACGGCCGGCTGGTCTCCTCGTCCAGGCTCCAGGGGTGCGCTCCACGTTGCGGCTCACCGTAGCTCATGCAGCCCAGCGCGATCCGGGAAACCTGCAGGCCCGTCGTACCCAGTCGGGTGTACTTCATGACTGTCGCTCCTCGCCGTCGGTTCGCTTTTCTATGCGACCGTACGCCGACACGCACCGGCCCCGCGTCCGGGACGGGCTGATACGACAGGTCGCTCACCTACCCTGGGGCCATGACGCGCAGCGCCTGGGGTCATGGCCTCACGACCACGACGTACGACGGCACCGTCCTCGACACCTGGTACCCCACCCCCCAGCTCGGTGACGCGCCCGCGGACGACCCGTACTCCACGCCGGCCCGCCTCGCCGCGCTGGCAGGCGACGACATCGCGCGCAGGGTCAAGACCGCGACGGTCTCGACCCAGGTCGACCTGGACGCGCCGCCCGCCGACGTGCCCGACGCGTACCTGCGCCTGCACCTGCTGTCCCACCGGCTCGCGCGGCCGAACTCGATCAACCTGGACGGGCTCTTCGGGGTGCTGTCCAACGTGGTCTGGACCAGCGCGGGTCCCTGCCCCGTCGAGGGGTTCGAGGAGACCCGGATGCGGTTGAAGATCGACGGGCCCGTGCATGTCTACGGCGTCGACAAGTTTCCGCGGATGACCGACTACGTCGTGCCGTCGGGCGTCCGGATCGCCGACGCCGACCGGGTCCGGCTGGGTGCGCACCTGGCGCCGGGCACGACGGTCATGCACGAGGGTTTCTGCAACTTCAACGCCGGCACGCTGGGCACCTCGATGGTGGAGGGCCGCATCGTGCAGGGCGTGGTGGTCGGCGACGGCAGTGACATCGGTGGGGGCGCCTCGATCATGGGCACGCTGTCGGGCGGCGGCAAGGAACGGGTGTCCATCGGCGAGCGTTGTCTCATCGGAGCACAGGCCGGGGTCGGTATCTCCCTCGGCGACGACTGCGTGGTCGAAGCGGGGCTCTACGTCACCGCGGGCACCAAGGTCACTCTCGACGACGACTCGGTCGTCAAGGCCCGCGATCTGTCCGGGCGCTCCTCGATGCTCTTCCTGCGCGACTCCACCACCGGCGTCGTCCGATGCCGGGGTCGCCAGGGTCACGGCATCGCCCTCAACGACGTACTGCACCAGAACTGAAAGAGCCACCGTCCCCCACATGCCATTCCGCAAGAAGAAGGATCCGCACGCCCACGACCGCGAGTTCGACGGGTTGTACGACGATCACCTCGACGCCTCACACGAGCCCGATGACGCGCACGGTTGGGACCACGACGTGGATCCCCACGATCCCGTGGCGCACTTCGACTTCCACGACGCACCCCGCCGACGGCGCGGCTGCGGGTGGACCGCCGGCTGCCTGGTGCCGATCGTGCTCGTGGCGGCGGTGGCCGGTGGCGCGTACTACGGCTACCAGCATCTGCTGGACAACTTCGGCTCACCCACGTGCCAGTTCACCGCGAACGGCAGCTTCGACTACTCCCCCGAACAGGCCGCGAACGCCGCGACCATCGTCGACGTCGGCACGATGAAGCTGGGCCTGGAGCCACGCGCCGCGCAGGTCGCCGTCGCGACCTCGATCACCGAGTCCAAACTGCGCAACCTCACCTACGGCGACCGGGACTCCCTCGGGCTCTTCCAGCAGCGGCCCAGCCAGGGTTGGGGCACCCAGGCCGAGATCCTCGATCCGGTGCAGTCCAGCACCGCCTTCTACAACCGGCTGACCAGCATCGACGGCTGGCAGGCGCAGGCCGTCGAGGTCGCGGCTCAGGAGGTGCAGCGCTCGGGGGTTCCCACGGCGTACGCGGACCACGTGTCGGCCGGTCAGGTGCTGACCGCCTCCCTCGACGGCGGCGCACCGGAGAAGGTGACCTGCCGTCTCGACCCGGCCAAGACCTCCTCCACCCCCGCGGCGGTGGTGTCGAAGATCGCGAATCAGACGGGTCTGCAGGCAAATGCGGGCACCTCGGACGTCACCTTCCGCGCCCGCAGCACCGACCGCGCCTGGGCTGTCGCCGCGTGGGCGGTCACCCACGCCGACGCCGAGGGCATCACCAGCGTCACCGTCGGCGATCGGGAGTGGAAGCGCCATCGTGGCCGTGACGGCGCGAAGTGGATCGGCGCGAGCAGGTCGGCCGGGTCGGCGACCAGCGTGCGGATCACGCTCGCCGGCCGCTGATCCCCCGCGCCGGCCCTCCTTCCGGCCCGCTCGGCCCCGAACGACGCGGCGATCCCCCACGCCCACCGCTCGTTTCGGCCCGCTCAGCCCCGAACGACGCGTCCTCACCCTCCCGAGCCCGCGTCTTGGCCCGCTCGGCCCCAGACGAGCACCGATCCCCCGCGCCGGCCCTCCTTCCGGGCCGCTCGGCCCCGAACGACGCAAGCCCAGATGCACGACGGCCGGTCACCCCCGCGGGTGACCGGCCGACTGCATCCTCACAGTGCGTGAGTCGCCTTACTTGGCAAGGCCCTTCATGATCTCGCGCATCAGGTCGGCGGTCGCGGACGGCGTCTTGCCGACCTTGACGCCCGCTGCCTCGAGGGCCTCCTGCTTGGCGGCCGCGGTGCCGGACGATCCGGAGACGATGGCGCCGGCATGGCCCATCGTCTTGCCCTCCGGTGCGGTGAACCCGGCCACGTAGCCGACGACCGGCTTGCTGACGTGGTCCTTGATGTACGCCGCGGCGCGCTCCTCGGCGTCGCCGCCGATCTCGCCGATCATCACGATGGCGTCGGTCTCGTCGTCCTTCTCGAACGCCTCGAGACAGTCGATGTGGGTGGTGCCGATGATCGGGTCGCCGCCGATGCCGACCGCGCTGGAGAAGCCGAACTCCCGCAGCTCGTACATCATCTGGTAGGTCAGCGTGCCCGACTTGGACACCAGACCGATGCGACCCGCCCCCGCGATGTCCGCGGGGATGATGCCGGCGTTGGACTTCCCGGGGCTGATGAGACCGGGGCAGTTCGGCCCGACGATGCGGGTGGTGCCCGACGCCACGGCGTGCGCGTAGAACTCCGCGGTGTCCTTGACCGCGATGCCCTCGGTGATGACGACGACCAGCGGCATGGCGGCGTCGATGGCCTCCACGACGGCGGCGCGCGCGAAGGCCGGCGGCACGAAGACGACCGACACGTCGGCGCCCGTCTCCTTCATCGCCTCGGCGACCGTGCCGAAGACCGGCACGCTCTTGCCACCGTCGAACTCGACCTGCTGACCCGCCTTGCGCGGGTTGACGCCGCCGACGATCGAGGTGCCCGAGGCCAGCATCCGGGTGGTGTGCTTCATACCCTCGGAGCCGGTCATGCCCTGCACGACGACCTTGGAGTCGGCGTTCAAAAAGATTGCCATTACGAGTGTTCCGTCCTCTACGTCAGTCAGCGTGCGGCGAGCTCGGCGGCCTTGGCCGCGGCGCCGTCCATGGTCTCTTCGATGGTCACCAGCGGGTGGTTGCGGTCGGCCAGGATGCGCCGACCCTCCACCACGTTGTTGCCGTCGAGGCGTACGACGAGCGGCTTGGTGGCGCCGTCACCGAGGGTGTCGAGCGCGCCGACGATGCCGTTGGCGACCGCGTCGCACGCCGTGATGCCGCCGAAGACGTTCACGAAGACGCTCTTGACCTGCGGGTCGCCCAGGATGATGCCGAGGCCGTTGGCCATCACCTCGGCCGACGCACCGCCACCGATGTCCAGGAAGTTCGCGGGCTTGGGGTGCGCGCCGGCGGGGTTGGTGACCTTCTCGCCGGCGTACGCCACGACGTCCAGGGTCGACATGACCAGGCCCGCGCCGTTGCCGATGATGCCGACGTCGCCGTCGAGCTTGACGTAGTTGAGGCCCTTCTCGTGCGCCTGCGCCTCGAGCGGGTCGGCAGCCGACCGGTCCTGCAGCGCCTGGTGGTCCGGGTGACGGAAGTCGGCGTTGTCGTCGAGGGTCACCTTGCCGTCGAGGGCGACGATCGCGCCGTCGGCGGTCTGCACGAGCGGGTTGACCTCGACCAGCGTCGCGTCCTCGTCGCGGTAGACCTCCCACAGCTTCTGGAGCACGGGCGCGACCTTGGCGCCGGTCTCCTCGTCGAACCGGGCGGCCTGGACGATCTCGCGTGCCTTGGCCTCGTCGATGCCCACGATGGGGTCGACGGCGATTCGCGCGAGTGCGTCGGGCCGCTCGACGGCGAGCTGCTCGATCTCCATGCCGCCCTCGACCGAGCACATCGCCAGGTAGGTGCGGTTGGAGCGGTCCAACAGCACGGAGAAGTAGTACTCGTGCTCGATCTGGGCGCCTTGAGCGATCATCACGGTGCCCACGGTGTGGCCCTTGATGTCCATGCCGAGGATCTGCTCGGCGTACGTCGTGGCCTCGGCCGGCGTCTTGGCGACCTTCACGCCGCCGGCCTTGCCGCGCCCGCCGGTCTTGACCTGCGCCTTGACGACGGTGACTCCACCGCCACCGATCTCCTGGGCGACCTGCTCGGCCTGCGCCGCGTCGGTGATGGTTTTGCCCGCGAGCACCGGCACGCCGTGTGCCTCGAACATGTCGCGCGCCTGGAATTCGAACAGATCCACGTCTGAGCCGTCCTCAACGTCCTAGAAAATATGCCGCCTCGGACTGTATCCCCGCGCAGGGGTGGTGCTCAGGCGACCCCGACGTGCGCGCGCACCCAGCCGACGATCTCGCCGGTGGTGGCGCCGGGCGTGAAGACGGTGGCGACCCCGAGCTCCGCCAGCTGCGGGATGTCCTCCTCGGGGATGATCCCGCCGCCGAACACCACGATGTCCTGCGCGTCGCGGTCCTTCAGCAGGGCCGTCACCTTCGCGAAGAGCGTCATGTGCGCGCCGGAGAGCACGGACAGACCCACGGCGTCCGCGTCCTCCTGGATCGCGGCCTCCACGATCTGCTCCGGGGTCTGGTGCAGCCCGGTGTAGATGACTTCCATACCGGCGTCCCGCAGGGCCCGGGCGACGACTTTGGCTCCGCGGTCGTGTCCGTCGAGCCCGGGTTTGGCGACGACGATCCGCAGTGGGCGATCACTTGTGGTGGTCATCCGCGCAGCGTAGCGGCGCGCCCGCGCGGGGAGTGAGACGCATCTCACCACCGTTATCCACAGCCTCGATTTCAGGTCACGGAAAGGTCACGATACGGTCAAGTAGCGTCTTGGCCGGACGATGTCCTGCGGCGCACGCCCGACTGGAGTGCAGCCCCGGGCCGTCGAATGCGGAAGTAGAACAACGTGAGTCGTCCTGTCGGCCGGCATCGTGCAGGTGCCCCCTCGACCGCTGCCCCCTCCCCACGGACCGGAGCGCACCGCCACGCCTCGTCGCGGTTGGTCAGCCGGGTCACCCTTCCGTCCGCTGCTGCCATCACGGTCACCGTGGTGGCGGCCGGCGCCGCCGGCGCCTCGACGATCGACTCGGGCACGGCGCCCGCGATGTCGCTGGGTGACCGCGTCGCCGTCGCGGCGGCCACCTCACGAGCCACGGCCTCACAGCCCGGACCGGATCACGCCGATCTGCTGCGCGGTGCGCGACCGGTGTCGCGCTCCACCGTCCGCAGCACCCCTGCGCCGTCGAGCACGCCCAGCGGCAAGGCCGCTGCGAAGTCGACGAAGCCGACGCCTCGGCGCACGGCCGCTCCCTCCAGGCTCGCTGCGAAGCGCGCCGCGAAGCCGGCCGCCAAGGCCCAGCCCGTGCTCAGCCCGTGGACCTGCCCGATCGCCGGCTGCGGTGGCAGGTTCACCTCGCCCTTCGGCGGCCGCTGGGGCACGCAGCACCTGGGCGACGACTTCGCCACCCCGGTCGGCACCCCGCTGCACGCACTGCACGACGCCACCGTGGTCGCGGTGGGCCCCTACGGGGGGATGGGCAACCGGGTCGAGCTCGACCTCGGTGACGGTGTCCACGCCGTCTACGCGCACATGTCCTACATCGCCGTCACCGTCGGCGAGCGCCTCTCGATGGGCGACGTGGTCGGCCGGTCCGGCGACACCGGTCACTCCACCGGTCCGCACCTGCACCTGGAGATACACCTGAACGGCACGCCGGTCGACCCGGCGCCGTGGCTGAAGGCGCACCACATCTTCTAGTCACAACTTCGTCACGGGCGCGTAACGCAGCAGGAGCCGCTTGACCCCGGTGTCCCCGCCGAAGTCGATGTGCGCCATCGAGCGCTCGCCCTGCCCCTCGACACGGATGACCGTGCCGAGCCCGAACGAGTCGTGGGTGACCCGGTCGCCGGCGTCCAGTGAGATGACCGGCCGGTTGCCGGGGCTTCGTACGCCCGGCCGTGCGGCCAGACGCGCCACCGCCGGCGTCGAGGACGGCCTGGTCGACGTCGTCTGGACCCGCGCCCACTCGATGAGGTGGCCGGGGATCTCGTCCAGGAAGCGCGACGGCGGGTTGTACTGCGGCGCACCCCAGGCCGAGCGCACCTCGGCCCGCGACAGGTGCAGTCGCTCGCGCGCCCGGGTGATGCCGACGTACGCCAGACGGCGCTCCTCCTCCAACTCCTGCGGATCGCCGAGCGCGCGCAGGTGCGGGAAGGTGCCGTCCTCCATGCCGGTCAGGAAGACGACCGGGAACTCCAGACCCTTGGCAGTGTGCAGGGTCATCAGCGTGATGACGCCCTGGTCCTCGACGTCGTCGGGGATCTCGTCGCTGTCGGCGACCAGCGAGACCTGCTCGAGGAAGTCCTCCAGAGAGCCTTCCGGGTAGTTGTCGTCGAACTCCCTTCCGACGGCGACGAGTTCGGCCAGGTTCTCGACGCGGGTCTCGTCCTGCGGGTCGTGGCTGGCGCGCAACTCGGCGAGGTAGCCCGAGCGGTCGAGGATCGCCTCGAGCAGCTCGCCGACGCCGCCGGCCGACTGGTGGGTGGTCTGCAGGCCCTCCAGCAGAGTGGTGAACGCCTGGATCGCGGTGACCGACCGCGTGGCGATCCCGGGCGCGTCCGCGGCCTGTCCCAGCGCGGCGACGAACGGGATGCGCTCACGCTCGGCGAGCGCGCTCACGCACGCCTCGGCACGGTCGCCGATCCCCCGCTTGGGCACGTTGAGGATCCGGCGCAGATTGACCGTGTCGAGCGGGTTGGACACCACTCGCAGGTAGGCGAGCGCGTCCTTGACCTCGCGGCGTTCGTAGAAGCGGGTGCCGCCGACGATCTTGTAGGGCAGCCCGACGCGGACGAACACCTCCTCGATCGCTCTGGACTGGGCGTTGGTGCGGTAGAACACCGCGACGTCCTTGGGCTTGACGCCCTGTTCGTCGCCGAGCACGTCGATCTGGCGCGCGACGAACGCGGCCTCGTCGTGCTCGGAGTCCGCGACGTACCCGACGATCGCGGCGCCGTCGCCTGTGCTGGTCCACAGGTTCTTCGGCCGGCGGTCGGGGTTCTTGGCGATCACCGAGTTGGCGGCCGCCAGGATGTTCTGGGTGGAGCGGTAGTTCTGCTCCAGCAGGATCGTCCGCGCGTCGGGGTAGTCCTGCTCGAACTCCACGATGTTGCGGATCGTCGCGCCGCGGAAGGCGTAGATCGACTGGTCGGCGTCACCGACGACGCACAGCTGCGCGGGCGGCACCGCGCCCACGGCATCGTCGAGGACCTCGTGTCCCACCAGCTCTTTCACCAGGGTGTACTGCGCGTGGTTGGTGTCCTGGTACTCATCGACCAGCACGTGCCGGAAGCGACGCCGGTAGTGCTCGGCGACGTCCGGGAACGCCTGCAGGATGTTGACGGTCATCATGATGATGTCGTCGAAGTCCAGGGCATTGGCCTGCCGCAGGCGGCGCTGGTAGGACGCGTACGCCTCGGCCACCATCCGGTCCTGGTGGCTGCCCTCCGCGACGCGCGCGGCGTAGGTCTCCTCGTCGACCAGTTCGTTCTTGAGGTTGCTGACCTGGTGGGTGAAGGAGCGCGGCGGGTAGCGCTTGATGTCCAGGTCGAGGTCGCGCAGCACGAGCGCCATCAGCCGCTGGCTGTCGGCGGCGTCGTAGATGGAGAACGTCGACTTCAGCCCGACCTTGGTGGCCTCCCGGCGCAGGATGCGCACGCACGCGGAGTGGAAGGTCGAGACCCACATCGCCCGGGCGGCCGGGCCGACGAGGGTCTCGACGCGCTCGCGCATCTCGGCGGCGGCCTTGTTGGTGAAGGTGATCGCGAGGATCTGCCCGGGCTGGGCGCCGCGCTCGGCCAGCAGGTAGCCGATCCGGTGGGCCAGCACCCGGGTCTTGCCCGATCCGGCGCCCGCCACGATCAGCAGCGGCGGCCCGTGGTGCAGGACAGCCTCGCGCTGCTGCGGGTTGAGTCCTTCGAGCAGTTGTTCGCCGCTCAGGCGGCCCGGCCCGGCGTTCGTGCCCGAGCCGGTCGGCGACAGGCTCGCCCAGGTGGGCACACCGCGTTCGTCGACGTCGCGCGAGCGCTCGTGGACGGTCGTGACGGGTGTCGTGGCGCCCGCTTGCGACGGGGACATTCCGGGCAGGGGGAGGTCGTCGAACAGGCTGCTCATCTCGCCGTTCAGGATACGTGCCGCCACCGACCGCCCCCTTCGCCCGCGGTTAGGCTGCCGCCCATGCCGAAAACCCCTAGCGCGGCCGACCGGCTGCTCGCCGGTCAGGAGTTCGCACCCGTCGTCCTCGGTGGTGACCGGCTCGGCTACAGCCTGGCGCGGTCCTTCGACCTCGGCTACGGCTACCGCACGCTCGTGGTCTCCACGATGCTCGGCGGACCGGTCGCCCACAGCTCCCTCATCGATCACCACATCGTGCCGAGCCTGCAGGACCCGGAGGGGCTGGTCACCGAGTTGCGCGCGCTCGCGACCCGGATCGGGCCGGAGAAGAAGCTGCTGCTCGCGACGACCGACCACGTGGTGAGCGTGCTGGCGCGCATCAAGCACCGGCTGGAGGATCTCTACGTCATCCCGTACGCCGAGCCGGAGCTGATCGACCGCCTGAGCCGCAAGGAGAACTTCGCGGACCTGTGCGCCGAGCTGGACATCCCGCACCCGCAGACCGTGGTCTACGACGTCGGCGAGCGCCCCGACCTCACGCGGGCGATGGCGGCCCTCACCTTCCCGGTGATCGCCAAGCCCTCCAACGCCGAGGCGTACGCCGCAGTCACCTTCCCGGGCAAGAAGAAGGTGCACTCGGCCGCCGACGCCGCCGAGTTGCGGGCGCTGATCGACGCGCTGCACGGCGCCGGCTACCGCGACAAGTTCATCCTGCAGGACGTCATCCCCGGCGACGACCAGGGCATGCGGCTGCTCACCTGCTACGTCGAAAAGCAGGGTCAGGTGAAGTTCGCGGCGTACGGCCGGGTGCTGCTGGAGGAGCACTCCCCCGAGACGCTCGGCATCCCCGCGGCGATCCTCACCGGCACCGACCACGAGGCCGTGGCGCACGCGACCCGGCTGCTGGAGCACGTGGGCTGGCGCGGTTACGCCAACTTCGACATGAAGTTCGACCCGCGCACGGGGAGGACGGTCTTCTTCGAGCTCAACCCGCGGCTCGGCGGGACGTCGTTCTACATCACCGCGGCCGGTTTCAACACCGTGCAGCTCTACGTCGACGAATGGGTGCGCGGGCAGGACCTGTCCGACCGACCGATGCTCGAGGCGAGCCACGAGCACGTCTTCACCGCGATCCCGCTGCGGCTGCTGCAGCGCTACGTGACCGACCCTGCGGTGCGCCCCTCCTTCGACCGGGCCGTGAAGGCCGGTGAGGTGACCAACCCGTGGTTCTACAAGGCCGAGCGCCATCCGCGGCGCTGGGCATGGATCGCGGCCAACCAGGCCAACTACGTGCGCAAGTACCGCGAGCACTACCCCGAGCCGAAGGCCCTGATATGACGGCGCTCCCGCCCGATCTGCGCGTCGACGCCGATCCGGCGTGGTCGCAGCCGGTGGTGGGCGTGATCGGCGGACTCGGACCGGCCGCCACCGCGCTCTTCCTGAAGCTGGTGGTCGACCTCACCCCGGCCGTTCGCGATCAGGACCACCTCGATCTGGTGGTGCTCGACCACAGCACGACAGCGGACCGGACGGCATACATCCTCGACCCGGACCACGCCACCGATCCCGGTCCCGGCCTGGCGCGCGACGCGACCCGATTGGCCGCTCTCGGAGCGGCATTCGTGTCGATCCCGTGCAACACCGCGCACCATTTCGTCGACGAGATCACCGCCGCGAGCGGCCTGCCGGTGGTCGACGTGGTCGAGGAGACCGCCCGTGCCGCCGCCGGGGCCGCGGGTGGGGCCGGCGTCGCCGTGCTCGCCACCGACGGCACCCGCGCTGCCGGGGTCTACCAGCGGGCGCTGGAGCGGCTCGGCGCCGACGTCGTGCTGCCGTCGGACGAGCAGCAGAAGCTGGTCATGTCCGTCATCTACGACGGGGTGAAGGCAGGCGGCCCGGTGGACGTCGAGGGGTTGCTCGGTGTGGTCGAGCAACTGCGCGCCGACGGTGCCGGTGTCGTGGTGATGGGCTGCACCGAGCTGTCGGTGGTCTACGACGACCAGGGGTGGCGCGAGCGCGCCGACATCGTGGACTCGGTCGAGACGCTGGCTCGCGCGACGGTGCTGCGCGCGGGCCGTACGCCGCGCCGGTGATCGAGCTCGTCCGGCCGACCGTCGAGCTCGCCGAAGCGTGGCGGGCGAGCGCGAGCGACTTCCCGGCTGGTGCCGTTCTGCACGGTTACGGGCTGCCGTCCGACCGCGACGAGTTCCTTTCACGCACAACCGATTCCGAGATCGTGCGGTACTTCACGGACGCGGAAAGCGGTGTCGGGCTGCCCGACGGTTGGGTGCCGTGCACGACGTACTGGATCGTCGACGACTCCGCACCCGACATCGTCCTCGGGTCGCTCGCGCTGCGGCATCACATCGAGACGGACTTCCTGCGCGAGTACGGCGGCCACATCGGCTACGGAGTGCGTCCGTCCGCCCGGGGCACCGGCGTCGCGTCCGCTGCCCTGCGCGCAGCACTGCTCCGGGCCGCCGCGCTCGGCATCGCGCGGGTCCTGCTGACCTGCGACGAGGACAACATCGCCTCGCGGCGCACCATCGAGGGCTGCGGGGGCGTCTTCGAGCGGATGGCCGGCGTCCGCCGCCGCTACTGGATCGCGACGTGAGCCTGCCCGACACCGTCCGCGACCTGCTGGACGCCGAACTCGTTGCCGCACAGGGATCGTCGCGGTGCCCGTCGATCGCGGCGGCGCTCTTCCGACAGGGCGACGTCGTCTGGTCGGGGGCCTGCGGCCGGGTCACCGGGCGCTCGGGCGGTGCGCTCGCGACGCCCGACACGGCGTACCGGATCGGCTCGATCACCAAGACCCTGACGGCCATCGGAGTGCTGCAGCAGGTGGCGGCCGGACGTGTCTCCCTGGACGACCCGGTCGGTCGAGTGCTGACCGAGCTGCCGCCCGAGATCGGCTCCGTCACCGTGCGAGCACTCCTCACCCACGGCTCAGGCCTGCTCGCCGAGCCCGTGGGTCCCTGGTGGGAACGCAGCCCGGGTCGCAGGTGGGAGCAACTGGTCCCCCAACTGCGACGCAACGACGATCTGATCGGCCGATTCCACTACTCCAACAGCGGTTTCGCGATCCTCGGCGAATTGACAGCGCGGCTGGACGGTCGGTTGTGGTGGGACCTGGTGCGCGACGACATCCTCCTGCCGCTGGGCATGGACCGCACGACGTACGACGCCGGGCCGGGCTCCGCGCCGGGTCTCGCCGTGCATCCCGACGCCGATCTGCTGCACGCCGAGCCCGCCCACGACAGCGCAGCCATGGCGCCGGCGGGTCAGCTGTGGTCCACGGTCGGCGACCTCGCGCGGCTCGGGATCTTCCTCGCCGACGGTCACGCCGACGTGCTGGACGACACCCTGCGCCGCCGCATGCAGGTGCCCGCGCTGGTCGACGACGTGCCGGGCCGATCGTGGTCGCGTGCCTACGGTTTCGGCCTCGACGTGATCGCCCGGGGTGCTGTGCGGTACGTCGGGCACGGCGGGTCCATGCCCGGGTTCGTAGGCGCCGTACGGGTGGATGCCCGACGGGGCGTCGGCGTCGCCGTCCTCTGCAACTCCACGGCCGGCTTCGGCGACACGCTGGCGACCTCGTTGCTCGACGTGGCCGACCAGGTGCCGTCGACGCGAGCGGCGGCGGCTCCGACAGTCCCGGCAGACACCGGCACGGTCGCCGGGGACATCGAGGGTCGCTGGTACTGGGGTCCGCGTCCCTACCGCCTGCGTGCCCTCCCGGGTGGCGAACTCGAGCTGGCACCGGAAGGCGGTGGGCGCGGGTCCCGGTTCGTGCCCAGCGCCCCCGACACCTGGACCGGGCTGGACGAGTACTTCGCCGGCGAGCGGCTGCGGGTGCTCCGCCGAGACGCGGGACCCTCGCACGCGCCGTACCTCGACCTCGGCACCTTCCGCTTCACCCGCGCCCCGTACGATCCGGACTGTGACATCCCCGGCGGCACCGACCCCGCCGGTTGGCACTGAGGGGCGCGCGTGCAGCACTGGCTGACCACCATCCCGCCCCTCGTGGTGCTGCTGCTGGTGGGACTCGTGGTCTTCGTCGAGAGCATCGGTGTGCCGTTCCCCGGCGAGATCGTGCTGGTCGCCGCCGCGCTGGCGGCCTCCCAGCACAAGATCTCCGCCGGACCGTTCGCGATCGCGCTCGCCGCCGTGCTGGGTGCTGCCATCGGCGACTCCATCGGCTACGGCCTGGGGCACCGCTACGGCGACCGGCTCTTCGGCTGGCTGGAACGCCGCTTCCCCAAACACGTCAACGCCGACGTGCTGGCCTACGCCGAGCACGTCTTCCAGCGGTACGGCGTGGTCGCGGTCTTCTTCGGCCGGTTCGTGGCGCTGCTGCGCATCTTCGCGGGCCCGTTGTCCGGGTCGCTGAGGATGCACTACACGCGCTTCCTGCCCGCCAACGTGCTGGGCGCGATCTGCTGGGCGGGCGGGACGGCGTACCTCGTCTACTACCTGGGGGCGGCGGCCGAGACCTACCTGAAGAACTTCTCCTACGCCGGCCTGGCCGTCGCCATCTTCCTCGGCATCATCGCCTCGACGCTCCTGCGCCGCCGCCTGGAACGCAACGTGCAGGAGTACGCCGAGCTGCGCCGCGCCGCCGACTGACGCCCTCGCCGTGATCGAGATGTGCCTGATGCTGCTGCGGCGAGGAGAGGATCTGCTGCTCGGCGAGAAGCTGACCGGTTTCGGTGCGGGCCGGGTCGTCGCACCGGGCGGTCACGTGGAGCCCGGCGAGTCGCCCCTGGCCGCCGCCGTGCGCGAGACGCACGAGGAGACCGGACTCGCCGTCCACGACGCCACGCTGTGTGCCCGCCTCGAATTCACCTTCCCCGCCCGACCCGCATGGGATCTGCGGTTGGAGGTCTTCACCAGCACGACGCACACCGGCGCGCTCACTCCCAGCTCGGAGCTGGCTCCGTGGTGGTGCCCCGTGCGGGATCTGCCGCTGGACCGGATGTGGGACGACGACCGCTACTGGCTGGCGCGCGTCCTGGACGGTGAACGTCTGCAGGGCAGGTTCGTCTACGCACCCGACAACGAGACCGTGCAACACGCCGACCTGCAGCCCCTCGATCCCGCCTGAGCACAGACTCCCGAGCCGGCGGTCAGGCTCGGCCGAAGATCACCTGCCCGGTGCTGTCGACCGCGGCGCAAAAGGCAGCCCTCGCGCAGGACACGGACCAGAGGTCTCCGCCGCCGGGGTCGATGCTCGTGGGTGCTGACCAGCTGGTCCCGTCGAAGGTCAAGACGTGCCCGGTGGAGTCGACAGCGGCGCAGAACGTGCTGCTGGGGCAGGACACCGAGCGCATCCCTTCGAGGCTGGGGTTGCTGGGGTGGGGGTCGATGCTCGTCGGCGCTGACCAGCTGGTCCCGTCGAAGGTGAACACGCTCCCGAAGAAGTCGACCGCCGCACAGAATCTGGTGGTGGGGCAGGACACCGACCTGAGGTTGCCGCCGTTGACGTCGATGAGTCGCCTGGCGGTCCAAGTGCTCCCGTTGAAGGCGACCACGTGGTCTGTCTCGTCGAGCGCGACGCAGAACGTCCTGATCGGGCACGACACCGACAGCAGTCCGGCGCCCTCGGGACTCGACGTGCGCTTCGGCGCCGTCCACGTGGTTCCGTTGTACGTGACGGTGTTGTCGTACTGATCGACCGCGATGCAGAACGTTGTAGTGGGGCAGGACACCGACTCCAGGTTGTCGTTGGTGTCCGTATCGATGGTCGCGGGTGCTGACCAGGTGCTCCCGTTGTAGGTGACCGCGTGCCCGCGGAAGCTGACGGCGGCACAGAACGTGGGGGTGGGGCAGGACACCGACATCAAACCGCCGTCGGGGTCTACACGGGTGGGGGCGGTCCACGTGGTTCCGTCGTACGTCAGCGCATTGCCGTCGTCGTCGACGGCGGCACAGAACGTGCTGGTCGGGCAGGACACCGAGCGCATGTTGTACATGCGCGGGTCGAGGGGATCGACGGTGGCGGTGGCGCTCCAGGTCAGGGCCGCTCGAGGTGTGTCGGTGGGAGCGGAGAAGTACCCGACGATGTCGAGAAGTAGGTCGGTCGACGCGGACGAGTGGACGGTCAACTGCCCTGTGCTGGAGAGTCCGAGAGTGGCGGAGTTGGCCATCGTCCCCCCGGCGGAGTAGTTGACCGTGGAGGTGGACGGGACGTCGGAGCCCGCGGGGTAGGCGCTGAGATATCCGCGAGCAGAGGGCGATACGGCGGCGAGGGTCACCTCGACCGCGGTCGCTCCGGTGACGGGCACTCCACCGCGTCCGGTGACCTGCAAGGTCACCGTCTTACCTGCGGGCACCCGCGCCCTGGGCGCACCGAGGCCCGAGCGCGTGTCGACGATCCGCGTAGGCGACAGCGGCGCGTAGTCGCTGGTCGTGGGTATCCAGCCGAGCACGTCGACCAGCAGGTACGCACTCGCCGAGGAGTACACCCTCAGTTGGTAGGCGGCCCCCGAGTCGACCTCCACGATCGCCATACCTGCGACGGTCTGCCCCGCCGAGTAGTCCAAGATCGACGTGCCCGTCGACAGGGACCCTGCTGAGAATGCTGACACGTACCCGCTGCGGGAGGGGCCGACTGCGGTCACGTTGACGACGACCTCCGCCACACCAGAGGAAGGCACCCCTCCATGTCCTGCCACCGACACCGTGGCATCTGAGTCGGCTCCCGACTCACCCTGCGACCTGGTGTCGAGCAACCGCGTGGGGGTCACTGCGTTGTACGCCGCTCCTGTCGGGTAGTAGCCGGTGACGTCCACCAGCAGGTGCGTGCTCGCCGAGGTGAACAACGACAATCCCCCGGCCGAGGACGGCTTCACGATCGCCTGGTTCGCGATCGTCTGGCCCTTCACGTAGTTCAGCGTCGACGTGGATGGCCGAGACGTCCCGAACGTGAACGTCGTGAGGAATCCGCTCCGGGCGGGGCCGACCGCGGTCACGTTCACCATGACCGCCGCCACACCGGATGCTGGCACCCCACCACGTCCCGTCACCGACACCGTAGTGGTCGACCCGGCCGCCGGCTCCCTCCCGGACCTGGTGTCCAGGATCCGGGCAGGCGTGAGGGGCACGAACCTGGGCGCCGATGTCGCCGACGACGCCGCTCCCGGCCCCATCGATCGACCCCTGGCCGCGGGCGATGCCTGGGCGGGAACCGCCCCCAGCACCGTCAGTGCCACAACGGTCATCGAACTCAGTGCCCAACGCACTATGCGGCTTACTTGACTACCCCCGAAATATCAGCCCCGACGGCCCCCTCTTCGTGTGGCCTCGCCGGAGGGTACAAGGCGCTGCTGGAATTGACGCAGTAACTGCGGTGGTCACTTTCTGACATGCATGCCCGCGGGCAGTCGGAGGCCGGTGCCACAATCGCGAGCGCGACGGCACCTGCTGGGGAGCCCCGCACCATCACTCGATCGACAGAAGGTGACGGCCCGTGAGTGCGACCACTCCTGACCCGAAGCGCACGCTGACGGAAGGGGAGGTGGAGCGTGAAGGCCTGCCCGACTGGCGGATGCTGATCGACCGGCTGCATGCCAGCTTCGACACGGGCGACTTCGTCACCGCGGTCGGGCTTGTGAACGCCATCGGACGGGTCGCCGAGGAGATGGACCACCATCCCGACCTCGACCTGGCCTACGGCCGGCTCGACGTCCGGCTCATCAGTCACGACGTCGACGGGGTGACCTCGCGCGATGTGGCATTGGCCCGGGCCATCAGCGAATCGGCCCGGGCCGCGGGAGCCATCCCGCACCCGGAGCGCACCAGCGTGCTCGAACTCGCCCTGGATTCGGCCGACGAGGCCGAGATCAGGCCGTTCTGGGCGGCCCTGCTCGACTACGACACGGTGCAGGCCTGGGGCGAGATCCAGCTGCACGACGCCACCGGGCGTCGCGCGTCGATCTGGTTCCAGCCCACCGAAGCCCACGACGTGCCGCGCCAGCGCTGGCACCTCGACCTCCGCATCCCCCCTGAGGTGGTGCACGACCGGATCGCCGCCGCCATCGAGGCGGGCGGCGAGCTGGTCGACGACACCGCGGCGCCGGCGTTCTGGGTGCTCGCCGACCCGCAGGGCAACCGCGCGTGCCTCACCACCTGGCAGGGCCGCGAGTAGGTCAGCCGGTGACGCCCAGTGCGGTGGTCACCGGTGAGGGCGCGGGCGGCTGGCCGGGGTTCGCGGCTGACGAACAGTCGGTGTAGAGCTTCGGGTCGGGTGCGCTGTCCGGGCCCTCTTGGTAGATCGCGTTGCTCAGGAGCGCGCCGTGCAGGGTGCCTCCGTTGACGGTGATGACCAGCCAGCCGAAGTCGGCGGGCCAACTCACCCGGACCGTCTTCGTCCGACCGGCATCGAGCCGGACGCTCGGCTCGGCGATGGTGGCGGGGCTGTCCTGCGCGGCAGACACGGCGAGCTGATAGGTGCGGGTGCCGACACCCTCGGGGGCGGTGATGGTCACCCAGCTGGTGTGCTGCCGCAGTCGGATGTTGGTCGAGGTGCACGACGCTGCAGCCGCAGTCATCGGCACTGTCACCCGCGAAGACGACGACGAAACGGGCGACGGTGACGAAGTCGGCGACACTGTCGTGGGCGACGGGGTCGATGTCGAGGCCTGGCTGGTGCTGGCCACGACAATTCCGCCCGCGGCGGCGGTGACGCCTCCGAGTGCGGCGACCAAGAAACGTTGGCGAGTGCTGTACATGAGATAACGCCCTGGTGAGTGTGTCTGCGATCTCGTCGGAGACTCACGTAGGAAGACGCCCGACAGTGACGATCGGTTGTGAGCGATGCGCAAACGAGACCTGGATACGTCGATGCCGTCTTCGGCGGTCAGCGGGTGGCGATCTGCAGATCGCGGCGCCGGCGCTCCAGCCGTTGTGCTCGTTGGTACTCCGCGGTGACCAGTTCGACCACCGACGGCCAGGACTCGAGCGGCTGCTGCGCCGTGTTGTGCTCGGTGATCCGTCGCCGCAGCCGGTCGTCACTCACCAGGCGGACCAGCGCCTCGACCATCCCCAGGTCGTTGCCCGCGAGCAACCCGTTGACGCCGTGTGCGATGAACGTCGAGACCCCACTGCGACGCGGTGCCACGACCGGCAGCCCCGTCGTACGCGCCTCCAGGGCGGCAATCCCGAACGCCTCGAAGGTGGCTGGCGAGATGTAGACGTCCGAGGCGAGGTATCGCTCGCGCAGCTGCTTGCGAGTCATCCGACCCGGAGCGTTGAACCACTCCCCCGCATCGAGTTCGGCGGCCCGCCGCTCCAACCGGGGCCGCAGCTCGCCGTCGCCCAGGATCTCCAGGCGTACGTCGCGCTCCGGCACCCGCCGGCGTACCTCGTCCACCAGTTCCAGCAGGGCCAGCGGTCGCTTACGACGTGACAGGCGCATGGCCGAGATCATTCGGATCACCCCGTCGTCCTCACGAGTGCCGGGCGCCCAGTCGGATCCCTCGATGCCGTTGGGCAACAGGTGCACCGGGTACCCCGGGCCCGCCATCCGCTGAATCGGCGCCGCCGCGACGGTGGACACTGCAGAAAGCGCCGCGCCTCGCGCGCCCCACCGACGGACGTATCCGGTGAGCCCGATCCAGTCCGCGGAGCGGCCGTGCACCGAGTGCCAGGTGACCGCGGTCGGCAGTCCGAGACCCTGCGTCACCCGCACACAGTCCATGGCGAACGGACTGACGACGCCCATGTGCGCGTGCCCGACGTCGAAACGGCCCGCCTGCAGCATGTGCCGCAGGGTGCGCGGCGCGAACGGGTTGATCGGGAAGTCCTTCGGCAGCGTGATCGCGAGCCGGTGCACGGGGATCCCGTCGAGCCGGTCGGTGCCGATGCGCAGGTGCGCTGGGCCGATGGTCGCGGTGAAGACTTCCACCTCGTGCCCGGCCGCCTGCAGATGGCGCGCCAGGTCGTGCACCTGGACCTCGATCCCCCCGAGCCGGGGCAGATAACAGTCCGACAGGAGAGCCACCTTCACGCCGCCCACGATCCCATGCGCCCGGGGGGTGCCCGCTGACACCGATCCTCAAGTCGCGTTTCAACCGGTGTGCGGCGGGGTGTGGATGAACCCGGAAACCCCACCACGGCGGAGGGAGATGTGGATGTCCGATGCTCGAATAATCAACATCTGCAGGCAGATTCGCCATATTCACTCTTGCTAACGGTGTCGAACACGCGTATGATTCAGGGTAGATGGCAAGGGTGCCGTCATCAGCCCAGGAGGGGACATGGCGCAGTCGACGACCGATACGCATCGTCCCGCTGGGCCGGGTGCTGGTGCCCGGTTGATGGCCCTGCTCGGCGACTTCAACAGCGCGTTGGATGAGTGGCCTGGCGCGTTGTGGCAGTTGGATGAAGCAGCCCTGGGTGAGGTCGTCGGGGGCATGCTGCGGATCGGCTCCCGCGCGGAGAACGTCGCCGCCCTGGCCACCGCCGACGCCCTCGGTCGTGGGACCGTCGCCAACTCCACCGCCACCGGCGCTCCCGCGTGGGTGGCTCGGCAAGCAGCCGGTGTCGAACCGACCGTCGTACGTCGGGTCGGGATGGTGGGAGTCGATTGTGCGGACCCGCGCAACAAGGTGGTCGCCGAGGCGCTGGCCGATGGGTCGGCCAGTGTGCTCACGGCGGCGGTCGCGTTGCGGGAAGTGCCCCGGATCCTGCCGCAGCTCCCGACCGCCGACCGCGATGACCTGCTCGGTCGCTACCTGTCGTTGTCCGACCACGGGTCTCGCACATTGCGGCAGCTCAGCACCCGGATCCTGGGCGAATACGCCCCCGAACGCCTGGTCCGCGATGAAGAACGCCAGCAGGACTGCGAATCGGTCTTCTGGGCCGACCTGCCCAGTGGGCTGACCCGGTTCGTCGCCGAACTCTCGAGCGGGCACGCCGCCATGGTCAAACACGCCCTAGGCGCGCTCTCTGCGCCCGCACCAACGGTGACCGATAATGATGCGCAGGAGCGCGATCTTCGTAGTCCGGCCAAACGGCGTGCGGATGCCCTGGTGCGACTGGTCGACACCGCCGCCGGTGTGCTGGACGGCACCAGCCCGCGGCCGGTCGGGGAGTTCGGCGGCACCGCGAAGATCCTGGTCACCCTGGACTACAACACCCTCTACGAGGGCCTTCGCAACGCAGGCCGGCTCGACGATCTCAGCGAAAACGGTTCGCAAGAAACCAGATCGGCGCCGACGTACCTGCCAGGCATCGGACGCACCACCGACGGCGAGCACCTCGACGCCGGCACTCTGCGCCGACTCGCCTGCGACGCCGACCTGATTCCAGTCTTTCTGGGTGGTGAGTCCGAACCCTTGGACGTCGGACGGGCCAAACGCCTCTTCACCGGTGGGCTCAGAACGGCGATCATCCATCGGGATCAGCACTGCACCTTTCCCGGTTGCGACCGACCACCGGACTGGTGCGATGCACATCATGTGAGGCCCTGGTGGGCCGGCGGCGAAACGAGACTCACCAACGCAGCACTGCTCTGCGCCCGCCACCACACCATCGTGCACCGCGATCTGCTCATCGCCACCGCCACACCCACCGGCGTCACCTGGAACCTCACCCCAGGACTCATGCCCACCCGACCCGGCCGTGAACCAGCAGCCACCCGCGGCGGACACGCCCACATCACCTGAGGCGCAGCTTCCTCCCGGGCCGCCTGCAGGCCGCACGGAACCGCATGCGACAGGATGGTCGGCGATGTCGCACACTCTCGTGGTCTTCCACGCCCATCCGGACGACGAGGCGCTGCTGACCTCGGGGACGATGGCGAAGGCGGCGGCCGCGGGTCACCGCGTCGTCCTCGTCGTGGCCACCGACGGCGACCTGGGGCTCGCCGCCTCGTCCTACCGCTCTGACGGGAGACAGCTCGGCGGCGTCCGGATGCGGGAGTTGCAGGAGTCGGCGCGGGCGCTCGGTGTGGCGCGGACCGTGCACCTCGGGTACGCCGACTCCGGCAGCGGGCCGCTGCTGTACGACGATCCGCCGGGTGCCACACGGTTCGCGCGGGCCGACGTCGAGGAGGCCGCGGGCAGGCTGGCGGACATCCTGCGCGAGGAGCACGCGGACGTGCTCCTGACCTACGACGCCGCCGGCGGCTACGGCCACCGCGACCACGTCCAGGTGCACCACGTGGGCGCGCGCGCAGCCGAGATGGCCCACACCGCACGGGTTCTGCAGGCCACCGTCCCCCGCGACCTGCTCGTCCTCGGTATCCGCCTGGTGTCGCGCCTGCACCGCTTCCCCGCGGACTTCGACATCGCCTCGTACGAGCGGGCCTACTCCCCCCGCTCCGCGATCACCCACCGGATCCGCGTGCACCGCCAGATCGCCGCGAAGCGTGCATCGATGCGGGCCCACGCCTCGCAGGCGACCGCGGACGACGGCGACCGCACGCTCGGGCTCTTCCTGCGCGTCCCCCGCCCGCTCTACGACCTGGTCTTCGGCTGGGAGTGGTACGTCGACCCGGCGCGACGCGGCGGACTCGGGCAGGTCTCCCACGACATCTTCGAGGGGCTGCCCCGGTGAGCACGACTCCCGATTCCCATCGCCCGACGGTCACCCGGAACCAGGTGCTGAACGGCGTCCTCGGGATGACGATGGCCGGGCTGCTGCTCGGCTTCGGGCTGCCGCTGGTCGCGCAGACGGGCTGGCATCAGATCGGGATCCACCTGTCGCACCTGGGTGCCCTGGGCGCCCTGGAGCTCTTCGGCCTCGTGGTGCTCGGCCTCTGGTGTTACACCTTCACCCTCACCGGCTCGCTGCCCGGCCTCAGCCATCCCAAGGCATTGATCATCAACGTCTGCGGGTCGTCGGTGTCCAACCTGCTTCCAGGTGGCGGAGCGGTCGGGATGGCCGCGACGTACTTCATCGCGCGCAGCTGGGGCTTCACCCGCCGCAACATCTCCACCTCGATCATCGTCAGCGCGGTCTGGAACGTGCTCGCCCGGCTCGCCATGCCGCTCATCGGTCTCGCGGTGGTCTCCACGTCGCAGAACGCGCTGCCCGGGCCGGTGCGCACCGCCGCGTTGTACGGCGGGGTCATCGGGCTCGTGCTGCTGCTCGGCTTCATCGTGGTGCTCATCAGTCCCGTCCTCACCCTGCGCCTCGGCCGGTTCCTCGACGCGCACGCGGCAGCCCGCATCGCCCGCCTGCGTCGTGGTGAGCAGCGCGGCGTGCGCCCGAACCTGACCGCTCTGCTCGGTGATCAGCGCACGAGGCTCGCCGTGGTCACCACGACCGGCTGGTTCCCGATGACGTTCGGCGTGGTCGCCTTCCTGGGCATCTACTTCGTGCTCTTCTGGCGCACCATGTCCGCGGTCGGGGTCGACCTGCCGGTCGCCGACCTGTTCGCGGCGTACGCGCTCGGCCGGCTGCTCACCGCGGTCGGAGTCACCCCGGGGGGCCTCGGCATCAGCGAGGCCGGGACACTCGCGGTGCTCGTCGCGTGGGGCGCCGACAAGCCGGCCGCGGCCGCAGGGGTGCTGGTCTTCGCGATCTTCTCCCACCTGCTGGAGGTGCCGCTGGGGGCGATCGGCTGGGCGGCGTGGTGGTCGATGCCGAAGGTCGACCCGCCGCAGGACGTTGCCGACGAGCGCGATGCCCTGCCCGATCAGCTGCGGTGACGCCTCACACCAGGTAGCGCCGGGCGACCTGGGAGACCCAGCCGTAGACCACCACGGTCCCCGCGGCGACCAGAGCCACCGCGGTCATGCCCAGCACGAGGTCACGCAGCCCGTGCACCGTCGGTTGAGCGCCCCACGCCAGGAAGAGGCAACTGACCATCGCGATCCCGCCGATCACCAACCAGATGGCCAGACCGGGCCCGATCGAGCGGACCGGACGGCTCGGCGTACGCGGTGCGCGCCCCAGCCGACCGTGGTCGACGGTGTGCGCCACGGCGAGCGCCACGCCCGCCCAGGCCAGGCAGACGGCGAGCGCGGCGAGCACGTCACCGGGGTGGTGCCAGTGGCCGACCACCGTGCCCGCCCCGAAGAAGAATCCCGTGGCCGCGCACACCGGCAGGACGCACCACTGCCACGCGACCGGCAACACCATGAGCACGGCCAGCGAGATGGAGATGCCCACGGTGGCATGACCGCTCGGCATGCTGTTGGCGACGTCGCCGGGCAGCTCGTGGATGACGTGTGCCTTGAGCAGCTGGGTCGTCACGGTCGCGCCGCCGATGAGCACGATCGCGCCGACGGCGAGCCCGATCCTGCGTCGGCTCAACGCCACGGCCGCGACCAGGATGCCCACGAGGGCGACGCTCGTGACGGAGACCTGCTGCAGCCGGTCCTCGATGTTGTAGAAGAGCCACGGCGGTCCGCCGAGGGCGAACTCCATCTTGTAGTCGAATTTAGCGCCCGTGCGGTTGCGCACCAGCAGCATCACCAGCACGACGATCGCGACGACCGCGACGCCCACCATCGCAGCGGCGGGACGCCAGGGCGACGTGCGAGGTCGGGGCGGCGTCTGCTGCCCCGTAGGGCGCATGGTGGATGCGCTCATCCATTCAGTATGCCGACCGCGCCTGGCCGGCACCTGTGATGCCACCAGATGGTCACGCCTGCAGGGCGCGCAGGCGGACCGCGTCCGACCGCAGGCCGGGCCAGCAGGAGGACTGCACCAGCCGGACGACGTGCGCGACGTCGATGCCCCGCTCACGGAGCAGGTCCTCGCGCTCTCCGACGCCGATGAACCGGGCCTCGTGTCCGACCGTGAGCACCTTGGTGCTGCAGCTCATCTGTTGCAACCGGTCGCGCAGTGCGGAGCCCGGACCGGCCGGGACCGCGTTGTCCTCCAGGGTCACCACCAGCTGGTGCTCGGCGGCCATCGTGACGAGTTCGGGGGCGAGCGGATGGACCCACCTCGGGTCGACGACCGTGACCGCGACGCCCGTCGCCTCCAGCCGGTCGGCGGCATCCAGGGCGACGGCCGCCAGGGGCCCGGTGCTGACGAGCAGGACGTCGCCGTCCCCGGCGCGACGGCGCAGCACGTCGACCGGGCCGAACCGGCAGATCGCACCCACCGGCGCGGGCGCCTCACCCTTGGGGAACCGCACCACGCTCGGGCCGCCGTCCTCGGCGACCGCCTCGCGCAACAGGTCGCGCAACCGCAGGGCGTCACGGGGCGCCGCGACCCGGATGCCCGGCACGAGACCCAGCATCGACACGTCCC
Source organism: Allobranchiibius huperziae (assembly GCF_013410455.1). Lineage (NCBI taxonomy): Bacteria > Bacillati > Actinomycetota > Actinomycetes > Micrococcales > Dermacoccaceae > Allobranchiibius > Allobranchiibius huperziae. The sequence goes on along the minus strand of NZ_JACCFW010000001.1, from coordinate 803,050 downwards.
AGATGCCGTGGTGCGAGGCGCCGTCCGGCCCGGTGATGCCCGCCCGGTCCAGCACGAAGGTCACCGGCAGCCGATGCAGGGCGACGTCCATGAGGACCTGGTCGAACGCCCGGTTGAGGAAGGTGGAGTAGATGGCGACCACGGGGTGCAGTCCGCCCGTCGCGAGACCGGCGGCCGAGGTGACCGCGTGCTGCTCGGCGATGCCGACATCGAAGGTGCGGTGCGGGAAGCGCGTGCCGAACGGCAGCAGACCGGTCGGGCGACGCATGGCCGCGGTCACCGCGACGACGTCTGCCCGGTCCTCGCCGATGGCGACGAGCTCTGTGGCGAACGCATCGGTCCAACGGGTTCCACGCGGCCGCACGGCCGCCGTCAGCGCCGGCGGTGGGGCCGGCGACACCGTGTGCAGACAGTCCGCCTCGTCCTGCTCGGCCGCGTCGTAGCCGGCGCCCTTGCGGGTCACGACGTGCAGCACGGTGGGGCCGGGACGGCGGCGTACGGCCCGCAGGCTCCGCTCGAGCGCCGTGATGTCGTGACCGTCCACCGGGCCGATGTAGCGCAGTCCCAGAGTCTCGAAGAGATTCGACCTCGCCGAACCCTCCCGCAGCGCCGCCAGGTGGCGGGCGAGCGCGCCGACCGTCGGCTCGTAGGACCTGCCGTTGTCGTTGAGCACGACCAGCACGTTGCGGCCGGACCCGCCGATGTTGTTCAGGGCCTCCCAGGCCATTCCGCCGGTCATCGCGCCGTCGCCGATCACCGCCACGACCCAGCGCCGGCAGCCGGTGAGCTCGTGCGCCTTGGCCAGACCGTCGGCGTACGACAGCGAGGTGGAGGCGTGGGAGTTCTCGACGATGTCGTGCTCGCTCTCGCGGCGGGACGGGTATCCGCTCAGGCCGCCAGCGACCCGCAAGGACTCCAGATCGGCAGCCCGCCCGGTCAGCATCTTGTGCACGTAGGCCTGGTGCCCGGTGTCCCAGACGATCGGCTCCCGCGGCGAGTCGAACGCCCGGTGCAGGGCGATGGTGACCTCGACGACGCCGAGATTGGGACCGAGATGCCCTCCCGTGCGGGTGACCACGTCGACCAGCCGCTCGCGCACCTCCGCGGCGAGCGCCGGCAGTGACCGCGCGTCGAGCGCCCGTACGTCGGCAGGCGAGATGACCCGGTCGAGCAGTCCGGAGCCGCGCGCTGGCATCACGCCACCGCGGCGCGCAGGGTCTGGCGCAGCGAACCCATCGTCGCGACGACCGCCGTCGGCTCGTAGCCGCAGTGCGCCATGCAGTTCGCACACCGCTCGTCCTTGCCACGGCCGAACGCCTCCCAGTCGGTGTCCTCGATCAGCTCCTTGTACGTCGAGACGTAGCCGTCGTCGAGCAGGTAGCAGGGCCGTTGCCATCCCTTGAGCGAGTAGGAAGGGATCGCCCACGGGGTGCACTCGAAGTCGACCTTGCCCTCCAGGAAGTCCAGGAAGAGCGGCGAGTGGTTGAGGCGCCACTTCTTGCGCCGCCCCTCGCCGAAGGCCTTCGCGAACAGCGCCCGGGTCTCCTCGACGCCGAGGAAGCCGTTCTGGTCCGGCGCCTTCCAGTAGGCGTATCCCGGAGCGATCTGCATGTTGTCGACCTTGATCTCGTCATTGAGATAGTCGAGGACGTCGATCACGTCCTGCGGTGAATCGCTGTTGAAGACAGTCGTGTTCGTCATCACCCGGAAGCCGCGCGACTGCACGAGCTTGATGGCGTCGATGGCCGCCTCGAAGCCGCCCTCCTTGCTGACCGACGCGTCGTGCCGCTCCTTCATGCCGTCGACGTGCACCATCCAGGAGAAGTCCGGGTGCGGGGTGAACTTGTCGATGTGCCGGGCCATCAGCAGCGCATTGGTGCACAGGAAGACGATCTTCTTGCGGTCCAGCAGCTGCTGGACGATCTCGTGGATCTGCGGGTGCATGAGTGGCTCTCCCCCGGCGATGGAGACCATCGGGGCGCCGCTCTCCTCGATCGCGGCGACGGCCTGCTCGACCGGCATCCGCTGTTTGAGCAGCGCGGCCGGCTCCTGGATCTTGCCGCAGCCGGTGCACTTGAGGTTGCAGGCGAAGAGCGGTTCGAGCTCGACGAGCAGCGGGAACTTCTCTCGTCCGCGCAGCTTCTGCTCGGCGAGGTAGCGCCCGAGACGTAGCGACTGGCGCAGGGGCATGGAAGGCATCAGCTGACCTCTCGTGGAAGGGTGAACTGCACGTGTTCGTCGACGACGGAGGACTCCGCCGCCTCGACCGCGCCCAGCCCGGACAGTGCGTGCACCAACTCATCGACCAGCGACGGGGGCGCGGAGGCGCCGGCCGTGATGCCGACCCGGCGAACGCCGCGGAGCCAGGCCAGATCGACCTCGGTGGCGTCCTCGACCAGGTGCGCGGGCGTGCCCGCCGCCTCGGCGACCTCCACGAGCCGGCGGGAGTTGGAGGAGTTCTGCGAGCCGACCACCAGCACCAGCTCGGTGTCGGCGGCGACGGCCCGCACCGCCTGCTGACGGTTGCTGGTCGCGTAACAGATGTCGTCCCGGGCCGGCGCCCGCAGCGTGGGGAAGCGGTCGCGCAGCACCCGCGCCGACTCCTGCGCCTCCTCGACGGCCAGCGTGGTCTGCGTGACGTACGAGACCCGGTCGGGTCGGACCGCCTGCACCCGGGCTGCCTCGTCCGGGTTGTCCACGACGACGACGTTCTCCGGCGCTTCCCCGCGGGTTCCGACGACCTCCTCGTGGTCGGCGTGCCCGATCAGGAAGACGGTGCTGCCGGGAGCGGCGAACCGGCGAACCTCGGTGTGCACCTTGGCCACCAGGGGGCAGGTCGCGTCGATCACCACGAGATCGCGCTCGCGGGCCTGCTGCCGCACGGACGGCGCCACCCCGTGGGCGGCCAGCACGGTCACCGCGCCGCGCGGTATCTCCTCCACCTCCTGCACGAAGATCGCGCCCTTGCGCTGCAGGTCCTGCACCACGTGGGCGTTGTGCACGATCTGCCGGCGCACGTAGACCGGCGCACCGTGGGACTGCAGCGCCCGGCCGACGATCTCGATCGCCCGCTCCACACCGGCGCAGAACGACCGCGGCCCGGCGAGCAGGACGTCGCGGTCGAGGGCGGCGTCGTACCACTCGCGCAGCACCGGCGCGGCCTCGCGCAGGGCCCGCAGCGCGGCGACGCCTCGCAGTGCCGTGCCCGGGTGGCGCAGCGGCTGCTCGGTCCCGTCGACGATCGCGCGCACCACCGTCAGGGGGCGCGCGCCGAGCTGCCGCGCGAGGTAACCGGACTCCGTGTCGACGGCCAGGGCGCCGGTGCGCGCGGCGAGCGCGGCGCGGTCGGGTCCGTCGACGACGTGATCGACGGAGGCGATGGGCCCGACGTGCACGGTGAGCCCCCGTCGGCGCAGCGCACCGGCCACCAGAGGGGCTGCGGGACAGTCGTATCCGTCTCCGTCGAGCAGCACCCGGTCGGCCACCACGACGTGACCGGCGCGGACACCGGGGACGAGACCGCCGGCCACCCCGGCGAGGAGTGTCGGGCCGTCGGGCGACGTCGGCGCGACCCGGGGCCCGCGACCCGCGACGTGGGTCGGCCGTCCGACCCGGGCGCCCAGGGCGACCCGTTCGATCCGCAACGCGGTGGCGATGCCGGCCGTCATGCCGGCCCACCCCCGACGTACCGACCCAGGGCCCAGATCGGGAAGATGAGCCGGTAGAGGCCGTAGTTGATGTAGAAGTCGCCCGGGAAACCGGTGCCGGTGTACAGGTCTTCGTCCCAGGTGCCGTCGGCGCGTTGGGTGCCGGCCAGGTAGGCGATGCCGCGCTCGACCACACCCCCACCGTCGTCCGCCTCACCGGCGGCGACCAGCGCCATCAGCGCCCACGCGGTCTGGGAGGCGGTGGAGGCACCGTGTCCGATCCAGTCCGGATCGCGGTAGGACCGCAGGTCCTCGCCCCACCCGCCGTCGGCGTTCTGGTGCTCCCCCAGCCAGCGCACACTCGCGCGAATGGCGTTGTGATCGGCGGGGATACCTGCGGCGACCAATGCCGGTACGACGGCGCCCGTGCCGTACACGTGGTTCGCACCCCAGCGCCCGAACCACGAACCGTCGGGCTCCTGGTGCTCCAGCAACCAGGCCACGCCGCGGCGGCAGCGCTCCCCCCGGGCGCGTCCCTCGGCGGCGAGCATCTCCACGACGTGGGCCGTCACGTCCGCCGACGGCGAGTCGATCACGGCACCGAAGTCACAGAACGGCAGGTGGGTGGCCAGCGTGCGGGTGTTGTCGGCGTCGAAGGCGCCCCAGCCGCCGTCCTTCGACTGCATCCCGGCCGTCCACGCGATACCCCTGTCCACCCCGCGCCGCAGCAGGGTGGGCCGGTTGCTGCCGACCCGGCGCAGCGCCATCACCACCTCGGCGCCGTCGTCGACATCCGGGTAGACGTCGTTGGCGAACTCGAAAGCCCAACCGCCGGACGGGATCCCGGGCCGGCGTACCTGCCAGTCCCCGTCACCGGTGATCTGCTCACGGGCCAGCCAGTCCGCGGCACGTCGGACCCGCGCGTCGTCGCCGCTGATACCGGAGTCCAGCAGCGCGTTGACCGCGAGCGCGGTGTCCCAGACCGGCGACTGGCACGCCTCGACCCGGCGGATCGGTCCCTCGTCGGTGTCCTCCGTGATGACGAAGCCCTCCAGCCCGTCGACCGCGGCCCGCAGCACGGGATGCTCCAGCGGGTAGCCGAGCAGATGCAGCGCGAGGATCGAGTAGACCCACGGCGGCTGGATGCCACCCCATCCCCCGTCGGCCTCCTGGCGCGCGATGATCCACTCCGCCGCTCTGCGCATCGCCCCGGTGCGCAGCTGCCGCAGCGGCCGCTTGGCGTACGCGTGCAGGAGGACGTCGGCGCGTTGGAACGCGCCCCCGACGGTGCTCCACGGGGCGAACGCCTCCAGCTCCGCACCGGTGCGGAGCTCGTCGATGGCGAAGGGCAGCGGGCGCCGCGGCCGCAGCGTGCAGACGACGGTGAGCGGCACGATCGTCTGTCGGGCCCAGCAACCCCAGTCGTAGACGTTCAGCGGGAACCACCGGGGCAGGTGGATGAGCTCCGGGGGCAGGTTCGGCAGGTCGCGCCAGTCCCACAGCCCGAAGAGGGCGAGCCAGATGCGGGTGAAGACCCGGGAACGCTCGACGCCGCCCTGGGCGCGGACGAACTGCTGTGCGCGCAGCATGTGCGGGGCGGTCGCCTGGTCGCCCGCGATCCGCAGGGCGACCCATGCCTCGACGGTGGTGTCGAGATTACCGGGCCCTCCGAAGAAGGTCGCCCAGGTGCCGTCCTCGCGCTGCTGGGACCGGATCCACCGTGCGCTCTGGTCGCGGGTCTCGGCCGTCGCGATCCCGAGGAATTCGCGCAGCATCATGTCCTCGGCGTCCATGGTGACGTTGGTCGCCAGATCGCCCTTCCACCAACCCTGTTCGTGCTGAAGGCTGCTCAGATGGGCGATCGCCGCGTCCAGAGCGGCGCGCGCGGCCGACCGCGGGTCCGAGGTAGCGTCGACGTCACCTGCCACGGAGCCGGACGCGAGCACGGGGGTCATCGGTTCAGGCCTTCCTGCCGGCGATGAAGTCGGCCATGGCGTGCAGGTCGGCCGTGGCGGACGGTGTCAGCGCCGCGCCGCGCAGGGCTGCCTGCGCGCTCGCCACCAGGCGGCGCGCCTCACCTTCCGCCCAGTCGCGTGCGCCGGCCTCCTCCAGCAGTCCGGCGGCCCGTGCGAGGGCGGCCGGATCGGTGGGCCCGTCCGTGAACCAGGCCCTCAACCGGGCGGCCCGGGCGCCGTCCTGGCCGAGCGCCCAGCAGACCGGGAGGGTCTTCTTCTTGGCCTGCAGGTCCGAGAAGTTGGACTTGCCCGTGACCTGCGGATCACCCCACACGCCGAGCAGGTCATCGACCAGCTGGAAGGCCAGACCGATCCGCAGGCCGTACGTGGTGAGCGCGTCCAGCGCGTCGGCGTCGCCACCGGCGAGCACGGCACCGATGACCGTGCTGGTGGCGATGAGCGCGGCGGTCTTGCCCTGCGCCATCCGGCGGCATTCGTGCAGGCTCACCTCGGCACGCTGCTCGAAGGTCATGTCGAGCACCTGACCGTTGATCAGTGCACGGGTGCACCGCGCCAGGTGCCACGAGGCCGCGGCGGCCTGGAGGCCACCCTCCTCCAGCAGCACCTCGTGTGCGAGGGACAGCATCGCGTCCCCGGTGAGGATCGCGGTCGCCTCGTCCCACACGGACCACACCGTCGGACGGTGCCGGCGCGTACGGTCGCGATCCATGATGTCGTCGTGCACGAGCGAGAAGTTGTGCACCAGCTCGACCGCGACGGCGCCCGGGACGGCGACGGCCGGTTCCGCGCCGACGGCGCGGGCGCCGAGGACCGCCAGGGCGGGGCGGACGGCCTTGCCTCCCGCTCCGGAGACAGGGTTGCCGCCGGCGTCCACCCAGCCCAGGTGGTAGGAGGTCGTGAGGCGCTCCAGATCGTCGAGCCGGTCGACCGCCTTGTGCAGCGCGGGCAGCACCAACGAACGGGTCTCGTCCAGGGTCTGCGCGGGTGCGCGCCCGATGTCGTTCATCACGCCGCCACCTCGTCCCGTGGGGATCTCCGGGTCTCCTGCAGCAGCGCGGCCGCAGCGTCCCTACCGCTGCGTACCGCGCCCTCCATCGTCGCGGGCCAGCCGGTCGCGGTCCACGCACCGGCGACGGCGAGCCCGACATGTCCGGTCCGTTGCGTCGGCCGGTACGCCGCGGTGCCGGGCGTCGCGCGGAACGTCGCCCGCGGCTCACGGGTGACGAAGAAGTCCAGCACGTGCGCCGAATCCATCATGGGGAGAAGCCTCCGCAGCTCCGGCAGGTAGATCTCGCGGAGCTGCGCGGCGGTGCGAGGCAGGTCCTCGTCGGCGCCGGACAGCGAGACCGCGAGGTACTGCCCGCGTCGCACACCGGACTGGCCGGTGCGATCGAAGACCCACTGCAGCGGGCTGTCGAGCGCGACCACGAACGGCGTGTCGAGGACGACCCGGTCGAGCAGCACGTGCAGGTTGACGATCGGAGAGCTGCCGAGACGTGCGGCGTACCCCGGGCCGGCGCCCAGGTCGGCCCAGGGCGCGAGCCGCTCGGTAACGTCCGGGGGCACGGCCAGCACGGCCTGGTCGTACTCCGTGTCGACGCCGTCGGCGCGCACGACCCACCGGCCCGACGCGGGCGTCACGCGTTCGACCTTGGCACGCACCCGCACCTCCGCGCCTGCCGCACCCAACGCGCGCACGGCAGCGTCGCCGTGTAGCTGTGACAATGGGACGTCTGACCAGCCGATGTCACCTGCCGTTCGGTCGGTGAGCAGGCCGAGCTGGAAGACGGTCGCGGCGAGAGCGAGCGAGCACTCGTCGGCATGCACGTTGAGAGTCGCGAGTCCGACGACGTCCCACAGGTTCTCGCGCAGCCGCCTCGAACAGTGGTGTGCGTCCAGCCAGTCGCCGAAGCTGGTCTCGTCGCTGGCAGCCGACGCGGTGTCGACCGCGGCCAGCGCCAGAGCGATTCGGCCGGCGCGGACCCGGTCCGGCACCGGCAACCACGGATGACGGGCGAGCGAGCCGGCCAGGTGCATCGGGGCGGGCAGCCCGTTGCGGCGCAGATGGCCCGTCGTGGCGCGCCGCCCGCTGCGCATCGGGATGTCCAGGCGGTCCTGCATCGTCACCAGGTGTGCGACAGCGAGGCGCTGCAACAGACTGCGATAGGCGGTGCAGCAGCGCAGGAAGACGTGCTGCCCGTTGTCCACCCACATGCCGTCGCGCTCGAAGCTGTGGGTCAGGCCGCCCAGGTGCGCCTGCCGCTCCAGGAGGGTCACGTCGCACCCGGCGTCGGCGAGTCCGATCGCGGCAGTGATTCCGGCGAGGCCGCCTCCGATCACGGCCGCCCGCGTCATCTCAGCCCTCCGCGAGCGAGGGCGGAGACCGCGACGGCACCCTTCTCCCACCCGGGAAGGGACAGGCGCGAGCCATAGACATCACTGGGGTTCTTACGGATCCGGGTCAGCAGCCGGTGGTAGATGCCCGACATGGCGGCACAGCAGGCGCTGCTGCGGGAGTCCAGCTCAGGCAGCAGCCGGCCACCCAGCGCGTACCAGTTCTCGGCCCGGGCAGCCGCGAAACCGATGTAGGCGGCGAGCCTCGCCTCGGGATCGCAGAGCGAGCCCTGTGCATCGAGTTCGAGGGTGATGCCGTGCTCCTTGAGCTCCTGCTGGGGCAGGTAGACGCGGCCGATGAGCAGGTCCTCGCGGATGTCGCGCAGGATGTTGGTCTGCTGCAGCGCGATACCCAGCTGGTCGGCGTACATCGGCGCCCTCGGGTCGGTGCCGGCGCCGAAGACGGACAGGCACAACCGGCCGATGGACCCGGCCACCCGACGGCAGTAGACGGTGAGGTCCTCGAAGGTCTCGTACGTCACGTCGGCCAGGTCCATCTCGACGCCGTCGATCAGCTCCAGGAACGCCTCCAGCGGCACCTGGAAGTCGCGTGCGGTCGCGGCCACCGCGAGCAGGACGGGGTCGGTGGAAGCGTCGATCCGTTGCAGGTCCTGCCGCAGGGCGGCCAGGGCGCGGATCTTGTCCTCGCGCGGCCGATCCTCGTCGCCGATGTCGTCGATGCGGCGGGCCAGGGCGTAGAGGGAGCACAGCGCGGCGCGCTTCTGTGGAGGAAGCAGACGGATGCCGTAGTAGAAGTTGCGTGCCTCGTCCCGGGTGATGGTCTCGCACGCGGCGAAGGCATCGGGAAGGGTGGCCGTCGTCATCCAGCACCTCCGGAGCGCAGCAGCAGTGCGGCGATGTGACGAAGCACGTCGACCCGTCGTGGTCGCGGGACGGCAGTGACGACGTCACCCCGCGCGCGGTCGATCGCGTCCGCGGTGGCCAGGCCACCGGCGACGAAGCCTGCGACCGAGACCTTCGCCCAGCCGTCCAGGCGGCGCAGCAGCGGTGGTCCCGCATCCAGCAGCTGCCGCGCCCGCAGCACCTGCAGGGAGACCACGGCGCAGAGGTCCTCTCGATGGCCGGGGTCGAGCAACGTCGCGGTCGACAACCCGGCACCACCCAGGTCGTCCTGCGGCAGATAGACCCGCCCGGCCCGCGAGTCCTCGACGACGTCCTGGCAGTGCTCCAACACCTGCAATGCGGAGCAGATCCGGTCCGACAGGGCGATCCGCTCCGGCGAGGACCTGGCGAAGATCTCCAGCACGAGGCGGCCGACGGGGTCGGCCGACAGCGCGCAGTATTCGAGAAGGGCGGCGAAATCTGCGTACTCGGTCACAGACTGGTCCTGCAGGTTGGCCGCCACCAGGTCCTGGAAGGGCTTCTCGGACAGTCCGCATGCCGTCACCGTGGGCGCCAACCGCATCAGGGTCGGCTCACTCAGCCGCTCACCGGCCCAGAGCGCGTGCACCTGGGAGCGGTAGGCCCTGAGGGCGGTCGTGCGGTCGCCGGTGCCCGAGTCGCCCAGCTCGTCGATGTGCCGTGCCACGGAGTAGACCCGGCGCAGATGGTCCCGGATCGCCGCCGGAAGCACGCGCAGAGCCACCGGAAAGTTCTCGCTGCGGTCCCGTGCGTCGTACATCGGCAGGCGCGAAGTCGTGTCGTTCGAGGGCTGCGCGACCGTCATGACTCGTAGTCTGGGTCCACTCGTCACCGTCGGTCTCGACCCGAATGAGTGAGTTTCTGGGCCGACGTTTGTCATTCGATGACAAATCGATCAGGAAGCGGGGATCTGCGGGATGGCGCAACGGTTGAATGCGGAAGCACTTCCATCGCAACCGGATTCACACGTCGAGGTGCTGCGGGAGTCACTGACGCAGACCTTCCCCGACCTGCTGCGCGTGGTCGGTGACGAGCTCGCCACCATGTGGCCCACCTACACGGCGTACATGGAGGAGCATCGCGATCAGCTCGCGCTGGCGTCCGAGGTCGTGATCCCGCAACTGCTCGCCACGGTCAGTGATCCGGCCGGGAGACCCGGTCACGGCGACACCCTCGACCCGGCGATCGCGAACGTGTTCGAGCAGATCGGCCGCGTGCACTACCTGCACGGGCAGGACCTGACCAGCCTGCTCACGGCCTACCAGAGCGGCGCCCGCGTGTCCTGGGAGTTCATCTCGCAGGCGGCCATCACGGCCGGCATCGGCCCGACCGACATCGCCCGCCTGGCCCAGACACTCTTCACGATCGTGCACGACCTGTCGGCCTGCACATCGCAGGGCTTCGTCAGCGAACAGTCCGACTCGGGGATGGCGGCCCAGCGGGCGCGCGCCGAGCTGACCGGTCAGATCATGTCGCCCTTCACCGACCTCATCGCGCTGCGGCGTGCCGCGGACCGGGCGCTCTGGCGTCTGCCGGACGAGGTGGTCTTCGTCATCCTGCGCCTCGACAAGGACGAGACTCCGCTGCAGTCGGTGCAGACCGACCCGGAGTGGCTCTTCGTCCGGGTCGACGGGGTCGTCGGCCTGATCGCGCCGTGGGCACGGGGCACCCGTGAGCGCCTGATCCGCGCGCTGGCGTCCGAGGGAGCGATGGTCGGCCCGCCGATGCCGATCGACCAGGCCCGCACCAGCCTCACCCTCGCACGAAGTGCGTTGTCACTGCAGCGATCCGGGCTCATCACCGAGTCGGTCGCATTCGTCGGCGATCATCTCGACACCCTCATCGTGCACCAACGGCCGCAGCGCGTCGCAGCGCTCCGGTCGCAGGTGCTGGCACCGCTGGACGACCTGCCGCAGGCGACGCGCGAGAGACTGATCGAGACACTCACCTCGTGGCTTCGGCACATGGGCTCCCGTGTGGAGATCGCCGAGGAGCTGCACATCCATCCTCAGACGGTGCGCTACCGCGTCGAGCAGCTGCGCGAGGCGTTCGGCCCCGCGCTGGACTCACCGGCCGAGCGGGCCCGGCTCTATCTGGCGCTCATCTGGGGCGAACCCGTCCTCGACGCCGACTGAGGCGGCAGCGGCGAACCGCTCATCGAGCGCCTCGCGCAGGAGGACGGCGTCCAACCTCGCGGCGTCGGTCACGATGCTGACGTCGAGCAGACCGCCCCAGCTCAGTGCACCCACCGCCAGGGGTGCCCCCGGTGCGGGCGGCAGCAGTGGCATCACCCGTGTCACAGGCGCCCCCCTGAGCGTGAAATCGCGGTCCGGCCCCGGCATGTTGGAGACGATCGCGTGGAAGTAGCGCCGCCCGTAGACCGACCGGGCGAAGCTGCGCCGCACCGGTCGTGGCACGCAGCGCAGGGCCGTCGCCATCACCCACCGCGACGCCAAAGCCCTGGCCGGCGAGCGCAAGGCGGCGGCCGAGGTCCGCAGGGTGCGCAACTGATCGGCCAGGGGCTGATCCCGCAGCGGCACGTCCACGATGACGGCGGCCGTGACATTCCCGTCGGCACCGCTGCCCGGCGCCCGCAGCATCATCGGCACCGACACCCGCAGCCGCCCCTCGCAGGTCCGGGCCAGATCGGGGTACGCCGCGGCCGTCCCCGCACCGACCAGGGCGAGCAGGACCTCGGTGACCCGGGCGTCGTGGGCGCGGGCGATCGAGCGGACCTGCTCCAGCGGCAGCTGCATCGAGCTGTAGCTGCGGCGGCTCGAGCCGGTCGGCAGCAGGGCGGACGGTCGTCCGTCGGTGGCCAGCTGTCCCAGGCCCACGACCACGGCGCCTGCGCGGCGGGCCGCGGACGGCGCGTTCGCCGCGGGGATGGGCAGCTCGAACCGCGGGCGCAGCAGGCCGAGCAGCTGCACCACCGCACCGATGCCGTCGGCCATGCAGTGGTGCATGACGATCACGAAGGCGGACCGCTCCCCCGGCAGCCCGTCGACGAGCACCGCCCGCCAGAGCGGGCGGTCACGTGGCAGCTCCTGCGCGCAGAACCGCGCCACCACCTGATCCATCCCGTCGAGCCCGGTGCCCGTGGGCAGTGACTGTCCGGTCACGTGGCTGGACCAGTCCGGCTCGCCGGCCGGCTCCCAGCGTGCCGCCCCGCGACCTGGTGCGAGCCGGGAGGTGAAGCGCGGGAACGAACCCAGCTCGGAGCGGATGAGCTCACGAACCTGCTCCACGGTCGGGGGTGTCGCGCCGGGACCGCCGAGCAGCACGTAGCCGCCGACGTTCTGGGCATTCCCGTCGTGCTCGACGTCCAGGAAGAACTCGTCCGAGGTCGCGAGCAGGCCACGCTCGGAGCGGGTCTGCCAGCGCTCGACGACGAAGACCGACGCCAGCACGAAGATCGCCGCGGGGACGGCATCGAGGACGAAGTGGTTGGCCGTCGCCACCACTACGACGAAGGTCAGCGCCACGTGCACGGCGCTCAGCGCCTGCAGCCAGCGCCGTTGGGAGATCCGGGCGAGCATGACGCTCACCCACAGGGCCCACGCGATGTGCAGTGACGGCACGGCGGCCAGCTGGTTGGCGTCGGCGACCAGGGGCGACCCCCAGGAGCCGATCGTCGACCCGGTCGTGACGGTGTCGACGTACCCGGTGCCCGACAGGAGACGCGGCGGCATGACCGGAAGGAGGGCGAAGCAGGTGAAGGCGAGCAGGTTGAGTACGACGAAGGAGTCGCGTGCCATGCGGTAGACGCCGGGCATCCGCCAGTAGGTCAGCAGCAGCAACAGGGCGGCGCTCAGGATGTAGGTCGTCGCGTACTCGTAGTTCGCCGCGACCATCAACGTGTGCCGCGAGGCGAGCCAGGCGTTCCAGCTCCGCTCGACGTCCAGGTGCAGCCACCGCTCGAGGTCGATCAGGCCACGCGCGTGACGCTCCGCCGCAGCGCGACGGCCGGCGCCACCGAGATGATCGACGCCCAGGTAGACGGCGAAAAGGGCCAGACCGATGACCAGTTCACTCCAGGCGGGCGGTCTCGGCGAGTGCGACGTGGTGCGGACGCTCACGGATTCGTCCTAGCACATCGCCGTGTGCCGGCCACCCGGATCGCTCAGGCGGTGGCGATGCTGAAATTCGGCATCCGGGCGATCCGGCTCCAGCCCCAGGCGGTGCAGATCACGACCGACAGCACGGTCAGCGAGGTGCTGAGCAGGCCGCGCGAGAGCACGCCGGTGCTCATGCCGAGGTGCAGCGCGCCGACGCTCATCGCGACGTCGATCAGGCGCGAGACGCCCCAGATGACGCAGACCTGGGTGAACATCCGGCGGGCCCGGCGGTCGTCGAGGAAGAACTGAGGCAGGGTGATGAAATCGCGCGCGAGGTGCAGGGTGATCGGTCGACCGACGGCGGCGCTGACCAGGAAGATCGTCGCCATCAGGGCGGATCCGGCGATCGGCTGCAACAGGAAGACGTAGACGCTGGACAGGGCGAGCGCGATGCTCGTGCGGCCCACCAGCATCGCGACGGCGAGCAGCAGGGTGCGCGGGACGTGGTGCCCCTGGCGCCACCGGATGGCGAGGGTGAGCGCGCACCACACGAGGACGGCGATCAGGCCTCCCACCTGGCCGATCGTGAAGATGCTGACGTAGAGCAGCAGTGACGGGACCAGGACGGTCTCGGTGATGAGACGAGCGCCGCGGCGTACCGACGAGCGCACGAGTGCTCGGTCGATCACCAGGCGGCCGCTCTCGGGGGCGGCTGGAATCGCGCTCGGCGCATCCGTCATCTCATGATGGTGACATCGATTCCTTGGGATGGGCTGAGGAGTCGGCGTGTCGTACCAGCGGAGAGTGCGACAGCCCGGTGATGCCGATGATGAGAAGCGTGCCGGTGAGTGCCACCGCGAGAAGATCCGGGGGTGAATGCGGCACTTCGACGTGGAATCCGAAGATTCCGGCGCAATAACTGACGATCGGGTTGGTGATGCTCATCGCCGCGAACGGCCAGGGCAGCGAACCCTGCGAGAACGCCGCCTGCTCCAGCAGCAGGCCGCCGAGCGTCGACAGCGCGAGGGTGTAGCCCGGCCAGTCCTTCGCCGTCGCGAGGACACCGGGACCGAACAGGGACGCGCTGGTGAGCTTCATCAGCACGGCCGATGCCGCGAAACACATCCCCGCGCCGGTCGCGAGCAGGAAGCTCGCGAGCATCCCGCCGGTGCGACGGGCCACCACCACCAGGAGGACGACCGTGGCCGCGATGAGGACCAGGATCAGCGCGACACGGTCGCGGTCGGGCGATCCGCGCAGCGGCGCGGCGCGCCCGACGGTGAGCAGCACGACCAGACCGGCGCAGATCGAGAGCCCGAACGCGAAATCGCGCCGCCTCGGCTGGTCGCGCGAGCCCCCGGTGGACAGGAGCAGCGCGAAGAAGATCTGCATCGTCATGATGGGCTGCACGATGGCGACGGTGCCCAGCTGCAGGGCGGCCGCCTGGATCCCGAAACCGGACATGTTGATGAGCCACCCGAAGAGCCAGCGCCGACGGGTGAGCAGATGCCGGATGAACCCGGCGAAACCCCGGACCGTCGCGATCTCGTGCTGCCCGGTGGCCCGCTGGGCGTGGGCCTCCTGCTGCTCGATCATGGCCGACAGGGCGAACGTGAACGCGGCCGCGAGGGCGAGCGCGATCACCAGCAGCATCATGGCGTGCGCTCCGTCGCCCGCCCGGGTCGGATCGGGCGACCGAATCGCGCGGCCAGGCCGCTGTACGCCGAGGGCGCCACCGCGCGTACGACCGCGGCGGACCGCAGCCAGCGGGGCGTCCAGACCTCACCGGCGTCGCGCTCGATGGCGCGCACGATGCGGGCCGCGACGACGTCGGCCGACAGCGGACGCGGGCTGCTGCGGTCGTACGCGGCGCCGCGACGCTCGAAGAAGGGCGTCTCGACGACGCCTGGCACCGCCACGGTGACGCCGATCCCGGTGCCGCGTAGCTCCAGACGCAGCGATTCGGCGAACGCGTCCACGCCGGATTTCGTCGCGGCGTAGACGGACTCACCGGCCACGCCGACCCGACCGGCGATGCTGGTGACGAAGCACAAGCCGCCCGTGCCGCGCTCGAGCATGCCCGGCAGCACCGACCGGGTCAGCTGCATCGTGGCGGTCAGATTGGTGGCGACGAGGGCGTCGACCGTCTCCGTCGGCATGGCGGTCAGCGTCCCGGCCCAGCCGATGCCCGCGTTCGCCACGAGCAGGTCGATGCGGCCGTGCGCGGCGAGTGCCTCGGCGACGACCCGTTCGCGGGGGGCCCGCTCCGCGAGGTCGCCCACGACGGATGCCGCACCAAGATCGCCCGCGACGGCTGCGGTCCGCCCGCCGTCGCGTCCGTGGACGATCGGGACGGCGCCCCGTGCGGCGAGACGGTGCGCGAGCGCGGTGCCGAGGCCCGACGAACTGCCGGTCACCAGGGCGACGCGATCGTGCAGGTCCACCACCGTCTCCTCGATAGACGATCTATGCGACCGACCGACTCTAGCGGCCGGTCACCGCAGGTCGGACCGGGCGGATCACTCCCACTCGATGGTGCCCGGCGGCTTGCTGGTCACGTCGAGGGTGACCCGGTTGACCTCGCTCACCTCGTTGGTGATGCGGCCGGAGATCCTGGCCAGGACGTCGTACGGCAGGCGGGTCCAGTCCGCGGTCATGGCGTCCTCGGAGGACACCGGACGCAGCACGATCGGGTGACCGTACGTGCGGCCGTCACCCTGGACGCCGACCGAGCGGACATTCGCGAGCAGCACCACCGGGCACTGCCAGATGTCCCGGTCCAGGCCCGCAGCGGTGAGTTCCTCACGGGCGATGGCGTCGGCGCGGCGCAGGATCGCCAGGTTGTCGCGGGTCACCTCGCCGATGATCCGGATGCCGAGGCCGGGGCCGGGGAACGGCTGGCGCCACACGATGCCCTCGGGCACCCCGAGCTCCAGCCCGACCTGGCGCACCTCATCCTTGAACAGGGTGCGCAGCGGCTCGATGAGGGAGAACTGCAGGTCGTCGGGCAGACCGCCGACGTTGTGGTGGGACTTGATGTTGGCCGCACCGGTGCCGCCGCCGGACTCCACCACGTCCGGGTAGAGCGTGCCCTGCACCAGGAACTTCACCGGGTGCTCGTCGTCCTGCTGGGAGCCGACGATGTCGCGGGCGGCCTTCTCGAACGAGCGGATGAACTCCCGGCCAATGATCTTGCGCTTCTCCTCTGGGTCGGTCGCTCCCGCAAGGGCGTTCAGGAACTGGTCGGTCGCGTCGACGACGACCAGGTCGACGCCGGTCGCGTCGACGAAGTCCTTCTCGACCTGCTCGGCCTCGCCCTCGCGCAACAGCCCGTGGTCGACGAAGACACAGGTGAGCTGATCGCCGATGGCTCGCTGGACGAGTGCGGCCGCCACCGAGGAGTCGACGCCGCCGGACAGCCCGCAGATGGCCCGTGCGGAGCCGACCTGCTCGCGCACCTGCTCGACCAGCTGGTCGGCCATCGCCTCGGGCGTCCAGTCCGGCGACAGCTTCGCGCCGCGGACCAGGAAGTTCTCCAGCACCCGCTGGCCGAAGGTGGAGTGCATGACCTCGGGGTGCCACTGCACGCCGTACAGCTGACGCTCGTCGTCCTCGATCGCCGCGACCGACGCACCCGGCGTCGTGGCGGTGACCCGCAGACCGGGGGGCGCCTCGGAGGCCGCGTCGCCATGGCTCATCCAGACGGACTGCTCGTCGGGCTGACCGTTGAAGAGGGTGGAGTCGGTGTCCACGATCTGCGCCATCGTGGCGCCATACTCGCGCAGGCCGGTGTGCTCGACGTTGCCACCGAGGCTCTTGACCATCGCCTGGAAGCCGTAGCAGATGCCGAAGACCGGCACGCCCGCCTCGAGCAGGGCCGGGTCCAGGCCGGGGGCGTCGTCGGCGTAGACCGAGGACGGGCCGCCGGAGAGCACGATGGCGGCGGGCTCGCGGTCGAGGATCTCCTGCACCGGGGTGGTGTGCGGAACCACCTCGCTGTAGAGCGAGGCCTCGCGCACGCGGCGGGCGATGAGTTGGGCGTACTGCGCGCCGAAGTCGACGACGAGGACGGGGTGCTCCTGCAGGGGGGCGGTCACCTGCTGGATTCTATCCAGCAGCGACGGGCCCCGAGGACGCCGCTCAGCCGCGTGGGGTGTCCGCCTGCAGCGCCGCGAGGTCGCCCTCGACGTTGGCGCTCACCTTGCGCTCGATGTAGAACGACAGGAAGGGCACGCAGCCGGCGAGGATGACGCCCACCATCTTGAGCAGCCCCCAGCGCATCCTGAACGCGAGGTTGACGGTGGCGGCGATGTAGACGATGTAGACCAGGCCGTGCGGCTGCGGCCACCAGTCGAGCGCACCGTTGTCGAAGGCGTACTTGAGGATCACCTGGGCGGTCAGCAGCAGCAGGCCGATCCCGACGATGACCGCCATCACCTTGAAGAAGGTCAGCCCCTTACGCGCCTTGGCCGGGTCGATCAGGGTGCGCCCGGAGGGTCGCGCCGCCTTCTGGGTCTGCTCGCTCACTGCCGGTCCTTCGTCTCGACTGATGCCGCGGCGGTCTGCTCGCCGTCCGTGCCTTCGCCATTGTCCGCGACCGGCCCGGACGGGAGCTCGGCGGCCCGCCCGGCCTCCTCCGCGGCGTACTCGTCACGCACCATCCGCACCCACACGTAGACCGCGAAACACGCGAATGCCCACCACTGCACGGCGTATCCGGCGTTGAGCAGGTGGAAGCCGCCGCCTCCCGGCTGCGGCGGCGGGAACGTCGCCACGGGTGCGGCGGTCGCGCTGGGTGACTCGTCCGTGGCGAAGACGAACGCGTTGTAGACCGTGCCACCCCAGGTGTTCGCGAGCACCGCCAGGTTGATCGCGCCGATCTGGCCGCTCGGGTAGCTGCCGGTCGCGGGCGACTCCCCCGGGGCGAGCGCACCGGTCACGGTGACCTGGCGGCTTCCGGTCAGGGGCGCCGGCACGTGCGTCGGGTCGGCGACGAAGCCGCGGACGACCGGTAGTCGTGCCCCGTTGCCGTCCACCACCAGCGGGGTCAGCACCCAGAAACCGTTGTGTCCGTCCAGTGTCCGCCCGGCGACCAGCTCCTGCAGGGCGCCGTCGTAGTGCCCGGTCGCCCGCACCGGCCGCAGCGACCCGTTGGAGGGGAAGCTCTCGGCGGGCTGCATCACGGAGGTGATCGCGGTGACCGGCCGGTCCTGCATCTGGTGGTTCGCGGTGGCGTGCCCGGCACTGCGGGCGACGTCCAGCTGCCAGATGCCGAGCAGTACGAACGCCACGACGAGCACGACCATGAGCACGAACAGGCCCATGAGGCGCGGTGTGAGAGCGGCCCGGAGCATGGTCTCCATTGTGCGTCCGGCGGCTGTGCGCCGACGCCCAGCCCTCCCGCGCAGAAAACCGATCGCGTCCGCGTCCCCGCCCGACCTAGGCTGAAGCACGCCATGAGACCCCTGCCGTACGACGACCCCGGGACACCCGATCTGCGGTCGCCGGTGCGGTTCATGGCATGGACCGCACGCCTGCAGTGGCGCACGGTGCTGGGCGGGGTCTGCTGCGCGATCGTCTGGATGCTGTGTCTCGCGATGATGCCCGCCGCGATCAGCCGGGGCACCGACGACGGCATCCGCGGGCACGACATGGGCGCGCTGGTGCTGTGGTCACTCACGCTGATCGTGCTCGCCGCGGTCGCCGCAGGCGCCGGGGTGCTGCGGCACCGCTTCGCGGTGCTCAACTGGCTGCAGGCGGCGTTCCGCTGCATGCAACTGGTCGGCGAGCACGCCACCGACTCCGGTGAGGCGCTGCCCCGGGCGATGCCGACCGGCCAGGTCGTGGCCAGTGCGGCCACCGACGCCACCCGCTTCGCGGAGTCCTACGACGCGTTCGCCCGGTTCGTCGGAGCGATCGTCGCCTACCTGGTGGTCGCGATCATCCTGCTGCGCAGCTCACTCCCGCTCGGTCTGGTGGTGCTGCTGGGGGTGCCGGTCCTGCTGACCGCCCTGGCCGCGGTGATCAAGCCCCTGCAACGACGCCAGCAGGCGCAGCGCGAACAGTCCGGCCGGCTCTCGGAGCTGGGCGCCGACACCGTCACCGGACTGCGCGTGCTGCGCGGCATCGGCGGCGAGCACACCTTCCGTCGCCGCTATGCCGAGCAGTCCGAACGCGTACGCCTCGAAGGGGTGCGGGTCGCGACCCCGCAGTCCACGCTGGACTCCGCGCAGGTGCTGCTGCCCGGCATCTTCATGCTGGTGGTCACCTGGCTCGGCGCCCGGTCGGTGCACTCCGGCGCGATCACGCCCGGCGAGCTGGTGGCGTTCTACGGGTACTCCACCTTCCTGGTGATGCCGCTGTCGACCGCGACGGAGATGACCGGCAAGTTCCTCGCGACCCGCGTCGCGGCAGGCCGCATCATCAAGGTCCTGCAGATCCCCGGCGACCACACCGGTGAGGTCCCGACCGCGCATCTGCCCGACGGTCCGCAGGAACTGGTCGACCCCTCCACCGGCGCGGTCTTCGCGCCCGGCCTGCTGACGGCCGTGGTCTGCGACGTACCCGCGCAGGCGTCCGCGTTGGCGGACCGGCTGGGCCGGTTCGGGCAGGGGGGCACCGACGTGACGTTCGGCAGCGTAGGTCTTGCGGATGTCGCTGTGCGAGAGGCCCGCTCGCGAGTCGTCGTGTCCGAGGTCGACCCGCGGCTCTTCGCCGGGACGCTGCTCGATCAGCTCGACCCCGCGGGCCGGAGCACCTCCGATCAGATCGCCGCCGCCTTGGACGCCGCCGACGCGCACGACGTGCTGCTGGCCCTGGAAGACGGGCTGCAGTCGCAGGTCGAGGAGCGCGGCCGGTCCTTCTCGGGCGGGCAGCGTCAGCGGCTCGCCCTCGTACGCGCCCTGCTCACCCGCGCCGAGACCCTGGTGCTCGTGGAGCCGACGAGCGCCGTCGACGCGCACACCGAGGCGCGGATCGCGGCCCGGCTGGCCGCCGCGCGCCGCGGTCGCACGACCGTCGTGATGGCCGCCAGCCCCCTGCTGCTCGACCAGGCCGACCGGGTGCTGCTGCTGCAGGACGGCGGCATCGTCGCCGAGGGCACCCACGCGGACCTGTCGAGGACCTCGCCGGCCTACCGACGCGTCGTCCTGCGCGGAGAGGAGGACATCGATGAGCCCGCTCACGCCTGAGGTCGCGAAGCCCACCGTCCTGCCGGTCGCCGACGGCGCCGCCGTGCGCCGGCACGCCCGGATGCTGATGCGTCGGCATCGCCGCGCGCTGATCGTGACGGTGGGGTTGCACGCGCTCGCGGCCGTCGCCGCCCTGTGCGCACCGCGGCTGTTCGGCGAGCTCATCGAGCGGCTCTCGCACGGCATCGACAACGCGACCATCGACCGGTTCGGCGTCGCGCTGCTCGTGGTGGTGCTCGCGCAGACCGCCCTGACCTGGACGGCCCGCCGCTCGGCGTACGTGCTGGGCGAGACCGTCTTCGCCGGACTGCGCGAGCGATTCATCGACCGGGTGCTGGAGCTGCCGCTCTCGACCGTCGAGCGCGCGGGCACCGGCGAGCTGGTCTCGAGGACCACCAACGACGTCGATGCGCTCTCCTACGCGGTGCGGTTCGGGGTGCCGGCCACCCTGGTCGCGGCAGTCACCTCGCTGCTGACCCTGGGGGCCGCCTTCCTGGTCAACCCGCTGGTCGCCCTGTCGCTGCTCATCACCCTGCCGCTGCTGTCCCTGTCGACCAAGCGCTACCTGCGCTTCGCCGGGCCCGGCTACGCACGGGAGCGGGCGTCGTACGCCGTCACGAACGGCGTGGTGAGCGAGAGCATCGAGGGCGCCCGCACGATCGACGCACTGTCGTTGCAGGGTGTGCGGCGCTCCCGGCTGCACAGCGCGATCCGCGGGATGTGGGACGCCGAGCTCTACACGTTGCGACTGCGGATGTGGTGGTTCCCGACCGTGGACCTCGGCGCCATGCTGCCCGTCGGCGTGGCGCTGCTGTGGGGCGGTTTCCTGGTCGCGCACGGCCACGCGAACCTCGGTCAGGTCGTGACGATCGTGCTCTACGCGCTGGCCATCGGCGACCCCATCGACGAGCTGCTGTCCTGGCTCGACGAGATCCAGGTCGGTGCCAGCGCCCTTGCCCGGATCATCGGCATCGAGGACCTGCCGCCCGACCGCCAGGCGGGTGACGCGCGCCCGAGCGACTCCCGGCTGGCCGCACGCGACGTGCGCTACTCCTACCGCGCCGGACGCGAGGTGCTGCACGGCATCGACCTCGATCTGGCCCCCGGCGAACGGCTGGCGATCGTCGGGCCCTCCGGCGCGGGCAAGTCCACCCTCGGCCGGCTGCTCGCCGGCATCGACGGCCCCGGCAGCGGCTCGGTCGCCGTCGGCGGGGTGCCGTTGGTCGAACTCCCGCTGGACGACCTGCGCGGCGAGGTCGCCCTGGTCACCCAGGAGCACCACGTCTTCGTCGGGACGCTGCGCGACAACCTCCTCCTCGCCCGGCCCGCGTCCGACGACGAGACGCTCTGGGCGGCGCTGCGCTCGGTGGACGCCCTGCCGTGGGCGTCCGCGTTGCCGGACGGCCTCGACACCCGCATCGGGCAGGGCGGCCGGACGCTGACCGATGCCGCCGCGCAGCAGCTCTCACTGGCGCGGCTGGTGCTCACCGATCCGCACACCCTGGTGCTGGACGAGGCGACGTCGCTGCTGGATCCGCGCGCCGCGCGCCACCTGGAGCGCTCCCTCAACGCCGTCGTCGAGGGACGCACCGTGGTCGCGATCGCCCACCGCCTGCACACCGCGCACGACGCCGACCGGGTGGCCGTGGTCGAGGACGGCCGGATCACCGAGATCGGCCCGCACGCCGAGCTGGTCGCCGCCGACGGCGCGTACGCCGCGCTGTGGCACTCCTGGCGCGACGAGTGACCCTGGACGCTGTCAGACCGCGGTCGGCACCTTCGCCGGCACCTGCGGGATGCCGAGCGGCGTGCCCGGCACCCGCGCCGCCGGAGCGGGCACTCGTTCGTACGCCGCACCCTGAGTGGGTCGTCCGTCGTCCGCGCCCTTGGCGGGCCACATCGCGAGGGCACGCTCAGCCTGAGCGGTGATGGTGAGCGAGGGGTTGACGCCCAGGTTGGCCGAGACCGCCGCGCCGTCGACCACCGACAAGGCCGGGTAGCCCCAGACCCGCTGATACGGGTCGATGACGCCGGTCCGCGGCGAGTCGGAGATGGTGACGCCGCCGAGGAAGTGCGCGGTCATCGGCATCCCCAGGAACTCCGGCCAGCACGCGCCGGGCACCACGTCGACGTCGCCGAGCTTGCTCAGCTGATCGCTGATCGCGCGGATCGCCTTGTGTCCGGTCGGGATCCAGCTCGGGTTGGGTTCACCGTGACCCTGCGTGCTGGTCAGGCGGACCCGGCCCAGCCGTCGCTTTGCGCCGACCGTGATCGAGTTGTCCAGCGACTGCATGACCAGCGCGATGATGGTGCGCTCGCTCCACTTCGGGCCGAGGGCACGGCTGAGCCGGATCGGCTGCTTCGCGAACGCGGTGAGCAGCTCCCCGGTCCTGCCGGGCAGGGACTTGTCGCCGTTGATCAGCAGGGTCGACAGCAGCCCCATCAGGTTCGAGCCCTTGGCGTAGCGGCAGTTCTCCACGTGGGTGTCGCCGTCGAGGTGGAACGAGGTGGTGATCGCAACGCCCTTGGTGAGGTCGACAGCGGGGTCGGCGGGGACTCGTACGGCGGCGGCCCCGCCCAGCTCCTCGGAGTTGGTGCGGGTGAGCACACCGAGCCGGTCGGACAGCCGCGGCAGCGACCCGTCGGCCTTCATCCGGTGCAGCAACTGCTGGGTGCCCCAGGTGCCTGCCGCGAGCACCACACGCCGGGCGGTGACGGTACGCCGATCGGCGCGCACCCACGCTCCCGTGGACCGGGTGGTGACGCGGAACCCCTCGTCGCCGCCCAGCGACTCCAGGCGCACCACCGTGCGCATCGGCTCGATCCGCACGCCCTTGCGCTCGGCGAGCGCCAGGTAGTTCTTCATCAGCGTGTTCTTCGCCCCGACCCGGCAGCCGACCATGCAGTTGCCGCACTCGGTGCAACCGGTGCGCTCCGGGCCCTCGCCGCCGAAATACGGGTCCGGCACGGTCTTGCCGGCCTCACCGAAGAACACCCCGACGGGCGTCTTGCGGAAGGTGTTGGACGCGCCGAGCTGTGCGGCCGCGTTCTGCATGATCTCCTCGGCGGCGCCCCAGCACGGGTTGTCCTCGACCACGCCGAGCATCCTGCGCGCTACGTCGTAGTGCGGGGTGAGCTCGTCCTCCCAATCGGTGATGCCCGCCCACTGCGGGTCCTGGAAGAACGGGGTCGGCGGCTTGTAGAGCGTGTTCGCGTAGTTGAGCGATCCCCCGCCCACACCGGCGCCGGCCAGGACCATCACGTCGGGAAGCCGGTGGTAGCGCTGCACGCCGAAGCACTTGAACGCCGGCGCCCACAGGTACTTGCGCACGTCCCAGGAGGTCTTCGCGAAGTCGGAGTCCTCGAAACGGCGTCCGGCTTCGTAGACCAGGACGTCGTAGCCCTTCTCCGCCGCCCGCAGCGCCGCCACGGAACCACCGAACCCGGAGCCGATCACCACTACGTCATGGTCGTACGTCGTCATCGCCATCCATCGCTTCCCTCGTCGCGGCCGGCTACTCAGCAGTAGTTACTGCACAGTAGGTGACCGCGGTCACTGAGGGAAGCCGATCGGCGCGCCGAATTGTCAGCTGCGCTGGTACGGGGCGACGACGACCTCGACCCGCTGGAACTCCTTCAGATCGGAGTATCCGGTGGTGGCCATGGCGCGGCGCAGCGCCCCGACCATGTTGGTGGAGCCGTCGGCGGACTGCCCGGGGCCGGTCAGGATCTGCTCCAGGGTGCCGACGGTGCCGACCTCGACCCGTTCGCCGCGCGGCAGGTCGTGGTGGTGCGCCTCGGAGCCCCAGTGGAAGCCACGCCCCGGTGCCTCGGTCGAGCGGGCCAGTGCCGCGCCGAGCATAACCGCGTCGGCGCCGCAGGCGACGGCCTTGACCACGTCGCCGCTGGTGCCGAGGCCACCGTCGGCGATGACGTGCACGTAGCGCCCGCCGGTCTCGTCCATGTAGTCACGGCGCGCGGCCGCGATGTCGGCGACCGCCGACGCGAGGGGTGCGTGGATGCCGAGGGTACGCCGCGTGGTGTGCGCCGCTCCCCCGCCGAAGCCGACCAGGACGCCGGCGGCGCCGGTGCGCATCAGGTGCAGCGCGGCGGTGTACGTCGCCACGCCGCCGACGATGACCGGCACGTCGAGCTCGTAGATGAAGCGCTTGAGGTTCAGCGGCTCGGCGCGGCCCGAGACGTGCTCCGCCGACACCGTGGTGCCCCGGATGACGAAGAGGTCGACACCGGCGTCGACCACCGTGCGCCAGTGCTCCTGGGTGCGCTGCGGCGACAACGCGCCGGCGACCGTGCACCCGGATCCGCGAATCTCCTTCAGCCGCAACTCGATCAGGTCGGGCCGGATCGGCTTGTCGTAGAGCTCGCGCATCCGCGCGGTCGCGTTGGCCGGATCCAGGGAGGCGATCTCGGCCAGCAGCGGCTCGGGCGACTCGTAGCGGGTCCAGAGGCCCTCGAGGTCGAGCACCGGCAGTCCGCCGAGCTGGCCGAGCGCGATCGCGGAGGCCGGCGACATCACCGAGTCCATCGGCGCGGCCATCACCGGCAGCTCGAAGTGGTAGGCGTCGATCTGCCAGGAGACCGACACCTCCTCGGGATCCCGGGTGCGTCGCGACGGCACAACCGCCACGTCGTCGAACGAATACGCCCGACGTCCTCGTTTGCCGCGGCCGATCTCGATCTCACTCACCGCGTCAGGTTAGCGGTCGCACCCGCTGCGGCCCGAAACGCGCCGCTGGGGCGCGGGTCAGCGACCTGAGTAGTTGGGCGCCTCGACGATGCCCTGCACGTCGTGCGGGTGGGACTCCTTGAGCCCCGCGGAGGTGATCCGCACGAAGCGGCCGCGCTCCTGCAGCTGCGGCACGGTGCGCGCCCCGACGTAGAACATCGACTGGTGCAGCCCGCCGACCAGCTGCCGGGTGACCGCGCCGAGCGGACCGCGGTAGGCGACCCGGCCCTCGATGCCCTCCGGCACGATCTCGTCGTCACTGGCGACGTCGGCCTGGAAGTAGCGGTCCTTGGAGAACGACTTCTTGCCGCGCGAGGCCATGGCCCCGAGCGAGCCCATCCCGCGGTAGGCCTTGAACTGCTTGCCGTTGATCAGGATCAGCTCACCGGGCGACTCCTCGCACCCCGCCAGCAGCGACCCGACCATCACCGAACTCGCCCCTGCCACCAGGGCTTTGGCGATGTCGCCGGAGTACTGCAGCCCACCGTCGGCGATCACGGGTACGCCGGCCGGGCGGGCGGCCCGTGCCGCGTCGTACACCGCGGTCACCTGCGGCACACCCACGCCGGCGACCACGCGCGTGGTGCAGATGGAGCCCGGTCCCACCCCGACCTTGACCGCGTCGACGCCGGCCTCGACGAGCGCCTTGGCACCGTCATAGGTCGCGACGTTGCCGCCGATGATCTGCACGTGGCGGGTCGCGGGGTCGGACTTGAGCTTGCGGATCATGTCGAGCATCAGCCGGGCGTGCCCGTTGGCGACGTCGGGCACCAGCACGTCCACGCCCGCCTCGACGAGCGTCGTGGCTCGCTCCCACGCGTCGCCGAAGTAGCCGATCGCGGCCGCCACCAGCAGCCGACCGTGCTCGTCGTTGGACGCCAGCGGGAACTGCTCGGACTTCACGAAGTCCTTGACGGTGATCAGACCGGCGAGGCGCCCGTCCGCATCCACCAGCGGCAGCCGTTCGCGCTTGTGCTGGCGCAGAAGGGTGGTGGCGGCCTCGCGGCTGATGTCGGCCGGGCCGGTGACCAGCGGCGGGTGGGTCATCACCTCGTCGACCTTGGTGGTGGCCCACTCCGCGACAGGAGTGAAGCGCAGGTCGCGGTTGGTGATGATGCCGATCAGCCGGTCGTCGGGGTCCACGACCGGCAGGCCGGACACGCGGTAGCGACCGCAGATCTCGTCCAGCTGCTCCAGGGTTGCGTCCGGCCCGATCGTGACCGGACGGTCGATGATGCCGGTCTGGGTGCGCTTGACCATGTCGACCTGGTCGGCCTGGTCGGTGATGGACAGATTGCGGTGCAGGACGCCGATGCCGCCCTGGCGGGCCATCGCTATGGCCATCCGCGACTCGGTGACGGTGTCCATCGCGGCCGAGATCAACGGTACCTTCAGGCTGATCTCACGGGTGAGCGCACTGGTGGTGTCGACCTCGCTCGGGATGACGTCGGTCTCGTTCGGGAGGAGCAGCACATCGTCGTACGTCAGCCCGAGCGGTCCGAATATCGCGGGGAGAGAAGTGTCGTCGGACCTGTCCTGCGCCATCACCCGATTATAGGCGGCTGCGGCGCGGCTGATTTCCGGTGGCCCGCGTCAGCCGGCGCTGCCCGCGGGGGTCGAGGACGGCGCCGGCGGCGAGGAGGACGTCGACGTGGACAGCCGCGGCGTCGGGCTCGTCGGGACCGTCGTGGTCGGCGAACTCGCGCCCGGGCTCGTCGGCATGGTCGGCCGCACGGTGCGGGTCGGCCCCGAGGTGCCGGTGGGCGAACCGGTCGACGTCGGAGGCGTGGTCGGGGTCACGGTGAACGTCGGCGCTGTGGTGGGCGCCGTGGTCCTCGGAGGCGTCGTGGGCGCGGTCGTCGTGGGCTTCGACGTGAGCGGCGGTGTCGAGGTGGGCGCGGTCCGGGAGGACGTCGGTCGCCGGGAGGACGTCGACCCAGGAGCCGGGCGGCGAAAGATCGAGGACGGCGACAACGCTGACGCCGAGCTCGTGTAGCGATCCTGCGGCGTGCCGGGCGGCGGGGGCGCGGTGAGGAACGTGGTGGCCGTGCCGTCGGCGATCGGCGCGCCCGGCGACGGCGTCTGGTGCTGGGTGGCGGCATCGGGCGGCACGAAGACCAGTCCCCTGGTCACCTGACCCAGCTGTTGCAGCACCGGCACGGTGGTGCTGGTCACCGCGGCGGCCATACCGCTCACCGACAGCGTGCCGACGAGCACCGCGGCGGCGACGCCGGCGCGCACGCCGCCGCGCCGGGTGCGGGCATAGCGTCCGGGCGTCTTGTCCGACGCTGCCGCGGGCGCGTCGTCCACGTGGGCGACCCAGCCGATGAGCAGGTCGGTCAGATCGTCGTCGGGTACGCCGTCGCGGGCCGTGGCGCGCGAGCCGATCCGGTCCAGCAGCTCGTCGTCGCTCTGGATGCGGTGGATGGAGGGGGGTGTCACAGCGCCTCACCCCCGGTGGGGAGCAGCGAGCGCAACCGCGTCAGTGCACGGTGCTGAGCGACCCTGACGGCACCGGCCGTCATCCCCAGCGCGGCGGCCGTCTCGTCGGCGCTCATGCCGACGGCGACCCGCAGGGTGAGGATCTCGCGGTGCTGCGGCGAGAGCTTGTGCAGCAGCTTCCAGATCCGGTCCGCCTGCTCGCCGGCGACGGCGGCGGCCTCGGGTCCGGGTGCGGTGTCGACCGATTCGGGCACCTCGTCGGTGGGCTGCGGGCCGCGCATCACGGCGCGCTGCACATCGGCCACCTTGTTGGCGGCGATCCGGTAGACGAACGCCTCGAAGGGCAGCCCGCGGTCGACATAGCGCGGAAGTGCGGTCAAGACGGCCACACACACCTCCTGCGCGGCATCCGCGGCCGCATGGGTGGCAGCCGAGTGCCGTCCGAGTCGCCCGCGTGCATACCGGAGGGCGATCTGGTGCACAGCTGCCATCAGCTGGTCGGTGGCCGCCGCATCCCCATCGCAGGCTTCTGCCACCAGGTCGCACAGCGGAATCTGCGCGTCCGCCGGTTCCATCGTGGGTCGAATCGATTTCGTTACGTCGTCGCCGAGGGTCGCCGCAGGGCCCCACGTCTCGTGGGGCGTCGGCTGCGAACCGCCGAGACTCATCTGGCTCCTTCGGACCCACCGGGTCCTTGGTCGACGCGCGATAGCAGTCCACCGTAACCAGCCCCGCATACGCGCCGTCAATCGCGGGGGTGGCGTGTCGGGCGCCTGACACCATGTCCGGCATGACGACAGCTCCCCTGCAGGTGCCCATCCGCGACGCATCGATCCGCCTCGGCCAGCTGCTCAAACTGGCCGGGGTCGTGCAGGACGGTGCGCAGGCGCGCGCGCTGATCCAGGGCGGCGAGGTGCTCGTGGACGGGCAGGTCGAGACCCGGCGCGCGCGGGCGGTGCCGGTGGGCGCCGTCGTACGTCTGGACGACGTCGAGGTGCACGTCGTCGCCGGATGAGGCCCCCTCACACGGGACGACGGGCTCCCAGCCGGATGGCTGGGAGCCCGTCGTTCGTGCGATTCAGCTCGGATCAGCTCGGCTCAGTGCGAGTGGCCGTGGCTGTGGTTGTGCCCGGCGTCTGAATCGTCCTCTTCCTTCTTCTCCACCACGAGCGTGTCGGTGGTGAGCACCATCGACGCGATCGAGGCGGCGTTGCGCAGCGCCGACCGGGTGACCTTAACCGGGTCGATGACACCGGACTTGATCAGGTCGCCGTACTCGCCGGTGGCGGCGTTCAGGCCGTTGCCCGGCTCCAGGTCGCGGACCTTGGAGACCGCGACATAGCCCTCGAGGCCGGCGTTCTCGGCGATCCAGCGCAGCGGCTCGACCACGGCCTTGCCGATCAGTGCGGCACCGGTGGCCTCGTCGCCCTCGAGCGCGAGGTTCTGCAGCGCGGCCGAGGCGTGCACCAGAGCGGAGCCGCCACCGGCGACGATGCCCTCTTCGATGGCTGCCCGGGTCGCGGAGATGGCGTCCTCGATGCGGTGCTTCTTCTCCTTGAGCTCCACCTCGGTGTGCGCGCCGACCTTGATGACGCAGACGCCGCCGGCCAGCTTCGCGAGCCGCTCCTGCAGCTTCTCGCGGTCCCAGTCGGAGTCGGTGCGCTCGATCTCGGCCTTGAGCTCCTTGACGCGGCCGTCGACGTCCGCGGAGTCGCCCTGGCCCTCGATGACCGTGGTGTTGTCCTTGGTCACGACGGTGCGACGGGCCTGACCCAGTACCTCGAGGCCGACCTGGTCCAGCTTCAGACCGATCTCCTCGGCGACGACCTGGCCGCCGGTGAGGATGGCGATGTCCTGCAGCATGGCCTTGCGGCGGTCGCCGAACCCGGGCGCCTTGACCGCGACGACGTTGAACGTGCCGCGGATCTTGTTGACCACCAGGGTCGACAGGGCTTCACCGTCGATGTCCTCGGCGATGATCAGCAGCGGCTTGCCGGCCTGCACGACCTTCTCCAGCAGCGGAAGGACGTCGGCGACGGCGGAGATCTTGCCCTGGTTGATCAGGACGTAGGCGTCCTCCAGGACGGCCTCCATCCGCTCGGGGTCGGAGACGAAGTACGGGCTGATGTAGCCCTTGTCGAACTGCATGCCCTCGGTGAAGTCCAGCTCGGTGATCGCGGTGGAGGACTCCTCGACCGTGATGACGCCGTCCTTGCCGACCTTGTCGAACGCCTCGGCGATGAGCGAGCCGACCGTGCTGTCCTGCGCGGACAGGGTGGCGACCTGGGCGATCTCGTCCTTGCCCTCCAGCTCACGCGCGGTCGCGAGGAGGCGGTCGTTGATGGCCTCGACGGCCTTGTCGATGCCGCGCTTCAGCGCGGACGGGGCGGCGCCGGCCGCGACGTTGCGCAGGCCTTCCTTGACCATGGCCTGGGCGAGCACCGTGGCGGTGGTGGTGCCGTCACCGGCGACGTCGTTGGTCTTGGTGGCGACCTCCTTGGCGAGCTGCGCGCCGAGGTTCTCGTACGGGTCGTCCAGCTCGACCTCGCGGGCGATGGTCACCCCGTCGTTGGTGATCGTGGGGGCGCCCCACTTCTTGTCGATGACGACGTTGCGGCCCTTGGGGCCGAGCGTCACCTTGACGGCGTTCGCGAGTGCGTCGACACCGCGCTCGAGGGACTTGCGGGCGGAGTCGTTGAACTCCAGCGTCTTAGCCATGTGTGGTCCTTAAGTGTTTCGTGGGTGCGTGCGGGGAGGCAGGCGGCTGGTACGACGACGCCCCGGCGGCGGGCCCGGCAGTGTTGATGACGGGCCCACAGCCGGGGCGTGCGACGTACGAGATGTCGTCAGCTACGTGACGACGGGAATTACTTGACGACCGCGAGGATGTCGCGGGCGGAGAGGATGAGCAGCTCCTCGCCGGAGTACTTCACCTCGGTGCCGCCGTACTTGCTGTAGATGACCTTGTCGCCGACGGCGACGTCCAGGGGGACACGGTTGCCGTGGTCGTCGATGCGACCCGGGCCGACGGCCAGGACCTCGCCCTCTTGGGGCTTCTCCTTGGCGGTGTCCGGGATGACCAGGCCGGAGGCGGTGGTCTGCTCGGCCTCGACGGACTTGACGACGACGCGGTCTTCGAGCGGCGTGATGTTGACCGACACGGTGGGGACCTTCCTTGGTGGCCTGCCGATGGCAGGGAGTTGGTGGTCCCTGGGCCCTCGCCGGTGAAGGCCGATCGAGGACGCCGTCGCGGGGTCGGCCTCGGTGCCTGCACTGGCACTGTCCCAGGGGGAGTGCCAGCCCTGAATCTATGCCGGGCGTTAGCACTCGTGCAACTCGAGTGCCAAACCCGCACGAAGGGCCGCGGCAGCGGTCGTCACGGGCGCGTCGTACGTCAGAATGTCCGCCATGGATCCCGCCCTGGTGCACCGGCTCGCGTCGGGCGAGGGGTGGGGTCTGCTGCAGTCGCTGCCACCGTACGACGCGTCCGAGGCGATGTCCCTGGCCACCAGGTTGAGGGGCGAGGGTTTCGACGCCGAGCTGGTCTCCGCGGCGCTCACCCAGTCCGACCTGCGCGCCCGGGCCGTGCCCAAGTTCGGTGCGGCGGCCCGCGAGATGCTCTTCACCCGCGACGGCCTGGAGCAGGCCACCCGGACACGGATCGCCGCCCACCACGCGACCCGGTTCGTCGAGGCCGGGGTACGCCACGTCTACGACCTGGGCTGCGGCATCGGGGCCGACGCCATCGCGCTCGCGAAGGCCGGGATCGCCCTCACAGCCGTCGACACCGACGAGGCGACCGCGGCCATCGCCGCCGTCAACCTGCGCCACTGGCCGCGGGCCCAGGTGCAGCACACGGCCGCGCACGACGTCGCGATCCCGAGCGGTGAGGACGCCCGCGGCTGTGGCATCTGGCTCGACCCTGCGCGACGGACGCCCGGGGTGGCCGACGCCCAGGGCCGCACCCGCCGGCTCTTCCGGCTGGAGGACATCAGTCCATCGTGGGACGACGTCCGCGGCTACCTCACCCGCACCCCCGCCGCCGGGGCCAAGCTCAGCCCGTCCTTCCCGCACGCGGCCGTGCCGGCCGGGGTCGAGGCGCAGTGGACGTCGTACGACGGGGAGGTGCTGGAGTGCGCGCTCTGGGCCGGCGCCACCGTGCGGACGCCCGGGCGCACCGCCTGCGTCGTGCGCGAGCATGTCACCGCGCTCGTGACCGAACGCGACGCACTGGGCGCCCAGCCGCTGCCCGCGGAGCTCGCCCGCCTCGGCCCCTACCTCTACGAGCCGGACCGCGCCGTGATCCGGGCGGGTCTCGTGGGAGCCCTCGTCAACGCGGCCGACGGCCGGGAGCTGTCACCGGGCGTCGGGTACGTCACCGGGCTCGCCGACGTCCAGCTGCCCTGGGCGCGCCGCTACGCCATCACCGACGCCATGCCCTACAACCTCAAGGGGCTTCGCGCGTTGTTGCGCGACCGGGACACCGGCACCCTCACCATCAAGAAGCGCGGGGTCTCCTTGGACGCCGACCAGCTGCGCCGACAACTGCGCCTGCAGGGCGATCGGACGACCACCATCGTCATCACCCGGGTCGGCGGCGCGCAGGTCGTGCTGGTCGTGACGCCGCTGTGACCGGCCGCCGCCGTCTCGCGCCGCTCGCACTGCCCGTGGCGCTCACGCTCGCCGCGTGTTCCGGTGGCGGCGACTCGGCATCGTCGGCGCGCGACTCGGCCGCCCAGGTCCGCACGACGAGCGCGACCCCGTCGGCTCAGCCGACACCGTCGACCTCCACGACCTCGGCGGCACCGTCGACGTCCCGCGCCCACGGGTCGTCGTCCGGCACCCCGACGCGCACACCCACCCGCACCTCGACACCGTCGAGGCGCGCGGGCGCGCCGTCGAAACCGGCCACCTGCATCGACTCGATCGTGGACCGGATGACTCCCGCGCAACGTGCCGGTCAACTGGTGATGGTGGGGATGACGACCGGCGGTGCCGGCGCCGTGCGGCGCGCGATCGCCGTATCGCACGTCGGTTCGGTCTACTACGCCGGCGGCTGGCAGGGGTCCGCGGCGGTGAGCGCCGCGTCGGCGGCCGTGCAGGCGCAGGCGAGCAGCACCGGCTCCCCCGGCCTGCTCGTCGCCGCCGATCAGGAGGGCGGGCAGGTGCAGGAGCTGCGCGGCAGCGGATTCCCGGCCATCGAGTCGGCCACGGCCCAGGCCCGGATGTCCCCGGCTGCGCGTACGGCGTACGCCGCGTCGTTCGCCCGGTCCCTGCATGCCGCGGGTCTCAATCTCGACCTGGCACCCGTGGCCGACACCGTGCCCGCGGCGATCGGCACCCGGAACGCACCGATCGGCGCGTTCCACCGCGAGTACGGCAGCGACCCCGGGGTCGTCGCGGGGGCCGTCGGTGACGTGGTGCGCGGGATGCGGTCCTCGCAGGTGGCCGCCACGCTCAAGCACTTCCCGGGCCTCGGCCGGATCACCAACAACACCGACACCAGCTCGACCGGCATCACCGACCCGGTCGCGAGCACCACCGACCCCTACCTCGGGCCGTTCGCCGCGGGCATCAGCGCGGGCGCCCAGGCGGTGATGGTCTCCTCGGCGCGCTACCCGCGCCTGGACGCCCAACAGCCGGCCGTGTTCTCGCGCGCGGTGGTGACCGGGCTTCTACGCGGCAGGCTGGGTTTCGCCGGGCTGGTCATCACCGACGACGTCGACACGCCTGCCCTCGCGGCCACCCCGGTGGGCGAGCGGGCCGTGCGGTTCGTGCAGGCCGGCGGCGACGTGTTGTTGACCGCGGCGCCCGACCTCGCCCCCGGGCTCACGCGCGGACTGCTGACGCGGATGACGGCGGACCGGGCGTTCTCGGGCGTCGTGGAGACCGCCGTACGACGGGTGCTCGCCACGAAAGCCGGCCTGGGCCTGATCCGCTGCCGCTGAGGAGATCTCCGGGCGGTGGGTCTAGAGCGCCTGAACCATCTCCACCGGCATCGAGGAGTCGGCGGGCAGCGCGAACGAACTGGGCGCGTGTCCGCGAGAGACGACCTGCGCGCCGAGTGCCGCGACCATCGCGCCGTTGTCGGTGCACAACCGCACCCGCGGCACCCGCAGGCTGATCCCGGCATCGGCGCACCGCTGCTCGGCGAGCGCGCGCAGCCGGCTGTTGGCCGTCACTCCGCCGCCGATCTGCAGGTCGTGGATGCCGTACTCCAGGCAGGCGTCGATGGCCTTGCGGGTCAGCACGTCGGCCACCGCCTCGTTGAAGCTGGCGGCCACGTCGGCGACCGGGATCGGCTCCCCCGCCCGCTCGCGCTCCTGCACCCACCGCACGACCGCCGTCTTCAGCCCCGAGAAGGAGAAGTCGAATCGGTGCCGCTCCAGGTCCTTACGCGCGGTCAACCCGCGGGGGAACGCGATAGCCCGCGGATCTCCTTGCGCCGCAGCCTGATCGATGCTCGGCCCGCCGGGGTAGGGCAGCCCGAGGAGCCGCGCGACCTTGTCGAACGCCTCCCCTGCCGCGTCGTCGACGGTCGCGCCCAGCGACTGCACGTCGTCGGCGATGTCGCGCACCAGCAGCAGATTCGTGTGGCCTCCGGAGACCAGCAGCGCGACCGTGGGCTCCGGCAGCGGGCCGTGGTCGAGCACGTCGGCGCAGACGTGGGCGCACAGGTGGTTCACGCCGTAGAGCGGCTTGCCGAGGGCCCACGCCACGGCCTTCGCGGCCGCGACGCCCACCATGAGGGCACCGGCGAGACCCGGACCCGAGGTGACCGCCACCGCGTCGACGTCCGCGAGGCGCGACCCGGCCTCGGCACACGCGCGCTCGATGGTCGGGATCATCGCCTCCAGGTGCGCCCGGCTCGCCACTTCGGGCACCACGCCACCGAAGCGGGCGTGCTCCTGCACGCTGCTCGCGACGGC
Source organism: Allobranchiibius huperziae (assembly GCF_013410455.1). Lineage (NCBI taxonomy): Bacteria > Bacillati > Actinomycetota > Actinomycetes > Micrococcales > Dermacoccaceae > Allobranchiibius > Allobranchiibius huperziae. The sequence continues at coordinate 768,785 of NZ_JACCFW010000001.1, read as the reverse complement.
GTCGGCGAGCAGCGTGGTGCCGCGTACGAACGCGACGCCGGTCTCGTCGCACGAGCTCTCGATGCCGAGCACCAGGGGTCCCTCAGTCGACACGTGTCTCCTCCCCGCGCAGATGGCGCCGCATGACCAGCGCGTCGATGTCGCCCGGCTGGTAGTAGCGCCGGCGTACGCCGATCTGCTCGAAACCGTTGCGCTCGTAAAGTTTCCGGGCAGGGTCGTTGTCGGACCGCACCTCCAGCAGCACTGCCGACACCGCAGCGGCGCTCGCCTGCGCGACCAGCTCCTCCAGCAGCAGCCGCCCGACGCCGGTGCCCTGCGCGCCGGGAGCCACGGCGATGGTCATCACGTCGGCGACGTCGCCGGCCACCGACAGCCCGGCGTACCCGACGACGCGGTCGTCGTCCTGCGCCACCAGGTAGACGCGTTGCGGGCGCCCGGCGAGCTCGCTCCACCAGGTGCGTGCGGACCATGCGTCGTCGACGAAGAGGCGCTGCTCCAACTCGACGAGGGTGTCGATGTCGGTCCAGCTCATCGGGCGCAGCCGCGGCGTCACGGCAGCACCGACTTCTGCCTGGCCGACGGCTGGGCATCCGGCTGCCGCAGGTAGAGCGGTGTGGGGGGCAGCAGTTCGCCGCCGTGCTCGAGCCGGTGCACCACGAGGCCGGCGAGCGCACCGGCGTCGACGTCGGCCACTGGGACGACGGGGCCGAACTCGGCCGGATAGAGCAGAGGTCCACGTCCGGCGGCGGGCAGGGCGCGTACGGCGGGGTCCAGCTCGGCCGGCACGCTGACCGCGGGCTCGCCGTGGCGCACGACGGCACCCGACCGGACCGTGTAGCGCGCCCAGTAGACCTCCTTGCGCCGGGCGTCGGTGGCCACCAGAAACTCGCCATGTTCGCCGTACCCGGCTTGCGTGGCGATCTGGTGGGCGATCGCATCGAGGCTGCAGACCGCGTGCACCGGGATGCCGAGCGCCAGCCCGAGGGTCGTGGCCGTGACGATTCCGACCCGCAGGCCGGTGAACGGTCCGGGACCGACGCCCACGGCCACCGCGTCCAGGTCCTGGGGAGTCAGACCCGCATGCGCCATCACCGAATCGATGGTGGGAGTAAGGGTTTCGGCGTGACGACGAGCGTCCGGTACCGATTCGCTCGCGAGCGTCCGTGTCCCGTCGTGGACGGCGGCGGTGACGGCGGACGTCGCGGTGTCGATGGCCAGCAGCACGTGGCTCACGGTAACGCGGCGAGAAGCTGCTCGAACCGGGGACCGACCGCGCGGGCGCCCACGCGGCGGTCGAGGTCCCCGGTCAACTCCAGCTCGAGTCGCTGCGACGACAGGCTCTCGGCGATGCCGCCGCCCCACTCCACGACGGTCACGGCATCCTCGAGATCGGTGTCCAGATCGACGTCGTCCAGCTCGGCCGGGCCGCTCAGACGGTAGGCGTCCACGTGCACCAGGGGCGGTCCGCCCACCAGCGAGGGGTGGGTGCGTGAGATGACGAACGTCGGCGAGGTGATCGGTCCGCGTACCCCCATCCCGCGGGCGATCCCCTGGGTGAGCGTCGTCTTGCCCGCTCCGAGCCCGCCGGTGAGGATCACCAGGTCGCCGGCGCGCAGCAACGTGCCGAGGCCGGCCCCCCACTCCTGCAGCGCGTCGGCCGTGGCGAAGGTCCACGTGCTCATGACGCCGGGTTGCCCCGGGCCTTCGTGGCCGGGCCGGGCCGGCCGGGCGCCGGCACCCGTTGGACGACGCGACGCGGGCGCTTCTTCGGGCGCGCCTGTCCGGCCAGGGCGCGGCAGGCGCGGTCGATCATGTCGATCAGGTGCTCGTCGACGATCTCGGGATACTCCAGCGGCAGCACATGCCCGGCGTTGCGCACCAGCACGTACTCGGCGCCGGGGATCGCGTCGACGATCGCCTCGGAGTGCGCGTCCGGGGTGATCCGGTCGTGGTCGCCGTGCATGACCAGGGTCTCGATGCCGATGAACTCGCGCAGGGCGTCGCGCTCGTCGTGCAGCATCAGGGACGAAAGGTAGGCCGAGGTGGTGGACATCTTCGTCGCGAAGATCATGTCCGCCACCAGCCGCACGATCGACATCGGCACCGGCGAGGCGAAGGACCACCGGTGCACCAGGTAGCCCTCGAGGTCCTTGCCGGCGTGCCGGGTGCTAGTGACCAGCGCCTCCTGGTCCGACAGCCGCAGCATCGCGGCCGGTCCGAGCCGGTGCACGATCGTGCCCAGCTGTCGGCCCAGGCCGTAGTTGACGCTCGCCAGGTCGCCGGCACTGCTGGAGATGAAGGCCGCGCCGATGACCCTCTCCCGCAACACATCCGGGTAGGCCGAGGCGAACGACATCATCGTCATCCCGCCCATCGAGTGACCGACCAGCACGATCGGCCCCGTCGGAGTGGTCTGCGCGATGACCGCGCCCAGGTCGCGCCCGAGCTGCCGCACGGTGTACGTCGAGTCCTCGGCCTCCTCGCTGCGGCCGTGACCTCGCACGTCCCAGAGCACCACGCGGTAGCCGGCGGCCCGCAGCATCCGGCGCTGGAAGACCCAGACCGTGAGGTTGTGGGTGTAGCCGTGCGACAGGATCACCGTCGGGCGACTCTCGTGTCCCTCCGGCTCATCGATCTCGACGTGCAGCGGCACGCCGTCCTCGGCGATGACGACGCGCTCCTCGTCGGGCACCTCGACGTAGTCGCCGGCGACGCCGAGCGAGATCGCCGTACGCCGCGCGCGCCAGAGGCGGTCGGCGGCGACCCCGGCGGCTGCCGCCACCGCCGCACCGGCGAGTCCCGCGCCGATGCCGAGGACCGAGCGACTGGGGCTCACTGCTGCTCCCCCAGGTGGACGCGCGGCAACCGGTTGCTCATCCGCGTCACGATCTCGTAGGAGATCGTGCCGGTGGCCTCCGCCCAGTCCTGCGCGGTGGGTGCGCCGTCCTCGCCCGCGCCGAAGAGCACGACGGGGTCGCCCGCCCGGACCGCGGCGTCGCCGACGTCCACGACGAACTGGTCCATGCACACGCGGCCGGCAATCGTGTAGCGCTTGCCGGCGACCTGCACCGGCCCGACGTTCGACCCGGCGCGCGGCACGCCGTCGGCGTACCCCATCGGCACGTCGACGACCGTCGTGTCCCGCTCCGGTGCGTAGGTGTGGCCGTAGCTGACGCCCTGGCCTGCCGGAATCCTCTTGACCAGTGCCGCATTCGCTGTCGCCGACATGGCCGGACGCAGGCCGAACGAGGCCGGGTCACCCAGGTGCGGCACGGGGCTCAGCCCGTAGACGGCGAGGCCGGGGCGGACCATGTCCCAGGCCGCGGACGGCTGGGTGAGGGTCGCGGCCGAGTTGGACATGTGCCGCACCTCGATGGCGAACCCGGCCCGCTCCACGTCGCGCACGGCGTCGGCGAATTTCTCCTGCTGGGCGCGCACGGTGGGGTGCTCGGGGGCGTCGGCGAACGCGAAGTGGGTGAAGACGCCGACCACGTCGAGCGCTCCCTCGGCGGCGAGCGGCCCCGCGGCGCGTACGAGCTCGGTCCAGTCGGCGCCGTAGGCACCGTTGCGCGCCAACCCCGTGTCGACCTTGAGCTGGACCCGTGCGGGGCGGCCGAGCCGGCGAGCGGCGTCGGCGATGGCCTGCAGCGCCCACGGCGCGGAGACGCCGACGTCGATCCCGCGCTGCACCGCCGGGTCGAAGTCGAGGCCGGGCACGTGCAGCCAGGACAGGACGGGGGCCTCGATCCCCGCGTCGCGCAGAGCGACGGCCTCGGCCAGTTGGGCCACGCCGAGCCAGGTGGCGCCCCCGCGCAGGGCGGCGCGGGCGCTCGGCACCAGTCCGTGTCCGTAGGCGTCGCCCTTGACCACGGCCATCACCTGCGCGTTGCCGGACAGCTCCTTGAGGCGGGCGACGTTGTCGCGGATCGCGCCCAGATCGATCGTGAGTCGTGCGGGCTCGCAGGCAGGCAACGGATCGGTCATGACGCGCACAGTCTCGCATTGCAGCCCTCGGAAGTGGCCGAGGCGGGGCGGGCCGGGGCGCTCGTGCCGTCTCAGGGTCCTCTCACCTGCGGTTCACCACGCTTCCGGCCATGGACACCGCCACCCGGCCCCGAGCACTGACGCGCACCGCCAACAAAGTCCCGGAGATCACCGTCTTCTTCTGGGTCATCAAGATCCTGTGCACCACCGTCGGCGAGAGCTTCGCCGACTACGTCAATGCCACGCTCGGGTTCGGCCTGGGCAACACCACCCTGGCCTTCTCCGCAGCCCTGGTCGTGGTCCTGGTCGTGCAGTTCCGGGCGAGGAGGTACATCCCGGTCGTCTACTGGCTTGCCGTGGTGCTGATCAGCGTGGTCGGCACCCTGCTCACCGACAACCTCACCGATGGACGGGGCGTCCCCCTGTGGATCAGCACCGTCGTCTTCGCGGTGGCGTTGGCCGTCGTCTTCGGCATCTGGTGGGCCCGGGAGCGGACGCTGTCGATCCACACCATCGTCACCCCCTCCCGTGAGGGCTTCTACTGGCTCACCGTCCTCGTCACCTTCGCGCTCGGCACCGCCGCCGGCGACTGGACCCTGGATCTGACCGGTTGGGGCCCCGGTGCCGCCGTCCTCCTGCCCGTGGCACTGATCGTCGCCGTGATCGCTGCATGGCGCTTCGGTGCCGGCCCGGTGCTGTGCTTCTGGCTCGCGTACATCCTGACCCGGCCGCTGGGCGCCAACATCGGGGACTATCTGGCCTCCGGCTCCGCCGACGGAGGGCTCGGTCTGGGCACCCTGGTCACCAGCGCGGTCTTCCTCGCCGCGATCGGCGCGACCGTCGCCTACCTCACCGTCTCGAAGGTCGACCGCACCTCGGGATCCGCTCTGGACGCCGCCTGACCGCGGGCCCCGAGCGGGATGCTGGGGTGCGCGGGTGCAGGGAAGTGACCGTTCGGCCGGCAACCCACCCGCGTAGGCGGCACCACCGCGGGAAAGTGCCCGTAGGGCCGATAAGCCACCCACCGACACGCCGATGAGCACGGACAACGACGGAATGCGTCAGCCTCTGCCGCTCCCGAGGCCCAGCACGACCGCGATCCCGAGGGCGCTGCGCGGGTCGTAACCGGTGCGCCACAGCCCGCCGTGCACGGCCCGCACCGCCTCCTCCTGCCAGGGGGACGGCTGCGGCGCCGGGTCGGCGTAGAGGTCGTGCACCAGCAGAGCAGCCATCAGGGTCGCGCTGGTCGCGGGCGCGAAGACGGTCACGCCGAAACGGTGCGACCCGGCGTACGCCGAGGCGAGCAACCGGTTCTTCAACACCGAGCGGGTGCGGGTCGGCGGCGCGACGTTCATCGAGACCCGCACCCCCTCGGCCCGCGCGGCGATCGCCCGCCAACGGTGAATGCGTTTGGCGAGAAGGTAGTTCGGCCCCTGCTGCGGTACGACACTGTCATTGATGCCGGGGTCCTCGTCGGGCGCGTAGTTGCGCTGCAGCAGCCGCCCGCCGGACACGGCGCGGCCGACCGGTCGCAACCGACGCAACGGAGTGCGGCGTTCGTACGCCGCCGTGGAGGCCTCGACCGCCTCCCGCGGCACCACGAAGATGTCGGTCGGGGTCGCGAGCCACGCCATCGACAGGTCACCTCGGGTGCGTTGCAGATGCGAGGTGAGTGCGTCGGCCGCAGCGGCCAGCCGCAGGTTGACCGCGCCGTCGGCGTAGAGATAGTTGCCGAGCACGAGATGACCGGGCTGACGGGCGATCCAGTCGGTCACCTGCGGCAGGTCGTGCAGCAGATCTGCGCCCGCGACCTCGCCGGCGGCAGTGTCGGCGACCGGGTAGGTGAGCTTCCCGGCGGAGTCCGACGCCAGCGTGAGCACCTCACGCCACAACTCCGGACGTGGCAGATCGAGCGCGGCCACGTGCCCGCCCCAGCGCAGGATCGAGTGCAGCGGCCCCATCTCGGAGGCGGCACCCAGGGTGACCAGGGTCCGGCCCGGCATCGAGAGCCACTCCGGGTGGTCCATGACCTTGACCACCGCCTGCTCGGCGCCCGGCTCGAGGACGCCGGCGGCGGTCCACGTGTGCAACCGGTCGCGCAGTTCCTCGCCCCGCAGCCGGCGACCGTCGTACGGCAGCGTGAGTTCGGTCTCCGGCTCCGCGCCTCCCTCGACGGTCTGCGAGCGCAGCGGCAGGGCCGGGCGGACGCTGCCCAACAGGTCGACGAGCGCCACCTCGCCGTCGTCGGTGGTCGCTCGCATCCGGCGTTGCACCGACACCAGGCCGTCACGGGCCATACCGACGGCTGTGTCGGCGTCGGGGATGCCGGCTTCGACGAGGCGGTGGAAGTGGGTCAGGTAACCGCGGCGCCAGTTGGTCTCGCGGGCCACGGCGGTCGCGCCGACCGGGTCGGCGCCGCGCAGCGCGTCACCGACGACCGCCCGCCCGAAGACGGAGGTGCCGCGCGTGCCGTCGACCTCGGGAACGAGGATCCCCGTCCCGTCGCTCATCGCTCGTCCTCGTTGTCGTCGGTGGCGGCGGTGCGCAGCAGGTAGGCGACCGTGCGGCCCAGCTCGTGGGCGACGTCGAGGGCACGCACCGGGCCGCCCGGGTTGGCCCGGTCGGCCGCGACACCGTGCACCAACGCGGCCAGGCTTCCGGCGTCCAGCGGCGACAGACCGGCAGCGAGCAGAGCGCCGGCGAGGCCGCCGAGCACATCGCCGGACCCGGCGGTGGCGAGCCAGTTCGGACCGTCGGCCTGGCTGCGGATCGGCAGCCCGGAGGCGCTCGGCGGCACGACCACCGTGACGCTGCCCTTGAGCAGCACGGTGACGTGCAGGTGGTCCGCGACGGCCCGCGCGACCTGCACCGGTGCCCGGCGTACGGCGTCGTCGGCCAGCTCGCCGTCGTCGCCGGTGTGCCCCTCGACGGTCAGGTGCAACCGCCGGGCCAGGCGCAGCAGCTCTCCGGCGTGCGGGGTGAGCAGCGTCGGCGCATCCCGGGGAGCCTCCAGCAGATCCAGGCCGCCTGCGTCCAGCAGCAGGGGCAGGTCGGAGTCGAGCGCCTCACGGGCTGCCGACAGCTGCTCCGCCGAGGCGTCGGAGAGGTCCATGCCCGATCCGATCGCCCACGCCTGCACGCGCCCGACGCCGAAGACGGTCTCGGGCACCACCTGACGCAACAGCGCCGTGGGCGCGTCCGGTCCGACGTACCGCACCATCCCGGCACCCGCAGTGACCGCGGCTGTCACCGACATCACGGCGGCGCCGGTGTAGTGCTCGCCTCCCGCGATGCTGCCGAGCACGCCGCGGGAGTACTTGTCGTCATCCGGGCCGGGCACGGGCCACAGCAGCCCGGCGTCCTGGTAGGTGAGTCGCTCGGCGGTCGGTGCGTCCGGCTCGGTGACACCGATGTCGATCACGGTGAGCAGCCCGCACGCGGCCTGCGTCGCGGGCAGCAGGTGCACCGGTTTGAGGAGGCTGAAGGTGACGGTCTCGTCGGCGGTGAGCCGATCGGAGCCGACCATTCCCGCGGGGTCGCACCCGGACGGCAGATCGACGGCCAGCACGTACGAGCCGTCCCCGATGCGCTCCTGCAGTCGGGTCAGATGATCGGGCAGGCCGGGTCGGCCGCCGATCCCGAGGATCCCGTCGATGACCAGGTCGGCGTCGGCGAGTGCGTCCCGGACCGGATCGGGGATCTCGCCCTCACGCCACTCCATCGCGACGGCGCCCGCCGCGACAGCTGCCCGCAAGCCGCCTTCGTGCACCTTGTCTGCGGTCTGCACGAGCGCCACGTTGTGGCCGAGCCCCGCCAGATGCGCGGCGGCGTAGAGCGCGTCGCCGCCGTTGTCGCCCGCGCCCGCGAGCACCACGACCCGCACCCCGTCGCCGAGCCGGATCTCGGCCACCTGCACCAGACCCTCGGCGGCTCGGGACATCAGAGCACCGTCGGCGAGACGCTGCCGGACGGCGTCCTCGGCGGCGCGTACGTCATGCACGGAGTAGGCGCGGATCATGGTGCCCTTCCTTACTTCTCGGCAACGACCATGGCGGTGGCGAGGCCGCCGTCGTGGGAGATGGACAGGTGCGTGGCGCGCACGCCGAGCTCGTCGGCCCGCTGCTGCAGGGTGCCGGTGAGCACCCACGACGGTGCGCCGGCGTCGTCCACGATGACCACCGCGTCGACCCAGCGCAACCACCCGGGCGCACCCAATGCCTTGGCCAGCGCCTCTTTCGCGGCGAACCGGCCGGCTAGCGAGTGCATCGGCAGGTCGCGCTCCGACGGTGCGAACAGCCGGGTCAGCAGCGCGGGCGTCGACTCCACGGCGCGGGCGAACCGGGCGATCTCCACCACGTCCACCCCGACGCCGACGATCACGCGGTCGCGCTCACTCGACGGTGACGGACTTCGCGAGGTTGCGCGGCTGGTCGACGTCCAGCCCCTTCGCGGTCGACAGCTCCAGCGCGAAGACCTGCAGCGGCACGACCGTCAGCAGCGGCTGCAGCATCGGGCTGGTGCGCGGCACCCGGATGACCTCGTCGGCGAACGGCACGACCGCCTCGTCGCCGTCCTGGGCGATGACCAGCGTGCGAGCGCCGCGCGCGCGGATCTCCTGGATGTTGGAGACGACCTTGCCGTGCAGGCCGTACGGCGTGTCCGGGCCGGGCACGATCACGAAGACGGGCTGGCCCGGCTCGATGAGCGCGATCGGCCCGTGCTTGAGCTCTCCGGCCGCGAACCCCTCGGCGTGGATGTAGGCCAGCTCCTTCAGCTTCAGCGCGCCCTCCATGGCCACCGGGAAGCCGACCTGCCGGCCGAGGAAGAGCACCGAGCGGGTGTCGGCCATGAAGTAGGCGATCTCTCGCACCCGACCCAGCCGCCCGAGCAGCTCCTCGATCTTGGCGGGCACCTCCTGCAGCTCCGCGAGCACGTCGCGAGCGCTGTCGGCGTAGGTGTCGCCCTTCAGCTGCGCCAGGTAGAGACCCAGCACGTAGCAGGCGGTGATCTGCGCGAGGAACGCCTTGGTCGAGGCGACCGCGATCTCCGGACCCGCGTGCGTATAGAGGACGGCGTCGGACTCCCGCGGGATCGTCGAGCCGTGCGTGTTGCAGATGGAGATGGTGAGGGCGCCGAGGTCGCGGGCGTGCTTGACCGCCATCGCGGTGTCCATCGTCTCGCCCGACTGGCTGATCGAGACGACCAGCGTGCGCTCGCTGACGATCGGGTCGCAGTAGCGGAACTCGTGCGCGAGAGCCACCTCGACGGGGATCCGGGACCAGTGCTCGATGGCGTACTTGGCGACCATCCCCGCGTACGCCGCCGTGCCGCAGGCCACGATCGTGACGCGATCGATGTCGCGCAGCTTCTCCTCCGGGATCCGCAGCTCGTCGAGCACCAGTCGTCCGGACTCGTCGGTGCGGCCGAGCAGCGTGTCCGCGACGGCGTGCGGCTGGTCGTGGATCTCCTTCTCCATGAAGGTGTCGTACCCGCCCTTCTCGGCGGCCGCGGCGTCCCAGGAGACATGGAAGGCCTTGCCCTCCGCGGCCTTCCCGTCGAAGCCGATGACCGACACCGAGTCGGGGGTGATCGTGACGATCTGGTCCTGCTCCAGCTCCAGTGCCTCGCGGGTGTGCCCGATGAACGCCGCGACGTCGGACCCGAGGAAGTTCTCGCCCTCGCCGATGCCCACGACGAGCGGGCTGTTGCGCCGTGCTCCGACGACGACGCCGGGGTGGTCGGCGTGCACCGCCAGGAGGGTGAACGCGCCCTCGAGCTTCTGCACCACGTGGCGCATCGTCGAGGTGAGGTCGCCGTCGTACGACGCGTCCATCAGCTGCGCGACGACCTCGGTGTCGGTCTCGCTGCCGAACTGCACGCCCTGGTCCTGCAGCCGCGTCTTGAGCGGGTGGAAGTTCTCGATGATGCCGTTGTGGATCAGCGCGAGCTTGCCCGCGGACCCGCCGCGGTGCGGGTGGGCGTTCTCGTCGGTGGGCCCGCCGTGGGTGGCCCAGCGGGTGTGCCCGATGGCGGTCCGGGACGGCGGCAGCGGCTCCCGCGCGATCAGCTCGGTGAGGTTGGCGAGCTTGCCCGACTTCTTCCGGACGTCGACGCGGGCACCCGCGCCGTCGCCGTCGACGAGCGCCACACCGGCCGAGTCGTAACCGCGGTACTCCAGGCGCCCGAGGCCCTCCATGACCACGTCGAGGGCCCTTGCGTCGTCGGACCTGCCGACATATCCGACGATTCCACACATGGCCGCCAGCCTATGGCCCGTGCCCCCGCGGCCCCGGTAGAGGCCTCCTCGGGATGCGCTCCGGCGTGTCCCCGTGCGGCCGCCTACGCCGCCCGCCCCGCAGACCGGTAAGAATGACGCCGTGCCGCGCAGCTCTGAGGTCTTCACCCCGTACGTCGAGCTGGACCGCGCCGCGTGGTCCCACCTGCGGGACGCCTCCCCCATGAGCCTGGACGCCTCGGACCTGCGCCGGCTGCGCGGCACCGGCGACCGGATCGACCTGCAGGAGGTCGAGGAGGTCTATCTGCCCCTCTCGCGGCTGCTCAACTTCTATGTGGACGCCACCAAGGGCCTGCACCGGGTGACCGGTCGCTTCCTCGGCGAGCAGCAGGCGAAGGTGCCGTTCGTGATCGGGGTCGGCGGATCGGTCGCGGTGGGCAAGTCGACCACCGCACGGGTGCTGCGCGAGCTGCTCGCCCGATGGCCCGGCACGCCCCGCGTGGACCTGGTCACCACCGACGGGTTCCTCTTCCCCAACGCCGAGCTCGAACGGCGAGGACTGCTGGCGCGCAAGGGTTTCCCCGAGTCGTACGACCGCCGGTCACTGGTGCGCTTCGTCGCGGACGTGAAGTCGGGTGCGGGTGAGGTCACCGCGCCGGTCTACTCCCACCTCACCTACGACATCGTCCCCGGCGAGCACATCACGGTGCACCGGCCCGACGTGCTGATCATCGAGGGCCTCAACGTCCTCGCCGCGCCGGACCCGCAGGCCGGCCGCGGCAACAGCCTGGCCCTGTCGGACTTCTTCGACTTCTCGGTCTACGTCGACGCGCGCGAGGAGGACATCCGCACCTGGTACGTCGATCGCTTCCTCGCGCTGCGCGCCACGGCGTTCGCCGACCCCGCGTCGTACTTCCACCGGTACGCCGCGCTCAGCGACGAGGAGGCCACGGCGCGGGCGCGGCAGATCTGGGCCGACATCAACGGCCCCAACCTGGCCGAGAACGTCCTGCCGACCCGCAGCCGGGCCTCCCTCGTACTCACCAAGGGCGCGGATCACGGCGTACGCCGCGTCCGGCTGCGCAAGCTCTAGCCGGCCGGCACCCCACAGGGGCCCACGCGGCGCCCTCCCGGCAGCACATACGGCGGTGCAGCGCCCACAAGTGCCCACGCGGTGCCGTTCCGTGGGATGTGGGTTCTCAGGCGGCCTGAACGACGAGCGCAACGCCGGGCTCGCGCGCCCGGGTGCAGGTTTTCGGCACCACGGTCACTTTCCCGCGCCCGCGCGGCGTGGCCAGGCGGGTTGTCGGCGGGGCGGTCACTTTCCGACTCTGGAGGTGAGCCGGGAGCGCGCGCCGGCCCGCGCGGATCCCGTCCAGGCGCCTGAAGACGAGACCCGACAGCGCAGCCCACTCCTTCGACAAGCGGCGAGCGGCGAGCGGCGAGCGGCGAAGAACTCAGTCGCGTCGAGCCGTCGCGTGACCCTCTGCGTCGCGGTCACCGTCGGCAGCAGGTTCGCTGCGCGGTTCGGGCGCATCGTCGGTGGCCTCGTCGTCGGCGGCGAACATGCCCTCGACCTCGTCGATGTCCATGTCGTCCTCGCGGACGTCGTCGTCATGCTCGTCGTCGGTACGACGGCGACGCTCTCGAGCCCACAGGACGAAGAACACGCCCGACGCCAGTGCCAGCACGGCGAGCCCGCAGATGAGCGCCCCGAATACGCTGTAGATGACGTGCGACGCGGACGTCGCGGGGGCGCCGTTGTTGTCGTCACCGTGGAAGCTCGGCGCCTGCGACAGCCCCCACTGCGCTCCCCCGACGGCTGCGAGCACTGCGAGGACCACGGCGACGGCCCAGTAGGCACCAGCGGCCCAGCGTCTTCCCAGAATCACCTGGTCCACGCTACGGCAGCGGTCGACCGCTCACTCACACGAACACACTGAGCAACAGGACGAAGGCGAAGCCGACCACCGAGATCACCGTCTCCATGAGCGACCAGGAGCGCAGCGTCTGACCCACGCTGAGGCCGAAGTACTCCTTGACCAGCCAGAAGCCGGCGTCGTTCACGTGACTGAAGAAGAGCGACCCACAGCCGATCGCGAGCACCAGCAGGGAGACATGGGTGGTGCTGAGCGTGGCGGCCAGGCCGCCGACGATGCCGGCCGCGGTGACCGTCGCCACGGTCGCCGAGCCGGTCGCCAGCCGGATGGCGACCGCGACCAGCCAGCCGAGCACCAGCACCGACAAGTGCGCGTCGGTCGCCCAGTCGGCGATGACCTTGGCAATTCCGGAGTCGACCAGCAGCTGCTTGAAACCGCCTCCCGCGGCGACGATCAGCATGATCCCGGCGACGCCGGCCAGACCGTCGCCGAGCGTGTCGCTGGTGCGCTGCCGGGTCATGCCGCTGCCCCGGCCGAGGACGACGTACGCGAACGCGACCGCCACGAACAACGCCACGCTCGGCGTGCCGATGACGTCGAGCACCGAGCGGACGGTGTTGCCGTCCGCCAGCACCAGATTGCCGACCGCCGCGGGCAGCATCAGCACCACGGGGGTGAGCACGACGGCGAGCGCCGCGCCCGTCCGCGGCGTACGCGCGGTGGAGTTCTCGGCGTCATCCGTGGCACGTGCACCGCCCGTGCCGCGCGCCGCCAACCCGGCGGCGTCCACCGGCACCATCCGGTTGATCACGCGAGCGAGCAGCGGGCCGGAGATGACCAGCGTCGGCACGGCGACGAGCAGCCCGAAGAGCAGGGTGTATCCCTGATCCGCGTGCAGGGCGCTGATGGCCGTCTCCGGCCCGGGGTGCGGAGGCACCAGCCCGTGCAGGATGGACAGCCCGGCGAGGGCGGGGATCCCCACCAGCATCAGCGGCGTCTTGGTGCGCTGGGCGACCAGTACGACGATCGGCACCAGGATCACGACGCCGATCTCGAAGAACATCGGCAACCCGACCAGCGCGGCGATGAGCGCCATGCCCCACGGCAGCGCCCGGGCCGACATCCGTCCGACGACCGATTCCACCACCCGATCGGCGCCGCCGGAGACCGAGAGCAGGCGGCCGAGCATCGCGCCGAGCGCGATCAGCAGACCGACCGCGCCGGAGGTCGTGCCGAAACCGTCGGTGAAACTCGTGATGGCGTCCGCGCCGGGGATCCAGGCCACCAGAGCCAGCACCGCCGACCCGCAGAGCAGTGCCAGGAACGGATGCAGCCGCACGGCCGCCACGAGCAGCACGACCGTGGCGATACCCGCGAGGGCGGCCAGGATCAGCTGCAGGTGGCCTGCGGAGGAGATGGGGGCGTCGGCGGCGAGGACGGCGGCTGGCATGGACGCCACGCTATCGATGACGAAGGCCGCACCCCTGCGGTCGGGAGTGCGGCCTTCAACGTACGTCGGGGCAGCGGCGCGCCCCGATCGGTGTGGATCAGTACCAGTTGGTGGCCTGCGAGTGCGCCCAGGCGCCGCAGGGCGAACCGTAGGAGCCCTTGATGTAGCCGAGGCCCCACTTGATCTGGGTGGCCGGGTTGGTGCGCCAGTCGGCACCGGCGCTCGCCATCTTGCTGCCGGGCAGCGACTGCGGAATGCCGTACGCGCCGGAGGAGGCGTTGTCCGCGCTGGGGTTCCAGCCGGACTCCTTGTTCCACAGGCTGACGAGGCAGCTCATCTGGCCTGAGTTCCAGCCGTAGCTGGACAGCATGCTCGCGGCGATCGCCTGCGGGTTGCCACCGGAGATCACGGGCGCGGGATTGCTGCGGGGGGTCGACGCCTTCTTGGAGGCGGCGGCCTGGCGGGCGGCCGCGGCCTTCTTCGCCGCGGCAGCCTTCTTGGCGGCGGCGGCCTTCTTGGCGGCGGTGCTCGACTTCTGCGCGGCAGCCTGGTTGGCGCGAGCAGCGGCGGCGAGGGTGGCCTGCCGGGCCAGCGACCGGGACGTGACGCTGCCGCGTGCTGCGGCGGCGCGCTTCATCAATGCGGCCTTCGCGGCCGTGTCGGCGGCGGAGTTCGCGGTGGCGGGCACCGTCGCCTGCTCGGAGCGCGTCAGCGCGTCGGTGTTCGACGCGCCGATCGTGCCACTGGTCGAGGCATACGCGGTGGCACTCATCGAAACGGTCGCGATCGCGGCGGAGGTGAGGACCGCAGGACGACGCAGCAGCTGAGCGCCGCCCCGCCGGGACGTGCGGTGACGGCCTACGTTGCGTGACATGGAGATGGAACAGCCTTTCGATGGGCGACACTCGGCATAGAAAAGCGGCCGGGTCGCAGCCGCTCACGGGAACCGATTCTTGCCGCTTCAACGGCGTTATCGAATCGAGACCAACAATCACCCTGCCTGACTACTTCACGCTTGTCCAATCGAGCCCCACCCCTCGTGAGCAGGGTCACCACCACCCGCCCCATGGCCCTCATCGGCACCACGGAAGTACGCACACTCAGCGCATGGAAGAGCCCGGGTGCGGCCATCGGCCGCACCCGGGCTACATCGCTCAGGAATGGAGAATTCTCAGGCGTCGGGGCCTTCCAGCAGGTCGGTGACCAGAGCCGCGATCGGGCTGCGCTCGGACCGGTGCAGCGTGACGTGACCGAAGAGGGGGTTGCCCTTCAGCTTCTCGATGATCGCCGCGACCCCGTCGTGACGCCCGACGCGCAGGTTGTCCCGCTGGGCGACGTCGTGGGTGAGCACGACCCGGGAGTTCTGCCCGATCCGGGACAGCACCGTGAGCAGCACGTTGCGTTCCAGGGACTGTGCCTCGTCCACGATCACGAACGCGTCGTGCAGCGACCGGCCCCGGATGTGGGTCAGCGGAAGCACCTCGAGCAGTTCGCGGTCGAGCACCTCCTCGACCACCTCGCGGGAGACGACGGCGCTCAGCGTGTCGAAGACCGCCTGGGCCCACGGGCCCATCTTCTCGTTCTCACTGCCGGGCAGGTAGCCCAGATCCTGGCCGCCGACGGCGTACAACGGGCGGAAGACGATCACCTTGCGGTGCTGGCGGCGTTCCATCACGGCCTCGAGGCCCGCGCAGAGGGCGAGCGCGGACTTACCGGTGCCCGCGCGGCCACCCATGCTCATGATGCCGATGTCGGGATCCATCAGAAGGTCCAGCGCGATCCGCTGCTCCGCCGACCGGCCGTGCAGACCGAACGCGTCACGGTCGCCCCGCACGAGGCGCACGCTCTTGTCCGACATGACCCGGCCGAGCGCGCTGCCGCGCGGGCCGAGCAGCACCACACCGGTGTTCGTGGGAAGTTCGGCGGCCTGCGCCGACTCGACCTGGCCCGCGTCGTAGAGCGCGTCCATCTCCTCGGCGGCCAGCTCGACCTCGGCGATGCCGGTCCAGCCGCTCTCCACGGCCAGCTCGGCGCGGTACTCCTCCGCGGGCAGTCCGACGGCGGATGCCTTGACCCGCATCGGCAGGTCCTTGCTGACGACCGTGACGTCCGCGCCCTCGTTGGCCAGGTTGCGCGCGACCGCGAGGATCCGGGTGTCGTTGTCACCGAGGCGGAAGCCGGCGGGCAGCGACTGCGGGTCCGTGTGGTTGAGCTCCACCCGCAGGCTGCCGCCCTCCCCGATCGGCACCGGGGCGTCCAGGCGCCCGTGCTCGACCCGCAGGTCGTCCAGCATCCGCAGGGCGCTGCGCGCGAAGTAGCCCAGTTCCGGGTGGTGACGCTTGCCCTCCAGCTCGGTCACGACGACGACGGGGAGCACGACCTCGTGCTCGTGGAAGCGGTTCATCGCGCGTGGATCGGAGAGCAGCACCGAGGTGTCCAGGACATAGGTGCGGCGGGAGGGCACAGCTGCAGACGTCATGACCGACTCCTTCGCCGGCGCGGCACGGTGTCCGTGACCGGCAACTCGCGGAACGTGGCCGGGACCGGGCCCTTGCGGGTGCCGGTGCCGGCCCCCGATCCGCAGCGGGTTCGCTGCATCTGGTGGGCCTCCCGAACGCGGGGGCGTCGTGCCCTCGTGTCGAGTACGACGCTAAGCCGCCGAACCCTGAGAACGATGCAACCGGTGCCGTGTCGTGACCCGGATTCATCCGGCGTTAACACGCCGTCGTCACACCCGCCCCACCCGTCACATTCCATGGCGTTTGGGCGCGCGGGCCGACCGCTCGGTGCCGGGTTCGTAGACGGTGCTCAGGCGCCGAAGCGGCGCTCGCGCTCGGCGTAGGAGCGCAGTGCCCGCAGGAAGTCCACCCGCCGGAAGTCGGGCCAGTAGGCCTCGCAGAAGTAGAACTCCGAGTGCGCGCTCTGCCAGAGCAGGAAACCGCCCAGCCGTTGCTCGCCGGACGTGCGGATCACCAGGTCCGGGTCGGGCTGGCCCTTGGTGTAGAGGTGAGCCGAGATGTGCTCGACGTCCAGGATCTGGGCGAGCTCCTCGATCGAGACGCCCTGGGCCGCGTGCTCGTGCAGCATCGACCGGACGGCGTCCGCGATCTCCTGCCGCCCGCCGTAGCCGACCGCGATGTTGACGATGAGGCCGGAGGTCTCCCTGGTCAGTTCCCCCGCTTCCTTCAGCACCTTCCGGGTGTGATCCGGCAGCAGATCGAGCGCACCCATGGGGTTGAGTCGCCACCGCCCGCGATCGGCGAGGTCGGCGACCACTCCCTCGATGATGGCCAGCAAGGAGTCCAGTTCGGATCCGCGCGCCGTCAGGTTGTCGGTGGACAGCAGCCACAGCGTGACGACCTCGACCCCGACCTCCTCGCACCACGTGAGCAGGGGCTCGATGTTGTCCGCACCCGCCTGCGTCCCGTGGGCCGCGTCGCCACCGCGGAGCTTTGCCCACCGCCGGTTGCCGTCCAGGATCACCCCGACGTGCCGCGGCAGATTGGCCGTCGGCAGCGACCGGGCGAGTCGACGTTCGTAGAGCCCGTACGCCAGATCGCGGACACCCCGCATCGCTAGCTCTCCCTCGTCGCTGCCCGGTCCGGGCGTTCGGCCCGTCGCGTGCCCAGGGTAGTCCGCCTCTTCGTGGCGAGGGGGTCAGCTGGCGTCCGGTGCTCGGTGCGGGCCGGTCGTGGGTGGAGTTCACCAATCCGTCGCCGGATGGTGTAGCTGTCGTCACCGCGAATGCACAGGCGCACGCCCTAGCATGACGAAGGTGATTCAACCCATCAGCAACGCCGTCGAGACGGTGCAGCAGGAGGCCGCCGAACTGGTGCGCCTGGTCAAGCCCCGGTTGCGGGGCTGGCTGCACCTCGGGATGGTTCCGCTCACCCTGGCGGCGGCCATCGTGATGATCGTGCTCGCGCCGAGCGGCAAACCGCGCATCGGCGCCATCGTCTTCGGGGTCACGGCCCTGCTGCTCTTCACCACCTCCGCGATCTACCACCGCGGCACGTGGGGTCCGCGCGCCGGAGGCCTGCTCAAGCGGGCGGACCACTCGAACATCTTCCTGATCATCGCGGGCACCTACACGCCGTTCGCGCTGATGCTCCTGCCCCGTGCGCAGGCCACCACGTTGCTCGTGATCGTCTGGTCCGGCGCCATCGGCGGAGTGCTGTTCCGCACCCTGTGGGTGGGCGCCCCCCGATGGCTCTACACCCCGATCTACGTCGCGCTCGGCTGGGTGGCCGTCTTCTACTTCGTCCCGATGATGCACTCGGGCGGCGTGGTGGTGGTGACGCTGATCGCGGCCGGCGGCCTGCTCTACACCGTCGGAGCGCTCGTCTACGGCATCAAGCGCCCGAATCCCTCACCTCGCTGGTTCGGGTTCCACGAGGTCTTCCACGCCTTCACCGTGCTGGCGTTCGCGGCGCACTACACCGCGGCATCACTGGCGATCTACACCCACCCCGGGGTCGCCTGAGGCGTTCAGCCGGGCAGATCCTCCGGACGTTTCCCGCCGGCCTCGGCCGACGCCTGCCCGCCGGCAGGTGCCCGGTCCTGCTGTGCCTTGAGGTCCGCCTCGTGCTGCATCCGCACGTTGCGCAGATGCCGGTTCATGCTGCGGTAGAGGAACCAGCAGGCCATCGCCAGCGCGAAGAGGATCAGGAACCCCCAGATTCCCGCCGTGACGTTGGTGGCCTCTTCCTCACCCACGGGCGGGCTCCGGGACGACGCGTGCGGCGACGTCGTCGATCACGAGATTGTGGGGGCCGCCCGACGCGAGCGCGTCGGCGTCCGCCTCGGTGCCGAGCCCGGCGAACAGGTCGTCCTCGTCGTCCGGCACAGGCACGTAGGACATCGCCAGATCCCATTCCTCGGTGGGCCAGATGGCGCCCTGCTCCTTGGCCGGGATCGCGAAGAACGACCCGTCCGGATCGATCTGCGTGGCATGGGCGAGCAGCGCGCGCTCGCGGACGGGGAAGTAGTCAGCGCACTGGATCCGGGTGGTGACGCGACCCTCCGGCCGGTCCTCCCAACGCTTCATCCACTCACCGAACGGCGATTCCTTGCCCGCGGCGAGCAACGCCTCGTGCATGGCGAGCATCTTGCCCCGGGAGAAGCCCCGGTCGTAGTAGAGCTTCAGCGGCTGCCAGGCCGGCCCGGCGCCCGGGTACGCCGACGGGTCGCCAGCCGCGCGGAAGGCGGCGACGGAGACGTTGTGGCACATGATGTGGTCGGGGTGGGGATAGCCGCCGTTCTCGTCGTACGTCGTCATGACGTGCGGGCGGAACGCGCGCACCACCCGCACCAGCGCCTCCGTGGTCACCTCGAGAGGCTCCAGGGCGAAGCAGCCCGCGGGCAGGTCGGGCAACGGGTCGCCCTCCGGCAGACCGGAGTCGACGAAGCCGAGCCAGGTGTGCTGCACCCCGAGGATCGCCTGGGCCGCCGCCATCTCGCGGCGGCGCACCTCCGGCATGTCCCGCAGGATCTCGGCATCGTCCTTCAGCCGGGGATTGAGGATGTCGCCACGCTCGCCGCCGGTGCAGGACACGACCATCACGTCATGCCCCTCGGCGACGTAACGGGCCATGGTCGCCGAGCCCTTGCTGGACTCGTCGTCGGGATGCGCATGCACTGCCATCAGGCGCAGGCTGCCGGTCATCGTCACCTCATCGACACACGTTCATGAACACTTAAGAACAGCGCCTAGTCTTGCATCCCATGCCGATCCCTCGACCCGCGCCCGGACAGGGCAAGTGGTGGCTCATCGGCACCCTGGGGGTGCTGGTCATGAGCGCCTTCGCCATCTGGTTCGGGATCGCCGCCACTCGTGGCGTGCAGTGGTCCGACGCCGGCCACGACATCGTGAGCGACACCAGGGTGCAGGTCACCTTCGATGTCATCAACCAGAACGGCAAGCCGGTCAGCTGCACCATCGAGGCGCAGGACAACGAGCACTCCCAGGTGGGGGTGACCACGGTCGATCTGCCCGCTACCCGCAAGGACGTCGTGCGCTACATCCGGACCGTCCGCACCGTCACGCGGGCGGTCACCGGCACCGTGGACAGCTGTCACTACCGCTGATCTCGACACCAGGTCGCAACCCGGAACGAACGTGACATCCGGCATATGCGAGCTAAACTGGTAGATCGCATCTGGGTCCGGCCCCCGGCGCGCCACGAGACATCTCGGGCGATCCGGGTCCGGACCGCTTCATTACCTGGGCGGACAGGGCACGTGACGAAAACGGCCTGCCCGCGGGCCGCGCCCCGGCCCAGACACCCGCACCACATCATCTGTCGCACAGCAAGGAGAAGGTCCGTGACGAGCACCACTGACGCCAGCTTCCTGACCCAGGAGGCCTACGACCGGCTCAAGGCTGAGTACGACCACCTCACCGGCGCAGGACGCACCGAGATCTCCCGCCAGATCGAGGAGGCCCGCGAAGAGGGTGACCTCAAGGAGAACGGCGGCTACCACGCCGCGCGCGAGGAGCAGGGCAAGATGGAGCTGCGCATCCGCCAGCTCGACGCCTTGCTGCGCGACGCCGTGGTGGGTGGCCCCTCCGTCAAGGAGGGCACGGTGGCCCCCGGCATGGTGGTGACCGTGGAGATGTTCGGTGAGACCGAGCACTTCCTGCTCGGCAGCCGCGAGATCGTCGGCGACTCCACCGACCTCGACGTCTACAGCGAGAAGTCCCCGCTGGGTTCGGCGATCAACGGCAAGTCGGTCGGCGAGACCACGTCGTACGAGGCGCCCAACGGCAAGAGCATCGAGGTCAAGATCACGCAGGCCACGCCCTATAAGTGAGCGTCCGCGCCTGACCCGACGACGACAGGCCCGCTCCCCCGGTGACGGGAGAGCGGGCCTGTCGCTGTGGCGGCCGGGCTACTTGGCGACGGCCTTCTTGTAGGTCGTCGTGGCCAGCGGCACGAAGATCACCAGGATCGCCGCCACCCAGATCACCGTGTAGAGGTCGGCGTGCCGCAGCGCCCAGGTGTAGCGGATCGCGTCCAGCTGCTGCTGGTGGGTGCCGGCCACCTTCAGCGCGAACAGGTTGCCGAAATGGTCCCGGGCCGAGTAGGTGATGGTCGAGACCGGGTTCCACCCGGCGATCGACTTCAGCGGACCCGGCAGCGCCTGCGCACTGGTGAACGTGTTGGCGATGAAGGTCAACGGGAAGATCACCATGAACGAGGCGTTGTTGACGATCTCCGGGGTGCGCACCTTCAGCCCGACGTAGGCGAACAGCCAGCTGACCGCGTAGGCGAACAGCAGCAGGAGCGCGAAGCCCCAGACGGCGTCCAGGACCCCGGTGCGGATCCGCCAGCCGATGATCAACCCCGTCACCGACATCACGATCAGCACGATGACGTTGTTGAGCACGTCGGACAGGGTGCGCCCGAACAGGACCGCGCCGGGGTGCATGGGCAACGTGCGGAACCGGTCGATGACGCCCTTCTGCATGTCCTCGGCCATCCCGAACCCGGTGATGGTCGCGCCGAAGACCAGCGTCTGGGTGAAGATCCCCGCGATGAGGAACTCCCGGTAGCCGCCGGCGTTGCCCGGGCCGGCGAGGCTGCCGAAGATGTAGCCGAAGAGCAGCACGAACATGATCGGCTGCAGCGTGGTGAAGACCAGCAGGTCGGGGACCCGCTTGATCTTGATCAGATTGCGCCGGGCGACGGTCAGCCCGTCACTGAAGAACGTGGTCATCGCGATGCCCCCTGGGTGTTCTTGCTGGTGGCGGCCGACCCGTCGTCGTCCGCGGCCTCCTCTGCCGCGTGGCCCGTCATCGCCAGGAAGGCGTCGTCGAGCGTGGGACGCCGGATGCCGATGTCCTGCACCTCGATGCCCGCATCATCGAGCCGTCGTACGGCGACCAGCAGGTCGCGCGTGCCGCCGGACACCCCCACGGTGACGCGCCGGCTGTGGTCATCGGAGGTGGCGTCTCCCCCGGCGATCGCCGCGAGCAGCCCGGCGGTCTCGCCCACCCGTGCGGGGTCGAGGACCGTCACCTCGAGACGCTCGCCGCCGGCCTGCACCTTCAGCTCATCGGACGTGCCCTCGGCGATGACCACACCGCGGTCGACCACCACGATGTTGTCGGCGAGGCGGTCGGCCTCCTCCAGGTACTGCGTGGTCAGCAGCACCGACGTGCCCGCGCGGACCAGCGTGGTGATGACGTCCCACATGTCACCGCGGCTGCGCGGGTCCAGCCCGGTGGTGGGCTCGTCCAGGAAGATCACCGGTGGACGCGCCACGAGTGCCCCCGCCAGGTCGAGCCGCCGGCGCATGCCCCCGGAGTAGGTCTTGGCCGGGCGGTCGGCCGCCTCGTCCAGCCGGAAGTCCTGCAGCAGCTCCCGGGAGCGCGCGCGGGCATCCCTCTTGGACAGGTGGTAGAGCCGGCCGATCATCTCCAGGTTCTCGTAGCCCGTGAGGTACTCGTCGACCGCGGCCGACTGACCGGACACCCCGATGCAGCGGCGCACGGCCGCCGGATCCTTGATCACGTCCTGCCCGGCGACGGTCGCGTGCCCCGCGTCCGGCCGGATCAAGGTGGTCAGCATCCGCACTGTCGTGGTCTTGCCGGCGCCGTTCGGCCCCAGCACCCCCAGCACCGTCCCCTCCGGCACGTTCAACGACACCCCGTCGACAGCCTTGACCGCCTTGTAGTGCTTCACCAGACCTTCGGCGAAGACGGCGTCCCCCATGCTCAGACCTCCTCTTGGCGTGACGTCCGGCGCGGCCGGAGACTGCCCACGAACCCTCGGGGGACCGTCACGTGCGGCCATGGTGCCAGGTCGCGGTGACAACCCAGCGGATCGCGCGCCGATCGATCCTTCGCAGTATCCGGGCTCACCCGAGTGCCTGCTCCAGATCCGCCACCAGGTCCTCGGCATCCTCGATCCCGACGGACAACCGGATCAGGTCGCCCGGGACCTCCAGCTCGGTGCCGGCGACGCTGGCATGGGTCATCCGCCCGGGGTGCTCGATGAGCGACTCGACCCCGCCGAGGGACTCCCCGAGGGTCCACAGCTCGGTGCGCCCGATCGCGTCGACGGCGTGCTGTTCGCCGCCGGCCAGCTGGAAGCTGACCATCCCGCCGAAGCGCTTCATCTGACGGGCCGCGATGTCGTGCCCGGGGTGGGAGTCGAGGCCGGGGTAGTAGATGTTGGTGACGTCCCGGCGCGACTGCAGCACCTGCACGATGCGCTCGGCGTTGTCACAGTGTCGTTCCATCCGCAACGACAGGGTCTTCAGTCCCCGCAGCACCAGCCACGAGTCCATCGGGCCGGAGACTGCACCGAGACCGTTCTGGTGGAAAGCGATCCGCTCGGCGGCGTCCTCGAACGCCGGGACCGCGACGTGCTCCGCCACCACGACGGCGCCACCGACGACGTCACTGTGACCTCCGGCGTACTTGGTGGTCGAGTGGATCACGATGTCCGCGCCGAGGCTGAGCGGCTGCTGCAGGTAGGAGGAGGCGAACGTGTTGTCGACGACCAGCAGCGCACCGGCCTCGTGGGCGATGGCGGCGATGGCGGCGATGTCGGCGATGCCGAGCAGCGGATTGGTCGGCGTCTCGACCCACACGAGCTTGGTGACGCCAGGGCGGATCTCGCCGCGGATGGCGTCCGCGTGGGCGACCTTGGCGAGGCTGTAGTCGACGCCCCACGGCTTGACGATCTTGTCGACGAGCCGGAACGTGCCGCCGTACGCGTCGGTCGGGATGATCATGTGATCGCCCGGGCGCAGCAGCCCCCGCAGGATCGCGTCCTCGGCGGCCAGACCCGAGGCGAAGGCGAATCCTCGCGCCCCGCCTTCCAGCTCGGCGATGCACTGCTCCAGCGCGGTGCGCGTCGGGTTGGCCGAGCGGGAGTACTCGTAACCCTCTCGCAGCCCGCCGACGCCGTCCTGCTTGTAGGTCGACGTCTGGTAGATGGCCGGTACGACGGCGCCGGTGCGGGGATCGGGTTCCTGGCCGGCATGGATGGCGCGGGTCGAGAAACCGTGATTCGAAGAGCTCATGCCGGCAAGGCTACGACCGTCCCTGTCGGCCCGGTGTCAGCTGCCCGGCCGGTAGGGACCGAGCACACAGAACTCGTTGCCCTCGGGGTCGGCGAGCACGGCCCAGCCCTTGTCACCGTTGCGGCGGTCGTCGACGATCGTCGCCCCCAGCGCGAGGATCCGGTCGACCTCCTCGTCACGGCTCCGGTCGGTCGGACGCAGGCACAGGTGCATCCGGTTCTTGACCGTCTTGGGCTCGGGGACCTTCAGGAAGAGCAGGAAACGGTCGTCCGGACCGCGCAGCCCGTCCTCTTCGGCACCCGGATCGGCGTCGTACTCGGGGTCGATGACGAAGTCGTCCAGCACCTGCGCCCACCACCGGGTCTGGGTGTAGGGGTCGGCGGCGTCGATGCAGAAGTTGGATGCGCGGGATGCCATCCGAGCAGGCTGCCAGCCGAGGGCCGTCAGGACAACGGGTTACTTCGCCGCCCTCACAGGGCCGAGTTCAGCGCCTGCCAGTCGATGCCGTCCGGTGCACGGTCGACGATGGTCTGCAGCAGACCCAGGCGGGCCGCGCGCAGTCGCTCGTCCGGCGCCATCACCAGGACCTCGTCGAAGAACCGGGTCAGCGGCCCCACGAGCACGGACGCGTCGGGCAGCCATCCGGGGATGGCGTCGGCGCGGTGGTCGGGCAGGGCGGCGACGAGGCGCTCCAGGCCGACCTCGGCCGGGTCGACCAGGACGCTCGCGTCGTACGCCGCAGCCGTGCCCGCAGGCACGATGCGGGTGATCCGCTGGACCGCCTCGACCAGCGTGGCCAGCCTCAGGTCGGTGCGGGTCCTCTCGATGTCTCCCAGAGCCGCCTGGGCCTTGCCCGGCGATGCGGAGAGGGGAGCCACGGCATCGGCGAGTCTGGCATCCACGCCCTCGTCGCGCAGCTGCTGGATCAGTCGGCCGACGGTGAACGCCCGGGCGGCGGAGACGGCTTCGTCGCCGACCTCGATCCCCTGCTCTCGCAACCGCTTCGCAGCCGCGTCAAGTCCGGAATCGACCGTGACCAGGGAGAGCGCCTCGTGCTCGCGCAGGATGCTGATGACTCCGAGGGCTGCCCGGCGCAGGGCGAACGGGTCGGACGACCCGGTGGGCTTGGCGCCGAGGGCGAACATGGCGGCCAGCAGGTCGAAGCGGTCGGCGAGCGCGAGCACCGCACCGGGCACGGTGCGCGGGATCACTCCGCCGGCGCTGCGCGGCTGCTCCATCTCGGCCAGCGCGTCGGCGACGGCCGGGCTCTCACCCGCGCGCAGCGCGTACTCGCGGGCCATGGTGCCGGCCAGTGACGACAGCTCGATGACCATCTGCGAGGCCAGGTCGAACTTGGCCAGCTCGCCCGCGCGGGTGAGCGTCGACCGGTCATCGGAGTCCAGCTCGAGGTCTCCGGCCAGCGCGGACGCCACGTCGGCGATCCGGTCGGCGCGCTGCGCCACCGAACCCAGCCGGTTCTCGAAGGTGAGCTTGCCGATGCCTGACCGCAGGTCGGCGAGCGGTGTCTGCAGGTCCGCGTCGTAGAAGAACGCCGCGTCCTCGTACCGCGCGCGCAGCACCTTCTCGTTGCCCTCGCGCACCACGTCGTCGTCGCACACGCCGTTCGCCATGGTGACGAAGTAGGGGCGCAGCGATCCGTCGGCGTCCCGCACCGGCAGGTAGCGCTGGTGCTTGCGCATCACGGTGGTGAGGATCTGCTCAGGCAGCTTCAGGTAGCGCTCCTCGAAGCTGCCGAGGATGCCGCGGGGCTGCTCGACCAGGTTGGTGATCTCGTCGACCAGGGCGGCCTCGTCCTCGAAGTCCACGACGCCGCCGACGGTCGCGGCGAGTGCGGTGGTCTGCGCCACGACCGAGCTGCGGCGCTCCGCGGCGTCGAGCACGATGCCGCGCTCGGCCAGGACCGGCGCCAGGGTCTGTGCGTTGTCGACCCGCACGAGGGGGTCGGCATCACCGCGCTGGGTGTAGGTGGTGCGGCCGGTGCGCAGCTGCGACACCTGAGCCGGCACGACCAGCGCACCCCACAGCGCGACGACCCACCGGATGGGACGGCTGTAGGTCAGTTCGGGATCGGACCAGCGCATGTTGCGGTCGGCGCGCAGCTCGCCGACCGTGGTCGCGACGAGGTCGCCGAGGACGCTCAGGGCGTCGCGGCCCGGCTGGTCGATGCGCACCGCCACGTGCTCGGCGCCGTCGAACTCGGCGCGGACCAGGTCGGCGACGTCGACCTTCTGACCGCGGGCGAAGCCCTGGGCGGCCTTGGTGGGGTTGCCCTCGTCGTCGTACGCGGCGCCGACCTTGGGGCCCTTGCGCATCGTCTGTGCGTCCGGCTCGTGCGCGGAGACGTCCTGCACGTGGGCGACGATCCGGCGCGGGGTGCCGAGCACCGACACCTCGCCGTGGGTGAGCCGGCCGGCGGCGAGACCGTCGGTCAGCAGGCTGCGTACCTGCTCCACCGCCTGCCCGACGACGTGCGGGGGAAGCTCCTCGACGCCGATCTCGAACGCGAAGTCCTCGGGTGCCGCGCCGGCCGCGACCGCGGCCTCCGGCTCCTCCCCCTCGTGAGGCGGCATGACCGCCGCACCGGCCAGGACCGGGGCGGCGTCGGACTTCAGCAGCGGGTAGTCCAGCTCAGCGCGGCGCTCGACCCACAGGGCCGCGACGTCGCGTGCGAGCGCCCGCATCGTCGAGAACGCCTGGGCGCGCTCGGTCGTGGAGATGGCGCCGCGGGAGTCCAGCACGTTGAACGCGTGGCTGCTCTTCAGTACGTAGGTGTGCGCCGGCACCGGGAGACGGGCCTCGACCAAGCGGCGCGCCTCGGCCGTGTAGCGTTCGAAGAGCTCGCGATTCGTCGGCACGTCGGCGTCGTCGAGGTAGTACCTCGACATCTCGTACTCCTGCTGGCCGAACGCCTCGCCGTAGGTGATGCCCGGCGCGTAGACCATGTCCTTGAAGTGGCTGACGCCCTGCTGGGCCATCATGATCCGCTCGATGCCGTAGGTCAGCTCCACGCTCACCGGGTCGAGGTTCTGACCGCCGACCTGCTGGAAGTAGGTGAACTGGGTGACCTCCATGCCGTCCAGCCACACCTCCCAGCCGAGACCCCACGCGCCGATCGCCGGCTGGGCCCAGTTGTCCTCGACGAACCGCACGTCGTGCGCGTGCAGGTCGATGCCGAGGGCCGCCAATGACTCCAGGTAGAGCTCCTGCGGGTTGCCCGGGTCGGGCTTGAGGATCACCTGGAACTGGGTGTGCTGCTGCAGGCGGTTGGGGTTCTCGCCGTACCGGCTGTCGTCCGGGCGCACGCTCGGCTCGACGTACCCGACCCGCCACGGCTCCGGTCCGAGCACTCGCAGCAGGGTGGCGGGGTTCATGGTGCCCGCACCCACCTCGGTGTTGAAGGGCTGGACCACCATGCAGCCACGGTCGGTCCAGAACTTCTGCAGGGTGAGCAGGGCGTCTTGCACGGTCAGCACGTGGGCAAGGCTATCGACGGGTGGCGACGCCACCGAATCGGTTTACGGCGACGTGGGGGTTCTGCGTCGTTGGCCAGTGCTGCAGCCCTGGCCACGGACGCAAACCGGCCACGTCGCGCCCTGCCGGGCGCGGAAGGATTACGCGGCCCCGGTCGTTGCACAGACATGATCTTCGGTTTCGGACGAGTTGGCACCATGGTCTCCCCCGACGAGGCACTCCCCGGGCGCTCGACGCCCATGGAGCACGTGCCCGCGACACACGCGGTCCTCGGCACGCCGCTGAAGGGCCCGTGGCCCGACGGCACCCAGGTGCTGTACGTCGCGATGGGCTGCTTCTGGGGCGCAGAGCGGTTCTTCTGGCAGGCGCCGGGCGTGGTGACCACTGCCGTCGGGTACATCGGCGGCATCACCCCCAACCCGACGTACGAGGAGACCTGCACCGGGCGGACGGGGCACACCGAGGCGGTGCTCATCGCGTACGACCCGAAGCAGACGGACGCGGAGCACCTGCTCAAGATCTTCTGGGAGAACCACGACTCCACGACCAAGTACCGCCAGGGCAACGACGTCGGCACCCAGTACCGCTCGGCGATCTACTGGACCACGCCCGAGCAGGAGGCGGCCGCCAAGGCCACCCGCGAGGCGTTCCAGCAGGTGCTCACCGAGCACGGCCACGGCGAGATCAGCACCGAGCTCGCCCCGGCCGGTGAGTTCTACTACGCCGAGGCCTACCACCAGCAGTACCTGCACAAGAACCCCGGCGGCTACTGCAACCACGGCCCCAACGGGCTGACCTGCCCGATCGGTCTGCTGCGTCAGGACGAGGTGCCCAGCCAGCAGTCGGTGCTGCCGCCGACCACCTGATCCAGCGGTCGAGAAGTCACGTCGGGAGGGTTGCGCGTCGCCGCGACCCTCCCGAACCGACATCTGGACACCGCTCTAGGGCTCGGCGAGCACCTCCGTCAGGCACCGCCGCGCCATGGCGACCATCGTGGGGTTGGTGTGCAGGTAGTACGGCAGGGCGATCACGGCCTGCGACACGGCCAGGCCGCGGGCGCGCAGCCAGACCGGCCCCCCGACAGCGACGCCGAGCGCGCGCAGGTAGGTCGCCCGGCGCGGGCCGTCGAAGACGAACCACGCGGCCGTGACGTCGTACGCGGGATCGCCCGTCGCGATCGCGCCGAGGTCGAGCAGCCCGACGAGACGCCCCTCACGGACGAGCAGGTTGCCCGGAATCAGGTCGGCGTGCAGCCACACCGGGCGTCCGTCCCACGTCGGTGTCGCGAGCGCCGCCTCCCAGATCTCGCCCACGCGTGCGGTGTCGGTCAGCCCGGCGCATCGGGACAGTGCCTCGCGAAAGTCGCTGTCACGTATGCCGATCGGGCCGCCGCGCGATCCCCCGAGCACGCCCGCACGCGGCGCGTCCTGCGACTGCAACCACAGCGAGCGCACGCAGCCGCCCAGGGCGGTGGCTGCCTGCTCGCTGTCTCCGACGGCGACCTCCTGCGCGTCACGCCCGTCCAGCCAGCGCACGATCGCCCACGGGTAGGGGTAGCCCGGTCCCGCCGCACCGACCGCCTCGACGATCGGCGTCCGCAGCGAGGCCCTCGCCGAGAACGCCGGACCCCAGCGGATCTCCTTCACCAGGCTCGGCACCGACCCGTCGTGCAGAGGGAACCGAGCGGCGTGCCGCTCGCCCAGTCGGAACACGGCGTTCTCGGTGCCGCCGGAGCGGACCTGCCGGATCGGCAGCTCGGCGTACGCCGGGAACTGGCGGGCCACCAGGTCGGCGACGAGCGCCGGATCGATGCGCGTCTCCCCTTCGTGCATCACGCGCGCCATCCTGTCGTGCCGGTCCGCGGCGCCGCGAACGCTTTTCCGCGCCTCCTCTGCATAGGTGATGAATGCACCTAGCATGGGCAGGCGACGATGCGAAGGAATGCGATGACGGCGACCACGACGTACTCCGACTCTGCCGAACGGCTCGATGCGCTGCCGGTCTCCGGCTGGCATCGACGGATGACCGCGATCGTGGGGATCGGGTCGTTCTTCGACCTCTACGAGGTGTTCCTCGGCGGCGTGCTGGCGACGGTGCTCGCGGAGCAGTGGGGTCTCGGCACCACGGGCAAGGCCATGGTCATCGCGGCGGCGTTCGCCGGGATGTTCGTCGGTGCACTCGCGATGTCGAGCCTCGCCGACCGGATCGGGCGCCGCAAGGTGTTCATGCTCAACCTCGCGTCGTACTCGGTGCTGTCGATCGCGGCCGGCTTCTCCCCGAACCTGACCGTGTTCGTGATCCTGCGCTTCCTGTGCGGAGTCGGGATCGGCTCCGAACTCGTGCTGGTCGACACCTACCTTGCCGAGTTCCTACCGGGCCGGGTGCGCGGTCGGTACATCTCGTGGGCGTACGTCGTGGGCTTCCTCGGGGTGCCACTCGCGGCGCTGATCGGCGCGCGGGTCGTGGCGAAGCACCAGATCCTCGGTCTCGACGGCTGGCGCTGGCTGCTGATCGCCGGCGGCCTCGGGGCGGTCTTCGTCTTCGCCGCGCGCACCCTGCTGCCGGAGTCGCCGCGCTGGCTGGAGTCGCGTGGGCGCTACGCCGAGGCGGACGCCATCGTGTCCGACATCGAACGCCGCAGCGGCGCGGTCCCCGCCGCCCGCACCGAGCAGCCGCACACCCAGCCCGCCGACGCGCCGGTCGAGGCGCGCCGTGTCCCTCTGCGTGTGCTCCTCGGGGTGGAGTACCGCCGGCGCACGGTGATGCTCGCGGTGTTCAACGTCCTGCAGACCGTGGGTTATTACGGATTCGGGACCCTTGCTCCCCTGGTGCTGAAGAGCAAGGGCTACAACGTCACCGACTCGCTCGGCTTCGCGGCGCTGTCGTTCCTGGGGTATCCGATCGGCGCGCTGGTCGCGGTGCCGATCGTGGAGCGTGTCGAGCGCAAGTTCCTGATCATCGTGGCGGCCGTGCTGATGGCGCTGTTCGGCATCACCTTCGGGGTCGCCACGAACACCGCGGTGATCGTGTCCGCGGGCTTCCTGCTGACCGTGTCGAGCAACGTCTTCTCCAACGCCTACCACGTCTACCAGGCGGAGATCTTCCCCACGACCGTGCGATCGAGCGCGGTCGGCAGCTGCTACTCGCTCTCCCGGCTGACCTCGGCGGTGCTGCCGTTCATCGCGGTCAGCGCGCTCGACCACTTCCACGCGGGCGGCGTCTTCGCGGGGTCGGCGGTCATCATGGCCGTCCTCTGCGTGGACATCGGGCTCTTCGGACCGCGCACCACCGGACGCAGCCTGGAGGACGTCAACGAGCGGGTGGCCGAGGTCGCGGCCGTCAGGTAGACGCCGCCGGGGCTTGCGCGGCCCGCCTCCGCTGCCTGGTCAGGGGTGTGTCGGGTGCCTAAGGTCGATGAGATGAAGATGAGCGACGCCCTCGAGACGGCATTCAGCGCACAGATCACCCTGGAGCTGCGCGCGTCGATCGTCTACCGACAGCTGGCGATCGACATGGGCAAGCTGGATCTGCCGGGGGTCTCCGCGTGGTTGCGCCATCAGGCGGACGAGGAGATCGTGCACGCCAACAAGTTCATCGACCACGCGAGCGACCGCGACAACCGCCCGGTCATCGGGACCATCGACGGCCCGGACGCCGAGCCCGTCTCCTCAGTGCTGCGCTGCTTCGAGCTCGCCCTGCAGCACGAGCAGAAGGTCTCCGCCTCCATCCGCGAGCTCTACCGGACCGCGGAGTCCGAGGGCGATCTGGACTCCCGGCCGCTGCTCGACTGGTTCCTGGCGGAGCAGATCGAGGAGGAATCGACCGTCGACGCGATCATCGGCCGTCTGAAGCGGATCGACGACGACGGGCCGGGCCTGCTGCATCTGGACGAGGAACTGTCGCGGCGCGGCAACGTGTCCGCGGGAGCCTGACCGCGTCAGCCGCGGGCCCGCGCGTAGCGCTCGTAGACCACCGGCCCGAACGTCCTGGTCTCGATCAGATCGAGTCGCAGATCCGTGGTGACCGGTGGCAGCAACGGTGTGCCTCCGCCGACGACGATCGGGTAGCGGAAGATCCGGAACTCATCGACGAGGTCGAGCTCGATCGCCTGGGCGGCCAGGTCGGCACCACCGATCTCGACGTCCCGGCCGGTGGCGGCGAGAGCTGCAATCTCCTCGGCGACCGATCCCTCGGCGAGCCGGGCATTCCCCTGGACGCGCTCGAGCGTGCGGCTGAAGACGACCTTCGGCAGGGCGCTCCACACGTCGGCGAACGCCGCGTAGAGCTCGGTCTCGCGCAGCGACGGGTCGGTCTCCCACACCAGCATGGTCTGGTAGAGCTTGCGCCCGCACAGGTGGGCGCCGAGTTCCCGCACGCGCTCCAGGTGGAAGGCGAACAGCTCATCGCTCGGCGCCGACCAGTCGAAGGCGCCCTGTCGGTCGGCGATGAAACCATCCATCGAGGCGCCGATGGAGTAGAGCAGCATGGCGTCACGCTAGTCGGACGGGGCACTTGCGTCTTTCGAACGCGTGTTCGATCATGGAGGGATGCTGCCTCCCCCACCGGTGACCTCACGTGACGAGACGGTCGCCCACCTGCACGACCTGCTGCGTCGCGAGACCGGCGGGCAGAAGAGGCAGGCGGGACAGGTCCGGCAGAGCTCAGCTGTGTTCGCTCTGCCCGGCGTACCGGTGCATCCCGACCTGCGCGACAGCTTCCCCACCGGGCTGCGGCTCGGCAGCGTCTACACCCTCTCCGGCTCGACCACCGTGGCCATGGGTCTGCTGGCCGAGCCGACCAGGACCGGATCCTGGTGTGCCGCAGTAGGACTGCCGCACTTCGGGGTCGAGTCGGCGGCCGCCTGGGGCGCCGACCTGACCCGACTGGTCCTGGTGCCGCACCCCCCGTCGCAGGACTGGGTGAGCGTGGTCGCCGCCCTGACCGAGATCGCCGATCTGATCCTCACCTCCCGCCCGCCGCACGTGACGCCGGGTGAGGTCGAGCGGTTGCACGCCCGGCTGCGCATCCGGCGTACGACGATGATCGTGGCCGGCGCCTGGCCCCGGGCAGCCGCGCACATCGAGGCCGTGACGACCGGCTGGGACGGCCTCGGCCAGGGGTACGGCGCGCTGATGCGTCAGCGGCTGAGGATCACCGTCACCGAGCGGCATCGGGAGCGCACCGCCGACCTCGGCTGGCCAGTACAGGCAGCACAGGCAGTACAGGCATGGCCGGCATGAGCAGGATGCTCCCGGCGACCTCGACGCCGGTGCGGGTGCTGGCCCTCTGGTGGCCGGGCTGGTCGCTGATCGCCGCGCAGGAGGCGGCCGGCGCGCCGGCCGACGCGCCGTTGGCGGTCGTGGCCAAGGGGATCGTGCTGGCCTGTTCGGCGGCGGCCGCCGCCGAGGGCGTCACCGAGGGCCTGCGCATCCGGCACGCCCAGGCCAGGTGCCCGGATCTGCAGGTCCTGCTCCACGACCCGGAGGTCGAGCAGCGCGCCTTCGAGCCAGTCCTGCGCGTCATCGAGCAGCGCGCTCCCCTGGTGCAGGTGATCCGGCCGGGACTGGCCGCGGTGCGTGCCGTCGGGATCGCCCGGTTCTACGGCAGCGAGGCGGCAGCGGCCGATGCGCTCGCCGCCGCCGTGCAGGAGGAGTTCGACCACGACGTACGGCTTGCCGTGGCCGACGGGCTCTTCACCGCCGAGCAGTCCGCCTACGCCACCACCGGCGAGGTGCCCTGGCTGCAGGTGCCGCCCGGCGGGTCCACCTCCTTCCTGGCCGGTCTGCCGGTGACCGTGCTCAGCGCAGCGGTGGACGACGCCCGTATGCCGAACATGCTGCGCCGCATGGGAATCCGCCATCTCGGAGAATTCGCCGCCCTTCCCCGAGGTGACGTGCACGCGCGCTTCGGGGCCACCGGTCTGCGCGCCCACCAGCTGGCCTGCGGTGAGGACGCACCGGCCATCTCACCCCGATCGGTGCCGCTCGACCTCGACCTGCGGGTCGTCTGCGATCCGCCGGTGGGCGACGTCGAGCAGCTGGTCGCGCAGTGCACCCCGGCCGTCGACCGGCTCATCACCGCACTGATGGAGCATGCCCTGGTCTGCAACCAGATCCGGCTCACCCTGCACACCGAGGCCGGCCTGGTGCACGAGCGACTCTGGCGTCACCCGTGGCAGTTCACCGGGGCGGAGCTGCTGGACCGGGTGCGGTGGCAGCTCGATGAGTTCTCCGCCGAGACCAGCGAGCGGTACGACGCCGTCACCCTGGTGACGATGGCGCCGGAATCGCTGGAGAGCGCCTCCCACCACGCCGAGGGGCTGTGGGGCGACCGGCCGGACGAGCACGTGGTGCGCACCGTGACCCAACTACAGGCGCGCCTCGGTCACGACGCGGTGCTGTCGGTCAGCGTCGGCGGCGGCCGGTTGCTCGACGAACGCCGGGTGCTGCGGCCGTGGGGTGAGGCGATCCCGACGTCCGCGCAGCGTCGTACCGACCAGCCGTGGCCGGGGTCGCTGCCCGGCCCGGCGCCGTCGACGGTCTTCGCGCAGGCCCGCCCCGCGGTGGTGCTCGATGCCGAGGGGGCCGTCGTACGCGTCGACCGGCGTGGCGGCCTGTCGATGCCACCGGCCACCCTGCGCCTCGGCGACGGCCCGGCGCGCCGGGTCACCGCCTGGGCCGGCCCGTGGCCGATCCAGCAGAGATGGTGGCGCAACCCGTTGAACGTCAACAGATTCCAGATGATCGACGACCACAACGAAGCGTGGCTGCTGCTGGCCGGCGGCGAACACTGGTGGACCGAGGCGCGCTATGACTGAGGAGACCCGCGACCGTGGGATTCAGTAACCCGCCGATCCCGTGGTCGGACCTGGAGCGGCTGCTGTCGGAGGGCACCAGGCCCGCCCAGCGACCGGCGTACCCCGCCGACGGCGGTGACGGACCGGCGTTCTCGCGCAAGCGCACCGCGTTCGAAGCACCGACGCTGCCACCGGACGACGACGTCGACGACGGGCCGGTGGTGCCCTACGCCGAGCTGCACGCGCACTCCCACTACAGCTTCCTGGACGGCGCCTCTTCGCCGGAGGAACTGGTCACCGAGGCGGTCCGGCGACGGCTGCGTGGCATCGCGCTGACCGATCACGACGGCCTCTACGGCGTGGTGCGGATGGCCGAGGCGGCCGAGGCGTTCGGCGACATCGACACCGTCTTCGGCGCCGAGCTGTCGCTCGACCTGACCGCGCCTCAGAACGGCATGCCCGACCCCGAGGGCAGCCACCTGCTGGTGCTGGCACGCGGCCAGGAGGGCTACCACCGGCTGGCCGGGGCGCTCACCGACGGGCATCTGGCGCCCGGGTCGGAGAAGGGACGGCCGATCTACGACCTGGCGTCGCTGGCCGGCACCGCCGACGGTCACTGGACGGTGCTCACCGGCTGCCGCAAGGGGATGGTCCGGCAGGCGCTGGAACGCTCCGGTGACGACGCGGCACTCGCTGAGGTACGCCGGTTGCAGGACCTCTTCGGTGCCGCCAACGTGCTCGTCGAGCTCACCGATCACGGCGACCCTGCAGACAGTCTGCGCATCGACCGACTGGCCGAGATCGCCCGCCGCGCCGGCGTCGACACGGTGGCGACCAACGCGGTGCACTATGCCGCTCCCGACCGGTTCCGGCTGGCGAGTGCGTTGTCCGCGGTTCGGGCCCGTCGCAGTCTGGAGGATCTCGACGGGTGGCTGCCGAGCAGCGACCAGGCGCACATCCGCAGCGGCGCCGAGATGCGGGCACGCTTCGCCCGGTTCCCCGGCGCGGTCGAGCGCACCGCCGACATCGCCGCCGACCTGGGTTTCCGGCTGCGCTCCGCCAGCCCGCGACTGCCTCGCCAGGAGGTGCCCGACGGGCACACGCCGATGAGCTGGCTGCGCGAACTCACCTGGCAGGGCGCCGCGCAGGCGTGGAAGGAGCTGACCCCGGCCCACCGGGAGCGACTCGAGCACGAGCTGCGGGTGATCGAGGCCAAGGACTTCCCGGGCTACTTCCTCATCGTGCACGAGATCGTCAGCTTCGCGCACGAGCAGGGGATCCTCTGTCAGGGAAGGGGATCCGCTGCCGCGTCGGCCGTCTGCTACGCCCTCGGCATCACGGTCATCGACCCGATCTTCTACGGCCTGCCCTTCGAGCGGTTCCTGTCCGAGCTGCGCGAGGAGGCGCCCGACATCGACGTCGACTTCGATGCCGGACGCCGGGAGGAGGTCATCCAGCACGTCTACGCGAAGTACGGCCGCCGCAACGCCGCCCAGGTCGCCAACGTCATCACCTACCGCCCCAAGAACGCCGTGCGCGACATGGCCAAGGCGCTCGGACACAGTCAGGGCCAGCAGGACGCCTGGTCCAAGCAGGTCGAGCGGTGGGGCGGGCAGATCGACAGCGCCGACCACGACATCGCTCCGGCCGTCGTGGAGCTGGCCAGCCAGGTGCTCACCTTCCCCCGGCACCTGGGCATCCACTCCGGCGGCATGGTGCTGACCGACGAACCGGTCGGCAACGTCTGCCCCATCGAGCCGGCCCGGATGACCGATCGCACTGTCCTGCAATGGGACAAGGACGACTGCGCGTGGATGGGGCTGGTCAAGTTCGACCTGCTGGGCCTCGGGATGCTGGCAGCCGTCCAGCACACCTTCGACCTGGTGCGCACCCACTTCGGGCAGGTGTGGCGGATGGAGACGATCCCCCGCAACGAGCCCGGTGTCTACGACATGCTGTGCCGGGCCGACTCGATCGGTGTCTTCCAGGTGGAGAGCCGCGCGCAGATCGGCACCCTTCCCCGCCTGAAGCCGCGCTGCTTCTACGACCTCACGGTCGAGATCGGGCTGATCCGCCCGGGTCCCATCCAGGGCGGTGCGGTGCACCCGTACATCCGGCGTCGTACCGGCGAGGAGGCGGTCACCTACCCGCACCCCCTGCTGGAGGACGTCCTGGAGCGCACGCTCGGCATCCCGCTCTTCCAGGAGCAGCTGATGCAGATGGCCACCACCGTCGGCAACTGCAGCACCGCCGACGCCGACCTGCTGCGCCGCGCGATGGGATCCAAGCGGGGTGTCGAGAAGATCGAGACGCTCAAGGCCAAGTTGTACGACGGGATGGCCGCCAACGGGATCGCGCCGGAGACGGCTGACGAGATCTACAACAAGATCGAGGCATTCGCGAACTTCGGCTTCGCGGAGTCGCATTCGCTCAGCTTCGCGGTGCTGGTCTATGCGAGCTCGTGGCTGAAACTGCACTACCCCGCGGCGTTCCTGGCGTCGTTGCTACGTGCCCAGCCGATGGGTTTCTACTCATCGCAGACCTTGGTCGGTGACGCCCGAAGACATGGCGTCATCGTGTTACAACCAGACATCCATCGTTCGAACGTCTATGCCGACCTGGAGGCTGAGGACGGTGCCACTCACGGCATGGGCGGCGGCATGGAGTCCTGCCTGCGGGACTACCAGCAGGACGAGATCGGCGAGTTCGACGCGACACGACCTCCGGACACCGAACGGCACCGCCGCGACGGGCAGCACAGTGTGCGCCTCGGCCTGGACGACGTCTCGGCGCTCGGCCAGGAGGTCGCCGAGCGGATCGTCGCGTGCCGGGAACGGGACGGCAGATTCGCCGACCTGAGCGACCTCGCCAGGCGTGCCGAGCTGGACACCGAGCAGATGGAGGCGCTTTCGCTGTCCGGAGCGCTCGATGACCTGTCCGGCTCGCGCCGCGGCGCGTTGTGGCAGGCGGCCGATGCCACGGCGATCAAGCAGGGCCAGCTCGACATCAACGTGCCCTACCAGCCCCCGCTGCTGCCGGAGCTCACCCTGGGTGAGCTGTTGATCCACGATCTGCAGGCCACCGGCATCAGCCCCGCGGACCACCCGATGCGGCACGCCCGCACGGTGATGCGCGAGCGGGGCGTCCTGCGCACGAGTGACCTGCTCACGGTCGAGTCCGGTCGGCGCATCGAGGTGGCCGGGGTGGTGACCCACCGGCAGCGGCCCGCGACCGCGAGCGGCATCACGTTCCTCAACCTCGAGGACGAGACAGGCCTGATCAACATCATCTGCAGCCGGGGCGTCTGGCACCGCTACCGCGTCATAGCCCGGTCCGCACCCGCCATGATCATCCGCGGCGTGCTCGAACGGTCACCGGAGAACATCGTCAACGTGGTCGCCGACCGGTTGGAGAAGCTGCCGATCGCCGTGGAGCTGACCTCCCGCGACTTCCGCTGACGATCGTGGGAGTGGATACGCGCTCGATCGGGCGCGCACGTACTCCCATGTCAGGAACAGGCCGCGACGAGTGCTTCGAAGAGCCGCAGGTCGTCGCCCTGCTCGGGGTGCCACTGCACCCCGAGCCGCCACCGTGCCGACGGGTCGTGGATGGCCTCTACCACCCCGTCCTCGGCGCGGGCCACCACGTCGTACCCGGGACAGGACGCGACGCCCTGATGGTGGTACGTCGGGCACGTCACCTCGGCGCCGAGCAGCGCGGCGAGCGGAGTGCCCTGCCCCACCAGCACCCGGTGGGAGGACCACTCCCCCGGTGACGGCGAATGCCTCTCGTGGCCCACGTCATCCGGCAGATGCTGATTGAGTGTGCCGCCGGCCGCCACCGCCATCACCTGCATCCCCCGGCAGATCCCGAGCGTCGGCACGTCGAGTTCCCGCCCGACCTGCGCCAGCAGCAGCTCGCTGACGTCGCGATCAGGCCGAGCCTCCTGAGCGGCGGGGTGCGGCTGCGCGCCGTACCGGGCCGCCTCGACGTCGGCGCCGCCGGAGAGGATCAGACCGTCGACCCGTCCCAGCACCCGTGCGGCCCATTCCTCGTCGGCGTCGGGCAGCGGTGGCACCACCAACGGGATGCCGCCGGCCTCGATCACCTTCTCGGCATAGGTCGCCGGCAGCGTCACGCTCAGCTGGGCGCGCCAGACGTCCCGGTCGACGGGTTCCAGGTACGGCGTGATGCCGATGACAGGCCTGCTCACAGCGGCGTGACGTACGCGCCGGAGATGCCGCCGTCGACCAGGAAGTCGGTGGCGGTGATGAAACTGGACTCGTCGGAGGCCAGGAAGAGTACGGCGTTCGCGATCTCCTCCGGTTCGCCGAACCGGCCGACCGGCACGTGCACCAGCCGGCGTGCGGCACGCTCCGGATCGGCGGCGAAGAGCTCCTTGAGCAGCGGAGTGTTGACCGGCCCGGGGCACAGGGCGTTGACCCGCACCCCGTCGCGTGCGAACTGCACCCCCAGCTCACGCGACATCGCGAGGACCCCGCCCTTGCTCGCCGTGTAGGAGATCTGCGAGGTGGCAGCTCCCATGATCGCGACGAATGACGCTGTGTTGATGATGGATCCGCGCTTCTGCTCGATCATGTACGGCAGCACGGCCTTACAGCACAGGTAGACGCTGGTCAGGTTCACGTGCTGCACGCGCTGCCACGCCTCGATCCCGGTGGTGAGGATCGAGTCGTCGTCGGGTGGTGAGATACCGGCGTTGTTGAACGCGACATCGACGCTGCCGTACGCCGACTTGGCGGTCGCGAACAGCGCCTCGACCTGCTCGGCATCGGTCACGTCGGTGCGCACGAATCGCCCGTGCACCTCGTCAGCGACCCGCTCGCCGGTCTGCTCGTCGATGTCGGCGATGATCACGGACGCGCCCTCCTCCGCGAACCGGCGGACGGTGGCCAGCCCGATGCCGGAGCATCCTCCGGTGACGACGGCGACCTTGTCCTGCAGCCTTCCAGGCATCGAATGTCCCTTCTTTCGGGGTCAGTGGGCGGTGGAGATGAAGACGTTCTTGGTCTCGGTGAACGCGTCGAGAGCGTCCGGTCCGAGCTCACGACCGAGGCCGGAGGACTTGAAGCCGCCGAACGGCGTCGAGTAGCGCACCGCCGAATGGGAATTGACCGACAGATTGCCCGCGCGCACGCCCCGCGCGACGCGCAGTCCGCGACCGAGGTTGTCGGTCCAGATCGAGCCCGCCAGACCGTACGCCGTGTCGTTGGCCATCGCGATCGCATCCGCCTCGTCCTCGAACGGCAGCACCGAGACCACCGGACCGAAGATCTCCTCCTGCCACAGCGGGTCACCGGTGCCGGTCGGCACGACCACGGTCGGCGGGTACCACCAGCCGGCACCGTCGGGCGCGTCACCGCGGAATGCGATCTGCACCGCTGAGTCGGCGTCCTCGACGAAGCCGCGCACCCGCTGCCGTTGGGTGTCGCTGATGAGCGGCCCCATGTCGGCATCGCCGTTCAACGACGGGTCCTGCACCCGGACCGCATGCACCGCCGGCTCCATGGACTCCATGAAGCGGTCGAAGACGCTGCGCTGCACGAGGATCCGGCTCCGCGCGCAGCAGTCCTGCCCGGCATTGTCGAAGACCGCACCGGGTGCGGCAGCCGCCGCGGCGTCGACGTCGCAGTCCGCGAAGACGATGTTGGCGCTCTTGCCGCCGAGCTCGAGCGTCACCCGTGTCAGATCGTCGGCCGCCAGGGCCATCAGTCTCTTGCCGACCGCCGTCGACCCGGTGAAGCAGACCTTGCGCACGTGCGGGTGGGTGACGAACCGCTGACCCACGACCGGTCCCTCACCCGGTACGACGTTGAGCACCCCCTCCGGCAACCCGGCTTCGAGGGCGAGCTCGGCCAGCCGCAGCGCGGTGAACGGAGTCAGTTCGGCAGGTTTCACCACGACCGTGTTGCCCGCGGCCAGTGCCGGCCCGACGGCCCAGCCGAAGATGGGCATCGGGAAGTTCCAGGGCACGATGACGCCGACCACGCCCAGTGGCTCCTGGAAGGTCAGATCGATCCCACCGGCAACCGGAATCTGCCTGCCGCACAGTCGTTCCGGGGCGGCGGCGTAATAGTGCAGAACGTCGCGCACGTTGCCCGCCTCCCACATCGCGTTGCCGCGGGTGTGGCCGGCGTTCTCGATCTCCAGCTCGGCCAGCTCGGCCAGATGGGCGTCGACGACGTCCGCGAACCGCCGCAGCAGGCGTCCACGGTCGGCGGGGTCGACGCGGGCCCAGGCCGGTGCCGCGGCGTGCGCACGGGCGATGACCGCGTCCGTCTCCTCCAGGCTCGCATGGTGCACCGCCCGGATCGTCCGGCCGGTCGAGGGGTTGATAACGTCGTACGGCGTGCTCACAGTCGCTCGAACCCCCGCTTGCGCTCCCAGTCGGTGACCGCGGCGCCGAAGGCGGCGATCTCGACCTCGGCCGCGTGGGCGTAGTGCTCGACGACGTCGTCGCCGAATGCCGCTCGTGCCACGTCGGATTCGAGTAGCAGTCGTCGTGCCTCGTCCAGCGTCGTCGGCACCTTCGGCGCATCGCTGGTGTACGCGTTCCCCTCGAACGCCGGCTCGAGCTCGAGTTCGTTCTCGATGCCGTACAGGCCACCGGCGAGCATCGCCGCCGTCGCCAGGTAGGGGTTGACGTCGCCTCCGGGCAGTCTGTTCTCCACCCGCAGCGACGGGCCGTGGCCGACCACACGCAGAGCGCAGGTGCGGTTGTCGCGGCCCCACGCGACGGCGGTCGGCGCGAACGAACCGTCGGCGAATCGTTTGTAGGAGTTGATGTTCGGCGCGTAGAAGCAGGTGAACTCACGCGCTGTCGCGAGCAGCCCGGCCAGGAAGTGGTCGAAGAGCCTGCTGTGGCCCCCGTCGCGCACGTCGTCGGCGAACACCATGGCGCCGTCGGCCCCGCGCAGCGAGAGGTGGATATGGCAGCTGTTCCCCTCATGCTCGTCGTACTTGGCCATGAAGGTCAGCGACCGCCCGTGCTGCGCGGCGATCTGCTTGGCGCCGGTCTTGTAGACGACGTGGTTGTCGCAGGTGCGCAGCACCTCGTCGTAGAGGAAGCCGATCTCGTGCTGCCCGGGGTTGCACTCGCCCTTCGCGCTCTCGACGACCATGCCCGCGGACCACATCTGATTGCGGATATCGCGCAGCAGCGGCTCCACCCGACTGCCGCCCACGATCGAGTAGTCGATGTTGTAGCGGTTGGCCGAGGTGAGCCCGACGTACTGCGCATCCCAGGCCTGCTCGTAGGTCTGCTCGAAGACGATGAACTCAAGCTCGGTGCCGGCGTACGCCGACCACCCGGCCCGAGCAGCCCGCTCCACCTGCGCACGCAGCACCGACCGGGGTGCCTCACGCACCGGTCCGCGGTCGTCCAGCCAGGCCAGATCGCACTGGATGGTCGCGCTGGTCGGTTCTCCCGGCGTGCGCCGCAACGTCGTCAGGTCCAACTCGAAGAGAAAGTCTCCGTATCCCCTCTCCCAGGACGAGATCGCATAGCCGGCAACGGTGTTCATGTCGACGTCGACTGCGAGCAGATAGTTGCAGCCCTCGGTGCCGTCGGCGAGCGCATGCTCCAGGAAGTAGTGGGCGTGCAGCCGTTTGCCCTGCAGTCGGCCCTGCATGTCGGTGAAGGCGACGATGACGGTGTCGATCGTGCCCGCCTCGATCTGGGCGCGCAGCTCCTCCAGCGTCAGTGTGGGTGCGGTCATCGCGGCCCTTCTCTCCGGCTCGGGTGTCTCGTCAACGGCTCATCCGATCAGCCCGATGAGCAGTTCGGCGGTCGCGTCGCAGTGCTGCCGCATGGCGTCCCCCGCCTCCACCGCGTCGGCGCGCAGGACCGCGTCGACGATCCGGGCATGCTGAGACTGCGAATGCTCGATATTGCGCGGCAGCACCGGGATCGCGGCGAGCAGATCACCGAGGGCGGCCTGCGCCCGAGTCACCGACTCGGCCAGCAACGCGCTGCCGGACACAGTCGCGAGCGCCAGGTGCAGGCGGGAGTCGGCGATCCGATGCTCGCTGGTGCCAACGGTGTTCGCGGCATCGGCGAGGCACCGTGACAGCCATGCCCGCTGTTCGTCGTCGAGGGTCCGCTCTGCGGCAGCCTCCACCGCGCCGGCCTCGACGAGCCGCCGGAAACGCAATACGTCGGCCACGTCGTACTCCCCTGCCGGTCGTACGCCGGGCGCGTGCGTGCCGTCGTAGGTCACGACCGTGCCGCCACCGCGACCGCGGGTGGTCCGGACCAGACCGGCGTCGCGCAGCGCCGCGATCGCGTCCCGCAGCGTCATCCGGCTGACACCGAGCCGTTCGGACAGTTCGCGCTCGGGCGGCAACTGCTCGCCGTCGGCGAAGACGCCCAGTCGGATCGCCGTCGCGAGTTGCCCGACGACGGCCTCGAAGACGTTCCCGACCGCCGGCTGCAGGGTGAACTCCTGCAGATCCCGGTAGGGCGCGAGGTGCGGCACGGCTGACACGCGGCCAGTCTCACCACCGCGGCGCCCGCCGTCAATGGTTTGGAAATGGACCTTTTTTCCTCAGATCCATGGACCGGGGCCGATCGGCGCCACTAGCCTCGCGCAGAACGACTCTCGCACCAGGAGCCCCCATGGCCGATGACGCCGCACCCCTGTCCGACGACGACGCGCTCCTCGCCACGCTCGGCTACAAACAGGAGTTGAGCCGCAGCTGGTCCAGCTTCTCCAACTTCGCGATCTCCTTCTCGATCATCTCGATCCTGGCCGGTTGCTTCACCACCTTCGGGCAGGCGTGGAACAACGGCGGGCCGGTCGCGATCTCGTGGGGCTGGCCGA
This sequence comes from Allobranchiibius huperziae, assembly GCF_013410455.1. Classification (NCBI taxonomy): domain Bacteria; kingdom Bacillati; phylum Actinomycetota; class Actinomycetes; order Micrococcales; family Dermacoccaceae; genus Allobranchiibius; species Allobranchiibius huperziae. The sequence goes on along the minus strand of NZ_JACCFW010000001.1, from coordinate 726,070 downwards.
TCATCTCCGCGTTTATCCTCATCATCGGCCTGACGATGAGCGAACTCGTCTCGGCGTACCCGACCTCCGGCGGCATCTACTGGTGGGCCTCGAAGATGGGCGGCCCCGGCGCGGGCTTCTTCACCGGCTGGCTCAACCTGATCGGGCTGCTCGCCGTGACCGCGTCCGTCGGGTACGGCGCAGCCACCTTCCTGGACCTGACCCTGGACACCTTGAGCGCCTCGTGGGCCAAGCACTCCGGTCTGAAGACGGTCTTCGCCATCTTCGTGGTGATCATGGTGCTCGCGGCGCTGGCCAACATCTTCAGCGGTCACCTGCTCGCGGTGCTCAACAACATCTCGGTCTGGTGGCACGTGGCGGGCGCGGCCATCATCATCGCGGTGCTGATCATCATCCCCGACAAGCACCAGAGCGCGAGCTTCGTCTTCACCGACCGGATCAACAACTCCGGCTATGCGGACAACAAGTACTGGTTCCTCGTCATGCCGCTGGGGCTCCTGCTCACCCAGTACACGATCACCGGATTCGACGCCTCCGCGCACCTGTCGGAGGAGACGCAGGGTGCCGCGAAGGGGGCCGCCCAGGGGATCTGGCGCTCCATCTTCTACTCGGCGATCGGCGGGTACGTGCTCCTGCTGGCGTTCGTCTTCGCCGTGCAGGATCCGAAGGCGGTGACCAAAGGCGGTGGCGCCGTCGACCTCATCTTCGGACAGGCCCTGCCGCAGAAGTGGCACGTCCTGATCCTGCTCATCTCCACGGCCGGCCAGCTCTTCTGCGCCACCGCCTGCCTCACGAGTGCGTCGCGGATGACGTTCGCCTTCAGCCGGGACCGCGGCATCCCCGGGTCGAGACTGCTCTCCAACGTCAATCCGCGCACCCGCATCCCCGCCAACGCGGTCACCTTCGTCACCGTCATCGGGATCCTCATCACCCTGCCGGCGCTCGTGGAAGTCGACGTGAACGGCGCCCCCGTGCCGGTGGCGTTCTATGCGGTCACGTCGGTAGCCGTCATCGGGCTCTACCTCGCGTTCGCGATCCCGATCTTCCTGCGCTGGCGGATGCGCGACGGCTTCGAGCCCGGTTCCTGGACGCTCGGATCGAAGTACAAGTGGATGAACATCGTGGCGGTGGCGGAGATCGCCGTCATCTGCGTCTACTTCATCCTGCCGTTCACGCCGACGGCCATCCCCGGCAACAAGGGCTTCTCGTTCAAGTACGTCAACTACGCGCCCGTCCTCACGATCGGCAGCCTGGTGATCCTCGCGATCTGGTGGTTCGCGTCGGCTCGGCATTGGTTCACCGGCCCGAAGCACACCATCGACGAGGCGGTCACCGAGGCGTTCGAGAGCTAGCCGGCGCCCCGCCGGGTCACACGGATCGGGGCCGGCGGATCCGGCGGTGCGGGTCGTAGCGTTGCCGCACGCTCCGCAGTCGTTCCTCCTCGTCGTCCGCGAACGCGCCGGGCACGGTGGTCTGGCCGTCACGGAAGGATGCCGCCGCCCGTCCCGTTTCGACCGGCTGCACGGCAGCCCGTACGACGTCGATCGCCTGCTCGACGGTGCGGCGGTCGTCGACGGTCGGCGCCGGTCCGACCACGTGCAACAGGAACGGACCGGGTGGGCTCGTCATCGCTCCGTCGGCGTGCGCGGCGACCGTCGTCGCGACGTGCCGGATCTCCATCTCGGCCAACGGTGCGTCGTCGCCCACGCCCAGCGCGCTGAGGATGGCCAACGCATGGGCAGGAGTCGACGCGGTCAGCCAACCCCCGTCGCCGATCGCCGGCACGGTGTCGGGCGGATCGAGGTGGATGACCGCCAGGCGCTTCTCGTCGCACGGCCCCGTCGTGTCGATCGCCGGCTCCGGTGCCGCGCGCAACGCGCGTTCCAGCGGCTCGAAACCAGCCTCGCCGCTCACCGAGGCCGCCGACAGGTGCACGACCCGGTGGCCCCGCAGCGCCTCCGGCACCACGGGCGCGTCAGGTGCCTTGAGGAAACCGATCGCGCTGGTCAGCGTCTCGTCGATCTGCCCCAACGCATCGGTCCACGCAGCGACGACGGATTCGGCCTCGGTGATCGGCCACAGCCGGTACCCGGCCCACAGGTCCGGCACCGCGACCAGGTCGATCTCGACCGCTGTGACGATGCCGACCCCTCCGGCGCCCCGGAAGGCCCACAGCGCCTCGGGGTTCTCCTGCTCGTCGGCGACCTGCGGCTCGCCGTCGCCGTCCACGAACTCGACGCGTCGCAGCGATGCACTGGCCATTCCGTGCGCGCGGGTCAGCCACCCGATCCCACCGGACAGGGTGTAGCCGACGACGCCGACGTCCGGCGCGGTCCCGGCCAGACCGAGCAGCCCGTGGGTCGCGGCCTCGGCATTCACCTCCGCCCAGGTCGCGCCGGCCCCGACCCGCGCGGTGCGGGCCGAAGGGTCCACCGAGACGCCGTTCATCCGGCGGGTGTCGATCAGCAGCACGTCATCGCCGACGGTGCCCGCAGCACCGTGCCCCGTCGCCTGCACGGCCACGCCGAGTCCGGCATCCGCCGCCGCGCGAACTGCCCTGCGTACGTCGTCGGCGGAGGTGGCGGCGACGACCGCGACCGGATGCTGATCCGCGGTCGCGTTGCGCGGCTGTGTCGCGGTGTCGTATTCGTCGTCGCCCGGACGCCGTAACGCAGAACCGACGGCCCGGTCGAGGTCATCGACGATCTGTTCCGTGGTCATCGCACCACCCGCTGTTCCGATCGATCCTTCGCAGGACGTCGGGTCGGCGTCCCGCGCGACCCGAGATCTCGAGGCTATCCACCCGACCTGCACCTCCGTGAGGTCTTGCGCGATCCCGCCCGTCAGAGACGAGGGTCCACCGGCTCCGATTCCAGCGCGAGGACGGCGAAGACGGCTTCGTGGACGCGCCATAACGGCTCACCCCGAGCCAGGCGCTCGAGCGACTCGAGTCCCAGTGCGTATTCGCGCAGCGCCAGGGAGCGCTTGTGGCCGAGGTTGCGGTCGCGCAGGCGGGTGAGGTTGGCGGGGTCGGTGTAGTCGGGGCCGTAGATGATCCGGAGGTACTCCCTGCCGCGGACCTTGATGCCCGGCTGCGCGAGGCCACGTCGAGCACGGGCGAGGTTGGCGAACGGCTTCACGACCATGCCCTCGCCGCCAGCGGCGGTCAGCGACTCCCACCACTCGACCCCGGCGGCGACCGAGGCGTCGTCGTTGGTGTCGACGCGTTGGCGACGCGTCGTGCGCATCAGATGGGGCGCAGCACCCACGAGGCGATCGGCGAGGTCCAGGTGCCACAGGTGGTCACGGTCGTGGTGAGTGCGGCCCTGCGTTGCGAGGACCTGGAACGGCGCCACGGCGACACCGTCGAGCCCGTCGGTGGGCCAGCAGTAGCGCCGATAGGCCTCGGTGAACGCCTGGGCGTTGTCGGCGCGCACGCAGGTGCGATCCAGCAGGTCGCCGACCTCGACCCCCCGAGCCTGGGCAGCCCGCAGGCCCTCTGCCGCCGCGGGAAGGACGTGCCGCGCCGCCGCGCCGACCGCGGCGTACTGGTCGCGCAGCAGGTCGCCCGCCTTGGCCGACCAGGGCACGATCTCCGTGTCGAGCAGGAGCCAGTCGCTGTCCAGCTCCTCCCAGAGGCCCGCCGAGGTGACGGCATCCCGTACGCCGGTGAGGAGGTTCTCGGTGGTGGGGCGGTCGAAGAAGGAGCGCCCGGTGCGGGTGTACGCCGCTCCAGACTCGCCGTCCGTCGCGCCGAACCAGCGCACCGCGACCTTCTCGTCGCGACAGACCAGGACGACCGCCCGCGACCCCATGTGCTTCTCCTCGCACAGCAGCTCGGTGACTCCGACCGAGGCGTACGCGGAGAACGCCTCGTCGGGGTGCTCGAGCAGTGCGTCGCGGGCGGAGGTCGGCGGCGGAGCCATCGTGGGCGGCAGGTAGGGCAACCAGCGAGGGTGCAGCGCGAACCGGCTCATCACCTCGAGTGCGCCGGCGGCGTTCTCCTCCCGGACGGTCACCCGGCCGTGATGGGCGGTCTGCACGATGCGCTTGCCGAGGACGTCGCGGATGTCGAGTTGGTCGCGGTCCCGTTGACCGGGCACCGGCGTCTCCTCAGCGACCGGGAACGGCTTGGCGGGTTCGTACCAGACCCGCTCGGCCGTGACCTGGACCGATTCCTTCTCCGGGTACCGCAGCGCGGTCAGCCGTCCGCCGAAGACGCAGCCGGTGTCGAGGCAGAGGGTGTTGTTGACCCATTCCAGCTCGGGCGTCGGGGTGTGCCCGTAGAGCACCATCGCGGAGCCGCGGTAGTCCTCGGCCCAGGGGTAGCGGACGGGCAGGCCGAACTCGTCGGTCTCGCCGGTGGAGTCGCCGTACAGCGCGAAGCTGCGCACCCGGCCGGACGCGCGACCGTGATAGGCCTCCTTCAGCCCGGCGTGGGCGACGACGAGCCTGCCGTCGTCGAGAACGAGGTGCGACACGAGGGCGTAGCAGAACTCGGCCACCTCCGTCCGGAACTCGGGGGTCTCATCGGCGAGCTGGGCGAGGGTCTTCTCCAGGCCGTGGCTGACCTGCACGGCGCGCCCGCCGAGCGCACGCACCAACTTGTTCTCGTGGTTTCCGGGTACGCACAGCGCATGGCCGTTGCCGACCATGCCCATCACCAGCCGCAGCACGCCAGGGCTGTCCGGGCCGCGGTCGACGAGGTCGCCGACGAAGACCGCCCGCCGCCCGGCCGGGTGCGTGGCGTCGACCGGGCGCGCCTGGTCGTCGCGGACGAGCGCGTAACCGAGCTGCTCCAGCAGCGTCTCCAGCTCCGAGCGGCAGCCATGGACGTCGCCGATGACATCGAACGGGCCGTGTTGGTCACGCAGGTCGTTCAGCAGCTTCTCGCGGGTGATCGTCGCCGCGGCGACCTCCTCGACGCTGGAGAGGACATGAACCGTGCGGAACCCCTCCCGCGACAGCCCTCGCAGGGACCGGCGCAGCTGGTCGCGGTGGCGGCGTACGACCCGCGCGCCGAAGTCACGGTCGGGTCGCTCCGCGTTGCGTGCGACGCAGACCTGCTCGGGGAGGTCGAGCACGATCGCGACCGGCAGTACGTCGTGGGCCTTGGCCAACTCGATCAACTGCCGCCTGGCCTCGCGCTGCACATTGGTCGCATCCACGACCGTGAGACGACCGGCGGCCAGGCGCTTGCCGGCGATGAAGTGCAGGACGTCGAAGGCGTCGCCGGAGGCGGACTGGTCGTTCTCGTCGTCCGCGACCAGGCCGCGGCAGTAGTCGCTGGAGAGCACCTCGAAGGCACCGAAGTGCTCGCGGGCGAAGGTGGACTTGCCCGAGCCTGATGCACCGATGAGGACCACGAGGCTGAGCTCGGGGACCGCGAGCTGCGTCATGACACCTCCTGAGCGGGCTGATCGCTGCGGGCGAAGACCGCCATCTGGGTCGGCGGGCCCACGGTCGGGTCGTCCTCGCCCACGGGAAGCAGGGTGGGGGCGTACCCGGTGCGTCGGCTAACCCCGGTGACCCAGTCGGAGAACTCGGCCCGGGTCCACTCGAAGCGGTGATCCCTGTGCCGCATCGTGCCCGCGGCGAGCCGCTCGTAGCGCACGTTGTGCTCGACGTTGGGAGTCGTCACGATGACGGTGCGCGGCCGGGCGTGCCCGAAGACAGTGCTCTCGAGGGCGGGCAGGCGATCGGTGTCGAGGTGCTCGATGACCTCCATCAGCACGATCGCGTCGTAGCCGTTCAGCCGGTCGTCCGTGTAGGTCATCGAGGACTGGAGCAGTCGCAGTCGGGCGCGCTGGCTGTCGGGCATCCGATCCAGGTGCAAGCGCCGTTCGGCCAGTCCCAGGGCGCGGCCGGAGACATCGACGCCGACGACCTCGCTGAAACGGGGGTCCCGGATCAGTTCGCGGAGCAAGGCTCCTTCGCCGCAGCCGAGGTCGACGACACGTGCGGCCCCCGCGGCACGGAGCGAGGAGAGCACCGCTTCCTTCCGTTGTGCGACGAGGGGACGACGAACGGGTGTCTCCTCACTCGGTGCCTCCTCGACGGACTCGGTCCGCAGGTCATCGACTTCGGCCAGGCGGGAGACGGCGGTCGCGACGAGGTCCGGCTGGTGGGCCAGGTAGCGGCGGGTGATCAGTTCGCGGGCCGGGTGGGCCGGCAACCAGTCGCCGGCGGCGCGGACCAGCTTCTCGACCTCGTCCTGCGAGACCCAGTAGTGCTTGGAGGAGTCCAGCACCGGTAACAGCACGTACAGATGGGACAGCGCCTCGGCCAATACCTGCGTGCCGCGCAGGCGAAGGTCGACGTAGTGCGAATCGCCCCAGGCGGGCATTTCCTCGTCGAGCGGCAGGGCCTGCGCCGTCACCTCCCAGCCCAGCGGTTCGAAGAGCGCGCGGACCATCTCGGCGCCGCCTGACGCGGGCAGCACCGGCACGCGTATCTCCAGATCACGGCTCTGGCCGAGCAGGTCCGGCCGGGCGTCGCATCGACCTGCCATCGCTGTGCGGAAGACCTTTCCCAGCGCCACCGCGAGCATCGAGGAGCCGGCGTAGGGACGGTCGTTGACGTACTGGCTCAGCGCGAAGGCGTCCCCGCCGTACCTCCGGCCGCGCACCAGCGCGACCGGGTCGACCTCGAGCATCAGGGCCACGGTGCAGCGCTCGTCACTCGCCTCCGGATAGAACACGTGGGCCACCCCGGCCGACACCGAGAACTGCTGAGCGCGGTCCGGGTGTTTGTGCAGCAGGTAGCCCAGCGCGGTCGCATCCTCGCCCGAGGAGGTCAGCGTGAGGTACACCGGCGCCATTGTCCACGAAAGGCAGCCCGGGTGAGGTCTGGCGGGCTCTTCCGCCCTGTCTGACCAAGGCGGGTCCGCGACCTACCGTGGGGGTATGACGAACCGGCTCGCCTCCGCGACCAGTCCCTACCTGCTGCAGCACGCCGACAACCCGATCGACTGGCAGGAGTGGTCCACCGACGCGCTCGACGAGGCGCGCCGGCGCGACGTGCCGATCCTCCTGTCGGTCGGGTACGCCGCGTGCCACTGGTGTCACGTGATGGCGCACGAGACGTTCGAGGACGCGGGTGTCGCGCAGATCGCGAACGCGGGCTTCGTGGCGATCAAGGTGGACCGGGAGGAACGCCCCGACATCGACGCGGTCTACATGGACGTCACGATGGCGCTCACCGGCAGCGGTGGATGGCCGATGACCTGTCTGCTCACCCCCGCCGGGGATCCGTTCTTCGCCGGCACGTACCTGCCGCGTGAGCAGTTCCTGCGCCTGCTCGACGCCGCGACGCAGGCCTGGACCGACCGCCGTGACGACGTCGTGCAGTCCGGCGCCACCATCTCCGGCAAGCTGCGCGAGGTCGTCACCGCCGAGTCGCAGCCGGTGGACCACGCGCTCGTGCGCCGCAGCGTGGACGCGATGGCCCGCCGGTTCGACACGGTCAACGGCGGCTTCGGCGGTGCACCGAAGTTCCCCACGACCTCCAGCCTGGAGTTCCTGCTGCGCGCCGCCGCGCTGACCGGCGACGAGCACCCTCGCGCGATGGCCGCCCAGACCCTGGAGCGGATGGCGCGCGGTGGCATCTACGACCAACTGGGCGGCGGGTTCGCGCGCTACAGCGTCGATGCCCGCTGGGTGGTGCCGCACTTCGAGAAGATGCTCTACGACAACGCGCAACTGGTCCGCGTCTACACCCATGCCTGGTGCGCCACCGGCGATCCGCTCTTCGAGCGGGTCGTCGGCGAGACCATCGCCTTCATGCTCCGTGAGTTACTCACGCGGACAGGGGCCTTCGCCTCATCTCTGGACGCCGACACGGAAGGTGTCGAGGGACTCACGTACGTCTGGACGCCCGCGCAGTTGACCGACGTACTCGGCGAGGACGACGGCGCCCGCGCCGCTCGACTGTTGTCGGTGACCCAGGCGGGCACCTACGAGCACGGCGCCTCCACGCTGCAGCTCGCCGAGGACGCTGACGTGGACACTGACGATGCTGCGTGGTGGGAGCGGACGCGGTCGCTCCTGCTCGAAGCGCGGGGCGAGCGTCCGCAGCCGGGCCGTGACGACAAGGTGGTCGCGGCGTGGAACGGGCTCGCGATCGGCGCGCTGGCGGAGGCCGGCGCGGTCTTCGGCCGACGGGACTGGATCGACGCCGCGTCGCGGTGTGCCC